>JAURVT010000050.1 GCA_030655315.1 Nocardioidaceae bacterium | reverse complement strand
GACCGGCGCCGGCGGCGGCACCCGCGGCCGCCGCCCCCATCGCGCGGGTGCCGGACGAGGTGCGGTCGGGGAGCACCGGCACGCCGCCGTCGGCGACCGTGCGCAGGGCGGCGGCCGCCTCGCCCGCGTCGGGGCGCAGCGCCGGGTCGCGCTGGGTCATGGCGCCGAGCACCGTGACCCAGCCGGGTCCGAGCTCGGCCGGGACCTCGGGCTGGCGGTGCAGGCGCGCCGACAGCGTCTCGACCTGGGTGCCGGGGAAGGCCTGGACGCCGGTGAGGCACTCGAGGAGCACGAGACCGGCGGCGTAGACGTCGGTGGGGCGGTCGACGCCCTCGCCGGCCGCCTGCTCGGGGCTGAGGTAGCGGGCGGTGCCCACCAGCAGGCCGGTCGAGGTGAGGCGGGTGGAGTCGATCAGGCGCGAGATGCCGAAGTCGGTGAGCTTGACGACGGGGTCGGCACCCTCGGCGACCATCACGTTGGACGGCTTGATGTCGCGGTGCAGCACGTCGGCCGAGTGCACCACGGCAATCGCGGCGAGCAGCTGCGCCCCGATCTCGGCGACGGCGATGGACGACAGCGGGCCCCGCTCGAGCGCGTCGGCCAGCGTGATGCCCTCGACCAGCTCCATCACCAGGAACGGCGGGTCGTGGTCGGTGCTCACGTCGTACACCGCGACGAGCCCGGGGTGGTTCAGCCGGGCGCCGATCTGCGCCTCGGCGGAGTGCCGGTCGACCGCCTCGGCGTTGGCGGCGTTGGTGAGGATCTTGACCGCGACGGGACGGCCCAGGGACTCGTCCAGGCCCCGGTAGACCTCGGCCATCCCGCCCCGGCCGATCAGGGCGCCGAGGCGGTACCGGCCGGCGAGGACCTGGCCCTCGCGCGTCGGCGGGCCCGGCGGGGGTGAGGAGGTCATGGTCGGCAACTCTAGCCAAGCGGCACCACCTCGCCCGTCGACCTTGTCGAGCCGGCGTGACGCGTGCCACAGTCTGGCCACCAGCCCGCGCGTCGCGCCCGTCGACGCATCCCGCGAGGAGACGCGCCATGACCGACGCCCCGCCCCCCCGCCTCGTCGACGACCGGCTGCGGCACTGGGCCGAGCACACGCCCGACGCACCGTCGATCGCCTACCTGTCGCGCTCCTGGACGTGGGCCGAGACCCTCGACCGGGTCGAGCGCGTGGGCGGCGGCCTGCTGGCCGCGGGGATCGGCCGCGGTGACCGGGTCGCGTTCCTCGACAAGAACCACCCCGCCTGCACCGAGGTGACGCTGGGCGCCGCCGCCGTCGGGGCCGCGACCGCGATCGTCAACTGGCGTCTCGCGGGCGACGAGCTGGACTACTCGATCAACGACTCCGGCGCCCGCATCCTGTTCGTGGGCACCGAGCTGCTGCCGGCGATCGAGACCATCCGCGACCGGCTCGAGCACGTCGAGCGGATCGTCGAGGTGACCCCCGAGGGCACCCCCGGCGACGCGTACGAGCAGTGGCTGGCCGCGTCGACGCCCGCCCCGCGCGCCGACGACGTGACGCCCGACGACGTGTGCCTGGTGATGTACAGCTCGGGCACCACGGGCCGGCCCAAGGGCGTCATGCTCACCCAACGCAACATGGTGGCGCACACGCTCAACGCGCTCGAGGGCTGGCACGTCGAGCCCGGCGACGTCAGCCTCGTGGCGATGCCGCAGTTCCACGTCGGCGGCACGTCGTACTCGCTCTTCGCCCTCCACCTCGGACAGGCGACGATCATGACGCGCGAGCCCGACGCCGCCTCGCTGGCCGGCGCGGTGATGGCGGGCGCCACCCACGCGTTCCTCGTGCCCGCCGTGGCGGCGGGCATCCTCGCCTCCGGACCCGAGGCCACCGCGCTCTTCGGGCGGCTCAAGTACTTCTGCTACGGCGCGGCCCCGATGCCGATGCCCCTGCTGCGCGCGGCGCTCGCGGCGTGGCCCGACACCAGCTTCGTCCAGGTCTACGGGCTCACCGAGGTGTGCGGCGTCATCACCCACCTGCTCCCCGAGGCGCACCTGGACGCCGACCACCCCGAGCGCCTCGTCTCGGCCGGCACGCCGCTGCCGGGGGCGGAGGTCCGCGTCGTCGACCCGGTGACGCTGGAGGACGTCGAGCCCGAGGGCAGCGGCGAGCTGTGGTTCCGCTCCGAGCAGGTGATGGCCGGCTTCCTCGGCCGGCCCGACGAGACCCGCGAGGTGCTCACCGAGGACGGCTGGTTCCGCACCGGCGACATCGGACGCGTCGTCGACGGCTACGTCTACGTCGAGGACCGGCTGAAGGACATGATCGTGACCGGCGGCGAGAACGTGTACTCCCCCGAGGTCGAGCGGGTCCTCGCCGAGCACCCCGACGTCGCCGAGCTCGCCGTCATCGGCGTGCCCGACGAGCGGTGGGGCGAGACCGTCAAGGCAGTGGTCGTGCTCAAGCCCGGCAGCACCGCGACGTCCGAGCAGCTGATCGCCTTCACCCGCGAGCGCCTCGCCCGGTACAAGTGCCCGTCGACCATCGACGTCGTCGACGCCCTCCCCCGCAACCCCACGGGCAAGATCATGAAGCGCGACCTCCGCAAGCCGTACTGGGCCGACCGCGACCGCAGCGTCGTCTGACCGCGCGTCGCCCCGTCCGTCGGATTCCCAGGTAGGCACGGGAAGCCGACAGGACCACGGAGAGTTCTCCGTGGTCCTGTCGGTAAACCGTGCCTACCTGGGAATCCGACACCCGGACGAGGCCGCTCGGGACCAGGGAGGCCGGGCGGACGCGCCCTCAGAGGGACGCGGCGAGGTTGCGGAGCAGGAGGGTCTCGGCGAGGCAGACGCGGCGGAACTCCGCGAGGTGCAGGCCCTCGTCGATGCCGTGCGCGCGGGTGTCGGGGTCCTCGACGCCGGTGACGAGGATCTTGGCCTCGGGGAAGATCGCGGCGAACTCGCCGATGAACGGGATCGAGCCGCCGATGCCGACGTCGACGGGCGCGGTGCCGTCCCAGGCCTCGCGGAACGCCGAGCGGGCCGCGTCGTAGGCCGGTCCGTCGGCGTCGACCGCGAACGGCGCGCCCGTCTCTCCGCGCGTGACCTCGACGCGGGCGCCCCAGGGCGCGTGCGACTCCAGGTGCTGCACCAGCGCGTCCATGCCGGCGCGCGGGTCGGACCCGGGCGCGAGCCGGACGCTGATCGTGGCGCGCGCCGACGGCGTCAGGGTGTTGGACGCCGACGCGGTGGGCGTCGCGTCGAGGGCGATGACGGCGACCGCGGGCCTGGCCCAGAGCCGCTCGACGACCGACCCGGTGCCGATCTGCCGCACGCCGTCGAGCAGGCCGGACTCGGCGCGCAGGCGGTCCTCCGGGTACTCGAGGTCGGCGGCGGTCGAGCTCGTCAGGCCGGCGATCGCGACGTCGCCGGCGTCGTCGTGCAGCGTCGCGAGCAGGCGGCAGAGCGCGGTGAGCGCGTCGGGGACGGCGCCGCCCCACATGCCCGAGTGCACCGCGTGCGAGAGCGTGCTGACCTCGACCTCGCAGTCGACGAGACCGCGCAGCGTCGTCGTGAGGGAGGGGACGCCGACGTCCCAGTTCGCCGAGTCGGCGATGACGATCACGTCTGCGGCCAGGCGCTCGCGGTGCCGCTCGAGCAGCGCCACGATGGTCGGCGACCCGGACTCCTCCTCGCCCTCCACGAACACCGTCACGCCCACGGGGGGCTGCCCGTCGAACGCGCGGTAGGCGGCCAGGTGCGCGGCGATGCCGGCCTTGTCGTCGGCGGCGCCGCGGCCGTAGAGGCGGTCGCCGCGCTCGGTGGGCTCGAACGGCGGCGACGTCCAGCGCGAGCGGTCGCCCTCGGGCTGGACGTCGTGGTGCGCGTAGAGGAGCACGGTGGGCGCACCCTCGGGCGCGGGGTGGCGGGCGATGACGGCCGGGCCGCCGCCCTCCTCGACCACGTCGACCTCGGGGAAGCCGGCGTCACGCAGCAGCGTCGCGACGGCGTCCGCGCTGCGCCTGACCTCGTCGCGGCGGGACTCGTCGGCCCACACCGACTCGATCCGTACGAGGTCGTCGAGGTCGGCGAGGACGGAGGGCAGGACGCGCTCGACGGCGTCGGCGAGGGAGTCGGTCATGCGCGCACGATACGACCCGGGCGGGGGCACCGGTGCCCCCGTACGCTCGAGGAGTGACGACGTCGCCGCCCGAACCGACCACCGTCTACTGGGGCACCGTGGGCCAGGGCGCCGAGGCGCCCGCCGAGCCGTCGGGCGAGCCCGGACGGGGCCGCGTCGGCGTCGTGCTCGCCACGGTGCTGGCCGTCTTCGGCGTCGCGGCCGTCGGGAGCCTGCTGCTCGTCGGCGACAACGGCCCGGGGCCGCGCGAGGTCGCGCAGGGCTACGTGACCGCGCTGCAGCGGCTCGACTGCGCGGAGGTCGCCGACCTCTCCCTCGACAGCGCGTCCAGCGGCGCCGAGTGCCGCCGGCTGAGCCGTCGCGCGATCTACCGCGACGGGCAGTTCGACGTCTCGCGCCAGATCCGTGAGTCGCGGTTCACCGTCACCGGTGTCGACGAGGGACCCCGCCGGGCCGACGTCGACGTCACCATCGCCTACGCGGGCGAGACCCGGCCGGCGTCCATCTCGCTCGTCCGCGACGATGACGCCCGCTGGCGCGTCGACGACCTCCGGGTCACGGGGTCGCGTCGGTTCTAGGTGGTCCGGTCGTCCGGCACGGCTGCGAGCAGCGCGTCCACGTCCGCGCCGGCCGGGAGGCTGGCCGACGCGCCGCGACGGGTGACGGCGAGCGCACCGGCGGCCATCGCGCGCGGGACGGCGGCCGCGACGTCGAGACCGCGCGCCAGGCCGGCCCCGAGGTAGCCCGCGAACGCGTCGCCCGCGGCGGTGGTGTCGAGCACCTCGACCTCGTGCGCGGGGACGGCGACGGCGTCGTCGGCCGTGACGACCACGGCACCGGCGCCGCCGAGGGTGACGACCGCGCAGCCGGCGCCCCGCGCGACGAACCAGCGGCCCGCCTCGAGCGCGCCGTCGAGGTCGCGCACCGGCAGGCCGGTGATCAGACGCGCCTCGGACTCGTTGGGGGTGACCACGTCGACGTCGGACCAGGTGGCCGGATCGAGGTCGGCGACGGCCGGCGCGGGATCGAGCACGACGAGGAGGCCGGCCTCGCGCCCGGCGCGGGCGGCGTGCCGCGCGACGTCGAGGGGCGTCTCCAGCTGCAGGAGCAGCACCCGGGCGCGTCCGGCGGCGGCCCGGACGGCGGCGTCGACGTCGCCCTCCCCCACGGTGGCGTTGGCGAGCGGCACCATGACGATGTCGTTCTCGCCCCGCTCGTCGACCCGGACGTGCGCGATGCCGGTCGGCCCGCTCGCGCGGCGGACGAGGTCGACGTCGACGCCGTGACCGCGCAGGGCGTCGAGGGCGAGGTCGGCGAACACGTCGTCGCCGACCGCGCCCGCCATCTGCACGTCGGCGCCCGCGAGCGACGCGGCGACCGCCTGGTTGGCCCCCTTGCCGCCGAGGACGAGCGTGAGGTCGTCGCCGAGCACCGTCTCGCCCGGCGAGGGCAGGCGGCGGGCGAAGGCGGTGACGTCGACGGTGATGCTGCCGACGACGAGCACGCCGCTGGGTGCGGCCGTGGGCATGGCGGGACCTCCGGGGGTGCTGGCGGGGCGGTCGACACCGTCTCACGTCCACGGACGCGGGCGTCCGTCCACCAGGTCGTCCAGATGGAGGACAGGATGTGACGCGTGGGGCAGGATGTACGACTATGCGCAGAATTCTCTCGGCCCTGGTCGTCGGCATCGTGGCAGCGGGCGGCCTGGTGGTGGTGTCCGCGTCCACCTCGGACGCCGAGACCGTGACGCCCGGGTCCTTCACCGGGTACGGGTTCGACACCTGCAACGCCCCCACGCAGCGCGCGATGGACGCGTGGCGGGTGGCGTCGCCGTTCAGCGCCGTGGGGATCTACGTCTCGGGCGGCCAGCGGGCGTGCAAGGCGCAGCCCAACCTGAACCGGGCCTGGGTGGAGACCCAGGCGAGCCGCGGATGGCGGATGATCCCGATCCACGTCGGGCTGCAGGCCCCGTGCCGCGCGAGCGAGAACAAGAAGAAGATGTCGCTGGACGCCGCCAAGGCGCGCACCCAGGGGATCGCCGAGGCGAACCAGTCGGTCGACGCCTCGAGCGCCCTCGGCATCGCGAAGCGCAGCTACCTCTACCTCGACATCGAGCAGTACCCGATCTCGAACACCCGCTGCAACGCCGCGGTACTCGCGTTCATGGAGGGCTGGACCGACCGGATCGAGGCCCGCGGCTACGAGTCCGGCGTCTACTCCAGCGCGTCGGCCGCGATCAAGGCGCTGGACCAGGTCCGCGCCGCGCGCACCGACTACAACCTGCCCGGGCACCTGTGGCTCGCGTGGTCCAACGGCAGGGCGAACACCGACGGCGGGCCCTATCTGGCCGACGACGGCTGGTCGAACCACCAGCGCATCCACCAGTACGTCCTCGACCGCGCCGCCACCTACGGCGGCACCCGGATCCACATCGACTTCAACTTCCTGGACGTCGGCAAGGGTTCGGTCGCGACGAAGCCGACCGGGCTGTGCAACGCGCAGAAGCTGCCCCGCTACCCCGGGCTGAAGACCGGGGGCACCGGCTTCCCGGTCAAGGTCGCCGAGTGCCTGCTCAGCCGCCAGGGCTTCAAGCCGGGCACCGTCGACGAGACCTTCAGCACCACCACCAGCAACGCCGTGATCCGGATGCAACGGGCTCGCGGCCTCAAGCAGACCGGCAAGCTCACGCGCACCGGCTGGATGGCCCTGGTCTCCCGCGGCACCGCACCCGTCCTCAAGCACGGCCACGTCGGCTCGGGCACCTGGCGCGTCCAGAACAGCCTCCGGGCGGCCGGCTACACCGTCCCCGCGACGGGCGTCTGGGACGCCGCCACCACCACGGCCATGCGCTCCTACCGCGCGGCTGTCGGCCTGCCCACCTGGTCCACCGCCGAGCCCACCGTCTGGGCCTCGCTCCAGCGCGGCCGCCGCTGACCCACCCACCTCACGATGTGACGCGTTTCGGTCGTCGACACGCCGATCGTGGCGACCGAAACGGGTCGAATCGTGAGGTCAGACGGTCCACCCGCGCCACATCATGCTGAACCGGGGCGGCGGTCCGTCGTAGCCACGCGCGGCGATGGCCTCGTGGACGCGTCGTGCCACCCGTCCGGGGTCGCGACGGTCGGCGGACGTCACGACGACCACGCGCCACCCGGCGGCCTCGACGCGCTCGCGCCGCAGCAGGTCGTGCTGTCGCTGCGCGGGCTCGCGGTCGTGCCAGGCGCCGTCGTACTCGACCAGCACGCGGTAGTGGGCGAGCACCAGGTCGCCACGGGCGAGCCAGCCGCCGGCGTCGTCGAGGACGGCGACGTTGGGGGACGGCTCGGGGAGGCCGGCGAGCACGATGACGAGGCGCACCCACGTCTCCATCGGCGACTGCGCGCCGGCCCGCACGTAGCGGACCCACCGTCGAGCCCTCAGCACGCCGTCGAGGTGACGCGTGTCGGCATAGCCGCTGAGCGTGGGGACGTCGGTCGCGCCCGCCTCCACGAGCCAGTCGCCCGCGGTGACGAGGGGGACCGGCCCGAGGGTCGTGGCGCAGTCGACGAACGTGCGGTCGGGCCCGAGGACGGGGATCCCGCGCACCCACTCCGGCGTCAGCCGTCCGCGTCGGCGGTGCAGGACGACGCCCGGACGGCTGCGGTGGCGCGTGGTGTTGGTCGAGAAGTGGAGCGGCCACCGGGGACCGAGGTCGAGACCGCGCCACTGCAGCGCGGTGTGGTGGCTCAGGCAGGCGTCGTCGGGCAGGACGAGCATCCAGGCGCGCACCTCGTCGGCGGGGTGCGGCGGACGGTCCGCGACGACGTGGACGCCCCGGACCACCACACGGAAGCCGGGCCCGCGCAGCTGCCCCGGCGTGACGCCGTGGGCCAGGGCCTCCGCGGCCGTGAACGGTCGGTCGCGCAGGTCGTCCGGGAGGAGGGGGATGCCCATCGCCCCACCCTGGCGAGGAAGGAGCCGCCGAAACCGTCGTCCACAGGCCGGGTTCCCCCCGCCCCACGATTCGACCGGTTCCGGTCGTCCGCGTCGGCGTGTCGAGGACCGAAACGCGTCACATCGTGAGGGGGAGGTGCGGGGAGAGGTCGGAGCGCTCGCCACTGGCACGGACGCGGCCCGCGGCGCGGGCGTCGGCCCAGGCGAGGCGGCCGCGCGCGAGCGCGATCCAGGTGGGGGCGTCCAGCTCGACGACGGCCGGCGGCGTGCCCCGCGTGTGACGGGTGCCCGCCACGGCCTGGACGGCGCTGTAGGGCGGGACGCGGACCTCGACCGCGTTGCCCGGGGCACGCTCCACGAGCAGCGCGAGCAGGTGCTTGGTGGCGGCGCGCAGGTCGGCGCGGTCGCTGCCGCCCTCGTCCAGGCGGATGCAGATCGCCTCGAACTCGTCGGCCGGCAGCGGCTGCAGTCGGGGGGCCACGCTCAGCCCTGCCAGACCGCGCGCACCTGGTCGGCGATCGTCGCGGCCTGTGCGCGTCCGGCCCGGGCCGACGGCGGACGGGCGGCCGGGTCCAGGACGTTGCGGCCGATGGCCCGCTTCGCCCCCTCGTCGGGCGTGACCAGGATGGCGTGGGCGGCGCCGAGGGCGTCGACCTGGGCCCGCGCGCCCTGCATCGGGCCGAGGCCCGCCGCCAGCGGCGCGACGACCACGACGCGGTCGTAGCCGGCCGCGACGTCGACGTTGGCCGCCGAGTGCATGCCGCCGTCGACGTACGGGTGGCCGCCGAGGTCGACCGGCGGGTAGACGCCGGGCACCGCGCAGCTCGCGGCGACCGCGTCGACGAACGGGAGGCCGCTGTCACCGCCGAGCACGTGCCGCTCGCCCAGCACCGCGTCGACGACGCACACCCGCAGGTCGCGGTCGGGCCACTCGTGGACGGGGAGCCGCTCCGCGATCGCCTGGAGCCGCTCCAGCTGGGTCGGGGTGCCGCCGTGGTCGGCCTTGCCCAGCGCGTAGCCGCCGGCGTGGGCGCCGAAGCGCGTGAGGTCCCCGCGGGCGCGCAGCAGCGCGAACCCGAGCGCCGCGAGCTGGCCGAGGCCGACGCGGGCCGGCGGGCCGGGCTCGACGGGCTCGAGCTGGCGCTCCCACAGCTGCGCCAGCGGCGTCCCGCTCGTCACCTGCGCGCCGACGACCGAGCCGGCCGACGTGCCGACGACGAGGTCGGCGGTCGTCAGGTCGACGCCCGCGTCGGCGAGACCCACGATCAGCCCGGTCTCCCAGGCGATGCCGGTGATGCCTCCCCCACCGAGCACGAGGGCGGTCCGTCCGGCGGGGGTCGAGGTCATGCCCCCATCCTGCCGCGCCCGCACCCCACCCGCCGCGAGAGGGCTCCGGCGCGCACCGGAGGCCGTCCCTGGGCTCGCCTCAGGGGCGGTCGAGGCGGTACATCAGGTGGGGACGCAGGGGTGAGCCGGCGTCGAGGGCGGGGTGGTCGAACTCGGCGGCCAGGCGCATCCCGAGGCGCCGCATCACCGCCTGCGACCGGGTGTTGGTCACCGCGGTGATCGAGTCGACGTGGTCCAGACCGACGACGTCGAAGCCGTGCGCGAGCGCCGCCCGCGCGGCCTCGGACGCGTACCCGTGCCCCCACGCGTGGCGGGCCAGGCGCCAGCCGACCTCGGTGCCCTCCGGGTCCGGCGTGCCGGCGGGCATCGGGTGCAGCCCGGTGAAGCCGAGGAACGCGCCGTCGTCCAGCCGCTCGAGCGCCCACAGGCCCCAGCCGAGCCGGTCGAACCGGGCCTCCACCCGGTCGACGAGGTCGTCGCTCTCCGCCCGCGAGCGCACCGACGGAAAGTGCTCCATCACCACCGGGTCGGCGTTCATCGCCGCGAACGGCTCGCGGTCGGAGGCACGCCAGCGCCGCAGGATCAGCCGCTCGGTGCGCAGCGACGTGGCCGCGTCCACGACGTCAGGCGTCGAGCACCGCGGGCAGCGTGGCGGCCCAGCGGGTGCGCAGCTCGTCGGCGCCGACGCTGAACGACCCGGTGACGTCGAGCGCGTCGCCGCCGGTGGTGCCGAGCTCGCGGACGGGGACGCCCTCGGCCTCGGCCGCCGCGCGGAACGCGGGGGCCTGCTCCGGCGTGACCGTGACGATCGCGCGAGCGGTGGACTCGCTGAGCAGCGCGACGAACGGGTCGCCGGCGACGTCGTCGAGCGACACCGTGACGCCCGTGCCGTGCTTGATGACGGCCTCGGCGAGCGCGACGCCGAGCCCGCCGTCCGACAGGTCCTGCGCGGTCTCGACCAGGGCCTCGCGCGCGGAGCGGACGAGGAGGCGGGCGAGTGCCTGCTCGGCGTCGAGGTCGACGACCGGCGGGACGCCGCCGAGGTGGCCGTGCGCGACGTCGGACCAGGCCGAGCCGTCGAGCTCGTCGCGGGTGTCGCCGAGCAGCAGCACCGTGCGTCCGTCGGCGGCGAAGCCACCGCGCAGGCGGGTGCGGACGTCGTCGATCACGCCGAGCACGCCCACGACCGGCGTGGGGAGGATCGCGGTCTCGCCGGTCTGGTTGTACAGCGACACGTTGCCGCCGGTGACGGGGATGCCGAGCGCCCGGCAGCCGTCGAACAGGCCCTGCGTGGCGCGCTCGAACTGCCACATGACGGCGGGGTCCTCGGGCGAGCCGAAGTTGAGGCAGTCGGTGACGGCCAGCGGCAGCGCGCCGGACGCGGCGACGTTGCGGTAGGACTCCACCAGCGCGAGCACCGCGCCGGCGTAGGGGTCGAGCTTGGCGAAGCGGCCGTTGCAGTCGGTGGCCACCGAGACGCCGAGGTGGGTCTCCTCGTCGATGCGCACCACGCCCGCACCCTCGGGCTGCGCGAGCACCGTGTTGCCGCGCACGTAGCGGTCGTACTGGTCGGTGACCCACGACTTGTCGGCCTGGTTGGGCGAGGCGACGACGTCGAGGAGCGTCGCGCGGAGCTCGTCGGCACCGGAGGGACGCGCGAGCGCGGCCGTCGTGTCGGCCTGCAGCGCATCCTGCCACTCCGGACGGGCGTAGGGACGCTCGTAGGTGGGGCCGTCGTGGGCCACCGAGCGCGGCGGCACGTCGACCACGGTCTCGCCGTGCCAGTCGATCACGAGGTGGTCGCCGTCGGTGACCTCGCCGACGACGACGGCCTCGACGTCCCACTTCCCGCACACGGCCATGAACGCCTCGAGCCGCGCGGGCTCGACGACGGCCATCATCCGCTCCTGGCTCTCGCTCATCAGGATCTCCTCGGGCGAGAGGCTCGAGTCGCGCAGCGGGACGGTGGACAGCTCGACGTGCATGCCGCCGTCGCCCGCGCTCGCGAGCTCGGAGGTGGCGCACGACAGGCCCGCGCCGCCGAGGTCCTGGATGCCCGCGACGACGCCGGCCGCGAACAGCTCGAGCGTGCACTCGATGAGCAGCTTCTCCATGAACGGGTCGCCGACCTGGACGCTCGGGCGCTTCGCGGGACCGTCCTCGCTGAACGTCTCGGACGCGAGCACCGAGACGCCGCCGATGCCGTCGCCGCCGGTGCGGGCG
Organism: Nocardioidaceae bacterium; assembly: GCA_030655315.1. GTDB lineage: Bacteria > Actinomycetota > Actinomycetes > Propionibacteriales > Nocardioidaceae > JAURVT01. Next base: position 122,615 of record JAURVT010000050.1, on the reverse strand, counting down.
CCGTAGAGGACGACCTGGTTGCCGGCGCCGGACGCGTGCGCGAGGTGGAGGTCCTCGTGGCGCAGCACGCCCACGCAGAGCGCGTTGACGAGCGGGTTGCCGAGGTAGGTGTCGTCGAAGACGACCTCGCCGCCGATGTTGGGCAGGCCGAGGCAGTTGCCGTAGCCGCCGACGCCGGCCACGATGCCGGGCAGCACGCGAGCGGTGTCGGGGGCGTCGAGGGGGCCGAATCGCAGCGGGTCCATCACGGCGACCGGACGCGCGCCCATGGCGAGGATGTCGCGGACGATGCCGCCGACACCCGTGGCCGCGCCCTGGTAGGGCTCGACGTAGCTGGGGTGGTTGTGCGACTCGACCTTGAAGGTGACGGCCCAGCCCTGGCCGACGTCGATCACGCCGGCGTTCTCGCCGATGCCGGCGAGGGTCTTGCCGAGCGGCGTCTCCTGCGGCAGCTGCCCGAACTTCCTCAGGTGCACCTTGGAGGACTTGTAGGAGCAGTGCTCGCTCCACATCACCGAGTACATCGCGAGCTCGGCGCCCGTGGGACGGCGGCCGAGGATCCGGCGGATCTCCTCGTACTCGTCGGCCTTGAGCCCGAGCTCGGCCCAGGGCTGCTCGCGGTCGGGGGTCTGCGTGGCGTGCTCGACGGTGTCGAGGACGCGGGTCTGCTCCGGCGCGGCGGTCACGAGCCCAGCCTATCGGCGGGGAGCGACGTCCCCGCGCGCCGTCCGCGGTCGACCCCTCGACGCCTGTCGGTGGGGCGCCCTAGGTTGCGAGGACGGACCGACGACAGGAGCCCCCATGGCCGGCATGCCCCCACCCGTGAAGGACGAGGCGGCGCAGCTGCTCGCCTTCGCCGATGCCCAGCGCGAGGCCGTCCGCCTCACCGCGCACGGCCTGACCGAGGACCAGGCCCGGCTCACGCCGTCGGCCAGCGTGTTCAGCATCGGCGGGCTGCTCAAGCACGTCAGCTGGACCGAGCGGGGCTGGGTGGCGATGGCCCGCGGGGTCGACCTGCCCGAGCGCCCCGGCTACGACACCGAGTTCACGCTGTCCGACGACGAGACGCTCGCGGGGATGCTCGAGCTGAGCGAGCAGGTCGGGCGCGAGACCACGGCCGCGGTGGCCGAGCTGGGGCTCGCGCACACCTTCCCCAACCCCAAGGGCGTCCCGTGGTTCCCCGCCGACGTCGACGAGTGGGACGTCCGCTGGCTGGTGCTGCACCTGGTGGAGGAGCTCGCCCGCCACGCCGGGCACGGTGACGTCGTGCGCGAGTCGATCGACGGCGTCGTCATGGCCGACGTCGTCGGCGAGGTCGAGGGCTGGGTGATGCCCGACTGGGCGGGCTGACCCGCCGCGACCTCGCCGACCGGGTCAGGCCGCCTGGCGCGCGGCGGCGAGGGTCCGTCCGTGCTCGGCGGCCTCCTGCTCGGCCGAGGCGCGCAGCTCGGCAGCCATCTCGGTGAAGTCGTCCAGGGCGGGGTTGACGCCCACGAGGGTGAACTCGCGCGTCACGACCCGCAGGTCGAGCTGCCACACGTCGGCCAGGATGCGGCGGATCCAGCCGGTGGCGTGGTCCCAGTCCTCGCGCGGCGTGCCGGCGGCGTAGTTGCCGCCGTGCACCGTCACGAGCACGGCCGGCTTGCCGGCGAGCGGCGGCTCGGCACCCGGGCCCATGCGGGGGTCGGTGATGACCATGTCGACCCATGCCTTGAGGTGCTGCGAGACGCCGAAGTTGTAGAGCGGCACGGCGAGCAGCAGCGCGTCGGCGTCCACCAGCTCGTCGGTCAGCCGGGCGGCCAGTGCCACGGCGTCGGCCTGCGCGTCCGTGCGCTGGTCCGCGGGCACCGAGGCGGCCTCGACCGCGTCGGCCCAGGAGGTGGCCGGGACGGGGTGGGTGCCGACGTGACGGCGCGTGACGGGGGCGTCGGCGTGGCCGGCCACCCACTCCGCCTCGACGATGTCGGCGATCTCGCGACTGGCCGAGCCGTCGGTACGGATGCTCGCGTCGAGCCTGAACAGGGACATGGGAACCTCGCTAGTGTGGTCGATGTTGCTAGGAAAAAGATAGCAGCATCTCGCGAACGAGTGCACGGTAGGATGGGCGGTGTGACCCAGACCCCCCACGAGCCGCGGATGTGCGACGCGGCCCTGTCGAGCGCCTTCCGGCTCCTCGGCAAGCGGTGGAACGGGATGATCCTGGGCATCCTCACCGGTGGCCCGGCCACGTTCAGCGAGCTCCGCCGCGCCGTGGGCGGCATCAGCGACTCGGTGCTCTCGGACCGGTTGAGCGAGCTCGGCGAGGCCGGGCTCGTCGACCGCACCGTCGACCCCGGCCCCCCGGTGAGCGTCGGCTACCGCGTCACCCCGGCGGGCGCCGCGCTGCTGCCCGTGCTCGAGCAGCTCTCCTCCTGGGCCGCCGACCACCTGCCCCGGCCCGCCGACGTCGACGCCTGCTGAGTCGTGGCCCGACACGTCGCCGAGTTCCTCGCCCGCCCCCTGGACGCCGGGACCGACCAGCAGATGCCGCCCTGGGTGGCCGAGACGACCACCGTCGTCCTCGGCGTCGCGGCGACGGCGTTCGTGCAGGGCGCCGACCTCGTGGCCGTCACCGGGGTGGCCCTGGTGCTGCTCGTCGTCCTGTTCCCCCTGGCGCTCGGCACCCGCACCGACGGCCAGCCGCGCACCCCGCGGTTCCTGCTCTGGGCCACCAACGTCGCCGCCGTGCTGCTCGTCGTCGCGGCGGGCCTGGCCCTCGGCCTCGTGGTGCTGCCGCCGGCGGTGACGGCGCCCCTGCTGCTGGTCACGGCGCTGCCCCTGCTCGTGCGCGCCGTGCGCGCGCTCGCGCGCCCGCTGCGTCGGCGAGGTCGCTAGGACCCTGGCGCGGCGCGGCCTCCGGAGGGACGATGCCGTGATGACGCAGCCCGTCGACGGCCTCACCACGCGACCGCTCGCCCCCGACACCTGGGACGACTTCGCCCGGCTCGTCGAGGCCCACCACGGCGTCTGGGGCGGCTGCTGGTGCATGGGCTTCCATCCCGAGGCCTTCACCAGGCGCGACGCCCCCGGCGGCAACCGCGCCGCCAAGCGCGACCACGTCGACGCCGGCACCTGCCACCAGCAGCTCGTCTACGCGGACGGGCGGTGCGTGGGGTGGTGCCAGTACGGCCCGACCACCGAGATCGCGAGCATCAAGAACGCGAAGGCGTACGAGCGCGACCTGGACCGGCTGCCGGACTGGCGCATCGGCTGCATCTTCACCGGTACGCGCCACCGCACGCAGGGCGTCGCGACGGCGGCCGTCCACGCCGCGCTCGACGCGATCGGAGCGGGTGGTGGCGGCCTCGTCGAGGCCTACCCCGAGCAGTCCGACGGCCGGCCGCCCCAGCGTGGCGCCTACTTCCACACCGGCCCCGAGTCGCTCTACGAGGCGTTCGGGTTCGAGCGGGTGCGTCGGATCGCGAAGTGGCGCTGGGTGATGCGGCTCGACGTCCCGCCCCGGACGGGCTGAGGCGGCCACCACGGACGACGACGGGCCGGCCGCGGCGCCCCCGTGCGCCCGGCCGACCCGGTCGGTGACCGGGCACCCCCGTGGCCCGGTCGTCAGGTCAGACGCCGTCCACGGCCGTTCGGTTCACTCCGGGCCCGACTTCTTCCGAGAGCCGTCGGTGCGTGGTGATGCCGGGGCATCACCTGGCACCGACAGGTGGTCAGGACCAGGCGCCGCGGGTGTACTGCTCGGGGTAGGGCGCGTCGTGGCGGTCGATCCCGAGCTCGTGGGCGGCGCGCTGCGGCCAGGACGGCTCGCGGAGCGCGACGCGCGCGAGGAACACGGCGTCGGCGGACCCCTCGGCCAGCACCTGCTCGGCCTGGTCGGGCTCGGTGATCAGGCCCACGGCCGCCACCGGGACGCCCGAGGACGCGCGGACCTCGCGCGCGAAGGGCACCTGGTAGCCGGGTCCGACGACGATCTCGGCCTCGGCGACGGCGCCGCCGGACGAGATGTCGGCGAGGTCGACCCCGACCTCGCCCAGGGCCTTGACCAGACGGGCGCTCTCGTCGACCGTCCAGCCGTCGTCGCGCCAGTCGGTGGCCGACAGCCGCACGAAGAGCGGCTTGTCGCTCGGCCAGACGGCGCGGACGGCGGCGGCCGTCTCGACGACGATGCGGGTGCGGTTCTCGAACGAGCCGCCGTACTCGTCGGTGCGCCGGTTGGCGAGCGGCGACACGAACTGGTGGAGCAGGTAGCCATGGGCGGCGTGCAGCTCGACGACGTCGAACCCGGCCTCGTCGGCGCGACGGGCGGCGTCGACGAACGCCTGGACGACGGCGGCGATGCCCTCGGTGTCGAGCTCGGCCGGCGTCGCGTAGCCGGTGAACGGGTCGGCCGACGGTCCGACGGTCTCCCAGCCGCCCTGGTCGGACGGCACCGAGTCCTCGCCGCGCCAGGGCGCGAAGGTGGAGGCCTTGCGGCCCGCGTGTGCGAGCTGGATGCCGATCGGGACGCCCTGCGCGTGGGAGAAGTCGGTGACCCGGTGCCAGGCCGCGACCTGCTCGTCGTTCCAGATGCCGGTGTCCTCGGGCGTGATCCGGCCCTCGGGCACGACGGCGCTGGCCTCGGCCAGCACCAGTCCGAAGCCGCCGATCGCGCGCGCGCCGAGGTGCACCAGGTGCCAGTCGGTGGGCACGCCGTCGTGCGCGGTGACGCTGTACTGGCACATCGGCGCGAGCCAGACGCGGTTCTCGAGGGTGAGTCCGCGCAGGGTCAGGGGCTGGAACAGCAGGGGTGCGTCGCTCATGACTCGTGCCAACGTCCGAGCGCGGGTCGCGTGTTCCACCGCCCCGCGCCGGGTGAGCGCCGTCACGGCCTACGCTCCGGCTGTGGCCGTCGTCCTGTCGCTGATCTCCGCGCTCGCCTACGGCGTCTCGGACTTCCTCGGCGGCCTGTTCTCCCGTCGCGCCTCGGCCTGGCAGGTGGCCGTCGTGGGGCAGTCGTCGTCGGCGGTGTGCGCGCTCGCCCTCGGGCTGGTGCTGACGGGCACCCCCGTGGCGGCCGACTGGGCGTGGGGCGCGGTCGCCGGGCTCGGCGGCGGCGTCGGGGCGGCCTTCCTGTATCGCGGGTTCGCCAGCGGCCGGATGAGCGTCATCGCCCCGGTGTCGGCGGTGGGCGCGGCGATCGTGCCGGTGGTGGTCGGCCTCGCGACCGGAGACCGCCCGAGCGCGTGGGCGTGGATCGGCATCGTCGCGGCGTTCCCGGCGATCGTGCTGGTGTCGCGCACGCCCGCGGCGGCGTCGGCGGGACCGACCGGCGAGGGCGTCCTGGACGGCGTCGTCGCGGGCCTCGGCTTCGGCCTGCTCTTCGTGTTCCTCGACCGCATCGGCGAGGACGCCGGCATCATGCCGCTCGCCCTGGCCCAGGTGACGTCGGTGCTGGCCGTCATCGGGACCGCGACGCTGCTCCGCCAGGCCTGGGTGCCGCGCGGCCACGCGTGGTGGGCCCTGACGATGGGCCCGCTGGGCGCGTGCGCCACGGGTGCCTTCCTCTACGCGACGCACGCGGGGCTGCTGTCGATCGTCTCGGTCATCACGTCCCTGTACCCGGCGACGACCGTGCTGCTCGCCGCCGTGCTGCTGCGCGAGCGCGTCCACCGCCTCCAGGGCGTCGGGCTCGCGCTCGCCGCGGTCGCGGTCACCCTCGTCGCGCTCGGCTGAGACGCCTGGTCGCGCCTCCCGTGGCGGGGGCCACACGCGACCCGGACGAACCGACGCTTCGTCGGCGCACGCACCCACGGGTCCCTACGGTGGGTCCGTGACGCAACCATCTCCCGCCGGTCAGGCGCCCTCCGAGTTCGTGCCCGACCCTGCCCGCTGGCGCGCGCTCGCGGTCTGCCTGGTCGCCGGCGCGATGACGCTGCTCGACGTCAGCATCGTCAACGTCGCCCTCCCCTCGCTCCAGGAGGGTCTCGGGGCCGGCGACAGCGCCGTGCAGTGGATCGTCGCCGGGTACGCGCTGGCCTTCGGCGTCGTGCTCGTCCCGGCCGGACGGCTCGGCGACGCACGCAGCCGGCGCACCGTCTTCATCGTCGGCGTCGCGCTGTTCACGCTGTCGAGCGCCGCGGCCGGAGCGGCGCCCAGCCCGTTCTGGCTGTGCGTCGCCCGCGTGGCCCAGGGCATCGGCGGCGGGTTCATCGCGCCGCAGGTGTCGGGCTTCATCCAGAACCTGTTCCGCGGTCCCGAGCGCGGCCGCGCCTTCGGCCTCTTCGGCGCGTCCATCGGCGTCTCGACGGCGATCGGACCGCTGCTCGGCGGGCTCCTGGTCAACCTCGGCGGTCCCGACCTCGGCTGGCGCCTGGTGTTCTACGTCAACGTGCCCGTGGGCATCCTGCTGGTGGTGCTCGCCCTGCGGTACCTGCCGACGGTTCCGGCCGGGCCCAAGCAGTCGCTCGACCCCGTCGGCGTGGTGCTGTTCGGCAGCGCGATGGTGTTCGTCCTGCTGCCGGTGGTCACCGGTGGCCGCGACACCCCGCTGGCCGAGCGCCCGTGGTGGCTGCTGTCGTTCACCGCGGTGCTGCTCGTGGCGTTCTGGTTCTGGGAGCGCCGCTGGTTCGCGCGCGGCAAGGAGACGCTCGTCGACCTGTCGCTGGCCAAGGTGCGCTCGTTCGTCCTCGGCCTCGGGCTCGGCACGTTCTACTTCGCCGGCTTCACCTCGATCTTCCTGGTCATCACGCTCTACCTCCAGGTGGGTCTCGGCTACAGCGCGCTGGAGGCCGGCACCACGCAGCTGCCGTTCGCGGTGGGCTCGGCGGTGTCGGCGTTCCTCGGCGGGCGGCTCGTCGAGCGCTACGGCCGCTCGCTCGTCGTCGGCGGGCTGGTGCTCGTGCTCGTCGGCCTGGTCTCGATCGACCTGCTCGTGCCGCACCTCGACGGCGACGTCGGCCTCAAGCTCGCGCCGTCCTTCCTGGTGGCGGGCTTCGGCGGTGGCCTGGTCATCTCGCCGAACATCACGCTCGCGCTCGCCGACGTCGACCCGGCCCGCGCCGGGTCGGGCGGCGGGATGCTGCAGACGGCGCAGCGCGTCGGCTCGGCGATCGGCGTCGCGGTGGTGCTCGCGCAGTTCTTCGACCGCCTCGCCACCTCACGCGGCGACTACGCCGAGGCGCTCTCGCACAGCCTCCGCACCACCATCGTGCTGATCGCGATCTCGTTGCTGCTCGGCGTGTTCGACCTCGTGCGGCGCACGGCAGCACCGAAGGGCGATCACCCGCACGGCGGCGCGCACGCGGCCGGCGGTCACAGCCACTGAGCCCGGACGGGCCGTGGGCCCGTCAGCCGACGAGCGCGCGCAGGGCCGACGTGAAGAACCCGAGCCCGTCGGTGCCGGGGCCGCAGAGGTCCTCGACCGCGTGCTCGGGGTGCGGCATCAGGCCCACGACGTTGCCGGCCGCGTTGCGGATGCCCGCGATGTCGCGCAGCGACCCGTTGGGGTTGCCGCCGAGGTAGCGGGCGACGACGTGGCCCTCGCCCTCGAGCGCGTCGAGCGTGGCCTCGTCGGCGACGTAGCCGCCCTCGCCGTTCTTGAGCGGGACGACGATCTCCTGGCCCGCCGCGTACGAGCCGGTCCAGGCGCTGGTGGCGTCCTCGATCCGCAGCCGCTGGTCGCGACAGACGAACCGCTGGTGGTCGTTGCGCACGAGCGCGCCGGGAAGCAGGTGGCTCTCGCACAGGATCTGGAAGCCGTTGCAGATGCCCAGCACGGGCAGGCCGTGGTGCGCCGCGTCGACGACCTCGCTCATCACCGGCGCGAAGCGGGCGATGGCCCCGCAGCGCAGGTAGTCGCCGTAGGAGAAGCCGCCGGGCAGCACCACGGCGTCGACGCCCTGGAGGTCGTGGTCGCCGTGCCACAGCGCGACCGGGTCGCCGCCGGCGACGCGGACGGCACGCTGCGCGTCGACGTCGTCCAGGGACCCGGGGAAGGTGACGACGCCGATCCTCACTGCTCGACCCTGACGGCGTAGTCCTCGATGACGGGGTTCGAGAGCAGCGTCTCGGCGATCTGGCGGACCTCGGCGAGCCGCTCCTCGGTCACCTCGCCCTCCACCTCGAGCTCGAAGCGCTTGCCCTGGCGGACGTCGCTGATGCCTCCGAAGCCCAGCCGCGGCAGGGCGCCGTGCACGGCCTTGCCCTGGGGGTCGAGGATCTCGGGCTTGAGCATGACGTCGACGACGACGCGGGCCACGGGTGCTCCTGGGAGTCGGCGGGGACGGGCACCGCCGAGTCTAGGACCACGGACCTGCCCGCCCGAAACCCCGTTGCCCCTCCCCGGGACGCAGGTCAGGGTGACCGCGTGAGGATGCACGGCGACCAGCTCGAGGTGACCGTCGACGTCGTGCGGCGCCTGGTGGCCGAGCAGCACCCGCGGTGGGCGGGGCTGCCCGTGCGCGAGGTCGCCGCCGTCGGCACCGTCAACGCCGTGTTCCGGCTGGGCGACGGGCTCGCGGTGCGGATGCCGCTGCGGCGGCGGGACCCCGCCGAGGTCCGCGCCGAGCTGGAGGCCGAGCGCGACGCCATGGTCGAGCTGGTGGCCGCCACCGCTGTGCCGACGCCCGTGCCCGTGGCGCTCGGTGAGCCCGGCGACGGGTACCCGTTGCCGTGGTCGGTGCAGACCTGGCTGCCCGGACGGGACGCGGTGGTCGTCGACCCGGCGGCGTCGACGAGGTTCGCCCGCGACCTCGCCCGGCTCGTCCTCGAGCTGCGCGCGACGAGCACCCGCGGCAGGCGCTTCACCGGATCGGGCCGCGGCGGGCACCTGCCCGACCACGACGCGGCGGTCGAGGCGTACCTGCTGGCCGGCGCGCACCTGCTCGACGTCGACCGGCTGGGTCGCACGTGGGAGCGGCTGCGGACGCTGCCGCGCGAGGCGCCCGACGCGATGACCCACGGGGACCTGGTGCCGGGCAACGTGCTCGTCGAGGACGGCCGGCTGGCCGGGGTGCTGGACGGCGGCGGGCTCGGACCGGCGGACCCGGCGCTCGACCTCGTCGGCGCGTGGCACCTCCTCGACGCCGGACCGCGGGCCGAGCTGCGCCGTGCCCTGGGGTGCGGCGACCTGGAGTGGGCCCGCGGCCGGGCCTGGGCGTTCCAGCAGGCGCTGGGTCTCGTCGGGTACTACGAGCACTCCCACCCCACGATGAGCCGCCTCGGCCGTCGCACGCTGGCCCGCCTGCTCGAGGACTGACCGGGGCGGTCCGCGTCAGGCGGCGACGGGCGCGTGGCCCTCGGCGAGCGCGGCGCCGAGCACGGTCCGGGCGCGGGAGCAGCGGCTCTTGACGGTGCCGGCGGCGCAGCCCAGCACGCGGGCGGCCTCCTCCACGCTGAACCCCTGCAGGTACACCAGCGTGACGGCCTGCTGCTGCGCGTCGGGCAGCGCCGCCACCGCGTGGCGGACGTCGAGGACGGCCTCGCGCTCGCAGCTCGCCCCCGGCAGCAGCTCGAGGTCGAGGCCGCGGACGGCCGGCCGCACCCGCTGGCGCCGGATCGCGTCGATGCACGCGTTGACGACGATCCGGTGCAGCCAGGTGGTCACCGCGGAGTCACCGCGGTAGCGGTGCGCCGACCCGAAGGCCTTGACCATCGCGTCCTGCAGGGCGTCGGCGGCGTCCTCGCGGTCGCGCATCGTCCGGACGGCGACCGACCAGAGCCGGTCCTGGTGCCGGGCGACGAGGTCCCCGAACGCGTGCGGGTCACCGGCGACGTGCCGGGCCAGGAGCTCGGCGTCGGAGGTGACGGTGGCGGCCGCGGGGACCGTGTGCTGGGTCATACCGACACCCTCGCGGCGGCGGGGCGACCGTCGCATGGGTGCGCGTACTCAGATCGGGGCCGGTGCCTACTCACGCACCGACCGCGGCAAACCCCCGCTGACCGCGGTGAACATGCCACGGTCAGCGGGGGTTCACCACGACGTCGTGGTGAACCCCGGACGCGTCAGACGAGCTCTCTCTTCAAGATCTTGCCGGTGGAGGTCATGGGGAGCTCGGTCCGGAACTCGACGTGGCGGGGGTACTTGTAGGCCGCCATCTGCTCCTTGCCCCAGGCCCGGAGCTCGTCCTCGGTGGTGGGGTCGTCGGCCTTCTTGATCACGAACGCCTTGATCTCCTCGCCGTGGGACTCGTCGGGGACGCCGACGACGGCGACGAGGGAGACCGCGGGGTGCGTCATCAGCACCTCCTCGATCTCGCGGGGGTACACGTTGAAGCCGCCGCGGATGATCATGTCCTTGGAGCGGTCGACGATGTAGTACCAGCCGTCGTCGTCGCGTCGGGCGAGGTCGCCGGAGCGGAACCAGCCGTCGCGGATGACGGCCTCGGTGGCCTCGGGCCGGTCGTAGTAGCCCTTCATCACGTTGGGGCCCTTGATGGCGATCTCGCCGACCTGGTCGGCGCCCTCGACCTCGTTCCAGTCGGCGTCGACGAGCTTCATCTCGACGCCGGGGATCGGCAGGCCGATCGAGCCCGGACGGGCCTCGGCGCCGTCGGGCGAGAAGCTCGCGACGGGGGACGTCTCGGAGAGGCCGTAGCCCTCGCGGATCGTGACGCCGAACCGCTCGCCGAACTCGCGGTGGATCTCGACCGGGAGGGCCGATCCGCCGGCGGCGGCCACGCGCAGGTCGCCCGCGATGGCCTCGACGTCGACGGTGTCGTCGAGCGCGCCGAGCAGGCCCCAGTACATGGTGGGGACGCCGGCGAAGAAGGTGACGCCCTCGGACACCATCAGGCCGAGCGCCGCCTTGGCCTCGAAGCGCGGCAGCATGACGACGGTGCCGCCGAACGCGAAGGCCCCGTTCTGCACGACGGTCTGGCCGAACGAGTGGAACAGCGGGAGCACGCAGAGGTAGGTGTCGGGGTCGTCGACGCTGGCCCCGAACAGGCGGTCGCCGACGAGCGCGTTGGAGCGCATGTTGGCGTGGCTGAGCTCGGCGCCCTTGGGCTGGCCGGTGGTGCCCGAGGTGTAGAGGATCACGGCGGTGTCGTCGTCGGCGACGTCGACGGTGTCGAACGTGGGCGGCTGCTGGGCCACGGCCGCGCCGAAGGTGGCGGCGCCCTCGATGGGCGAGGCGGCGGCCGGGTCGACCGTCACGACGAAGAACTCGCGGCACGAGTCCACCTGGGTGAAGCCGTCGAACCCGGCCTGGCCGATGGGCAGCTCGGGGGTGCCCTCGAACGCGAAGTAGGCGACCGCGTCGGAGTCCTCGAGGTGGTAGGCGACCTCACGGGCCTTGAGCAGGACGTTGAGCGGGACGACCGTCGCGCCGGCCTTGAGGATGCCGAAGTAGATGATGCTGAAGTGCGGGACGTTGGCGCACGAGAGCGCCACCTTGTCGCCGGGCACGACCCCGCGCGAGACCAGCAGGTTGGCCACCTGCGAGGCGGCGCCGTCGACCTGGGCATAGCTCAGACGGGTGCCGCCGAGCACGATCGCGTCACGGTCGGCGTAGGCGGCGGCTGAGTCCTCGAGCAGCGCGGACAGGTTGGGCACGAAGGGCCTCCAGGGTCGGTCGGTTCACGTGAGCGGTCTCACGCCCGTCATATTACCGACGCGTAGACCGTGTCCCGGACCACTGTCGTGGGACGCCCGGGACACCCGTTCACCTGATCGTCACATCTCTACCTCAAATTGAGTAGTTCGTAACGTGGTGCGCCGTTCGCGGAGACGTCGCGGACTCCGGCCGTCCATAGGTTCGTCGGCGTCAACTGGTTCTCCCTCGGGAGGGGAGCCCGGCCCGGCTCCTCGTAGCCACGCACCCTCCGGACCACTCCCGATGACTCTCATGGACGACCGCACGACGGTCACCGTCACCGACCAGGCACCGCCCCGCCGACCAGCGCGCCGGCTGCGTCGACGCTCCGAGCCGGTCACCCCGCGCGGCTTCCGCCCCGACATCGAGGGGCTCCGCGCGATCGCCGTCCTCACCGTCGTGCTCTACCACGCAGGGCTCGCGTTCGACGGCGGGTACGTCGGCGTCGACGTCTTCTTCGTCATCTCCGGCTTCCTCATCACGCGCCAGCTCAGCCGGTCGGTGGGCGAGCGCGGCTTCCGCGCCATCCCCACCTTCTACGCCCACCGGGTGCGCCGCCTGCTGCCCGCCGCGGTCGTCGTGGTGCTGGCCACCGTGGCGGCGGCGCGCGTCTGGGCCCCGCCGCTGCAGGTGCGGTCCATCGCCGTCGACGGCCTGTTCACCACGTTCTACGGCCTGAACTACCGGCTCGCGGTGCAGGGCACCGACTACCAGCACCTCGGGGTCGCCGCGTCGCCGCTGCAGCACTTCTGGTCGCTGGCCGTCGAGGAGCAGTTCTACGTCGTCTGGCCGCTGACGATCGCGCTCGTCCTCGCCCTCGGACGGCGCCTCGCACCCGGCCTGCTGGTCGCGCTGACCGTCGTGGCGGTCGCGGCGTCGTCGTGGCTCTCGATCACCGTCACCGGGTCGTCGGCACCGTGGGCCTACTTCTCGCTCCACACCCGCGCCTGGGAGCTCGGCGTCGGCGCGCTCGTGGCCCTGACGGCGAGCACCTGGGCCGGGCTCCCCCGCCGCCTCGCGGGCGTGATCGCCTGGGTCGGCATCGGCGCGATCCTCGCGAGCGCGCTGCTCTACACCGACGCGACGCCCTTCCCGGGGCACGCCGCGTGGCTGCCGGTCGGCGGGGCCGCCCTCGTCGTGGCCGCCGGCTGCGGCGGACGCGTCGGCGCCGAGCGGGTGCTGGGCGAGCCGCTGATGCAGTGCCTCGGCCGGATCTCCTACTCCTGGTACCTGTGGCACTGGCCGATGCTGGTGCTCGCGCCGCACGTCGTCGGGCACGACCTCTCGGTGCTCGAGCGGGGCGTCGTGGTCTGGCTGTCGGTGGTCGTCGCGCTGCTCTCGTTCTTCCTCGTCGAGGAGCCCGCGCGGCGCGCCGTGATGCCGGACGTCCGCTGGGCCGGGGTCACGATCGGCTTCGCCGCGGCCGTCGCGGCGGTCGTCTTCCTCGTCGTCTCGGTGCTGCCCGTCGCCCTGACCGGGAGCGGCGACGACGCACGGCTCGCCGCGATCGGCGGCGCGAGCGACGCCGGCGACTCCGCCCTGACCTCCACCCTCGCCGCGGGGCTGCGCACCCGGGCGGTCCCGGCCAACCTCGTGCCACAGCCGGACGAGGCCGCCCAGAGCCTGCCCCCGACCTCGCGCAACGGCTGCCACGCCGGGTTCACCAGCACCGAGCGTCCGGCCTGCGAGTACGGCGACACCACCTCGGACCGCACCGTCGTGCTCTTCGGCGACAGCCACGCCGAGCAGTGGCAGCCCGCGCTCGACGCCCTCGGCCGCCAGAACGGGTTCAAGGTCGTCAGCTGGACCAAGTCGGCCTGCCCCGTCGCCGACCTCACCGTCCGCAACCCGGCCCTCAACCGCGACTACACCGAGTGCGACACCTGGCGCGCCGAGACCGTCGCGGCGATCGCCGACCTGCAGCCGCGCCGCGTGCTGGTGAGCCAGTCCGAGAACGTCGCCTCGCGCTCGGTCGGACCGGACGACTTCGCGGCCGCGACGCTGCGCACGCTCGACGCGCTGCGCGAGACCAGCGGCGCCCGCGTCGAGTACGTCCAGGACGTCCCGATCCCGGGCACCGACCTGCCGGGGTGCGTGGCCGCGAGCCTCGACGACGTCCGCTCCTGCTCCTTCGAGCGCGACCGCGCCTACTCCTACCCCGACCGGCACGAGGCCCTCCTCGCGGCCGTGCCCGGCGCGGTCGACGCCTCCGTCGACCCCGTCGACTGGTTCTGCACCGACCGGGCCTGCCCCGCCGTGGTCGGCAACGTCCTCGTCTACCGCAACGACTCCCACATGACGGTGCCCTACAGCCGCTGGCTCGCGCCGCAGCTGCGGTCGCTCGTCCCGCCGAAGAAGGGCTGAGACCGTGTTCATCGCGATCCTGCAGCTGCGCCACACCATCCAGGGCGACGCGCACCTGTACCTGTTCTGCACCTTCGTGCTCCTGACCTGGCTGGTCTGGCTCGCCAAGGTGCTGCTGTCCCGCGGCTACCGTCCGTGGACCGAGCCGCACACCACCACGACCTCGGTCGTCATCCCCGTGGTCGACGAGCCGCTCGACCTGTTCCGCGAGGTGCTCGAGCGCATCGTCGGCCAGGAGCCCACCGAGACGATCGTGGTGATCAACGGGCGCCGCAACCCCGACCTCGAGCGCGTCTGCGAGGAGCTCGCGCCGGCCGTCCAGTGGACCTGGACGCCCATCGCCGGCAAGCGCAACGCGGTGATGGTGGGCACCGAGGCGGCCGTCGGCGACGTCGTGGTGCTCGTGGACAGCGACACCGTCTGGACCGACGGGACGCTCCCCGAGCTGGTCAAGCCGTTCAAGGACCCGACGGTCGGCGGCGTCACCACCCGTCAGCGGATCCTCGACCCGGGGCGCTGCTTCCTGACCCGCTGGGCCGACTGGCTCGAGAACACCCGGGTGCTCTACGCGATGCCCGCGCAGAGCCGGCTCGGCTCGGTCGGCTGCCTGCCGGGCCGCACGATCGCCTTCCGCCGGGCGGTGCTGGTCGACTCGATGCGCGACTTCATGGAGCAGAAGTTCCTCGGCGTCTTCATGGAGGTCTCCGACGACCGGACGCTGACCAACCTCGCGCTCAAGCGCGGCTACAAGACCGTCTACCAGTCCACCAGCCTGGTCTACACCGACGCCCCGACCAAGCTCGGGAAGATGATGAAGCAGCAGCTGCGGTGGTCGCGCGGCAGCCAGTACAACACCCTGCGGATGCTGCCCTGGATGCTCGGCCACACGCCGCTGCTGGCCTTCTTCTTCGTCTCCGACATCGTGATGCCGTTCCTGCTGCTCGCGGTGGTCACCGCGTGGGTGATCCGGTACGCCACCGACACCGGCGAGAACCTCTACGCCGGCCTGCTCGACCTCGGGCCCACCGCGCACGCGATCCCCGCGATCATCGTGCTGACGATCGTCATGTCGACGCTCTCGATGGCGCTGCGCCAGCTGCGCCACATCGAGGAACGCCCCGTCGACCTGCTGCTCATGCCGCTCTACATCCTGTTCAGCTCGCTGTTCCTGATGCCGCTGCGGATGTACGGGTTCCTGCGCCTCGGCCACGTCGGCGGCTGGGGCACCCGGGCGGACGCGTACTCGGCGCAGACCGAGACCGAGACGCCGATGGAGCCGCTCGGACTGTCCGGCTCGACGCAGCTCGCCGAGCGGGTCGAGACCGCCACCCTCCGCTCCCCCGTCAACACCACGGGCGACCCCCGTGCCCTCGTCCCGTACCTCGTGGCCTCGGCCGCCGTCCTCCTCGGAGTCCTCTATGACGCCCAGCTCCTCCCCTGAGCCCACCCCCGGCGGTCCGTCCGACCCCCGATTCGGGTTCAGCGCCCTGGGGAAGAAGGCCAACGCCACCTTCCTCTCCCTCAGCCTCGTCGCGGCCTGCGCGGCGCTGTGGGTCTCCCCCGTCGGCGACGACGTCGCCGGCACCGTGACCGACCGCATCCCCGCGGCGCTCGGCGGCACGTCCGGCAGCACCGACGCCGCGGCACCGGCCGCCCGGCCCACCCCGCGCCCGTCGGCCACGCCGTCGGCCACGCCGTCCCGCCGCCCGACGACGCCCACGGCCTCGCGCCCCTCGTCGGCGAGCGTCCCGCGTCCGTACGCGGGCGGATCGGCCGACCCGACCGCGTACGGCCGGCCCACCGGGGGCGAGTCCTCGATGGGCGGCGGGACGGGCTCCGGCTCGTCCCCCGGCGGGTCGACGCCGTTCGTCCCGATCGCGGACGGCTCCGAGAGCGGCGGTGGCGGCGGCGCGGGCGGTGGTGCCGGTGCCGGCGGTGGCGGTGTGGTCCAGCCGCCGCGGCCCGGTGTCCCGCCCACGGCCGTTCCGCCGGCCGCGGCGCGGATCGAGGGCTGCTGGAGCTTCGACTGGCAGCAGGACGCCCAGGCGCACTACGTCGCCGACCTCTCCGACCCCCTCGGCCTCGACAGCGGCAGGGGCGGCTTCGACGGCGACGGCCTCGCCTGCACCGACCTGCCCGTCGACGCGAAGCGCCCCGTGTCCGAGCCGGCCGGCGCCTACGTCGAGCCCGCCCCGACCCCGGCCGCCAAGGCCGAGCTGCTGTCGCCGGCGAAGGACTACTACGGCTTCTCCCAGGACGGCCTGCCCGGTGACACCGCGATGTTCGACCGGCTCGACGACCAGGTGGGCAAGGCGCCGAGCAGCGTCGGCTGGTTCAGCGGGTTCAACCAGGACTACCGCGGCGACCTGGTGACCAAGGCGTGGCGCCGCGACGCGCTGCCCGTCGTCACCTGGATGTCGGTCGCGCAGGTCTCGGATCCCACCGCGGAGAAGTCGGCGTACTCGCTGACCTCGATCATCGAGGGCCAGCACGACGCCTACCTCTACCGCTACGCCGAGGCCGTCGCGCGGACCGGGCTGCCGGTCGTCATCCGCTTCGACCACGAGATGAACGGCAGCTGGTACGGCTGGTCGTCGGGCCGCGCGGACTACAACAACACGCCCGAGAAGTACGTCGCCGCGTGGCGCCACCTGTGGCAGGTGTTCGAGTCCGTCGGCGCCAACGAGGACGTCATCTGGCTGTGGTCCCCGAGCCGCGTCGACGACCTCAAGCCGTCGGCGACCAACGGCCTCAGCGACCTCGAGGCGAGCTACCCCGGCGACCAGTACGTCGACTGGGTCGGCGCGTCGATCTACATGCGACGTGCCTCGCTCGGCCCCACGTACGAGGCCGCGTTCGGCAGGACCGTCGACCGGCTCAAGGCCCTCACGAGCAAGCCGCTGTTCTTCGCCGAGATCGGCGCCACCCAGGCGCAGGGCGGGCAGGAGCTCAGCGGGCAGAAGGCCGAGTGGACCCGCAACGCGCTCCGCCGGTTCGTCGAGGACGACGACGTCGTCGGCTTCCTGTGGTTCAACAACCGCGCCGACCACGTCGTCGACGGCGTGCCGTCGTCGCTCGACTGGCGCGTCGACTCCTCGCCCGAGGCCCTGGCGGCCTTCCGCGAGGCCGTCGCCGACGACGGCTTCGCCGCCGGCTCCCGCCCCTGACCCACGCTCCACCCCGCCTCCCACTCCCGAAGGAACCACCACCATGAAGCTCTCCGTCATCGGCACCGGCTACCTCGGCGCCACCCACGCGGCCGCCATGGTCGAGCTCGGCCACGAGGTCATCGGCCTCGACGTCGACCCGGCCAAGGTCGCGTCGCTCGCGTCCGGAGTCGTCCCGTTCCACGAGCCCGGCCTGCCCGAGCTGCTGCAGAAGGCCCTGGCCAGCGGTCGTCTGCGGTTCACCACCGACTACGCCGAGGTCGCCGCCCGCGCCGACGTGCACTTCGTCTGCGTCGGCACGCCGCAGAAGCCCGGCGAGTACGCGGCCGACATGACCTACGTGGACGCCGCCGTCGGCTCGCTCGTCGAGCACCTGTCGCCCGGCGACCTGGTGGTCGGCAAGTCGACGGTGCCCGTCGGCACCGCCGCGCGGCTGGCCGAGGCCGTCGAGGCCGCCGGCGCCGACCTGTGCTGGAACCCCGAGTTCCTGCGCGAGGGGTTCGCCGTGGACGACACGCTGCACCCCGACCGCGTCGTCATCGGGTCGACCACCGAGCGGGCCACCAAGACGCTCTGCGACGTCTACGCGACCATCCTCGACGCCGGCACCCCGCTGGTCACCACGGACCTCGCGACCGCCGAGCTGGTCAAGGTCGCCGCCAACAGCTTCCTGGCCACCAAGATCTCGTTCATCAACGCGATGGCCGAGATCTGCGAGGTCGTCGGGGCCGACGTCACCCGGCTGTCCGAGGCCATCGGCCACGACGCGCGCATCGGCCACCGCTTCCTCGGCCCCGGGCTCGGCTTCGGCGGCGGATGCCTGCCCAAGGACATCCGCGCCTTCATGGCCCGCGCCGGCGAGCTCGGCGTCGACCAGGCCCTGGGCTTCCTCAAGCAGGTCGACGACATCAACGTCCGCCGCCGGGCCCGCACCGTCGACCTCTCCCGCGAGATGTGCGACGGGTCGCTCGCCGGCCGTCGCGTCGCCGTCCTGGGTGCGGCCTTCAAGCCCGACTCCGACGACATCCGCGACTCGCCCGCGCTCGACGTCGCGCTGGCGATCCAGCACCAGGGCGCGGCGGTGTGGGTCTACGACCCGCACGCGATGGCGCGGGCGCGGGAGGCGTTCCCGACCCTGGCCTACGCGGGCAGCGCGATGCAGGCCTGCACCGACGCGGACGTCGTCCTGCACCTCACCGAGTGGCGCGAGTTCCGCGAGATGGACCCCGCCGAGGTGGGCACGGTCGTCCGCGCCCGCAACATCGTCGACGGGCGCAACGCCCTCGACCGCGAGGCATGGACCCGCGAGGGCTGGACGCACCGCGCGCTCGGGCGCCCGTCGCTCTGAGGCCGGGGGTCAGACCGCGGCGAAGGTGCGGCCCGTCAGCCGCTCGTACGCCTCGACGTAGCGGCCGCGGGTGCGCTCCACGACGTCGTCGGGCAGCCGCGGCGGCGGGGCGTCGCCGTGGCGGTCCCAGCCGCTCGCGGGGGAGGTGAGCCAGTCGCGGACGAACTGCTTGTCGAACGACTGCTGCGGGTGGCCCGGGTCCCACAGGTCGGCGGGCCAGAACCGGGAGGAGTCGGGGGTGAGCACCTCGTCCGCGAGCACGAGGGTGCCGTCGACGCGGTGCCCGACCTCGATCTTGGTGTCGGCCAGGATGATGCCGCGCTCGCGGGCTATCTCCTCACCGCGGGCGTAGACGGCGAGCGTGAGGTCGCGCAGGCGGGCGGCGAGGTCGGGCCCGACGAGCTCCTCGACCTGCGCGAACGAGATCGGCTCGTCGTGCTCGCCCATCGGGGCCTTGGTGCTCGGGGTGAAGATCGGCTCCGGCAGCCGGCTGCCGTCGACGAGGCCGTCGGGCAGGGCGATGCCGCTCACCGAGCCGGTGCGGGTGTACTCCTCGAGCCCGCCGCCGGTGAGGTAGCCGCGGGCCACGCACTCCACCGGCACCATCTCGAGCCGCTCGCACACGACGGCGCGGCCGGCGACCTGCTCGGGCACGTCGGTGGACACGACGTGGTGCGGGGCGAGGTCGACCAGCTGGTCGAACCACCACAGCGACATCTGCGTCAGCACCTCGCCCTTGTCGGGGATGCCGGGCTCGAGCGCGTGGTCGTAGGCCGAGATGCGGTCCGAGGCCACCATCAGGATGCGGTCGTCGTCGAGCGACCAGAGCTCGCGCACCTTGCCCGTGTGGATCAGCGTGGCACCGGGGACGTCGTAGTCGGTCACGGCGCCAGCCTAGGAGGTCGCGACCTCAGCGGCCCCGGCGGACGGTGACCGTGCGGTCGAGCTGGTCGACGGCGGTGGCGTCGTCGCCGCGCATGCCCTGACGGAAGAAGAAGAAGAAGAAGCCGCCGTCGTCGCGTGCGTCGCTCGCGACGACGGTGAGCCGCTGGCGGCCGGCGCCGTCGCCCAGGCATGTCTGCGGCACGACGACGCGGTTCCAGCCGCGGTCCCCCTTCGACCACGTGCCGCGCAGCCCGGGGCAGTCCAGGAAGACCGACTCGTCGGACTCGGGCCGGAAGACCGCGAGGCGCGTGCGGTAGCGGCCCTGGCCGACCGGGGTGCTGGCGACCGAGTACAGGCGGACGCGGGTGCCCCGCTGAGCCCCACGGCACGGCGACGACGAGCAGGAGCAGCGACGCACGTCGCGCGGTGGAGCCGATCATGCGCCGAACCTGGGGCGGACCGGAGTCGCCGTCCGCCGAATGACGCGATCGTGACCCGCGCGCGCGACCGCGTCAGGCGAGGATGCGCTGGAACAGGTGGTGGTCCTGCCAGCGGCCGTCGATGTGCAGGTACGCCGGCGCGGTGCCGATCCACTCGAACTCCGAGCGGGCCAGCACCTTCTGCGACGGACCGTTCTCGAGCAGCGTCGCGGCCTGCACACGGTGCAGGCCCATGTCGCGCGCGGCGTCGCACGCGTGCAGGACGGCCCACGTGGCCAGCCCCCGACGGAGGTGGTGCACGTCGACCCAGTAGCCGAGGTTGCCGCTGTCGAAGGCGCCCCGGACGACGTCGTTCAAGTTGACGCGACCGACCACGTCACCGTCGTCGTGGACGAGCACCCACGACGCCGACCGTCCGGCCGCGCCGTTCTCGAGCGCGGTCCGGATGGTCGCCGCCTGGCGCTCGGTCGTCGCGAACCCGTCGGCGCGGCGCGGCTCGTAGCGCTCCAGGTGCCGGTGGCTGCGCGCGTAGGCCGCGGCGAGCGCCTCGGCGTGGTCCTCGCGCAGCGGCTCGATCGTGTACCCGGCCGGTCCCCTCGTGCTCATGGTCCGAGCCTAGGGCCAGGTGGGACCGGCTCAGCAGCCGCCGCAGTTGTTGTAGAGGACGTCCCAGTGGTTGCCCTCCTTGGCGTAGACGTTGCCCGACCCCGAGCGGTACTGCGCGGCACCGTCGCTGCGGGTGCCGATGTAGGTGAAGGTGCCGGTCACGTAGCCGGTCAGGCAGGTGCTGAGCGAGAAGTCGAGCTTGTAGCCGTTGGCGTGGCTGTAGGTGCCGCCGGCGTGGCCGGTCTCGGTGCCGCCGGTGACGTTGAGCGCGCAGCCGCTGGCGTTCCTCAGCGTGACCGCGCCGTCGACGGTGGCCTGGCGCAGGCCCTCGAACGCGGTGCAGGTGCCGTTGGACGGGTCGGAGCAGCCACCCGAGGACGACCAGGTGATGCCCGCGGAGCGGAACGTCGACTCCGCGGCGGCCTGGGTGACCGCCGACGCGGGCGCCGCGAGGGCGACCAGCCCGCCGAGGGCGAGCACGAGGGCGGCGACGGCACCGGTGGCGCGTCGGGTCAGGGAGCGGTCACGGGTGGGCAGGGCCTGGGCCGAGGAGGTGTCCATGCTCCCGACCTACCCCCGTCGGCCCCGGCCGAAACGTGAACACTCCCCCACCCTCCGCCATCCGACGGATCGCGGGGTGGAGTCAGAGGATGTCGCCGGGGGCGTACGCGGCGGCGGCGGGGTGCGCGGCGAGGACGGGCTCGGCGCGGGCGACCACCTGGCGGACCTGGGAGGCGGCGGCACCGGTGAAGGTCAGCGGCTCGGCGACGAGCGCGTCGAGGTCGGACGACGTCAGGCCGAGACGCTCGTCGGCGGCGAGCCGTGCGAGCAGGTCGTTGTCGGCGGCGCCCTTCTCGCGCATCTCGAGCGCGACGTGCACCGCGTGCTCCTTGATCGCCTCGTGCGCGGCCTCGCGTCCCACGCCGGCGCGCACGGCCGCCATCAGCACCTTGGTGGTGGCGAGGAACGGCAGGTAGCGGTCGAGCTCGCGCTGGACGACGGCCGGGAAGGCACCGAAGTCGTCGAGCACGGTCAGGAACGTCTCGAACAGGCCGTCGGCGGCGTAGAACGCGTCGGGCAGCGCAACCCGTCGCACCACCGAGCACGACACGTCGCCCTCGTTCCACTGGTCGCCCGCGAGCTCGCCGACCATCGAGACGTAGCCGCGGACGATCACGGCGAGGCCGTTGACGCGCTCGCACGAGCGGGTGTTCATCTTGTGCGGCATCGCGCTCGAGCCGACCTGGCCGGGCTTGAAGCCCTCGGTGACCAGCTCGTGGCCGGCCATCAGGCGCACGGTGGTGGCGAGGTTGGACGGCCCGGCGGTGAGCTGGGCGAGCGCCGTGACGGTGTCGTAGTCGAGCGAGCGCGGGTACACCTGGCCGACGCTGGCGAGCACCGCGTCGAAGCCGAGGTGCGCCGCGACGCGTCCCTCCAGCTCGGCGAGCCGGTCCTCGTCGCCCCCGAGGAGGTCGAGCATGTCCTGGCCGGTGCCCATCGGACCCTTGATGCCGCGCAGGGGGTAGCGGGCGAGGAGGTCCTCGAGGCGTCCGATGCCGAGCAGCAGCTCGTCGGCGACGGTGGCGAAGCGCTTGCCGAGCGTGGTGGCCTGCGCGGCGACGTTGTGGCTGCGGCCGGCCATCACGAGCACCTCGTGCTCGGCGGCCAGGCGGGTGAGACGGGCCAGCGCGGCGACGGCGCGGTCGCGGACGATGCGCAGCGAGGCGACGACCTGCAGCTGCTCGACGTTCTCGGTGAGGTCGCGCGACGTCATGCCCTTGTGCACGTGCTCGTGCCCGGCGAGCGCGCTGAACTCCTCGATGCGCGCCTTGACGTCGTGCTTGGTGACGCGCTCGCGGGCCGCGATGGAGGCGAGGTCGACCTGGTCGACGACGGCCTCGTAGGCCTCGATCACGCCGTCGGGGGTGTCGACGCCGAGGTCGCGCTGGGCGCGGAGCACCGCGATCCACAGCTGCCGCTCGAGCACGATCTTGTGCTCGGGCGACCACACGGCGGCGAGGTCGGCCGAGGCGTAGCGGGAGGCGAGCACGTTGGGGGTCGTCACGCGTCCCAGTGTCCCGCAGCCGCGTCCACCCCTCCAAACCGCCGGAGCGGTCAGGACGAGGCGCGACGGGAGCGGAAGGCCGCGACGTGGGTGCGGTTGGCGCAGGTGGTGCTGCAGAAGCGGCGCGAGCGGTTGCGGGAGAGGTCCACCAGGACGCCGCCGCAGCCCTGCGCCTCGCACCGACGCAGGCGGTCGAGGTCGTCGGCGCGGACGAGGTCGGCCAGGCCCATCGCGGCCTCGGCGCCGATCCGGTCGGCCAGCGGCTGGCCGCCGTCGGCCACGTGCAGGTGCCAGTCCCACTCGTCGTGCCGCGACAGGTACGGACGGGCGTCGGTACGGGCGAAGAGGTCGTTGACCAGCGCCACCAGGTCGTCGCGGTGCTCGACGTCCCACGCCGCCGCGACGGTGGTCCGCATGGCGCGGACGGCGCCCACCTCGTCCGCGGTGCCGGCCCGGGAGCCCGAGATCGGGTGCGCGGCCAGGAACGCGTCGAGGTCGGCCACGGTGCGCAGCTCCTCGCCGTCGTCCTGCGCGGTGTTGACCAGCGACGCCGTCATCTGCAGCATCTCCTGGGTGTCATGGGTGAAATCCACGTTGACTCCTGACGGGTCGCTCTCCTACTGTCATCACCGTACCGTCCGCAAGCTCCTGACAGGAGAGGCCCGTGGCCTCCGAGCGCTCCTACGCCCTCGCCGCCCTCGGCGGCGCGTCGTTCATCGCCTTCTCCGGCCCGCTGGTGCGGCTGGCCGAGGCGACGCCGACGGCGTCCGCCCTCATGCGGGTCGGCTTCGCGCTGCCGGTGCTGTGGCTGATGGTCCGGTGGGAGGAGCGCCGGCCGCGCACGCTCCCCGGCGTCCGCGACCGCTGGCTGATGCGCCTCGGCGGCGCCTTCCTCGCCGTCGACCTCGTGCTGTGGGTGCACGCGATCGAGGCCGTCGGTGCCGGACTCGCGACCGTGCTCGCCAACCTGCAGGTCCTGTTCGTCGGCGTCCTCGGCTGGTGGCTGCTCGCCGAGCGGCCCGCCCGGACGTTGCTCGTGGCCCTGCCGGTGATGCTGGGCGGAGTCGTCCTGGTGAGCGGCGTGGTGGGCGACGGCGCGTACGGCGCGGACCCCGTCGCCGGCGTCGTCTTCGGCCTGACGACGTCGCTGATGTACGCCGCCTACATCCTGCTGATGCGTCTCGCGACGCGCACCGCCGTCCCGACGGGTTCTGCGCGGGCCGCCCTCTTCCGTCCGCTCTACGAGGCGACGCTCGGCGCGACCGCCGCGGCGCTGGTGCTGGCCGTCGCGCTCCCGGGCTTCGACGCCAACGGCGCGCAGGGCGTCGGCTGGACGCTCGTCGTCGCGCTGTCGTCGCAGGTGGTCGGGTGGATGCTCATCTCCATGGGCATGCCGCACCTGCCCGCCGCGGTCACCAGCGCGCTGCTGCTCGTCCAGCCGGTGCTCTCGGTGGTCATCGCCCGCGTGATGTTCGACGAGACGCCGTCGGTGCCGCAGCTGGTGGGCGTCCTGCTCGTGCTGGTGGGTGTCCTGCTGACGACGCTCGGCACCCGGACGCGTCGCGCCGCCGCGGCCGACCCCGTCCCGGCGCCCGCCCCCGCCTGATCCGCAGAGCTGTCGGTGCCTCAGGGGGCCCTGGCCCTGCGAGGCACCGACAGGTCGTCAGGAAACGGTGGCGGCGCGCGCGGCGATGTCGGTGCGGTGGTGCGAGCCGTCGAGGGTGATCAGCGCGACGCCCGCGTAGGCGCGCTCGCGGGCCTGGTCGAGGTCGTCGCCGCGCGCGGTCACCGACAGCACACGCCCGCCCGACGAGACCAGGCGGCCGTCGTCGTCCAGGCGGGTGCCGGCGTGGACGACGTCGACCCCCTCGAGCGCGTCGGCGTCGGCGACGCCGGTGATCTCGTCGCCGGTGCGCGGCGAGGCCGGGTAGTCCTTGGACGCGACGACGACGGTGACCGCCGCGCCCCGGCGCCACCGGGGCAGCCCCACGCGGTCGAGCGTGCCCGTCGCGGCGCCGTGCAGCAGCGTGGCCACCGAGCTGTCGACGAGCGCCATCAGCACCTGCGTCTCGGGGTCGCCGAAGCGCGCATTGAACTCGATCACGCGGGTGCCGCGCGACGTCAGCGCGAGGCCGGCGTAGAGCAGGCCCTGGAACGGGGTGCCGCGGCGCGCCATCTCGTCGACGGTGGGCTGCAGGACGCGGCGGGTGACGTCGGCGACGAGGTCGTCGGGCGCCCAGGGCAGCGGGGTGTACGCGCCCATCCCGCCGGTGTTGGGGCCGGCGTCGTCGTCGAGCGCGCGCTTGAAGTCCTGGGCCGGCTGCAGCGGGACGACGGTGGTGCCGTCGGTCACGGCGAACAGCGACACCTCGGGCCCGTCGAGGAACTCCTCGACGACCACGCGCCCGCACCTCGCGGCGTGGGCCACGGCCTCGTCGCGGTCGGAGGTGACGACGACGCCCTTGCCCGCGGCGAGCCCGTCGTCCTTGACGACGTAGGGCGGGCCGAACGCGTCGAGCGCGGCGGCCACCTCGTCGGGGGTCTCGCACAGGTGCGCCATCGCGGTGGGCACCTCGGCGGCGGCCATCACCTGCTTGGCGAACGCCTTGGAGCCCTCCAGCTCGGCGGCCTCGCGCGACGGACCGAAGCAGGCCACGCCGCGGTCGCGGACGGCGTCGGCCACGCCCGCGACGAGCGGTGCCTCCGGGCCGACGACGACGAGGTCGACGCCCAGCGTCACCGCGAGGTCGGCCACCGCCGCGCCGTCCATCGGGTCGACGGCGTGCAGCGTGGCCACCGCGGCGATGCCCGGGTTGCCCGGCGCGGCGTGCACCTCGGTGACGACGGGGTCGCGCGAGAGGGCCAGCGCGAGCGCGTGCTCACGTCCGCCGGTGCCGATGACGAGGGTCTTCACATCAGTTCCTCACACTAGGTCTGGCGGCCCGGCGCCCGTGTGGCCAGGCGCACGGCCCGAAGCCGGGCGTTCTCTGCCCTGCGAGCGGCCGGGCAACGACGCCACACGGGATGACGGGGCGTCAGAGCAGGTCGTGGCGGACGATGGTGGCCTCACGGTCCGGACCGACGCCGACGGCGGAGATGCGGGCGCCCGACATCGCCTCGACGGTCTCGACGTAGGAGCGCGCGTTGGCGGGGAGGTCCTCGAAGGTGCGCGCCTCGCTGATGTCCTCCCACCAGCCGGGGAGGTACTCGTAGATCGGCACCGCGTGGTGGAAGTCGCTCTGGTTGACCGGCATCTCGTCGTGGCGGACGCCGTCGACGTCGTACGCGACGCACACGGGCACCTGCTCGAGCCCGGTGAGCACGTCGAGCTTGGTGAGCACCAGGTCGGTGACGCCGTTGACGCGCGAGGCGTACCGGGCGATCACCGCGTCGTACCAGCCGCAGCGACGCGGGCGTCCGGTCGTGGTGCCGTACTCGGCGCCGACCTTGCGCAGGTGCTCGCCGGCGTCGTCGTCCAGCTCGGTGGGGAACGGTCCCTCGCCGACGCGCGTCGTGTAGGCCTTGACGATGCCGATGACGCGGTCGATGCGCATCGGGGGCACGCCCGAGCCGGTGCAGGCGCCGCCCGCCGTGGCCGAGGACGACGTCACGAACGGGTAGGTGCCGTGGTCGACGTCGAGCAGCGTGGCCTGGCCGGCCTCGAGCAGCACGGTCTCGCCGCGGTCGAGGGCCTGGTTGAGCAGCAGGCCGGTGTCCGACACCATCGGCGCGAGGCGCTCGGTGAAGGACGTGAGGTCGTCGACGATCTCCTCGACGTCGACCGCGCGGCGGTTGTAGATCTTGGTGAGCACCTGGTTCTTCTGCTCCAGGGCGCCCTCGACCTTCTGGGTCAGGATCTTGCGGTCGAACAGGTCCTGCACCCGGATGCCGACGCGGTTCATCTTGTCGGCGTAGGTCGGGCCGATGCCACGGCCGGTGGTGCCGATGCGGCGCGAGCCGAGGAAGCGCTCGGTGACCTTGTCGAGGGTGCGGTTGTAGTCGGCGATCACGTGGGCGTTGGCGCTGATGCGCAGGCGGCTCACGTCGACGCCGCGCGCCGAGAGCGCGTCGAGCTCCTCGAAGAGCACCGACAGGTCGACGACGACGCCGTTGCCGATGACCGGGGTGCAGCCGGGCGTCAGGATCCCGCTGGGCAGCAGGTGCAGGGCGTACTTCTGGTCGCCGACGACCACCGTGTGGCCGGCGTTGTTGCCGCCGTTGAACTTGACGACGTAGTCGACCCGGCTGCCGAGGACGTCGGTGGCCTTGCCCTTGCCCTCGTCACCCCACTGCGCGCCGACGATGACGACTGCGGGCATGGGTGGTCCCCCTCAGGACGGCGAGAAGCCCCGCGCACGGTTCGTGACGGTGGTGCCGGGGCTCTGACGCAGGGAGTCTAACGGTGATCTGGCGCCGCGGGTGCACCCGAGTCGTGCGTAGGCTGAGCGCCGTGGACGACTTCCTGCTGATCAGCAACGCCAAGGCGGGCACCGCCGCCGAGGAGGCCGTCGAGGCCGCCGTGGGCGTCCTGCGGGGCCAGAGGACCATCCGCGTCGTCGCCACCGAGTCGCTCGAGCAGCTGAGCGACGTCCTCGCCGAGCGGGCCGCCGCCAAGGGTCCCGGCACCGTCGTGGTGGTCGGCGGCGACGGCAGCCTGCACGCGGTGGCCCAGGTGCTGCACGACCGCGGCGAGACGCGCGACGTGGTGCTCGGCCTGGTGCCGCTCGGCACCGGCAACGACTTCGCCCGCACCGTCGGCGTCGTCCCCGACCCCGAGGCCGCCGCCCAGCAGCTGCTCGCCGCGGAGGAGCGCGACGTCGACCTGATCGTCGACGACGCCGGCGGTGTGGTGGTCAACGCCGTGCACCTCGGCCTCGGCGCCGAGGCCGGCGTCGCCGCCAAGCCGTGGAAGGCCCGGCTCGGACCGCTCGGCTACGTGGTGGGCGCCGTGATCTCGGGCTTCACCAAGCCCGGCAAGGACGTCGCCGTGCGGGTCGACGGCAAGCCCGTGCGCGGGCGCGGGCGCACGCTCCAGGTGGCGCTCGGCAACGGCCGCTACGTGGGCGGCGGCACCGCCCTCGTCCCCCAGGCCGACCCCTCCGACGGCCTGATCGACGTCGAGGTCTCCTTCGCCGACCCGATCATGCGCCGCCTGTCCTACGCGATCTCCCTGCGCTTCGGCGTGCAGGACAAGCGCGACGACGTCTCGCAGGCCCGCGGCTCCGAGGTGCACGTGCGCGGCGAGGAGTTCCGCTGCAACGCCGACGGCGAGATCGGCGACCCCGTCACCGAGCGCACCTGGCACGTCGAGCCCGCCGCCCTGAGGATGCTCCTCCCTCCCCCGCCGGCCCTCTGAGGGAGCCGGGGTCTACCACGACGTCGTGGTAGACCCCCGCTGACCGCGGAGAGCTCACCACGGTCAGCGGGGGTGTGCCACGGTCAGCCCGGCAGGAGCTCATCGTGGGCTTCGCGCGACGACTCGAAGAGGAACTCGCGGGTGCGGTGCGCCTCCTCGTCGTCGCCGATGCGGGTGCTGGCGATCGACAGCGCGGCGAGCGCGCGCAGGAACCCGCGGTTGGGCTCGTGGGCCCACGGGACGGGGCCGAACCCCTTCCAGCCGTTGCGACGCAGGGCGTCCAGGCCGCGGTGGTAGCCGGTGCGCGCGAACGCGTAGGCCTCGATGTCCTGCTCGCCGGTGGCCAGGGCCCTCTCGGCGAGGACGGCCCAGGCGTGGCTGGACGACGGGTGCGCCGCGGCGACCGTGCGCGGGTCGGCGTCGGACGCCTCGGACTCGGCGGGGTCGTCGGGCAGGCGGGTCTCGGGCGGCTCTCCCAGGAGGTTCGTCATGTGTCCATCCTGCCGTGCGCGCGGTCAGCGGCTCCCGCCGCGGGGGTGGCGAGCGACAGGCCGAAGTCGTCGTCGGCGTCGGTCCACCAGTGGACGAGCTCGAGACCGGCGGCAGCGAGCTCGCGCTCGACCCCCTCGCGGCGGAACTTCGACGACACCTCGGTCCGGACGTCCTCGCCCGCCTCGAACGCGACCTCGAGGTCCGCGCCCGGCACCCGCACCACCTGGGCCGTGCGCGAGCGCAGACGCATCTCGATCCGCTCGTCGTCGGCGTTCCAGAGGGCCACGTGGTCGAACAAGTCGGGGTCGACGTCCGCGTCCAGCTCGGCGGCCAGCACCGCGAGGACGTTGCGGTTGAAGGCGGCGGTGACGCCCGCGGCGTCGTCGTAGGCCGCGACGAGCCGGCCGACGTCCTTCACCAGGTCGGTGCCGAGCAGCAGGTGGTCACCGGGCTCGAGCGCCCCGGCGATCCGACGGAGGAACGCCGCGCGCGGCACGGGCTCGTAGTTGCCGATGGTCGAGCCGAGGAACGCGACGAGCCGCGAGCCGCCGGCCGGCGTGGGGATGGACTGGTCGAAGTCGGCCACCTGCGGCTCGACGGCGAGGCCGGGGTACTCCGCGACCAGCGCGGTGCGCGCCTGCTCGAGGACGACCGGGTCGACGTCGAGCGGGACGAACGTCTCGAGGGTCCCGTGGGCGCGCAGCGCGTCGAGCAGCAGCCGGGTCTTGTCGGACGTGCCGCTGCCCAGCTCGACGAGGGTGGTCGCCTCGGTCAGCTTCGCGACGGACGACGCGTGCTCGTCCAGGATCGAGCGCTCGGCGCGGGTCGGGTAGTACTCGGGCAGCCGGGTGATCTGGTCGAACAGCTCGCTGCCGCGGCCGTCGTAGAAGTACTTGGGCGGCAGCGTGAACGGGCGCGACCCGAGGCCGGCTCGGACGTCAGCGATCATCTGGGAGCGGCGGTCGGTCACGAGGTCTCCAGGGGTGTGGTCGTGACGCCGTCGGCGGTGACGGCGAGCAGGTGGCGGTCGGGCACGGACGTCCAGCCCGGGGTGTCGTCGGGCTCGCTCGCGACGAGGACGCCGTCGTCGCGCTGCTGCCAGCTGAGCGTGTCGCCCCAGGTGGTGGCGAGGAGCCGGTCGCGCGAGAGCAGGAGCAGGTTCATCCGCGCGTCGGGGTCGGCGGCCGCGACCTTCGCGAGCGTGCGGCCCACGTCGTCGACCCCGGCGCGCACCACCCGGGCGGCGAGCAGCGCGGCGTCGCAGGCCGACTCGGCCTCGATGCTCGGGCCGATCGCGTCGCGGTCGACCCGGCCGTTGTGCGACACCAGCCAGCCGTCGTGCAGGAACGGCGCGGACGCGGTGGCATCGGCCGGCATGCCGACGCTGGCCGACCGGACCGCCGCCACCACGCGTCCCGACCTCAGGTGCGGGGCCATCGCGGCGAACGACACGTCGCCCCACAGCGGCTTCTCCGACCTCCACCGCGCGGGCTCGCCGGGCTCGTCGGGGTGGAACCCGACGCCCCAGCCGTCGGCGTTGACGGTGCCGTGCGCCTGGCGACGCGGGGCGTACGACTGCGTCAGCAGGCCGTGCGCTGGCTCGAGGACGAGCGACGCGACGGTACGGGGCTGGCCGAACCACGCGAGGTGGCGGCACACGTCAGAGGTCCCAGGCGAGCCGGAGTCCGGTGAAGATCTGACGGCGGTACGGGTGGTCCCAGTTGCGGAAGGACGGCCTGACGGTGGCCGTCGCGGTGGCCCAGGCGCCGCCGCGCAGGATCTTGAAGTCGCCACCGAAGAAGGGCGCGGTGTAGTCGGCGTAGAGCATCGTGGTGAATCCGGGCCACGGCGTGAGGTCCGAGCTCGTCCACTCCCAGACGTCGCCGATCATCTGCTCGACGCCGTAGGCGGACGCGCCGCCGGGGTAGGCGCCGACCTCGGCCGGGCGCAGCGCGCCGCCACCGAGGTTGGTCACCGCGTCGGAGGGTCGCTCGTCGCCCCAGGGCCAGCGGCGACGTCGACCGAGCGCGGGGTCCCACACGCAGGCCTTCTCCCACTCCAGCTCGGTGGGCAGCCGCGCGCCGGCCCAGGCGGCGTACGCCTCGGCCTCGAAGAAGGTCACGTGCTGGACGGGCTCGTCGGGCGGGACGTCCTCGGTGACGCCGAAGCGGGTGCGGGTGCCGTCGCCGTGCCACGACATCGGGCGCTCGAGGGCGGCCTCCAGACGGTGCTGCCAGCCGCGGGCGGACCACCACCGCGGCTGGTCGTACCCGCCGTCCGCGACGAACCCGGCCCACTCCGCGTTGGTGACGGGCACCCGGCCGATGCGGAAGCCCGGCACGTCGACCGCGTGGGCGGGCCGCTCGTTGTCGAGCGAGCCGGGCTCGGCGGCGGCGTCGACCCCGATGACGACCTCGCCGCCGGGGACGGTCACCGCGTCGCGCGGGACCCGGCGACCGGCCGGGAGCGGTGCTCGCGGCAGGAGCACCGCGGCGCCCGCACGCAGCTGCAGCGTCGCGAGCATCGTCTCGTCGTGCTGCTCCTCGTGCTGGGCGACCATCGCGAAGGGGAACACGTCGTCGGAGCGCTCGAGCAGGTCGAGCACGCGCCCGCGCACCTCGTGGCCGTAGCGGCGCGCCTCGACCGGCGGCATCAGGGGCAGCGAGGGGCGGTCGGCGCGCGAGTGCTGGAACGCGTCGTAGAGCGACTCGACGTGCGGTGGCAGCAGGCCGGGACGGTCGGCGACGCCCCCGCGGAGCAGCCAGAGCTCCTCCTGCTGCGCGACGTGCGCGAGGTCCCAGACGAGCGGGCTCATGATCGGGCTGTGCTGGGCGCGGAGCTCGGACTCGTCGAGGTCGGTGAGCCAGGTGGTGCGGGCGCGGGCGGACGTGAGGTCGCGGGCGACCTGGTCGGCGTCGGGCGTGGTCATCGGGAGAGCTCCTCCAGGACGGGACCCGCGCCGCGGCGGCGCAGGTCGTCGGCGACCTGCGCTCCCACCGAGGTGCCGCGCGCGGCGAGGCGGCGCAGCTCGGCGAGGGCGGCGAGGTCGGGTGCGGGCAGGTCGACGACGGCGAGGGCCGCGTCGAGGCAGGTGACGGCGGCCGCGGCGAGGGCCGGGTCGGCGAGGCCGACGGTGGTGGCCGCCGACCAGTGGGCGGCGACGGGCGCAAGGGCGGCGTCGACGGTGGGGTGGACGCGCTCGTCGTCGAGCCAGGTGACGACGGCCGTGACGACCGCGGGCCACCACGGCTCGGGGAGGCTGTCGAGGCAGCGCAGCTCGAGGAAGCCGCGAAGGCGCAGCGGCGGGAAGAGCGTCGTCAGGTGGCGCCGGAGGTCGCCGGCGGTGGCCGCGGGCCAGTCGCCGGGGTGCTCCACCCACTGCGCGAAGCTGCGGTCGGCGTCGGCGCAGCGGAGGTCGCCCGCGTCATCGGGCAGGTGCATGACGGGTGCGGCGAGCGCGCGCGCCGTCCAGGTGCCGACGGGGTCGTCGGTGTCGTCGAGCGGGCCGGAGACGAGCGGGTCCATGCCCGACCAGGCGCGCTGGCGGGCCGACACGAGGCCGGTGTCGTGGCCGGCGAGGTGCGCCGAGGTGCCCGTCAGCGCGGTGAGCATGGGCCCGAGGCGCGACGCGCGGCGGACGCGGGCGGCCCACTCGTGCGGGCGGCCGGCCTCGACGTTGACCTGCAGCGCCGCCGTCGAGCACATCATCGTGCGCCCGTCGACGCCGCTGTCGGCCTGCGCGTCGAACCAGCCCTCCATGCACGCGTAGCGCGGTGCGGGGTTGAGGCGGCGCGACGGGCGGACCGGGTCGGCCCCGAGGAACACCCACGCGAGCCCCTCCTCGCGCAGGCGCGCGCGCACGAGGGCGATCTCGGCGCGCGTGGCGGCGACCGCGGTCGCGGCGTCCGGGTGGACCGCCGACGACACCTCCACCTGGCCACCGGGCTCGACGGTGGTGCGTCCGCCGTGCGGCAGCGAGGCCATCTCGTCGACCACGCGCGCGATCACGGCGAAGTCCGGGTGCTGGTCGGGGCGTCCGAGCGGGTGGACGTGCCCCTCGACCTCGATGCCGACAGGTCCTGGCGGACGGTCGGTGAGAGCGGCCCCGGCGACCATCTCCCGCGCCGACGCGGGGTCGAGCCGGAGGTCGTCGCGCGCCTCGCCGAGCGTGGGCGCGGCCTGGGCTGCGGTGTGCTGCTGGATCGTCGTCACGGTTGTACCCCTCGCGGTCCGGACCGGATCTGCACGCAGATCCGCGGGTCATCGGGGCCGGGCACCACTGACACTCGGCCTTCGCCCTCCACTATGCGTCAGTCCTCGGCCGGGCGCACGTCCCCGGCGGAGTGGGATCAGTTACCACGTGAACGTGGTAACTGGCGCGAAGCACGGTAGATCTACCGTGCTTCGCGCCATCTGCCACGTGTCACAGGGGCGCCGGGCCGTACAGACGTCGAGATCGATCCAGGTCGGCCGACAACCGAGCCGCCGTCCGACGAGCGTTCCCGGGGGCCAGGTCGGCCCACATGATCCGGGTGAAACCCCAGTCCTCGGCCCGCATCGCGTCCTCACGACGCTTCTCCCGGACCACGACCTGGTCGGCCGTCTCGCCCTCACGACGCAGTCGCCCGTACTTCACCGCACCGTCGAACTCGGCGAGGTGCCGGTGGTCGCGCCACCCCATGTCGGCCTCACCGAGGACGTGCCCGTCGAGCGTCCTGACGACGACCTGCAGGTCGGGGGCCGGGAGCGAGTGCCTGAAGCAGAGGTACCGCGACCTCGTCTCCCCGACGGACTCGGCCCGGGGATCGCAGAGGCGACAGACCATGTCGCCCTTGCGCGCACCCGGCCACGTCGAGTACCGCCGGGCGACCTCGGACAGACCGGGTGGGTCGGCGAGACGGCGGTGCAGGACCCCGTCGGCCGCGACCAGGCCGGACTCGATCGAGCTGCAGCACAGGGCGCCCCACAGCGCGACCTCCGCCCGGACCCGGCGACGACCATCGACCTCGACGAAGTCGTCGGCGTCCAGGACGGCGACGTGATGGACGACCCCGGCCTCGCGCCGGCTCGCGCCGCCGTCGAGCCGCAGGACGTGCACGGTCTCGAGGTCACGACCCCAGAGCGGGACACCGAGCTCCGCGAGCGCCGACAGCCCCCACGGCACCGCGGAGTCCCCCAGGCGGTGCATGACCGCGGCCGTCCGGACGGCGAGTCGGGCCGTGTCGTCCAGCGCCGAATAGGTCGCCGCGAGCACGTAGGCACCGTGTCGGATGCGGACGAGCCACTGCTCGGCCATCGCGCGACGCACGGCCTTCGTCGAGAAGCCGCTCGCCTCGAGGTCGGGCCAGGTCAGGAAGCCGCCGCGCAGCTCGGCGCGGACGGCGAGGTCGAGGTCCATCCGTCCATGGAACGGGCCCACCCCGGCGCCACGCGAGCGTCCGACGTCGATCTGTGGACAGCCCGATCGTCCGACGACGCCTGTGGACAGCGCGCGTCACACGGCAGATGGCGCGAAGCACGGTAGATCTACCGTGCTTCGCGCCAGTTACCACGTTCACGTGGTAGTTGGTCCCCGCCGCGGGGGTCCCGGCCCCGTCAGACGCGGGTGCCGGCGGACCGGAGGTTGGCGCAGGCCTCGGCGACGCGGGCGGCCATGCCGGCCTCGGCGGCCTTGCCCCAGGCGCGGGGGTCGTACTGCTTCTTGTTGCCGACCTCGCCGTCGATCTTCAGGACGCCGTCGAAGTTGCGGAGCATGTGCTCGGCGACGGGGCGGGTGAAGGCGTACTGGGTGTCGGTGTCGATGTTCATCTTGACGACGCCGTAGTCGACGGCCGCCGAGATCTCCTCGGGCAGCGAGCCCGAGCCGCCGTGGAAGACCAGGTCGAACGGCTCGTCCTTGCCGGTCTTCTCCGCGACGGCCTTCTGGGCGGCCTGGAGCACCTCGGGACGGAGCTTGACGTTGCCCGGCTTGTAGACGCCGTGGACGTTGCCGAAGGTGAGGGCCGTCAGGTAGCGGCCCTTCTCGCCGGTGCCGAGCGCCGCGGCGGTGGCCAGCGCGTCCTCGGGGGTCGAGTAGAGCTGCTCGTTGATCTCGGCCTCGACGCCGTCCTCCTCGCCGCCGACGACGCCGATCTCGACCTCGAGGATGATGTGCGCGGCGGCGGCACGGGCCAGCAGCTCCTGCGCGATCTCGAGGTTCTCCTCGAGCGGCACGGCCGAGCCGTCCCACATGTGCGACTGGAACCACGGCAGGCCACCGCTCTTGACGCGCTCCTCGCTCGCGGCGAGCAGCGGACGGACGAAGCCGTCGAGCTTGTCCTTGGGGCAGTGGTCGGTGTGCAGCGCGACGTTGATCGGGTACGCCTTGGCGGCCTCGAGCGCGAACGCGGCGAACGCGAGCGAGCCCGCGGCCATGTTCTTGACGGTCGGGCCGGACCAGTACTCGGCGCCACCGGTGGAGACCTGGACGATGCCGTCGCTCTCGGCCTCGGCGAAGCCGGCGAGGGCCGCGTGCAGGGTCTGCGAGGAGCTCACGTTGACGGCCGGGTACGCGTACGACTCGCGCTTGGCCTTGTCCAGCATCTCGGCGTAGACCTCGGGTGTGGCGACGGGCATGGTGTCTCCTTGCAGACGGGACTGTCGGTGCCCCCGGTGACGGGCGCGACCCAGTATCTCAACTCGGCACCCCGAGCACGAGCGGACCGTCCTACGACGGCGGCGGGCCGGCGTGCGCGCGCACCCAGGCGTGCATGACGACGGCGGCCGCGGCGCCCGCGTTGATGGAGCGGGTGGACCCGTACTGGGCGATGGCCAGCGTGGTGCCGCACGCGTCGAGCATCTGCGGGCTCAGCCCCGGTCCCTCCTGGCCCAGCACGAGCACGCACGCGCGCGGCAGCGACGCGGTCTCGACGGGCACCGACCCGGGGACGTTGTCGACGCCGAGCAGCGGCAGCCGCTCCCCCGCGGCCCAGTCCGCGAAGGCGTCGACGTCGGGGTGGTGCGTCAGGTGCAGGTAGCGGTCGGTGACCATCGCGCCCCGACGGTTCCAGCGACGCCGGCCGACCAGGTGCACCCCCGCGACGTTGAACGCGTTGGCCGTGCGCACCACCGAGCCGATGTTGGCGTCGTGCTGCCAGTTCTCGATCGCGACGTGCAGCGGGTGGCGACGGGTGTCGAGGTCGGCGACGATCGCCTCCACCGTCCAGTACCGGTAGGCGTCGACGACGTTGCGCCGGTCGCCCTGCTCCAGCAGCTCGGGGTCGAGCCGGTCGTCGTCGGGCCACGGGCCCTCCCAGGGCCCGACGCCCACCTCGGGGGTCGAGGTCACGCCAGGCCGAGCTCGTCCTTGCCGACCGCCCAGCGGTAGTCGAGCCCGCGCTCGGCGATCCGCTCGGCCGCGCCGGTGGCCCGGTCGACGACGACGGCCACGCCGACGACGATCGCCCCGGCCTCGACGAGCGCGTCGACGGCGGTGAGCACCGACCCGCCCGTGGTGTTGGTGTCCTCGACCGCGAGCACCCGCCGTCCGGCGACGTCGGGTCCCTCGATCAGGCGCTGCATGCCGTGCTGCTTCTCGGCCTTGCGGACGACGAACGCGTCGAGCACGCGTCCCTGCGCCGCGGCCTGGTGCATCATCGCCGTCGCGACGGGATCGGCACCGAGCGTCAGCCCGCCGACGGCGTCGAACGACAGGTCGTCGGTGAGCTCGAGCATCACCCGGCCGATGGCGGGCGACGCCTCGGCGTCGAGCGTGACGCGACGCATGTCGACGTAGTAGTCGGCCTCGCGGCCCGACGACAGCGTGACGCGGCCGTGCACGACCGCCTTGGTCTTGATCTGCTCGATGACGGTCGCGCGGTCGCTCATGTGCCGAACCCTAGAGGAGCGCCAGGACGGCGGGCCTCAGGACTGCGGCGGCTTGACGTCCGCGCTCTCGAGGTCGCCGAAGACCACCTGGCGGTCGTCGGTGTGGAACAGCTCGGAGCAGGTGACGAGCGTGATCGTCTGCTCGGTGGGCGTGGTGTCGGCGGGCTTGCCCGGGACGGGGTCGGTGACCCAGGTGTCGGTGAAGTCGACGGTGCGGTCGGTGCCGGCGTCGCGCAGCACGTAGGTGTAGACGTGCGTCCGCGTCTCGACCTCCACCGTGTCGCCCTTGCGCAGCTTGAGGAAGCTGCGGAACGGCTCGCCGTGCGTGACACGGTGACCGGCGATCGCGAAGTTGCCCACCGCGCCGGGCTGCGCCGACCGGGGGAACCAGCCGATGCCGCGTGCCAGGGACTTCTTGTCGACCCCCTTGACGAGCGGGACCTCGTAGTCCTCGCCGAAGCGCGGGATCCGCACCAGCGCGATCGCGTCGCCGCGGACGGGGTTCTTCTCCTGCTCCGACGCCCACTGCTCGCCGAGGCCCTGGCTGAGCGAGGCCTGCGCGCGCTTGGAGACGATGTTGGTGCCGTAGTACTCCCAGCCGACGTAGCTCAGCATCGAGACGCCGACCGCCATCAGCAGCACGCCGACGATCGTCGCGGTGCCCCAGCGGCGCGCGCGGCTGGGACCAGGTGGGGTCGTCGACTCCCGAGTCGTCGTGCTCACCGTCCCAGTGTCTCACCTCACAGCGGCAGTAGCCTCGACTCCGTGAAGACCGCCAGCGAACGCACCCGGGGCCTCGGCACCACCGTCTTCGCCGAGATGTCGGCCCTCGCCCTGCGCACCGGCGCGGTCAACCTCGGCCAGGGCTTCCCCGACACCGACGGACCGGCCTCGGTCGTCGACGCCGCCGTCGCGGCGATGAGGTCCGGTCGCAACCAGTACGCCCCCGGGCCCGGCACCCCCGAGCTGCGCCGGGCCGTCGCGGCGCACCAGCGGCGCTTCTACGGCATCGACCTCGACCCCGACACCGAGGTCGCGGTCACGACGGGGGCCACCGAGGCCGTCGCCGCCGCGTTGCTCGGGCTCGTCGACCCCGGCGACGAGGTCGTGGTCCTCGAGCCCTACTACGACTCCTACGTCGCCGGGATCCAGATGGCCGGTGGCGTCCGACGGCCCGTCACGCTGCGCTGGCCCGACTTCCGGCTCGACGTCGACGCGCTCCGCGCCGCGGTCACCGACCGCACCCGGGTGCTCCTGCTCAACACGCCGCACAACCCCACCGGCACGGTCCTGACGCCGGACGAGCTCGCGGCCGTCGCACGGGTCGCCGTCGAGCACGACCTCACCGTGATCAGCGACGAGGTCTACGAGCACCTCGTGTTCGACGGGCGCGTGCACGTCCCGATCTGCACGCTGTTCGGCATGGCCGAGCGCACGCTGACGATCTCCAGCGGGGGCAAGACGTTCTCGTTCACCGGCTGGAAGATCGGCTGGGCGAGCGGTCCGGCGACGCTGGTGCGCGCGATGGTCACCGCCAAGCAGTTCCTCACCTTCACCTCGGGTGCACCGCTGCAGCCGGCCATCGCCGAGGCGCTCGGCGCGGACGACTCCTTCTACACCGGCACCACGCGCCGGCTGCAGGACCGCCGCGACCAGCTCTGCGAGGGCCTCGACGCGCTCGGCTTCGACGTGAAGGTCCCCGACGGGACCTACTTCGCGACCACCGACATCCGTCCGCTGGGCTTCACCGACGGCCTGGAGTTCTGCCTCTCCCTGCCCGAGCGCGCCGGCGTCGTGGCCGTCCCCCACCAGGTGTTCCACGACGACCAGGACGCCGGCCGTCCCCTGGTGCGCTGGGCGTTCTGCAAGCGCGAGGAGGTCCTCACCGAGGCCCTCGGACGGCTCGGCGCGCTGCGCGGGAGCGTCCGTCCCTGAGCCTCCCGGGAGGACTTCGGAGGTTGTTCGGGCGCGCGGCCCGATCGCGGGTACATTTGGGTGACGGACAACGGGACCCGAGACCCCTCGTCCGTCAGTCACCCCGCCGCTCACCCCCCGAGAGTGGCGGGGTGACGTCTGTCCGGGGCCGTGCGGTCCGGGGCCGTACGGTGGGTGCACCCGAGCCCCCGGAGGTCCCCGTGCACCCCTGGCCCACGCCGCTGGCCGGACGCCTCGACGAGCGCGAGATCGACAGCGTCCTGCTCCGCGACAACCCCCTCGGCGACCCGTCGGTCCGCCCGCTGTGGGTCCAGGTGCCGCCGGGCTACGACGACTCCGACCGGCGCTACCCCACCGTCTACCTGCTGCAGGGCTACACCGGCCACGTCGACATGTGGCACAACCGGCGCCCCTACCGCCGCACCACCCCCGAGGCGGTCGACGCCCTCCAGGGCGATCCCGACGTGCCCGGGTTCGTCGCGGTCTACGTCGACGCCTGGACGCTCTACGGCGGGAGCCAGTTCGTCGACTCCCCCGGCACCGGCGCCTACCACTCCTACCTGTGCGACGAGGTCGTCCCGTGGGTCGACGCGCACTACCGCACCCTCGCCGACCGCGACCACCGCGCGGTCACCGGCAAGAGCTCGGGCGGGTTCGGCGCGATGATCACGCCGATGCTACGTCCCGACCTCTTCGGCGCCCTCGCGACGCACGCCGGCGACGCGCTGTACGAGTACCTCTACCTGCCCGAGTTCGCGCGGTGCGTGCGCGCGCTCCGCGCCCACGACGGCGACGTCTGGGCCTGGTGGCGCGACTTCTCCGGCCGGGTCGCCGGCACCGACCCCGCGGACGACGTCCTGCTGATGGAGCTCGGCGTCGCGGCCTGCTTCTCCGCCGACGACGACGGCACCGTCCGCCTCCCGTTCGACACCCGGACCGGGGTGCTCGACGAGGCCCGGTGGCAGCGCTGGCTCGCGTGGGACCCCGTGCGGATGCTGCACCGCCCCGACCACGCCGAGGCGATGCGCTCGCTGCGCGGCGCCTGGGTCGACGGCGGCACCCGCGACGAGTGGTTCCTCGACGTGGGCGCGCAGGCGTTCGCCGACGGCCTGCTCGACGTCGGTCTACCCCCGGACCGGCTGGCCTTCGAGCACTTCGAGGCCGGCCACGGCGGCATCGAGCACCGCTACCCTCTCGCGATCTCCTGGTTGGCCGGCCGGATCGCGCCCTGAGCCGGCGGCGGCGCTCCGGGGAATCGGCTCGGCCGGACGGTGGTTGGCACCGGGTGTAGGCAGCAGACCCGCACCGGAAGGACTCCCGTGAGCACCACCACCCTGACCGCCGACCGCTTCATGGAGACCATCGAGGGCGACGGCATCGTGCTCGTCGACTTCTGGGCCGCCTGGTGCGGCCCGTGCCGCCAGTTCGGGCCCGTCTTCGAGGCCGCCTCG
Source organism: Nocardioidaceae bacterium (assembly GCA_030655315.1). Taxonomy (GTDB): domain Bacteria; phylum Actinomycetota; class Actinomycetes; order Propionibacteriales; family Nocardioidaceae; genus JAURVT01. Next base: position 83,068 of record JAURVT010000050.1, on the reverse strand, counting down.
GAGGAGCACGGCGACATCACCTTCGCCAAGGTCGACACCGAGGCCGAGCAGGAGCTCGCCGGCAGCCTCGGCATCTCGTCCATCCCGACACTGATGGCCTTCCGCGACGGCGTGTGCCTGTTCAACCAGGCCGGCGCGCTCCCGGCGCCGTCGCTCGAGCAGCTGATCGGCGCGGTCCGCGAGGTCGACATGGTCGACGTGCACCGCCAGGTCGAGGAGCAGAAGGCCGCCGAGGGCGACGACGCCCAGCAGGCCTGACGCCGGGACGGGCGCAGGGCAGACTGCAGCCATGGACCCGGTGCAGGCACTGCGCGAGATCGGCTTCTGGATGGAGCGGGCCCGCGCCGACACCCACCGCGTGCAGGCGTACCGCCGGGCGGCCGACGTCGTCGAGGGCCTCGACGGCGACGAGCGAGCCGCCCTCGAGACGTCGCGCCAGTGGAAGGACCTGCCCGGCGTGGGCCCGAGCACGGCCAAGGCGATCAGCCAGGCCGTCGCCGGCCGGGTGCCCGACAAGCTCGCCACCGTCCGTGACGAGGCCGAGCCGATCGGGCCCGACGGCGCCCAGCTGCGGGCCGCACTGAAGGGCGACCTGCACACGCACTCGGACTGGTCCGACGGCGGCAGCCCGATCGCCGAGATGATGCGCACCGCGGCGTCGCTCGGCCACGACTACTGCGCCCTGACCGACCACTCCCCCCGCCTGCGCGTCGCCAACGGGCTCTCGCCGCAGCGGCTGCGCCAGCAGCTCGACGTCGTCGCCGCGCTCAACGCCGAGCTGGCGCCGTTCCGGGTGCTCACCGGCATCGAGGTCGACATCCTCGACGACGGGTCGCTCGACCAGGAGGACGAGCTGCTCGAGCGGCTCGACGTCGTCGTGGCGAGCATCCACTCCAAGCTCAAGGACGACTCCGCCACCATGACGCGACGGATGGTGACGGCCGCCGCCAACCCGCACGTCGACGTGCTGGGGCACTGCACGGGCCGGCTCGTCGAGGGTGGCCGCGGCACCCGTCCGGAGTCGTCGTTCGACGCCGAGATGGTGTTCGAGGCGTGCGCCCGGTTCGACACCGCCGTGGAGGTCAACAGCCGCCCCGAGCGCCGCGACCCGCCGATGCGGCTGATCGAGCTGGCCCGCGACACCGGCTGCCTGTTCTCGATCGACACCGACGCCCACGCACCCGGGCAGCTCGACTTCCTCGGCTACGGCTGCGCGCGCGCCACCGAGGCGGGCCTCGGCCCCGACCGCGTCGTCAACGCGTGGCCCCTCGAGGACCTCCTCGCCTGGACCGGCGAGCACCGCACCGCCCTCTGAGGCCGCACCACCCGCGTCGACTTCCGGCTCAGTCACCCCTCGGGCTCGCCGATGGGTGACTGAGCCGGAAGTCGACGGCGCTGAGCCGGAGGTCGACGGCCCGGGGATCGCTCAGAGGCCGAGGTGGCGGCGGGTGAAGTCGTTGACGAAGACCCCGTCGGGGTCGGTGCGGCGCACCAGGGCGACGAGGTCGTCCAGCCGCGGGTAGAGGGCGCCGACCTCGGCGGGGTCGGCGGCGAAGACCTTGCCCCAGTGCGGGCGGGGCGAGTACGGCGCGATGGCCTGCTCCACGGCGGCGACGACCGGCATCACGCGTGCGGCGTCGTCGGTCCAGGTGAAGTGCAGGGCGATGGCGTCGCGCTCGTGCGTGGGACTGATCCAGAGGTCGTCGGCCGCGACGGTGCGCAGCTCGCAGACGAGCAGCACGCCGGGGAACCGGTCCGCGATCCCGCGCAGCGCCCGGACGGCGTCGGGGCCGTGCTCGCGCGGCAGCAGGTACTCGGACTGGATCTCGTCGCCGCTGCTCGGGGTGAAGGCGAGCCGGAAGTGCGGGAGCCGCTCGTTCCAGGGCCCCGGGACGCCGAGCTGCTGGGTCGCCGCGCTCGGGTCGATGCCCGTGATGGCGTGCTGCGCCGTGGTGGCCAGGGTGCCGCCCCAGCGCTCCGTCTCGGCCTGGCCGTCGCCCGCGACGTCCACGCGCGACTTGACCCAGACCTTCTCGAGCACGTCGGGCCGCGACCAGTCGGTGAAGACGCTGACGCTGTAGCCCGCGGCCATCACCTCGGTCATCTGCTCGAGGTAGGTCTCGAGCGGCACGTCGAGCCAGACGTCCTGGCGGACCTCGTAGGTGGGCTGGGTGCGCAGCGTCAGGCGGGTCATGACGCCGAGCGCGCCGAGTGCCAGCACCGCACCGCCGAAGACCTCGGGGTCGTCGGCGCGCGACAGCCGGACGAGCTCGCCGCCCGCGGTCACCAGCTCGACCGCCTCGACGGCGGTGGACAGGTTGCCCAGGTCGACGCCCGAGCCGTGGGTGCCGGTGGAGACCGCGCCGGCGAGGGAGATGTGCGGCAGCGAGCCGAGGTTGTGCAGGGCGCGACCCCACGTCGTCAGCTCGGCCGCGACCTCGCCGAAGTGCCGGCCCGCGGCCACCGTGACGAGCTCGCCGCCCGGCTCGACGACGCTGGGCAGGTCCAGCCCGCGGACGGTGACCAGCGCGGCGTCGGAGTCGGCCACCGTGCTGAAGGAGTGACCGGAGCCGAGGACCCGTAGCGCGGGGGCCGCGGCGACCACCTCCTGCAGCTGCTCGACCGTGGTCGGACGGTGCAGGACGTCGGTGGAGAACGTGACGTTCCCCGCCCAGTTGGTGAGCATCTGCGGCCTCTCGGAGGAGCCGTTCCGAAGTGGTGCGGCGCGCCGATCCTAGGGGGTGGCACCAAGCGTCAGGAGCCCGCCGGCACGGGTGTGCAAGATCACCTCGACCGATGGGGCCGATCCACCCCCGGTGACGAACACTTGGGGGGACACACCCGGATCTGCACCACCTGAGGACCTGATGAACCGACCGTTCGCGCGCGCCGACCACGACGACCCCGCCTCGCTGCAGACCGGTTACCTGCTCACCCTGGCCTCGACCGCCGCGATCGTCCTGGCCTCGTTCTTCCGCCCGTCGCACACGCTCGTCATCGCCGCGATGGCGCTCGCCACGATCGGCATCGTCACCGGCCTGGTGCGCCACGTGCTGGTCCGTCGGGCGCACGTGCGTCGCAACGCCCGGCTGCGCCTGTGGGCCGAGGCCGAGCGCGCCCACGTGCTCGAGGACCTCCGTGCCGACCTCGCCGCGCGCGAGCACGCGATCGACGAGCTCGACCGCTCCTGGGGCCTCCCGCTCGGCGTCAGCTTCCTGCTCGCGCTGTCCGCGCTGGTCGTGCCGTGGGAGATGATCGCCCCGCTCGCCCCGTCGTCGGACGTCGACCTCCTGACCACCTGCTGGCTCGTGGTGTCGCTCAGCGGCGCGGCCGTGACCGCGGCCCTGTCGGCGGTCGCGGGCGTGCGCGCCGAGAGCGGCTACCTGCCCGACCGGGAGCACGAGGACGCCTGAGGCGCCTCAGCCCTGCGACCGGTCGAACGACCCGGCCGGCGGGTACGGCGTCACCAGCTGGTCCACCGGTGCGAAGTCGTCGGTGAGCACGCGGGCGTCGCCGGCGAAGCGCGTCACGTCGCCGCCGCTGCGGACGACGTAGTCGGTGCCGCGCTCGTCGATCCGCGCCTGCAGCGCGTCGGCGTCGATCTCCCGGTCGGACGCGAGCACCACGAGGTTGCCGCCGCGGTCGCCGTCGATCGTGCGCGGGTTCGCCACGACGTCCACGTGCGCGAACACCGAGGCGAGCGTGGCCACCTCGGCCCGCGCGAAGTCCATCGGTCCGTAGTCGATCAGGTTGACCGCGTAGATCCCGTCGTCGACGAGCACGCGGCGGACCTCCTGCGCGGTCTCGCGCGTGGTGAGGTGCCACGGCACGGCGACGCCGCCGAACGCGTCGCCGACGACGAGGTCGCGGCCGTCGGCGGGCAGCCGCTCGACGCCGCGGCGGCCGTCCTCGACCCGGACGTCGATGCCCTCCCCCGTGCGCAGGCCGAGGCGATCGCGGTCGACCGCGACGACGCCACCGTCGATCTCCGAGACCAGGTTGCGGGTGCCGGGACGGACCTCGTCGAGGTAGCGCGGGAGGGTGAGGCCGCCGCCGCCCAGGTGGTACGCCCGCAGCGGGCGGCCGGCGGGCCACGCGGTGTCGGTCAGCGACGCCACCGCCTGGACGTAGTCGAAGTCGAGGTAGGTCGGGTCCTCGAGGTCGACGTACGAGTGCCGCAGCGTGTCGAGCTCGAGGATGCGTCCGCTCGGCCGGTCGGGGTCGGCCACCACGCGGGCGCAGTGGTAGGTGGTCTCGACGTCGCAGTCGCCCGGCGCGAGCAGCGACGCCGTCGCGCCGACCAGGGTGACCACGACGGGCGTGACGACGCCGCGCCAGCCGCGCGACGCGAGGCCGACGGCCACCGCGGCGACCAGGAGCACGACGCCGAGCGCGACGAGGATCGCGGTGACGGGGACGGCGGCCACGAAGACGAAGCCGGTGAGGACCGTGCCGACGATGGCCCCGGTGGTCCCGACGCCGGACAGTCGACCGACGACCGTGCCGGTCTCCTCCAGGGTCCGCAGCCGCAGCTTGGTGACCATCGGCGTCACGGCGGACAGCAGCGCGCCCGGCACCAGGATGGCGAGCGCCGCGACCCCGAGCACCGCGGTCACGTCCCCGCCCCGGCTCAGCTCGCCGGTGGTGCGCACCAGGAAGGGGGTGGCCACCACGACCGCGCCCGACACCGCGAGGAGCGGGGCGAGCGTGCGGCGGGGCGGCACCAGGTCGGCGGCCCGGCCACCGGCCCAGGAGCCGAAGGCGATCGCGGCGAGCGCGATGCCGATCACCAGCGTGTTCGTCTGCAGCGTGAGGCCGAGGTAGGGGGCCAGCAGCCGCAGCGCGACCAGCTCGACGACCAGCACGGCCGCCGACGAGCCGAACACGAGGGCGTTGGCGGCGGCGGACCCGAGCGTCTCGGGCGGGCGGGGCGGGTCCTGGCTCACCCGACGATCCTGCCACCGCCGCCCAGGGCCGCCGGCGACCGGCCGGGTCAGGCGGGCAGGAAGGGCCTCAGCGGCGCGAACGTGCGCGCGACCTCGGCCGCGACGACGTCGCGGCCCTGACGGGCGACGTCGAGGAGCGCGGGGTTGGACAGCGGGCCGAACACGGCCCGGCCGAGCATCTGCAGCAGGATCTGGAGGCAGTCGGCGACGTCGTCGACGGCCCGGGCGTCGTCGCCCACGCTCACCCGGACCTCGGTCAGGCCGCCGTCGTCACGCGCCGGGACCACCTGGCTGGCGACGCTGCGCGAGGTGAGCAGCTCCTGGAGCCGCGCGGTCTGGTCGAGGGTGACCGTGAGCGAGAGCTCGGCGGACGGCTCGCGCAGCGGGTGCACCAGGACGATCGCGGGATCCCCGTCGTCGTCGTCGGTGACCGGCGACGACGGTCGGTGTTCGGGCTCCACGGTGTGGGTCATGGTCGTCCTCGCTGGACCAAGGATTCCTCCGACGTCGGGTCCGGGACGCCGGGGTCCGTGCGGTCCACGGCGATCCGCACGGGACGATGCTACGTCCGCCGGGGGCCCGGTGACCATGGGTCGGGCCCGCCGGCCCGCCAGGAGACGACGGCGGTCCGGTCGGCGCGCAGGTCCAGCCGCTCGGCGACGAGGCCGGCATCGACCCCCGCGCGGATCGCCGCCGGGGCCTGGGCCCGGCTGACCTCGACCAGGAGGACACCCCGGCTGGACAGCCACTCCGGTGCACGGCCCACCATCCGCCGCACCACGTCGAGACCGTCGGGTCCGCCGAGCAGGGCCCCCCGCGGCTCGTGGTCCCGCGCCTCGGGCGGCAGCAGGACGAGGTCGTCGTCGGGCACGTAGGGCGGCACGGCGGCGACGACGTCGAGGCGTCCCCGCAGGTGGGAGGGGACGCCGTCGAAGAGGTCGCCGGTGCCGACGAGCGCCGTCGGCACGTTCGCGGACGCTGCCGGTGCGCACCGTGGGTCGACGTCGGTGGCGACCAGGACGTCGGCCACCCCTGCACGCTCGACGGCCGCCGCGAGCGGCGCGACGCCGCAGCAGAGCTCGACGAAGACCGCACCCGGCCGGGTGCGGCAGGCCGACACCGCCCGTGCGCTCAACAGGCCGGTCCGGGCCCGGGGCACGAAGAGGCCGGCGTCGACCCGGAGGTCGAGGCCGGCCAGGGCGACGCTGCCGAGCAGGTGCTCGAGGGGGACGCCGGCGGTGCGGCGTCGCACGACCTCGTCCCGCTCGGAGTCGCTCAGCCCGTGCCGGAGGATCTCGGCGGCCTCCTCCTCGGCGAAGACCGAGCCACCGGCGCGGAGAGCTCGCACCAGGACGTCGGGCGCGCCGGCCCCGGTGCGACCGTCGGTCAGGAGACCGCGCGCTGCTGCAGGACGCTCTCGCGCTCGTGGGTGGTGAGGCCGCCCCACACACCGAAGGGCTCCTGGACGCTCAGCGCGTGCTCGCGGCAGGTGTCGATGACGGGGCAGCGGGCGCAGAAGGACTTGGCCGCGTTCTCGCGGGCCCGGCGACGCGGGCCGCGCTCGAACTCGGGCGAGAAGAAGGTCTCGGGGTCGGCGTCGTTGCAGGCACCGTCGTACTGCCACTCGTAGCTGTCCTGGGTGGGAGCCGGGAGCCGGGTGAGGTTCGCCATGGGAGGGTCCTTCGTCGCCGAGAGCGGGTGCTGTGAGAGGTGTTGCGGTAGAACCTGTTCAGAACCTACTCAGAACTTGTTCGCGTGTAAAGACCGACGTGAACAAGTTTCGCTCCTGTTCACCCCCCCTGGACGCACGACGCCCCCGACCTCACGGGTCGGGGGCGTCGTGGAGGTGCGTCCGGACGGGAGCCGCTCAGGGCGTCTCGTCGGCGCGCCGGCGTCCCTCGCGCGGGGCGTCGGGACCGGACCCCTCCTGGTGCGGACCGTCGTCGACGGCCTGCGTGGCGCCGACGTGAGGCTCGACCGGGATGGCGTCGTCGGCGTCGCGCGCGGGTCCGGCGTCGTGGGCGCCGACCGCCGTCGCCCCCGTCCGCGTGGTGTCCGTGCGCGCGGTGTCCGTGCGCGTGGTGTCCGGCTGCGAGCCGTCGGCACGGGACTCGTCGACACGGGAGTCCGAGCGGGGGTTGTCGCCACGGGAGGTGTCCGAACCGGATCCGTCGGCGTCCTCGCCGCGACCGCGCTTCACGTCGGGATCGATCTCGTCGGCCCGACGGAGGTGGTCGCGCTGCTCGGACCGCAGCGCCTCGGCCTGGGCTCCACGCTCCTGGGCGTCGACCTCGAGCTTGCGGGCTCGGGCGGTGCGCTCGTCGGCCTCGGCGCGGGCCGCGCGGGCCTTGGCGTCGACCTCGGCGGCCTCGGCCTCCTGGCGACGCAGCGCGTTCTCACGTCCCTGGGCCTGCTCGCGCAGCCCCGCGGCCTCGACCCGCTTGGCCTCCTGCTGCTTCCTGCGGGCCGCCAGCGCGGCGACCACCCCCAGGACCAGCAGCACGACGACGACCACCGCGACGATGGCGATGATGACTCCTGTGCTCATGGGTCTCCCTCCCTGTTGCGTCAGGTGACGAACGTAGCGTCCGTGACCTTCGGCGCAACCGGGACGACACGGACGAGGGCGCGCCGGTCGGGCACGCCCCGCCCGTGGGGAGGGATCAGCCCTCGCCGCGACCCGTCTTGGACTGCAGCCGGTCGATGTGCTGCGAGGCCTCGGCCTTGGTGAGCGTGGCCGGCAGCGTCTCGCCGGCCTCGCGGGCCAGGGTGTCGAGGTAGCTGCGCTGCGCGCCGGTCATGTCCTCGTCGCCGGTGACCCAGGCGTCGGGGTCCTTCTCGGTGGTGTTGGCGGCCGTGGCGCCGGCGCCGATGACCTCCTCGCCGGTGTCGGCGGGGGCCTGGTCGGCGGTGTCGGCCGGGGTCTCGGGGGTGGTCTCGTCGCTGGAGGTGCTCATGCGCCCACGCTAGGGGGGCCCACCGACAGCGGCACGACGACGGCGCACGGGTTCGGGTCGCGGGGTCTGTGCAGCCGGGCGCGCCGGTGAGAGGGTGGGCGCGGCCACCCCTGCCGACGACGGGACCCCCCGATGACCGACGACGCCTCCGCGACGACTCCCCCCTTCGACGTCGAGGAGGTGATGGCCGACCTGACGCGCGAGGAGAAGGTCGCGCTCACCTCCGGCGTCGGCTTCTGGGACACCGAGGCCGTCGAGCGGCTCGGCGTGCCGTCGATCATGGTCTCGGACGGCCCGCACGGCCTGCGCAAGGAGGTCGTGGGCGACGACGGCACCCGGTCGACGCTGCCCGCCACCTGCTTCCCGACCGCCGTGGCGCTCGGCTCCACCTGGGACGCCGACCTGCTCCGGGAGGTCGGCGCGGCGCTCGGCCGCGAGACGCGCGCGGCGGACGTCGCGGTGCTCCTCGGGCCGGGCATCAACATCAAGCGGTCGCCGCTGTGCGGCCGCAACTTCGAGTACCTGTCCGAGGACCCGCACGTGTCGGGCGTCCTCGGCGCCGCTCTCGTCGAGGGCATGCAGTCCGAGGGCGTGGGCGCGTCCCTCAAGCACTTCGCGGTCAACAACCAGGAGACCGACCGGATGCGCGTCGACGCCGTCGTCGACCAGCGCACGCTGCGCGAGGTCTACCTCGCGGGCTTCGAGCACGTCGTCACCCGGGCCCGTCCGTGGACGGTCATGTGCGCGTACAACCGGGTCAACGGCACGCACGCGTCCCGGCACCACCAGCTGCTGACGCAGGTCCTGCGCGACGAATGGGGCTTCGACGGGCTCGTCATGTCGGACTGGGGCGCGGTCCACGACCACCCCGCCGCGATCGCCGCCGGGCTCGACCTGCGGATGCCCGGGGTGGACGGGCGCTCGGACGCCGACGTGCTCGCCGCGCTGGAGGACGGCAGCCTCGACGAGGCCGCCCTCGATGCCTCGGTGCGGCGCGTGCTGCGGCTCGTCGAGCGGGGCCGGCAGGGCGCCGGGCCGGTCGACGTCGACGTCGACGCGCACCACGCGCTCGCGCGCGAGGCCGCGGCGCGGGCCGCCGTCCTGCTCAAGAACGACCCCGTCGACGGCGCCCCGCTGCTGCCGCTCGACGAGGCCGACACGGGCCTGGTCGTGGTCGGCGAGCTGGCCCGGACGCCGCGCTTCCAGGGCGCGGGCTCCTCGCAGGTGGAGGCCACCCGCGTGGACGACGTCCTCTCGTCGCTGCGCGCGGTCGTCGGCGACGACACCGGGTTCGCCGCGGGCTACACGCTCGACGGCGACGACACCGCCGACGCCGACCTGCGCGCCGAGGCGGTCGAGCTGGCCCGGGGGGCGACCACGGTCGTGCTCGTCCTGGGGCTGCCCGCCGCGGAGGAGTCCGAGGGCTTCGACCGCACCCACCTGCGGCTCCCCGCGACCCAGACCACGCTGCTGGCCGAGGTCGCCCAGGTCTGCCCCCGCGTGGTCGTGGTGCTCGCGAACGGGTCCGCGGTGACGGTGACCGGGTGGCAGGACCGTGCACCGGCGGTGCTCGAGGCGTGGCTCGGCGGCCAGGCCGGCGGCGCCGCCGTCGCCGACCTCCTCGTCGGGCGGAGCGCCCCGTCCGGCCGGCTCACCGAGACGATCCCGCACGCCCTGGAGGACACCCCGGCGTTCGGGCGCTTCCCCGGCGGTCTCGGCCAGGTGGTCTACGGAGAGGGCGTGCTCGTCGGCTACCGCTGGTACGACACCCGCGGCACCGACGTCGCCTACCCCTTCGGGCACGGCCTGACCTACACCACGTTCTCCTACGACGACCTGGCCGTGACGGTCGACGGCGAGGGGGCCGGCTCCACCGTCTCGGTGCGCCTGACCGTCACCAACACCGGCGCCCGCGCGGGCGCCGAGGTCGTCCAGGTCTACGTGGGCGACCCCGAGTCGGCGGTGCAGCGGCCCGTGCGCGAGCTGCGCGCGTTCGTCCGGGTTTCGCTCGAGCCCGGCGAGTCGCGCGACGTGGACCTCACGCTCTCGTCACGAGCCCTGGCCTACTGGCACGAGCCCAAGCACCGCTGGTTCGTCGAGGGCGGACGGTTCGTGGTGTCGGTCGGCGGGTCGTCGCGCGACCTGCGCCTGCACGCCGACCTCGACGTCGTCGGCGAGAGCCCGGCCGAACCCCTCACCACCATGTCGACGGTCGGCGAGGCCCTGGACGACCCCGTGGTCGGTGCCCGGTTCGCCGAGGCGATCGGCGCCGACGGCGACGCGGGCCTGGGCTCGCACGTCGCGCTGATGATGCGCGAGTTCACCCTCGGCCAGCTCGCCGACTTCGCCCAGGGCCGCTTCGACCACGCACGGCTGGACGAGCTGATCGCGGCGTCGCGGGGCGCCTGACCCTCCTCGGGACGTCCCGCGAACCGTCACACGTCGACGCGCGGGGCGGCCACGCGCTGCATAGGTTCGGACGGTGAGCACCACCGTCGACGCCGCCGCCCCCGTCCGCCCCGTCCAGGGCTGATCGGTCACCGGTGCCCGAGGGCGACAGCGTCTACCGTCTCGCCCGGCGCCTGGACTCGCGCATGCTCGGCGGCGTGCTCGCGCGCGGCGACCTCCGGGTGGCCGCCCACGCCACGGCTGACCTGTCGGGGCGGCGGATCCTCGCGCACGACACGCACGGTAAGCACCTGCTCACCCGGTTCGACGACGGGCTGACCCTGCACACGCACCTGCGGATGGACGGGTCGTGGACCGTCACCGCGCCCGGGAGGTCGCTCCCGCGTCGCCTCCTGCCGGACGTCCGGGTGCTCCTCGCGGTCGAGGACGGGACCACGGCCCACGGGCTGTCGCTGCCCGTCGTCGAGCTGCTGCGCACGCGTGACGAGCACCGCGCCGTCGGCCACCTCGGACCCGACCCGCTGCGCGAGGACTGGGATCCCGCCGAGGCCGTCCGGCGCCTCGGCCTCGCGCCCGACCGTCCGCTCGCGGCCGCCCTGCTCGACCAGCGCAACCTGGCCGGTCTGGGCAACCTGTGGGCCAACGAGCTCTGCTTCCTGCGCGGCGCGAGCCCGTGGACGCCCGTCGGCGACGTCGACCTCGTCGCCCTGGTCCGGCTGGGCGCACGGGCCCTGCGCCACTCCGCGCACAGCCGGGACGGCTACCAGGTGACCACCGGGAGCAGACGACGGGGCGAGTCCCACTGGGTGGCGGGGCGGGCGGGGAGGCCGTGCCTGCGCTGCGGGACGACGGTCCGGGTCGAGGCCGAGGTGCCCGGCGACCCTGGCCGTCGCCGGACGTGGTGGTGCACGCACTGCCAACCCGGCCCTGGTCCAGGTTGACGAGGTGTCCCCCGCAGGTGGACGGGCGGGACCCGCCGCACAAGCGCCTGACCCGCACGGCCGTCCGACGAGGGCGATACTCGCGGGATGGCCACCCGACCGACGCTGCGCGGGGACGAGCTCTTCACCCGCGCCGCGCTCGACGTGGTGGCCTACCTCCGCGAGAGCTCGGCGCTCTCGGACTGGTCGGTGTCCCGCGTGGTCGACGACGTCCAGGTCCACCTGCACGTGCACGAGGACAACATCCTCGCCCGGGGCGATCGCGTCCCCTTCGCCTCCAGCTTCTGCCACCAGATGATGAGTGGCGCGGCGCCCATCGTCCGGGACTCCCGCCAGGACCAGGACTACGCCCACCTCCCGATGGCCACCCGCATCCGCGCCTACGCGGGCGTGCCGATCGACGACGGCAACGGCCAGGTGTTCGGCGTCCTGTGCGGCGTGGACCCGTGGCCGGTCGAGGCCGTGCAGGTGGTCGACCTCGACCTGCTGCGGTTCAGCAGCCGGATGCTCACCCACCAGCTCAGGGCGTCCCGCCTGCTCGACGCCGCCGACGCCGCCCGCGTCGACGCGCAGCTGTCCGCGCTCACCGACGAGCTGACCGAGCTGATGAACCGGCGCGCCTGGAACCGGGCGGTCGTCGACGCCGAGCGGCGGCTCGAGGCGTACGGCGACGCCGTGCACGTCGCGATCGTCGACGTCGACGGCCTGAAGGCGATCAACGACGGACGCGGTCACCTGGCCGGCGACGCCGTGCTGCAGTCGATGGCCGGCGCGCTGCTGCGGGCCGCCGGCGACCGCGCCGTGGTGGCGCGCCTCAGCGGCGACGAGTTCGGGCTGCTCTGCGTCGGTCGCAGTCGCGCCGCGTTCGACGTGCTCCTGCGCGACGTGGCCGCGCGCCTCGTCGAGGTGGGCGTGGCCGCCTCGTTGGGGAGCAGCTCCGCGACGGTCGAGGACGGCGGGATCTCCGCGGCGATGGGCCGCGCCGACGTCCAGATGTACGCGCACAAGCGCGAGCGGAAGGCCGCCGCGCGCTGACCTGCGCCGCGCCTCAGTGCGCGGCCGCCTCGCGCGCGTGGTGCAGGGCGTCGAGGAACACGTGGGCCACGTGGTCGTCGGCCAGCACGTAGGCCACCTCGCGCCCGCGGCGCGACGACCGCACCAGCCGCGCCGAGCGGAGGACGCGCAGGTGCTGCGAGACGAGCGGCTGGCTCAGCCCGAGGGCGTCCACCAGCTCGTGCACCGCCTGCTCCCCCTCGGTGAGCCGGTGGACGATCGCCGCCCGGACCGGCGACGCCAGCGCGCCGAACAGCTCGCTGACCTCCGCGTAGTCGTTCCCGTCCTCACCCATGCAGGCATCGTGATGTGCGCACGTCCGCATGACAAGTCGGTGGGGGTCAGGGCGTCCAGGTGGTGGAGGTGACCGAGTGCGGGTGGAACAGGAGCCGCTGGTCGCCGGTGCGGTCGGCGGGGCGCTCGATGTCGAAGCCGCCGGTCGTGACCAGGGCCCACCGGGCGGGGGCGACGGGGCGGCCGAGGTAGCCGTCGCCGAGGGCCGGGTAGGTGGCCAGGGCCTGCTCGGCGCACGCGGTGTGCAGCGGGGGGAAGACGAAGGTGTTGGCCTCCACCTCGTCGGGCGTGCCGAGGAAGGCGAGGGGCCACTCCAGGCTGTCGCCGCACATCCCGCAGATCCGGCTGAGCGCGCAGCGGGTGGCGCGACGCTTGACCACCCGGGCGTGGTCGACGTGGCCGGCGTCGTCCTCGACCGCGAACGGCACGAGGACGCCGACCTCGGGGTCGACCGGCCGCTCGGCCAGGGCCGGCCTCACGCCGACGCGCTCCGCGACCAGTGGCCGAGCTCGAGGCGACGCCCCTGGCGCTCGTCGTCGCTCAGGCGTCGGCGGCGGGCCTTGCGCGGCGGCTCGGGCGCGGGGTCGTGCGAGGTGAAGCGGTCGGGCAGCGTCATCTTCATGATCGTGCGCAGCACCTGTCCGTACTGGCGGTGCAGCGGGCCGGTCGTGTACGGGATGTCGTAGCGCGCGCAGAGGTCGCGGACCTGCACCGAGATCTCGGCGTACCGGTTGCTGGGCAGGTCGGGGAACAGGTGGTGCTCGATCTGGTAGCCGAGCTGGCCGCTCATCAGGTGCAGGAACCGGCCGCCCTCGAAGTTGGCCGAGCCGAGCATCTGGCGCAGGTACCACTCGGCGCGCGTCTCGTCCTCGAGCTCCTCCTCGGTGAAGTGCACGGCGCCGTCGGGAAAGTGGCCGCAGAAGATGATCAGGTACGACCACACGTTGCGCATCAGGTTCGCGCTCGCGTTGGCGGCGATGGTGCGCATGAAGTACGGACCGGTCAGCGCGGGGTAGACGACGTAGTCCTTGAGCACCTGTCGGCCGACCTTGTCGCGGATCTGCCCGAGCTGCTTGGCCAGCAGCCTGGGGTCCTTGCGACGCTTGCGGATCGCCTCGATGTCGAGGTCGTGCAGGGCGACGCCCCACTGGAACAGCAGCGCCAGCAGCGTGTTGTAGACCGGCTGGCCGAGGTTGACCGGGTGCCACTTCTGGTCGCGCGTCATCCGCAGGATGCCGTAGCCGATGTCGTTGTCGTGCCCGATGACGTTGGTGAACTGGTGGTGGATGTAGTTGTGCGAGTGCTTCCACTGCTCGGCCGGCTGCGCGGTGTCCCACTCCCAGCTGCTGGAGTGCACCTCGGGATCGTTCATCCAGTCCCACTGGCCGTGCATGACGTTGTGGCCGATCTCCATGTTCTCCAGGATCTTGGCCGAGCCCAGCATCGCGGTGCCGAGCAGCCAGGCCGGGGGGTACCGGCTGGCCAGCAGGGTGATGCGGCCCGCGGCGGCGAGCCGGCGCTGCAGGGTGATGACGCGCCGGACGTAGGCCGCGTCGGCGTCGCCGCGGGACGCCTCGACGTCGGCGCGGATCCGGTCGAGCTCGCGCCCGATCTCGGCGACCTCGTCGTCGTTCAGGTGGGTGTACTCACGGACGTCGGTGTAGGCCATGGAGCTGCCTTCCTAGATGGCGAGCGTGCAGTCGCCGGCGGCGACGGACACGCAGGTCTGGATGTACTCGTTCTGCTGGTCGTGCTCCTCGCCGGTGCGCAGGTCGCGCACCCGGCCCGACGCGAGCGGCACGTCGCAGGTGTGGCAGATGCCCATCCGGCACCCGTAGAGCATCTGGACTCCGACGGACTCGCCGGCCTCGAGCAGGGTGGTGGCCCCGTCGACCTCGGCGGTCCTGCCGGTCGAGCCGAACGTGATCGTGCCGCCGGCCGCCTCGTCACTCGCGAGCGCCAGCGAGAACCGCTCGACGTGCAGGCGGTCCCCGGCGTCGGCCGCGTCCCAGTGCTCGACGATGTCGTCGAGCATCGGCGCCGGCCCGCAGGCCCAGGTGTCGCGCTCGCGCCAGTCGGCGACCAGACCGTCGAGCTCGTCGAGCCCGAAGAAGCCGTCGACGTCGGTGTGGCGCTCGTGGAGGCGGAGCGCGGGGTGCGCGGCGGCGAACCCGCGCAGCTCGTCGGCGAACATCATGTCGGCCTCGTTGCGGGCGGAGTAGACGAGGTCGACGTCGGGCACGGTGCCGCGCCGGTCGAGCGTGCGGAGCATCGACATCACCGGCGTGATCCCGCTGCCGCCGACGAGGAAGAGCATCCGTGCGGGTGGCGGGTCGGGCAGGACGAAGTCGCCCTGCGGCGCCGCGAGCCGGACGATCGTGCCGGGCTCGAGGCCCCGCACCAGGTGCTCGGACAGCAGCCCCTCGGGCATCGCCTTGACGGTGATGGAGATCGTCCGCCCGGTGCGCCGCGGGGGCGACGACAACGAGTACGAGCGCCAGGTGAACTTGCCGTCCATCTGGACACCGATGCCGATGTACTGCCCCGGGGCGTGGTCGAACGTCCAGCCCCACCCGGGCCGGATCACCAGGCTGGCGGCGTTGTCGGTCTCGGGCACCACGCGCTCCACGCGTCCGCGGAGCTCGCGGGCGGACCACAGCGGGTTGATCAGGGCGAAGTAGTCGTCGGGGGTCAAGGGCGTGGTCAGGGCCTTGGCCACCTTGCGCGCCCGTGCCGCCACCGAGTCGTGCGCCATGAGGAGCCTCCCTGTAACTCTCGTTTACACAGTGACAGGTCGACCTCCCACCCGCAACCGACCGCGTCCGAAACCTAGCGCCGCTCGGCGTGACGGGCACCACACCTGTCCGGTTCGGCCCGGCTCGTCTCGCCGCCGGCACCCTCGACCGGTAGAACCGTGGGTACGCCGACCCGACCCACCCCGACCCCACCCCGAGGAGCACCGTGGCCGACCAGTCAGGCCGTCCCCCGTACCCGCCCTTCACCGCCGAGACCGCCGCCGCCAAGGTCCGGGCGGCCGAGGACGGCTGGAACACCCGCGACCCCGAGCGGGTGGCGCTCGCCTACACCGAGGACTCGGTGTGGCGGAACCGCGACACCTTCCTGACCGGCCGCGCCGAGATCGTCGCCTTCCTCACCGCCAAGTGGGAGCGCGAGCTGGACTACGCGCTCCGCAAGGAGCTGTGGTCCTTCACCGACGACAGGATCGCGGTGCGCTTCCAGTACGAGTGCCGCGACGCCTCGGGCACCTGGACGCGCAGCCACGGCAACGAGCTGTGGCAGTTCGCCCCCGACGGCCTGATGGCGCGCCGCGAGGCGAGCATCGACGACGTCGTCATCGACGAGTCCGCGCGTCGCATCCACGGCCCCCGGGGCGACGACGAGCGCGACGCCCCGCTCCCGCTGCGGTAGCCGGGCGTCCCGGCCGCCTCAGATCGCGCAGGCCTCGACCGGCAGGCTGGCCGGCCCCTCGATGAACACGTTGTTGACGTAGCCCGCCACCGGGCTGGAGATCTTGGCCCACAGGTCGTTGGTGTAGCCGTTCGCGGTCACCGACTGGCCCGGGGTCTGGCACTGGACGTAGACGGTCGTGGGTGAGGCGAGGGTGCCGACCGGCGTGCCCGACGTGTCCGGCGTCGGGCGCACGTTGACGTTCGAGGCGTACGTCCGGAAGGGCGTGCCCGGCGGCGTCGTCGGAGGGGCCTGGCCCATCGCGACCGCGACGTCGGCGCGCATCTGGTCGAGGTCGATGAACGACGGATCGATCTTGCCCGTCGTGCTCGTCTCGCGGTGGCCCCGCGCGGACGAGGCGTCGCGACCCAGGCGGGTCAGAACCGCCGCGGTGGCCGCGACCGACGCGTCGTACTGCGCGGCCGTCATCTGCTGGACGGGGCCGCCCTGGCCCGAGCCGTCGCCGGCGTAGTCGATCTCCCAGCCCACCATCAGCGTGTTGCCGTCGCCCGCGGGGATCGGCCCGCTGCCCGCGCTGCGGCCGGCGTGGTTGGCCCGGTTGGCCGAGATCACGTGGAAGACCCCGTTGTAGTCGACCAGGGCGTGGCACAGGGGGCCGGACAGGTCCGAGCGCCCGTCGATGCAGATCTGCAGGGCCGGGGCCGGCCGCGAGGCGCTCGACTGCGCCGCCGTGTGGTGCCAGAGCACGCCGACGGGCGCGAACGACGATCCCGCGCTCCGGCTCAGCCAGGCGCCCTCCTCGACCACCTGGACCCCGGCGCTGCGCAGGACGTCAGCGAGCCATGAGATCGCCATAGGACAGCTCCCCCTCCTGGACCAGGGAGGCCAGGCACTCCGGCCGGGGCTCCTCGGGCGCGGCCTGAGCCCCGGCGGCCGGGCCGAGGACGGCCGGAGCCGCCACGGCCGCGCCGAGTCCGATCAGCACCTGCCGTCGCGAGAACGGGGCGGAGGGTGGGGTCATGGGCGTCACCTCGGGGTGGGCGGGGCTGGTCCATCCCACCGTTCCCCGCCGGAGCGGCCGCCAAACCACCGACCGGCACGTCGTTGGGCGCCCGGCCCGCGGCGGGGCCAGGATGAGGACGTGTCCACCGAGGGGCTGCCGCGACGCTGGGACGACGTCTCCGACGACGCCCTCGTGCGCGCGGCCCGGCTCGACGACCAGGACGCGTTCGCCGAGATCGTCGACCGGTACGGCTCGGGGATGCTGGGCTACGCGCGGCGCCTCGTGGGCGACCACGCCGACGCGGCCGACGTCGTCCAGGCCGCTTTCGTCTCGGCCTGGCGCGGGCTCCCCACCTTCGAGGGCCGCTCGGCGCTGCGCACCTGGCTATTCCGGCTCGTGCAGCGACGCGCGGCCGACCTCGCCCGGGCGCGCCGCCCCACGCCCGTGGACGACCGGCTGCTGTCGGCGATCAGCCCGGCCGACCGCCGCGACCCGTTGCAGGGCCTGCTGGACTCCGAGCTCGTCGCCGCGCTCCAGGCCGCCCTCGCCGAGCTGCCGTGGCACCAGCGCTCGGTCTGGCTGCTGCGCGAGTTCGAGGGCATGACCTACGACGAGATCGCGGACGTGCTCGCGATCACCCCGGGTAGCGTGCGCATGCACCTGCACCGGGGACGCAGGACCCTGGCAGAGAGGATGGCGCGATGGCGCTAGGACCCGGACCCGACCCGCTCGAGCGGGCCACGGACGCGCTGCGCGCCGACACGCCGGACTGGCCTCCCGTCCAGGCGGCGATCAAGGGCCACGTCCGCACGCTCGTGCGGCCCTCGCCCACGCTGCTCGCCGTCTCCGACGCGGGTCTCGAGGCCCAGGACGCGACGGGGTCGCGCACGTGGGTGAGCGGTCGCGTCCTGACCGTCCTCGTGCGCGACCGGGTGCGCGCCCTCGGGGTCGACCCGCGCGACGTCGACCTCGACCTCGACGGCGACCACTGCCGTGGCGTCACGGTCTCGGTGGTCGGCGCCTACGACACCGACCTGCTCGAGCAGGGCGAGCGCGTGCGGGCCGCCGTCGCCGAGGTGCTGCTCGACCTCCTCGGGCCCGACCCGGCGCGCGACCCGGCCGGCGAGGTCCGCGTCCACGTCGTCGACGTGGTCGTCGGGGACCCCCGGACCACCTGAGGCCGCGCGGGGCCCTCGTCCGCTCGGGCGAGGACGCGGTCGGTCCGATCACCTACGGTGAGCCGATGGGGGTGCTGGACGACGTGCTCGACGGCACGCGGGCCCGTGGCGGCCTGTTCGTGCAGATGGTGCTCGACCCGCCGTGGTCGATGCGCGTCGACGACGGCTCGACGCTCGCGCTGCTCGTGGCGGCCCGGGGCGTGGCGGTGGTGGTCGTCGACGACGAGCCGCCGGCGGTCCTCGGCCCGGGCGACGTCGCCCTGGTGCGCGGGACCTTCACGGTCGCCGACGACGCCGCGACGCCACCCCACCTCGTGCTCGGCGCCGACGGTGACGCGCGGTGGCTCACCGACGCACCGGCGGCGGCGGCGCTCGACGGACCGCACGCCTACGGGTCGGGGCCGACCGGCGGCACGCTCCTCGTGGCGGGCACGTTCGCGCTGTCGGGCGAGGTCGCCGACCGCCTGCTCACCGCGCTGCCCCGGGTGGCCGTGGTGCCCGCCGCCGACGTCCCGGCCGGCGTGGCCCGGCTGCTCGACGACGAGCTCGGTCGCGACGACCCGGGTCAGCGGCTGGTCCTCGACCGGTGGCTCGACCTCGCGCTGGTGACGACCCTGCGCGCCTGGTTCGCGCACCCCGACGTCGAGCCGCCCGGCTGGTACGCCGCGCACGACGACGACGCGGTCCGCGCGGTCCTGGCCCTGGTGCACGAAGACCCGGCCCACCCCTGGACGCTCGTCGAGCTCGCCGACCGCGCCGGCCTCTCGCGGGCCGCGCTCGCCGAGCGCTTCACGTCGCTCGTCGGCGAGCCGCCGATGGCCTACCTGACCCAGTGGCGCCTCACGCTCGCCGCCGAGCAGCTGCGCACCACCGACGCCGCGGTCGAGTCGATCGCCCAACGGGTCGGCTACTCCAGCGCCTTCGCGCTCAGTGCCGCGTTCAAGCGGGTCCGGGGGACCAGCCCGGCCGAGCACCGTCGCGCGGGCCGCACCCCCGCCTGACGGCTCAGGCGCGGGTGACGCCGTCGATGCGCTCGCGCAGCAGGTCGGCATGGCCGGCGTGCCGGGCGTACTCGCCGATCAGGTGCAGGTAGACCAGGCGCACCGACAGGGTCTCGCCCTTGGCGTCCACCTCGACGTCGAGCGGGACGGACGCCGCCGCGGCGTCGGCGAGCCGCCACTCCTCCACCAGCGCCTCGTGCTCCTCGCGGGCCCGCGACGGGTCGAGCTGCTCGTAGTCGACGTCGACCCCGGTGCCGAAGCCGTGCAGCGCCGGGAGGTCCTCGCCGCCCACCCGCACGCGCAGCCACACCCGCTCGACCTTGCGCAGGTGCCGCACGAGCCCGAGCAGCGTCAGGTTGGACGGCGGCACGGACGCCCGCGCGAGCTGGTCGCCCGTCAGGCCGCCGCACGCCTGCAGCAGGCAGGCGCGGTGCCAGTCGAGCACCCCCTGCAGCATCGCGCGCTCGTCGCCGACCAGCGGCCCGTCGGCGGGCTCGACCGCGGGCGCCGTCCAGGCGGTGGCCACCTCAGAGCTCGGTGTCGCGGGCGACGTCGGCGCGCACCTCGTCGCGGTACCGCTCGAGGAGGTCGCGCCAGACCGGGCCGGGCGACCCGGTGCCGATCCGGCGGCCGTCGACGACCGTCACGGGCACCAGCTCGCACACGGTGCCCGTCACGAACACCTCGTCGGCGTTGTAGACGTCGAACAGGGTGAGCTGGCGCTCGGTGGTGGGGTACCCCGCGGCGGCGCTGATCGCGAGGACGCTCCCGCGCGTGATGCCGTGCAGGCACGACGTCGCGAACGGCGTGCTCACCGCCCCGTCGCTCACGCAGAACAGGTTGGCGGTGTCGGCCTCGGCGACGTAGCCGAACGCGTCGAGCATCAGCGTCGCGTCCACCTCGGGCTCGTCGAGCACCTCGAGCCGCGCGAGGATCGAGTTCAGCTGGTTGGCGTGGTGGATGCTCGCGTCGACGACCTGCGGGTGGGGGCGTCGGATGCTCGCGGTGCGCAGCCGCTGCGGGGCCGGCTCGGCGTCGACAGGCTTGCGCTCGGCGATCACCACGAGGGTCCCGACCTCGGGGGCGTTGCGCGGGTCCATGCCCGACGTCGAGCGCGACCCGCGGGTGACCATCAGGCGCAGGTGGGTGTCGTCGACGAAGCCGTTGGCGTCCAGGGTGCGGCGGATCGCGTCGACGAACCCGTCGCGGTCGTAGGGCAGGCGGATCCGCAGCGCGTGCGCGGACTCCTCCAGCCTCCGCAGGTGCGCGTCGAGCTTGAGCACCCGCCCGCCGTAGACCCGCAGTCCCTCCCAGATCGCGTCGCCGGACTGGAAGCCGGCGTCGAACACCGACACCCGAGCCTCGTGCTCGGGCACGACGGCGTCGCCCACGAAGATCTTCAACGGCTCGGGCACGGGTGGGCTCCTCGGGTGTCGGCGGACGGTGCAGGTCCATCCTGCCCAGGAGACGCCGACGCCGCCGCCCCGAGGTGGTCGGGACGGCGGCGACGATGTGGTGCGGGGCGGGAGGGGCCTCAGCGCTTGACGGCCTCGTCACCCTCGGTGGCCGGCGACTGACCCGTGGTGGGGTCCTTCTCGGCCTTGATGTCCGAGACGGCGGCCTCGACGCGCTTGCCGATGTCCTCGTTCACGTGGCGCCAGTACTCGAACGCACGGTGCAGGACCGGCTCGCTGACGCCGTTGGACAGGTGTCCGGCGATGTTGCCGACCAGGCGCTCCTGGGCGTCGGCGTCCATCTGCTGCACGAGCATATCGGCCTGGACGAAGTCCGAGTCCTCGGCATGCTGCTCGTAGGGCGCACGGACCATCTCGCCGCCGCCGTACCAGCCGGTGTCCTCACCGAGACCGGTCGCGTGCGGACCGCCCTTGGTGTTGGGCGCGTAGACCGGCGTCTCGGGGCTGTTCCAGGAGTACCGCATGCTGCCGTCCTTGGAGTAGGAGCGGACGGGCGCCTTGGGCGCGTTCACGGGCAGCTGCGTGTAGTTGGCGCCGATGCGGTAGCGGTGGGCGTCGGCGTAGCTGAACACGCGACCGAGCAGCATCTTGTCCGGGCTCAGGCCGATGCCGGGGACCAGCGCGGACGGCTCGAACGCGGACTGCTCGATCTGGGCGTGGAAGTTCTCGGGGTTGCGGTTCAGGGTCATGGTGCCGACCTTGATGCGCGGGTAGTCCTTCTGCGACCAGACCTTGGTGAGGTCGAAGGGGTTGAAGCGGTAGTCGTCCGCCTCGGCGACGGGCATGATCTGCACCTCGAACGACCAGGTCGGGAAGTCGCCGTCGGCGATCGCGCCGAACAGGTCCTGCCGGTGGTGGTCGGGCGAGGAGCCCGCGAGCTCGTCGGCCTTGTCCTGGGTCAGGAAGTCGATGCCCTGCTCGGTCTTGAAGTGGTACTTGACCCAGAACTGCTCGCCGGCCTCGTTGACCCACTGGTAGGTGTGCGAGCTGAAGCCGTCCATGTGGCGGTACGACTTGGGGATGCCGCGGTCACCCATCAGCCAGGTCACCTGGTGCGCGCTCTCGGGCGACAGCGACCAGAAGTCCCACTGCATGTCGTGGTCGCGCAGGCCGGAGTCGGGCATGCGCTTCTGCGAGCGGATGAAGTCCTGGAACTTCATCGGGTCCTTGACGAAGAACACCGGGGTGTTGTTGCCGACCATGTCGTAGTTGCCCTGGTCGGTGTAGAACTTCAGCGAGAACCCGCGGGGGTCGCGCCAGGTGTCGGGGCTGCCCTGCTCGCCGGCGACGGTGGAGAAGCGGGCGAGCATCTCGGTGGTCCGCCCGGGCTGCAGGAAGTCGGCCTTGGTGTACGCCGAGACGTCCTCGGTGACGACCAGCTCGCCGAACGCGCCCGCGCCCTTGGCGTGCACGACCCGCTCGGGGACGCGCTCGCGGTTGAACTGCGCCATCTTCTCGATCAGGTAGTGGTCGTGCAGCAGGATGCCGCCGCCGGTGCCCTGCGTCAGCGAGTGCTCGTCGCTGTCGACCGGGGCGCCGGTGTTCGTCGTGGTCACGTTGTCGTCGATCTGGGTCAAGACAGCTCCTCGTTCGGAATCGTGGGACGGGCGCACGCGGCGCAGGTCCCCCAGTACACGATCTCGGCCTCGTCGACGACGAAGCCGTGGTCGGTCGCCGGGGTCAGGCACGGGGACGTGCCCCGAGCGCAGTCGACGTCGGTGACGTCGCCGCAGCCCCGGCAGATCAGGTGGTGGTGGTTGTCGCCGACGCGGACCTCGTACCGCGCGGACGAGCCGGGCGGCTCGATCGTGCGGGCCAGGCCGGCACCGACGAGCGCGTGCAGCACGTCGTAGACCGCCTGGGTCGACATCGACGCACCGGCGGCCCGCACGCCCACGAGGACGTCGCGGGCGGTCGCGTGCGGGGTCGCACCGAGGAAGTCGAGGACGCGCAGCCGCTGGGTCGTGGCGCGCAGGCCGCTGGAGCGCAGCAGCGCGGGGTGGTCGACGCGGGTGTCGTGCTGGTGGTCCACGGCGGCCTCCTCGCGTCGACGACCGGTGAGCGTGGACGCACCACCGGCGTGGTGACTGGAACGATTCCAGACAACCACGCCGGTGGAGCAGCCGCAAGCCGAGCTAGTCGACGCGCTGACGACCGCGGGGCGGCTCGTCGTCGTCCGGGCGACCGTGCGAGCGGCGCAGCTCGCGACCGCGACGGACGTCGTCGGCACGCTTCTTCTCGGCCTTGTCGATGGCCTTGGTGTCGCGCGCGGGGAGCTGGATCTCCTCCTCGGCCGGGAAGCCGGCCTGCAGCTGCCGTCCCCGCTCGATCTCGGCGTCGAGCTCGGCACCGAAGAGCAGCGCGAGGTTGGTGATCCACAGCCAGAGCAGGGCCACCACGACGCCAGCCAGGGCCCCGTAGGTCTTGTTGTAGCTGGAGAAGTAGGCAACGTAGAGGCCGAACGCGGCCGACGCCAGCACCCAGACGACGATCGCCAGCACGGCGCCGAGGCTGAGCCAGCGGAACTTCGGCTGCTTGACGTTGGGCGTCGCCCAGTAGAGCAGCGCCACCATCGTCACCACGACGAGCAGCAGCACCGGCCACTTGGCGATGTTCCAGGCGAGCACCGCGGCGCTGCCGAGGCCGATCGCGTCGCCGACCGCCTGGGCCACCGGACCGGTGACCACGAGCAGCAGGAGCGCCACCGCGGCGAGCACGACCAGCACGACGGTGAGCAGCAGCATGACCGGGCGCAGCTTCCACACCGGCCGACCCTCGCCGATCTCGTACACGCGGTTGGTCGCCCGGCTGAAGGCGCCGACGTACCCGGACGCGGACCACAGGGCGCCGGCCAGGCCGACCACGAGGGCCAGTCCCGCGCCCGGCGTCTGGCTGAGCTCGAGCAGGGTGGGGCGGATGGAGTCCGCGACCGACCCGGCGCCGACGTCGGAGAGGATGCCGAGCCCGGTGTCGATCGACTTCTGGCTCTGGCCCACCAGGCCGAGCACCGACAGCAGCGCGATCGTGGCGGGGAAGATCGCGAGCACGGCGTAGTAGGTGAGCGCCGCGGCGAGGTCGGTGCACTGGTCCTCGCTGAACTCGCGCGCGGTCTTGCGCAGCACGTAGAACCAGGAGGGCCTGGTCATCTCCGACGGGCCGTCGGGCTTGCGCCCGTCCTCCACGTCGGGCGTCGCGGCCTCGTCCCGCTGCGCGGACTGGTCGTCCTGGTCCGTGCCACCTCGGTGCGCACCGTCCCGGGGGGACGGCGTGGGCTCGTCGTCGCGGTCGGCCTTGCGCCGCGGGAGGAGCCTCACCATCTTCGGCCCCACAGCACGACCGTGGCGACGACCATGACGACCAGCGCCGCGGCGGCGGCCTGGAGGTCGGGCTTGACCTTGCCCTGGTCGTCGGTCACCGCGTCCTTGGCGGCGTCGACACCGTGCTGCGCGGCGTGCTTGGGGTTGAGCTTGTCGGCGAGGGCGTCGATGGTCTCGCCCATCTCCTCGCGCGTCTGCTCGATGTCGGCGACGATCTCGTCGGCCGTCACGTCGGGGTTGCCGTCGCTCGGTGAGCTCATCGGTTCTCTCCCTTGACCTCGGCGACGTCGCGCTTGACGTTCTCGATGGCGCGCTCGGGCGTGACCGAAACCTGCGCGACCTGCTTCTTGCCCACCAGGGCGGCGGCGCCGGCTCCTGCGAACAGCACCACGGTGACGATCAGGGCGGCGAGCCAGGTGTCGAGCACCAGCGCCAGCGCGACGATCGCGGTGGCGACGAGCGCGCCCACGCCGTAGAGGGCCAGCACGCCGGCCACGCTGAACAGGCCCGCACCGAGCCCGGCGTGCCGGACGGTGTCGCGGATCTCGATCTTGGCCAGCTGCAGCTCGTCGTGGACGAGCCGACTGGTCTGCTCGGACAGCTGGCCGAGCAGCTGGCCGACCGACGCGTCGGAGGTCGAAGGGGTGGTCATGCACGTCTCCTCTGGTGGGTGCGGGGCAGGTGGCGACGCCACGGCTCCGTCGTTAGAACGTAGGGCCGCCCGGCCCCCGTCGCATGACGGACGAACCGGGCGATCCGCGCCGTCAGGGCGTGGGCATGCCGCCGGTGACGGAGACCGTCGACCCGGTGGCGTAGGACGCGTCGTCCGAGGCGAGGTAGACGTAGGCCGAGGCGATCTCGCCCGGCTGCCCGGCGCGACCGAGCGGCGTCTCGTCCCCGAACTCCGGCAGCGCGTCGGTCGGCTGACCGCCGGCCACCTGCAGCGGGGTCCAGAACGGACCGGGCGCGACGACGTTGACCCGCACGCCCTTCGGCGCGAGCTGCTGGGCCAGCGCCTTGCTGAACGTGTTGATCGCGGCCTTGGTGGTCGCGTAGTCGAGCAGGCCGGCCGAGGGCTGGAAGGCCTGGACCGACGACGTCGTGATGATGCCGGCACCGGGCTGCAGGTGCGGCACCGCGGCCTTGCACAGCCAGAACAGGGCGTGCACGTTGGTGCGCATCGTGGCGTCGAACTGCTCGCTCGACAGGTCGGCGATGTCCTCGACGAACTGCTGCTTGCCGGCCACCGACACGACGACGTCGAGGCCGCCGAGCTCCTCGACGGCACGTCGCACCAGGGTGGTGTTGCCCTCCTCGACGGAGAGGTCACCGGGGACGGTGACCGCCCGGGCTCCCGCCGCCTCGACCAGCGCGACGACCTCGCGCGCGTCGGCCTCCTCCTCGGGCAGGTAGGACAGCACGACGTCGGCGCCCTCGCGGGCGAAGGCGATCGCCACGGCGCGTCCGATGCCGGAGTCCGCCCCGGTGACGAGCGTGCGTTTGCCCGTGAGACGTCCGGTGCCGACGTAGGAGTCCTCGCCGTGGTCGGGGCGGGGCGTCATCCCCGAGGCCAGGCCGGGCGCGGGCTGGGTCTGCTCGGGCTGGTCCTGCTCGGGGGTGCGGGGGTCGTGGCTCGGCTCGGTCATGAGGGGTCCTTCGGGTCGGTGACGTCCGCGGGTTCGCAGACGGGGACCGGCACAGGGTCAGACCGGGTGGTGCGGGCGGGCGTCAGATGGTGGCGACGGAGCCGGAGTCGACGCGGTAGTTCGAGCCGTTCACGAACGAGGCGCGGTCCGAGCACAGGAACGCCACCACGTTGGCGACCTCCTCGGGCTCACCGCGACGCTTCAGCTCCATGTAGGGGCGCTCCTCGTCGAGGAACGACTCGATGGCCTCGTCGGTGGAGGTGCCGAGCTCGTCGGCCCGCTTCTCCATCATCGCGTCGGTCATGGGGGTGGAGATGAAGGCCGGCGACACGCAGTTCACCAGCAGCCCCTCCTTGGCGTAGCTGCGCGAGAGGCCCTTGCCGAGCGCCAGCACGCCGGCCTTCGCCGCGCAGTACGGCAGCTCGTCGTCGTAGGGCTGGAGCGCGTCCTCGGACGTCATCAGGACGATGCGGCCCCACCCGCCGCGGCGGAGCGCGGGGAGGAAGGCCTGCAGCAGGCGGACCGGCCCCATCAGGTCGATGTCGACCGTGGTGGCCCAGCCCTCCTCGTCGATCTCATGGAACAGGCCCTGCGCCCCGGTGACGCCGGAGGACTGGACGAGGATGTCGATGTCGCCGACGGCCTCGGCCACCTTGTCCTGGAGCGCCTGCACCGACGCGGTGCTGGTGACGTCAGCGGCGAAGGCGAAGAGCTTGCCCTCGGGCGCCTCCAGCTTCGCGGCGGACGCGTCCAGCGACTCCTGGTCCTGGTCGCTCAGGACGACCGTGGCGCCCTCCTCAAGCAGCAGGCGGGCGGTGTGCCAGCCGATGCCCGAGTCGCCGCCGGTGATCAGTGCGGTGCGATCCGCGATGCCGAGGTCCATGTGTGTGCTCCGCTCATGAGGGTGAGGGCCGACGCCAGGTGGACGCGCAGCCGCAGCAGGACGTGGGCGGCTCGAGCCGCCCGCGGGCGATCCATCAGACCGCGATCTCCGAGCGGCCGACCGCGGCGGCGGCGCCGAGCTCGTCGCGCTCCTTGGTGTTCAGGCCGCCCCAGACGCCGAAGGGCTCGCGCACCTGGAGGGCGTGCTCGAGGCACTCGCGGACGACGGGGCAGCGGGCACAGAACGCCTTGGCCGCGGCCTCGCGGGCGTCTCGGCGCGGACCGCGCTCGAACTCGGGCGAGAAGAACTGCTCGGTGTCGACACCGACGCAGGCCCCCTCGGTCTGCCAGTCGTAGGACTCGTGGATCGGCATCGGAAGCCGGGACAGGTTGGCCATGGTGTGATCTCCTTCGCGTTCCCCCGCGTCGAAGCCCGGAGTCGGAGCACCGGGAAGAACTTGTTCAGAACCTAGTCAAGACTTCGTCATCAACGCAAACCCCGATGTGGAGATTTTCTCGACCGGCGTGCGGGCCGGGGGTGATCTAGCGTCGGCGGGGTGACCCAGACGCTCAGCAAGTCCATGTCGGCCGCGACGGCCGCGTACGCCGCCTTCGCGCTCGCCAAGCCACGCCACCTCGGAGCCGCGATCACCGACGACCGCACGGGCCAGGAGCGCTACGACCTGGTCGCGACCACGTTCGGCTTCCGCGACCTCGCCGTCTCCATCGCCGCCCTGCGCGGCACGCCGGCCGTCACCCAGGCGGCCATGCTGATCCGCATCGGCCTCGACCTCAGCGACGGCGCCATGCTCGCGGCCTCCGCCCCCACGTCGAAGGCACGCCAGAAGGTCCTCGCCGTCACCGGCGCCTGGGCAGCCCTGAACACCGCCGCGCTCGTCATCGACCGGCGCCGCGCCGGTCGGCTGGGAGGAACGTCATGAAGCCGTCCGAGATCGCCTGGAACGACGAGGCCCGCACCAAGATCCTGCAGGACGCGGACGGGGTACTGCGCGACGCCGTCGTCGAGCTCGCCGGCACGATGCAGGGCGAGCCCTGGGAGAAGGTGTACGAGGAGATCAACGCCCGCATGAAGGGTCGGTTCATCGACTACCAGCCCGGCCCCGACGTGCGCACCTACGCCGAGGCCGTCGCCAACGGCGACGTCGAGACCGATGCCGCCTGAGGACGGGCCCGCGCGCCCCGGCCTCGACGCCGCCGCCCTCGGCACGGCGGTCGGCTCGGCCGTCCCGCTGATGGTCGCCGCGCTCGGCGACGGCCTGGCCGAGGACGGCGACCTGGCCCGGCTGACGGCCACGCTGCTCGCCGAGCTGCCGGCGCAGGAGGCGCTGATGGGCACCGTCCTGACCGCCGCCACCGTGCTGGCCCGCCTGTGCAAGGAGGTGGGGCTAGACGTGGACGAGGTGCTCCCCCGCGTCGCGTTCGCCATCTCGTCCGGCCAGGACGAGGCGGGCACGGCGGGGTCCGGACCGGCCTGAGGGCCGTCAGACCGCGTCCACCCCGCGCGCGAGGTCGTCGTTGGTCCGGCCGGTGAGCACCGACCCGGGCTCGTCGGCCACCAGGTCGCGGTCACGGTCGGCCCCGTCGTCGTCGACCTTCACCAGCAGCCAGTTTCGCTCGAGGCCGCCCATCCGCGTGTGCGTGAGGGCCCACGCGCCATGAAGCCTGCGGCCCTCCAGCCGCACCCGCACGTGCCCGGCCTCGAGCGCGTCGGCCGTGGGGACCGTGCGACCGTCGCGGCGCGTGTCGTCGCGGTAGGTGCCGAGGTCCCAGACCACGACCGTGCCCGCTCCCGGCCCGGCACCGAGGACGCCCTCGACGTCGAGGTGGGACATCGCGTGGTCGTCGACCCGGACCGCGAGCCGCTTGACGGCCGGGTCGGTGGACGGCCCCTTGGGCACGGCCCACGACACGAGCACGCCGTCGACCTCCAGCCGGAGGTCGAAGTGCAGGGTCGAGGCCTGGTGCTTCTGCACCACGAAGGCCGGTGCGTCGCGCTCGGGGTCGCCCACGGGCCCGACCCTACGACCCGCCACCGATCGGCCGGCGCGGTCGGCGGTCTGTGGTGCAATGCGTGCTGGTGGGCCCGAGCCCACCGGAGAGGGGACCGAGATGGCCGACCGTGACGAGTGGATCGTCTCCCGCCTGGCCCTGCAGCTGGGACGCGACGTCGTCGACGCGCCCGGGGTCGAGGACTCCCTGCAGCGCGTGGCCGACGGCGTCCCCGCCGCCACCGGGTTCGACGCGTGCAGCGTCACCCTCGTCGACCGCACCCGCTACCGCACCGCGGTGAGCTCGCACTCCTACGTCACCCGGGCCGACGAGCTGCAGTACGAGCTCGACGAGGGCCCCTGCGTCGACGCCGCCCAGGACCAGGAGCACTACACCGTCCGCGACGTCGCGCACGACGTCCGCTGGCCGCGGTGGGGCCCGCAGGCCGCCGAGCTCGGCATCGGCAGCCTGCTGGCCGTGCGCGTCCCGGTGGACCGGCAGGTAGTTGGCGCGATCAACCTCTACGGCACCGAGAAGCGCGACTTCGACCTCGACGACCTCGCCGCGGCGTACCTCGTCGCCGGGCAGGTCGGCCTCGCCCTCGCCTCCGCCCTGCGGATCGAGCACCTGCGGACGGCCGTGGAGTCGCGCACCGTCATCGGGCAGGCCCAGGGCATCGTCATGCAGCGCTACGGCCTCGATGCCGAGACCGCCTGGCGCTCGATGACGCGGGTCTCCCAGCACCGCAACGTGAAGGTCCGCGAGGTCTCCGAGCTGATCGTCCGCGACCGCGAGCTCCCCGGCCTCGCCGAGACCGCCGAGTAGCGACGCCCTTGACGCCCCGGCGGGTCCGGGCCAGGTTGGGAGCAGTCGACGGCTGCGTCCGGCGGTCGTCCTCACCGGTCCTCCGGGGGAGCACCATGACCACTAGCACCCGTGCCGCCCGCACGCTCGCGGCCGCTGCCGCGACCTCGTCCGCCCTCGTCCTCGGCGCGGTCGTCGCGACCCCCGCCCGGGCGGTCGACACCCCACCGCCGGTGAGCGCCTGGGAGCTCTCACCCGGCAGGATCGGGCCCGTCGCGGCCGGGATGACCCGCAAGCAGCTCGTCCGCTCGGGCACCTGGGTCCGCACCCGCGGCGCGGACTGCGAGGGGACGATCCGGCCCCGCGACCGCTACCTCGCCGGGTTCGGCTGGTACGTCGGCGACACCAGTCGTCGGCTCGAGTCGGTCGTCACCTCCCGCCGGTCGGTCCGGACCACCCGCGGGATCGCGGTCGGCGACACCCTCGCCGCCGTGCGCCGCGCCTACCCCTCGCACCTGAGCCGGCCCCGTCGCGGCATCGACCAGCAGTGGTACGTCGTGCACCGTGCCGGCACCCGCTACCTCGCGTTCGGCCTCGACCGCGTCGGCACCACCGCCCCCGGCGGCTCGGCCCGGGTGGTCGCCTTCTCCGTCAGCCGCACCCGGGCCTACGCCCCCTACCTCGACGGCTGCGGCTTCTGAGGTGGTCGGCACTCCGACGGGCGGCGTTGCTGCTCACTCGACGCCCAACACCAGGGCGCCTTCGTTCACGCGCCTGGCCCGTCGGGCGCCGACCACCTCAGACGTGGGTCAGTGACCGGGAACCTGCCACCCGGCGCGATCACCGGACGAAGGTGGCCTCGGGGCCGCCGTCGAGGGCGGCGGAGATGCGCTGGAGGAACTCGGCGTCCATCGCGGGGAGGGCGTCGCGGGCGAACCAGCCGACGTCGGTCGACTCGTCGTCGGCCACGTGGGCGGTGCCGGAGACCCAGCGGCACGCGAACGTCAGGTCGAGGTAGGTGGCCAGGTCACCGTTCTCGTACTGGACCGGACCAGTGACCGCGGTCGACGCGAGGCGCTCGACGACGCACTCGACGCCCGCCTCCTCGGCGACCTCACGACGGGCCGCGACCGCCGGCTCCTCGCCCGGGTCGACGATGCCGGTGACGGGCGTCCAGCGGCCGTCGTCGGCCCGGCGCACCAGCAGCAGGCGGTCGCCCGGGTCGGTGACGACGGCCGTCACGCCGGGCAGCCAGAGCGGGTCGTGGCCGATCTTCTCGCGGAGCCGGACGATGAACTCGGGGATGGGCACGAGGCCTCCTCGCGGGGGATCCGAAGAGCCGGCGACCGGGGCCGCACGGCAGAGAACCGGTGTCGCGCCGGAGCTCGTGACCCCGGCACGACACCGGCTCCCTGGTGGGATCGCGGGCCGTCTGCGTGAGTCGGCGTCCGCTCCTCCAGGGTAGGACGAACCGGACGGACCCGCAGGACGAAGCCCTGGCGGTCAGGGGGTCCTGAGCTCCAGACCGAGCCGGTCGGCGAGCTCGTCGGCGGTGCTGCCGAACGTCTCGACGACGGTGACGGCGCCGTCGGCGAGCGCGAAGGTGGCGTGGTCGGTGTAGACGCGGTCGACGCACCCGAGGCCGGTGACGGGATAGGTCAGCTCGGGCACGAGCTTGGGGGTCCCGTCCTTGGCGAACAGCGTCATCATCACGAACACCGACCGGGCGCCGATGGCCAGATCCATCGCGCCACCGACGGCGGGGATCGCGTCGGGGGCGCCGGTGTGCCAGTTCGCGAGGTCACCGGCGACGGACACCTGGAACGCGCCGAGGACGCAGACGTCGAGGTGTCCGCCGCGCATCATCGCGAAGGAGTCGGCGTGGTGGAAGTACGAGCACCCGGGGGTCTCGACGACGGGGACCTTGCCGGCGTTGGTGAGGTCGGGGTCGACCTCGTCGCCGACCGCGGCGCGTCCCATGCCGAGCATGCCGTTCTCGGTGTGCAGCACGACGCCGTGCCCGACGTCGAGGTGGTCGGCGACGGTGGTGGGCTGGCCGATGCCGAGGTTCACGTAGGCGCCGGTGGGGATGTCGGCGGCGACCGCCGCGGCGATCTCGTC
Source organism: Nocardioidaceae bacterium (assembly GCA_030655315.1). Taxonomy (GTDB): domain Bacteria; phylum Actinomycetota; class Actinomycetes; order Propionibacteriales; family Nocardioidaceae; genus JAURVT01. The sequence goes on along the minus strand of JAURVT010000050.1, from coordinate 51,602 downwards.
CTTGCTGCGTGTCACGCTCTGTCCCCTGCTTCGACGCGGACGAGCCGGTCGACGTAGATGCCCGGGGTGACGACGACCTCGGGGTCGATCTGACCGGGCTCGACGACGTCGCGCACCTCGGCGATCGTCGTCGCGGCGGCGGTGGCCATCACGGGCCCGAAGTTGCGGGCGGTCTTGCGGTAGACCAGGTTGCCCGCGGTGTCCGCGGTGTGCGCGGCGATCAGCGCGACGTCCCCGCGGATGGGCGACTCGAGGACGTGCAGGCGGCCGTCGATCTCACGGGTCTCCTTGCCCTCAGCGAGCATCGTCCCGGCCCCCGTCGGGGTGAAGAACGCGCCGATCCCGGCACCGGCGGCGCGCATCCGCTCGGCGAGGTTGCCCTGCGGCACCACCTCGAGCTCGATCCTCCCGTCGCGGTACAGGCCGTCGAAGACGTACGAGTCGGACTGGCGCGGGAACGAGCACACCACCTTGCGCACCTGGCCCGCGGCGAGCAGAGCCGCCAGGCCCACGTCGGCGTTGCCGGCGTTGTTGGACACCACCGTGAGGTCGCGGGCGCCCCGGCGGATCAGCGCGTCGATCAACGTGAACGGCATCCCGGCGAGGCCGAACCCGCCCACCAGCACCGTCGCACCGTCGGCGACGTCGGCCACCGCCTCGTCCGCGGAGTCACACACCCGAGCCCTCATGAGGACCGACCGTAGCGGAGGAACGCGGTCTCACCACTCCCCTGCAGACGGACGTCGAAGCGAAGGCTCGCGCCCCCGTCCTCGTCGTGGGCCAGCAGCGTCGCGCGGTCGCGGTCGTCGAGGGTGCCGAGCAGCGGGTCGGCGGCGAGCGCGTCGTCCTGGCCGGGGAGGTAGATCCGGGTGTGGAGCCGGTCGAGCAGGCCCCGGGCGAAGACCACGAGCGAGAAGAAGGCGGCTCCGCCGGGCTCCTCGGCGCCCGGTCGCAGCGTGACGAGCTGGTAGTGCCCGGCGCGGTCGGTGGACGCGCGCCCCCAGCCGGTGAACGTGTACCCGTCGCGGTGCAGCGAGCCGTGGGCCTGCACCACCATGCCGTCCTCGTCGAGCTGCCAGAGCTCGAGCAGCGCGTCGGGCACCGGGTCGCCGGCGCCGTCCAGGACGTGCCCGTGCAGCCGGACCGCGCGCGGGTGCGAGGCGGGAACCAGCTCGGAGTCGCGCTCGAACGGGAGCGCGTAGCCGAAGAACGGCCCGACCGTCTGGCCGGGCGTGGGGGGCAAGCTCATGCGTCGTCCTCCTCGTCGAGGTGCGCCTCGAAGCGGACGGCGTCCGCCCCGTCGAGCACGATGTCCCAGCGGTACCCCGTGGACCACTCGGGCCTGGTGACCTCGTGGTCGTAGGTGGCGACGAGCCGGTCGCGGGCGGCCTCGTCGGTGATGGCCTGGTAGATCGGATCGAGCGCGAACAGCGGGTCGCCCGGGAAGTACATCTGGGTCACGAGGCGCTGCGTGAACGCACGCCCGAACACCGAGAAGTGGATGTGCGCGGGGCGCCAGGCGTTGCGGTGGTTCTTCCAGGGGTACGGGCCGGGCTTGATCGTGGTGAACGCGTAGGTGCCGTCCGCGTCGGTGAGGCAGCGACCGACGCCCGTGAAGTGCGGGTCGATCGGCGCGGGGTGCTGGTCGCGCTGGTGGATGTAACGACCGGCGGCGTTGGCCTGCCAGACCTCCACCAGCTGGTGCGGGACGGGACGGCCGTCGCCGTCGAGCACCCGTCCGGTGACCACCATCCGCTCGCCGATCGGCTCGCCGCCGTGCTGGATCGTCAGGTCGGCCTCGAGCGGGTCGACGTCCTGCGGGCCGAACACCGGCGACACGAGCTCGATCGTCTCGGGGTCGGCGTGGCGCAGGTCCTTGGTCGGGTGGCGCAGCAGGCTGCTGCGGTAGGGCCCGAAGTCCAGCCGGGGCTGCGGGCCGCCGGGCGTGGACGCCGCCGCGATCTCGGCGCTGATCTCGTCCTGGGTGATGAGGTTCACCCGAGCACCGTAGGGCGAGCAGAGACCCGCCCCGACCCGTGGCTTCCGTCAGGTGGAAGACGACGCGGTAGCCTCGACCGGTGCACGGCGACGAGACGGCCCCCCGGACCGCGTCGGCGCGGCTGCTGGCCGTGCTCGCCGCGTTCGACCCCGAGCACCGACGCCTCGGGCTGACGGCGCTGGCCGAGCGGGCCGACCTGCCGCTCAGCACCGCGCACCGGCTGGTCGCCGAGCTGGTGGCGTGGGGGGCGCTGCGCCGACGGGCCGACGGCGACTACGAGGTCGGTCGGCGGATGTGGGACCTCGGGCTGCTCGCCCCGGTGCAGTCCGACCTGCGCCAGGTCGCCTCACCGTTCCTCCAGGACCTTTACGCCGCGACGCTCGCCACCGTGCACCTGGCCGTCCGCGACCGGCACCAGGTGCTCTACGTCGACCGGCTCTCCGGCCGCACCTCGGTCCCGGTGGTGAGCCAGGTCGGGTCGCGGCTCCCGCTGCACGCGACGGGCGTGGGCAAGGTGCTCCTCGCGCACGCGCCCGACGCCGTCCGCGGCGAGGTGCTGCACGCCCTGACGCGCGTCACGCCCTACACCGTCACCCAGCCCGGGCGGCTGCAGCGCGAGCTCGACCGCGTGCACCGCGAGGGCTTCGCCCAGACCAGCGAGGAGATGAGCCTCGGCGCGTGCTCGGTGGCGGTGCCGGTGGTGGCGGGCACCGACGTCGTCGCGGCGCTCGGCGTCGTGGTGCCGAGCCTCAAGCGCGACCGTCCCCGCCTCGTCGCCGCGCTGCAGGTGGCAGCGCAGGGCATCGGCCGGACGCTGACCCTCGGGCTTCCGCCGGACGGAAGGCGCGGGTAGGCGGCCGGGTGCGCACGGGCGTCTAGTGGAGCCCATGAGGACCCAGGTCGCCATCGTCGGAGCCGGCCCCGCCGGCCTGCTCCTGTCGCACCTGCTCGCGGCCGACGGCGTCGAGTCCGTGGTGGTCGAGACCCGCAGCCGCGGGTACGTCGAATCGCGCGTGCGGGCCGGCATCCTGGAGAGCTCGACGGTCGAGCTGCTCGACTCCGTCGGGCTCGGCGAGCGGCTGCACCGCGAGGGCGACGAGCACCGCGGCATCTACCTGCAGTGGCCCGGCGAGCGCCACCACCTCGACTTCGTCGACCTCGTGGGCCGCAGCATCTGGCTCTACGGGCAGACCGAGGTGACGCTCGACCTCGGCCGCGCCCGCGAGGCCGCCGGCCAACAGGTCGTCTACGGCATCAGCGACACCGCCGTGCACGACGTCGGGACCGACCACCCGTCCGTCACCTACACCGACGCGGGCGGCGCGTCGGTGCGTCTCGACGCCGACGTGGTGGTGGGGTGCGACGGGTCGTTCGGGCCGAGCCGCGGCGCCGTCCCCGAGCGGCTGCGTCGCACGTGGGAGCGCACCTACCCCTACGCGTGGCTCGGCATCCTGGCCGACGTCGCGCCGTCCACCGACGAGCTCATCTACGCCTGGCACCCCGACGGATTCGCGATGCACTCGATGCGGTCGGCGTCGGTCAGCCGGCTGTACCTGCAGGTGCCCCCGGGCGAGGACGTCGCGCGGTGGTCCGACGACCGGATCTGGGACGAGCTCGCCACCCGCCTCGGCCACGGCCAGGACGGGTGGGCGCTGACGCCCGGCCCGATCACCGACAAGAGCGTGCTGCCGATGCGCAGCTTCGTGATGGAGCCGATGCGCCACGGCCGGCTGTTCCTGGCCGGCGACGCGGCGCACATCGTCCCGCCGACGGGCGCCAAGGGCCTCAACCTCGCCGTCGCCGACGTCGGGATGCTCGCGCCCGCCCTGGTGGCGCTGCTGAAGGGCGACGAGCGCCTCGCCGACTCCTACTCCGACGACGCGCTGCGCCGCGTCTGGCGCTGCACCCACTTCTCGTGGTGGATGACCACGATGCTGCACACCAGCGGCGACCCGTTCGACGAGCAGCTCCAGCTCTCCCAGCTGCGGTGGGTCACCTCGAGCGAGGCCGGCGCTGCCGGCCTCGCCGAGAACTACGCCGGCCTCCCCATCGGCTACCGCGGCTGACCGTCCCACCCGAGTCGCCGAGATACGGGTTGAGCACCACCGCAGCGCTTCGCGTGGTGTAAGAGCCGTATCTCGACGACGGTGGGCGGGCCGTGCCGTGGTCAGGAGGTGCGGCGGCGGCGCAGGAACGGGTCGGTGAGGGCGGGCGACTGGTAGCCCGCGTCGGCCGCGCTGAGCGTGACGCCCGGCGGGACGATCTCGTCGATGCGGTCGAGCACCTCGGCACCGAGACGCACGTCGACGGCGCCGAGCTGGGTCTCGAGCTGCTCCATCGTGCGCGGCCCGATGATGGGCGCGGTGACGCCCGGGTGCTGCAGGACGAACGCGATGGCCAGGTGCACCATCGTCATCCCGGCCTCCTCGGCCAGGAGCGCGAGGTGCTCGGCGGCGTCGAGCTTGCGCTGGTTGCCGGGCTCGGAGAGGTCGTAGCGCGCGGGCATCCGCTGCGCGCGGTTGCTCTGCGGTGCGTCCTGGCCCTTGCGGAACCGGCCGGTGAGCCAGCCGCCGGCCAGCGGGCTCCACGGGATGACGCCGAGCCCGAACTGCTCGGCGACGGGCAGCAGGTCGGCCTCGATGCCGCGCGCCAGGATCGAGTACGGCGGCTGCTCGGTGACGAAGCGCCCGAGCGCCCGCTTCTCCGACACCCACTGCGCCTCCACCACCTGGTGCGCGGGGAACGTCGACGACCCGAAGGCGCGGATCTTGCCCTGACGCTGCAGGTCGGTGAGTGCCGACAGCGTCTCCTCGACGTCGGTCTCGCGCTCGGGACGGTGCACCTGGTACAGGTCGATCCAGTCGGTGCCGAGGCGGCGCAGGCTGTTCTCCACCTCGCGGAAGATCCAGCGGCGCGAGTTGCCCCGCTGGAGCGGGTCGCCCCACTCCCCCATCGCGACGTCCATCGGCCCGTGGAACTTGGTGGCCAGCACGACGTCGTCGCGGCGGCCCTTGAGCGCCTTGCCGACGATCTCCTCGGACTCGCCGCGGGAGTACACGTCGGCGGTGTCGATGAAGTTGATCCCGGCGTCCAGCGCGCGGTGGATGATCCCGATCGACGTGTCGTGGTCGGGCTCGCCCCACTCGCCGAACATCATCGCCCCGAGGCAGAGGGGGCTGACCATCATTCCGGTGCGTCCGAGGCTGCGGTAGTCCATGCCGCCCAACGTAGGTCGGGGTCGGGTACGACGCACGCTGCAACCGTCGCCCCCACCGAGTGGCCGAGATACGGGTTCTGCACCACCGGCGGGCGACGCGTGGTGCAGAAGCCGTATCTCGGCGACTCGGTGGGCGGGAACCGGGGCACCCGCGGCCGCGTCGGACCGACACCTCGTCACCGATCACCCGCAGCCAGGGGGCCACCATGAACCGACCGTCCACCACCCGCCGGCTGCAAGCCGCGGCGCTCCTCGCCGTCGCGCTCCTCGGTCTCACCGCCTGCAGCGGTGCCGGCTCCGACGCCTCCAGCGAGGGCGCGGCGGCGTCCGACGCCGAGGCGGGCGGCAGTGGCCGCACCGAGCAGACGTCCGACTCCGGCGGGGCCTCGGCCACGACGCTGACCGAGCGCCGGATCGAGCGCCGGGGCTCGCTGGCGGTGCGCACCGCCGACGTCCAGGGGGCTCGCGACGAGGTGCTCGACGTCGTCGGCGGGCTCGACGGCTACGTCGCCGACGAGAGGTCCAGCACCGACGACGACGGCGCCCTCGACCGGACGACGCTGCGGCTCGTCGTGCCCACCGCGTCGTTCGAGGAGGCCATGGCGGGCATCGCCGGCGCCGGCCGCGTCGTCGACCGTCGCCAGACGGCGCGCGACGTCACCGAGGAGGTGGTCGACGTGGAGAGCCGGGTGGCCAGCGCGCAGGCGAGCCTGCGTCGCATCCGCGCCCTGCTCGACCGGGCCCAGGCGATCGGTGACGTGATCAGGCTGGAGTCCGAGCTCGGCACCCGTCAGGCCGAGCTGGAGTCGCTCCAGGCCCAGCAGGCCTCGCTGCGCGACCGCACCGACACCGCCACCGTCCAGGTCTCGCTCCGGCGGACCGCCGTGGCCGCGCCGACCCAGGACGCCACCGGGTTCGCGACCGGCCTCGGCGCCGGGTGGTCGGCTCTCGCCGCCGCCTGGTCTGGGGTGACGACGGCCGTCGGCGCCCTGCTCCCCTTCGTCGTCGCCCTCGGCCTGCCCGCCGCGGCCGTCGTGGTCGCCGTCCGCCGCCTCCGCCGCCGTCGCCCCACCCCCGCCTGATCCGCCCCGCCCCTCCCCGAGTCGCCGAGATACGACTTCTGCACCACCGGACGTCGTCGCGTGGTGCAGAACCCGTATCTCGGCCACTCCTCTAGGGTCGTGGGCATGGACGCCGCCACGCTGCTCGCCGATCTCGCCGCCGGACGGGTCGGTACCGCCGACGTCGTCGACGACCTGGGGGAGGACGCGCGCTCCTGCGACGTGCAGCTGCGCTCGTACGGCGGGCGCGAGGCGTTCGGCGGGCCGGTGCGCACGGTCAAGGTCTACGAGGACAACGCGCTCGTGAAGTCGACGCTCTCCACCGACGGCGGCGGCGCGGTGCTGGTGGTCGACGGCGGGCACTCGCTGCACAGCGCGCTCGTCGGCGACGTGATCGCGGCGCTCGCCGTCGAGCACGGCTGGGCGGGCGTGGTCGCGTTCGGCGCGATCCGCGACGTCAAGGCGATGGCCACGCTCGACCTCGGCGTCGTGGCGCTCGGCTCCAACCCGCGCAAGAGCAGCAAGACCGGCGCCGGCCAGTCCGACGTCCCCGTGCACGCCGGCGGGGTCACCTTCACCACCGACGACCACGTGCTCGTCGACGCCGACGGCGTGCTCGTCGTGGCCACCGACGTCCTGGCCTGAGTCAGAGCCGCCGCACCACGACGAACCGCTCGAGCACCAGCTCGGTGTCGTCGTCGACGGTGTAGTCGGGGTCGCCCATCTCGGCGCGCACCTCGTCGGAGTGCCAGAACCGCTCGTGCCCCGCGCGCCACTCGGCGACCGAGGTGTACCCCTCGCCCTCGTCGATCGCGAACGCCAGGTCGACGTCGCCCAGCCGTCGGTGCCGGACCTCGGTGGTCTCGATCACCGCGACGCGGCGGCCGTCCGAGTCGACGACCGCCGCGCGCTCGCCGACCTGCGGCAGCGGCTCGCCGTCCACCGCGTACCCGGCGAGCGTCGAGGACGTCGACGTCTTGGAGCCGTCCAGGATCGCCGCGACGAGGGAGTCGCGCAGCGGGCCGGGGAAGGCGAACTCGGCCGGCGGGAGTGAGTCAGCGTCCACGGGACCACTCTGTCACCCCCCGAGGGCGCATGATGTCCCGGTGAGGTGGTGGAACGCCCTGGTTGCGGCGCTGACGGCAGCCGCGTGCGCGCTCACCCTGACGGGCACGGCGCCGGCACCACGACTCGAGGTCACCGGCTACGCCGTTCCCGGCGACGCGGCCGCGGTCACGCGGGACGCCGCGGCCCTCACCACGGTGGGCGTCGACGGCGTCAACGTCAGCGCGTCGGGCCGACAGGTCGGGCGTCCCGACGCGGCCGCGCGGGCCCTGCGCGACCGCGCCCACCGCGAGGGGCTCCGCGCCGAGCTGCTCGTGGGCAACTACTCCGAGCGTCTCGGCGACTTCGACCCGGTCGCGGCACACCGTCTGCTCGCGGCACCGGCCAACCGGCGACGTGTCGCGGCCCGGCTCGCCGCGACCGTGCGCGGGGGCTGGGACGGCGTGCAGGTCGACCTCGAGTCGATGGGGCAGGGCGACCGGCGCGGCCTGACGGCGTTCGTCGCCGAGCTGCGCCGCCGGCTCCCCCGCGGGGCCACGCTGAGCATGGCGGTGACGGCGAGCACCACGGCGCGCGACTACCGTCGCGGCGGCTACGACCTCCCGGCCCTCGCCCGCCGGCTCGACCGGGTGGTGCTGATGGCCTACGACCAGCACGGCCCCACCTGGAGCGGCGCCGGCCCCGTCGGAGGCCTGCCGTGGGTGCGCCGGACGCTGCGCACGCTGCTGCGCCAGGTGCCCGCGCGCCAGGTCGACCTCGGCGTCGCGGGCTACGGGTACACCTGGCCCACCGGGCGCGACGGCGCCGCCGTGTCCGACCGGCGGGCCCGTCAGGTGGCTCGGCACCCCCGCTGGGACGCGCGCCAGGGCGAGTGGACGGGCACGCTCGCGGGCGGCGGCCGGGTCTGGTGGTCCGACGCGCGGTCGTGGCGCGTCCGACGCGACCTCGCCGCCGAGCACCGCCTGCACGGCATGGCGCTGTGGTCGCTGGGGCTGTCCGACCCGCTGCCCCGGACCGGTCGGTGACGCGACGACGCCCCGCACCGGAGCCGGTACGGGGCGTCGTCGTGGTGGTGCCGGGTCAGCGGTCGACGTTGGTGACGTTGAACTGCTCGTCGAGCTCGACGTCGACGTCCTCGTTGTTGTCGAGGCGGACCTCGACCTCGTAGGCGTGGTCGGCGTCGTCGCTGGCGTTCGAGTCGGTGACGCGTCCGCCGCCGGCGGCCTCGATGGCCGCGGCCGAGGCGCGCTCCAGGGTCTGGCCGGTGAGCGGCGCGTCGTCGTCGATGCTCGGCGACGCGGAGGCCGACGGTGCGGCGCTCGGGGCGGCCGAGCTCGGGACGGCGGACGGGCTCTGCGAGGCGGCGGCCTGCGGCGGGTTGTTGGTGACGTTGAAGTCCTCGTCGAGCTCGACGTCGATGTCGTTGCCGTTCTCCAGCTGGACCTCGACGTCGTACTCGTAGTTGTCGTCGCCGTCGCCGCGGCCCACGTCGGTCACCTGACCGCCGCCGACGGCCTCGATGGCGGCGGCCGAGGCGCGCTCGCGCTCGTCGCTCGAGACCGAGTCGTCGTCCCCGCACGCGGTGAGGCCGAGGGCCAGGACGAGTCCGGTGGCGGCGGTGGCGAGGGTCTTGCGGCGCATGGTGGTCTCCCGATCGGGTGGTGCCGGCGCCGTGCGCGCCGGTCGAGTGGTTCTTCGATGTCTGAGCCCTACTCCAACGGCCGCGGGTGAGGCCTCGGTGAGACGGTCGTGAGGGAAGTCTTAGACGCGGTCGTCCGCGGCGACCCGTCGCCACCACGGCCCCAGCACCGACGCGACGCGAACCGGCTGCTCGAGCGCCGTGAGGTGGCCGGTCCCGTCGAGCACCACCAGCTCGGTGTCCGAGGCGGCGCCCCGCGCGTCCCGCATCTCCTCGCCCCGGACCGGCGGCGTGCCCTCGTCCTCGGCGCCGAAGAGCAGCAGCACCGGGCGGTCCAGGTCGGCCAGCGCCTGCGTGGTGTCGTCGCGCGACGCGATCGCCCGCGCCATCCACGCGACGCCGCGCGGGTCGGCGGCGTCGATGATCCCGCGCAGGAGGTCGACCAGCCCGGGCTGCTCGCGGTGCGCCGTCGCGCCCAGGCCGTCGTCGGCCGAGCCGCGGACGGACGCCGTGCCGCCGTCCTGCTCGACCCGGTCCGCGGTGTCGCGGCGGTCCTGCGGCACGTCGGGGGCGATCCGGCGCGTGGACGTGCTGCCGAGCACCAGTCCAGCGAGGCGCTCCGGCGCGCGGGCCGCGACGGCCAGCGCGACGTACCCGCCGGTCGAGACCCCCATCAGCACGGCCCGCTCGATCCCGAGGTCGTCGAGCAGCGCGAGCACCAGGTCGCGGGCGCGCGCCATCGTCGGCTCCCCCTCGGGGACGGCGCTGCGCCCGAGGCCCGGGAGGTCGACCAGCACCACGCGCCGGCCCTCGTCGAGCTCGGGCAGGAGCCGGTCCCAGGTGCTCGACGAGAGCGGGAACGCGTGCAGGAGCACGAGCGCCGGGCCCGTCCCGCCGGTGTCGTGGTGCCAGAGCGGGGAGGTCGCGGAGGAGTCGGTCACGCGTCCACCCTCGCCCGGGAGCCCAGGCGACGCGAGTGCAACGTTTGCGTTTCATCTCGTCCCAGATGCTGGGTCGCCGCGACAGCGAGGGCCGAACAGGAAATACTCATGGCTCCTGGTGGGGCCCGCTCACCGCTCACGATCCCCGAACCCCGGACGGAGCCCGCGTGATCGAGTTCGACCAGGTCGTGAAGACCTTCCCCGACGGCACCACCGCCGTCGACCACCTGGACCTCACCCTCCCCGACGGCAAGATCACCGTCATGGTGGGCCCGTCCGGCTGCGGCAAGACCACCTCGTTGCGGATGATCAACCGGATGATCGACCCGACCGGTGGCACCATCCGCATCGACGGCGACGACATCACGAGCAAGGACCCCGCCGAGCTGCGGCGCGGGATCGGCTACGTGATCCAGCAGGCCGGGTTGTTCCCGCACCGCACGATCGTCGACAACATCGCGACCGTGCCCTTCCTGCTCGGCACCGACCGCAAGCAGGCCCGCGCGAAGGCCCTGGAGCTGATGGAGCGCGTCGGCCTGTCGACGTCGTTCGCCAAGCGCTACCCCGTGCAGCTGTCCGGTGGCCAGCAGCAGCGCGTCGGCGTCGCCCGCGCGCTCGCCGCCGACCCGCCGGTGATGCTCATGGACGAGCCGTTCAGTGCCGTCGACCCCGTCGTCCGCGACCAGCTGCAGGCCGAGTTCCTGCGCCTGCAGCAGGACCTCGGCAAGACCATCGCGTTCGTCACCCACGACATCGACGAGGCGATCAAGATCGGCGACCTCGTCGCCGTGTTCGCCGAGGGCGGCCGACTCGCCCAGATCGCCCCGCCCGAGACGCTGCTCGCCGAGCCCGCGGACGACTTCGTCGCCGGCTTCGTCGGACACGACCGCGGCTTCCGCGGCCTGTCCTTCACGCAGGCCTCGGCGCTCCCCGTCGAGCCCGTCGACCGGGCCGTCGACGGCGCCACGCTCAGCCGCGACGACGCCGGCCGCCCGCTCGGCTGGACCCGCGGCGACGGCGAGACGCTGATCGACCACGACGGCACCTTCGGCCCCGACAACAGCGTCCGCGCCGCGCTCGACGTCGCGATCCGCTCGCCGCTCGGCGTCGCCGTGCGCGTCGACGAGCACGGACGCGCCGACGGCGTCGTCCGCCACGAGACCATCGCGACGTTCCTGCGCGAGCGCCACCAGGCGGGCGGAGGCTCGGCGTGAGCGGCATCGGCGACTACCTGGCGTCGCTGGTGGACTACCTCGACGTCAACGGCACCCTGGTGTGGGACGCGCTCCAGCAGCACGTCGTGCTCGCGCTCGTCCCCGTGGTGATCGCCCTGGTGCTGTCGCTGCCGATCGGCTACCTCGCGGTGCGCTACGGCTGGCTCTACCACCCGCTGCTCAACCTCTCGAGCCTGCTGTACGCGATCCCGTCGCTCGCGCTCTTCGCCGTGCTGCCGCTGCTGCTGGGCACCCGCATCCTCGACCCCCTCAACATCGTCGTGGCGCTCAGCATCTACACGCTCGCGCTGCTGGTGCGCACGGTCGCCGACGGGCTCCGCTCGGTCGACCCGACGATCACCCAGGCCGCGACGGCGATCGGCTACCGACGCATCCGCCGGCTCGTCTCGGTGGAGCTGCCGATCGCGCTCCCGGTGCTGTTCGCCGGGCTCCGGGTCGCCACGGTCTCCAACATCAGCCTGGTCAGCGTCGGCGCCCTGGTCGGCGTCGGCGGGCTCGGCCAGCTCTTCACGCGCGGCTTCCAGCTGTTCTACTCGGTGCCCATCGTGGTCGGGCTCGTGCTGTCGATCGCGCTCGCGCTCCTCGCCGACCTCCTCCTGGTGCTCGCCCAACGGGCCCTCACGCCGTGGACGCGAGCGGGGGTGAGCACGCGATGAGCGGCACCTTCTCCTACCTGCTGGACGGGTCGCGCTGGGCCTGGGGCGTCACGGGCAGCTTCCCCGAGCGGATCGTCGAGCACCTCGGCTACACGTTCCTCGGGCTCGCGATCGCGTTCGTCATCGCGTTCCCTATCGGCCTGCTCATCGGCCACACCGGGCGCTTCGCGTTCCTCGCGATCAACGCCGGCAACGCCGGACGCTCGCTGCCGACGCTCGGGCTGCTCTCGATCGTCGTGGTGATCAGCGGCATCGGGCTGCTCCCGGTCGTCATCGGCCTGGTCGTGCTCGCGATCCCGCCCATCCTGACCACCACGTACGCGGCGGTGCAGGCCGTCGACCGCGCCACCATCGACGCCGCCCGCGGCATGGGCATGACCGAGTCGAAGATCCTGTTCGGCGTGGAGCTGCCCATCGGCCTACCGCTCATCCTCGGCGGCATCCGCAACGCCACGCTGCAGGTGGTGTCCACCGCCACGGTCGCGGCGTACGTCGGACTCGGTGGCCTCGGCCGCTACCTGATCGACGGCATCGCCACCCGCGACTACCCGCAGGTGGTCGCCGGCTCGCTGCTCGTCGGCCTGCTCGCGATCGTCCTCGACCTCATCCTCGCCGGCTTCCAGCGGCTCGTCGTCTCCCCCGGCGTCGACGGCCGTGCGGTCAAGGGACGCGGCCGCCGCACCTCGCGTCCGGGCGACTCCCCCACCAGCACGCCCGACGACACCAGTCCTGACGGCACCACCCCCGACGACACCGTCCCCACGGCGCCGTCCGTCACACCCGCACCCACCCACGAGAGGTGACTCCCATGTCACGACGTCCCCTGACCCTGATCGGCGCGGCCCTCGCCGTCGGTCTCTCCCTGAGCGCGTGCGGCGGCGGTGGCGGAGGCGACGACGCGTTCTCCTCCGGCGACGACGGCGGCAGCGGCGGCGGGTCGATCACGCTCGGCTCGGCCAACTTCCCCGAGAACGAGCTCCTGATGAACATGTATGCCGGCGCCCTCGAGGCCAAGGGCGTCGACGTCACCACGCAGCCCAACATCGGCTCGCGCGAGATCTACATCAAGGCGCTCGAGGACGGCTCCATCGACGCCGTCCCGGAGTACAACGGCGCCCTGCTGGCCTTCCTGTCGCCCGACGGCGTGGCCGAGGGCGTCAGCTCGCCCGAGCAGGTCGAGACCGAGCTGAAGAAGGTGCTGCCCGAGGGCACCGAGCTGCTCGAGCAGTCCGCCGCCGAGGACAAGGACGCCGTCACCGTCACCCAGTCGACCGCCGACAAGTACTCGCTGAAGTCCATCGCCGACCTCGAGCCCGTCGCGGGCGACCTCGTCGCCGGTGGCTCCCCGGAGTGGCCGAGCCGCTTCCAGGGCCTCAAGGGCCTGGAGTCGGTCTACGGCCTCACCTTCAAGAGCTACCGCCCGCTCGACGTCGGCGGCCCGCTGACGATCTCGGCGCTCAAGGACGGCACCATCGACGTCGCCGACGTGTTCTCCACCGACTCGGCGTTCACCACCGAGGACTTCGTGGCGCTCGAGGACCCCGAGAACCTGTTCACGTCGCAGAACATCGTGCCGCTCATCACGTCCGACAAGGTGACCCCCGAGGTCACCGAGGCGCTCAACGGCGTCTCGGCCGCCCTCACCACCGAGAACCTCACCGAGGCGCTCGCCAAGGTCCAGGTCGACAAGGCCGACCCCAAGACCGTCGCCGACGAGTTCCTGAAGTCCAACGACCTCCTCTGACACCGCCGGCACGCACCACGGCCCGTCCGAGCACCTGCTCGGGCGGGCCGCGGTGCGTCGTCAGGCCCGCGGCGCGCGGACGAGCACGAACTCCGGACGCGAGCGGAGCACGAAGCCCAGCCGCTCGTAGACCGAGCGTGCGGGGTTGTCGGCCGAGGTGTGCAGGAAGGCGACGTCCCCGCGGGCCTCGATGCCGGCGGCGACGTGACGCACGAGCCGCGACGAGAGACCGCGGCCACGGAACCCCGGGTCGGTGCAGACGGCGCTGATCTCGGTGAAGCCCGGCCAGCGGGACCGCTCGCCGGCCATCGCCACCAGCCGTCCCTCGTGCCGCAGCCCGACGTAGGCGCCGAGCTCGTGCGTCCGGGACAGGAACGGCCCGGGCGCGGTGGCCTCGGTCAGCGCGAGCATCTCCGGCACGTCGCCCGTACCGAGCTCGAGGGCCTCGGGGTCCGGCCGGCCGACGGGTGCCTCCGCGACCAGCTGCACGCCCGGGATCGCCCGCAGCCGCTCCCAGGTCCCCGGCAGGTCGAGGGGCCGGGCGGACACCAGGACGGTGCCGCCGGGGCCGACCAGGCGCGCCAGCGCGTCCCACCCGGCCCGGCCCGCGTCGGGGCGGGTCGCCCCGAAGACGTTGACGTCCTCGCGGTACCTCCGCGCCAGCGCGTCGCCGTCGGACCACGGTCGCCCGTGCCCGTCCAGGCCGTGCCAGAACGCGTGGTCGAGCTCGTCCATGGCGGTCAGGCTACGCAGACGGGCCCGGCACCCCACGAGGGAGTGCCGGGCCCGACCCGTGCGCGGTGGTGCGGTGTCAGCTGCCGACCTTCTCGGCGGCGTCGCCGGCGGCGTCGACCGCGGCCTCGGCGGCCTTCTTGGTCGAGGTGTTGGTGCGCTTGGCGGCCGTGCGGGTCTGCTTGGTCGCCTTCTTGGCGGTGGTGGCGGCACCCTTGGCGGCGCTGTTGGTGCGCTGCGCGGCCTCGTCGGAAGCGACCTTGGCGGTCGTGGCGGCGTCCTTGACGGCGGCGTTGGTGCGCTCCGCGGCCTCGTCCGAGGCGTTCTTCGCGGTGGTGGCGGCACGCTTGGTGGCCGTCTCGGTGCGCTTGGCGGCCTTCTTGGCGGTGGTCTTGGTGGCCTTCGCCGAGCGCTCGGCGGTGGCGACCTTCTTCTTCAGGTCCTGGCTCGACTCCTGACGACGGATGCGACCCACGAGGTCCTCACCGCGCTCGGCGAGCTGCACGTAGGCGCCGACGGCCTCGCCGAGCACCTCGTTGGCGAAGGCCTGGGCCTGCTCGGGGAGGCTCCTGACCTGGGCCGGGATCCCCTTGACCTGCTCGGGGACGGCCTTGACCTCGGCGACGGCGGCGTCGACGTCCTTCTGCGTGGGGACGACCGCGCGCACCTTGGCCACGACGGCGTCGGTCGCGCCGACGACGGCATACAGGGGGGTGGTCGGGTCGGAGAGCTTGGGAGCCATGGGAGATGTCCTTCGGGTCGTGAGGTCCGACGCCTCGATGGACGCCGTGCTGTCGCGGGAGGGGCGGTGATCGGTGCTGCTGCCTCGCTGCCGCACCTCCATGCTTGCAGGTGTGCTTGCAAATGCAAGCGGGGATGGACCCGAATCGTGGAGACCTCCGTCACCCCGTGATCTCGGCGTTTACCGCCCGGTAACCCGCGTCACACCTGGCCGCCTCGCCCACCCGGGCCGGATCCGGCACCAGGCCCGGGCCCCGGTTGCTAGCACGCCCCCACCCCGCCGTCCGTCGCTCCCGCCCCACCGGTCCGTCGCTCCCGCCCCGTCGGCGTGGGGCCGGAGCGACGGATGGGTGGTGGCGGAGCGACGGACGAGGGGTGGGCGTGGAAGGCTGGTCCCCGTGATGCTTCCCCACGCGAGCGGTGTCCAGCTCCACGTGACCTCCCTGCCCGACGGTCGCCTCGGCGACTCCGCGCGCGCGTTCGTCGACTGGCTCGCCGCCGCGGGGCAGAGCGTGTGGCAGGTGCTGCCCGTGTCGGTGCCCGACGAGCACCACTCGCCCTACAAGTCGCCCTCGGCGTTCGCGGCCTCGCCGGCGCTGCTCGAGCACCCGGACGCCCCCGTCAGCGACGCCGACCTCGAGGCGTTCCGCGAGCGGGAGTCGTACTGGACCGGCTCGTGGGAGTCGTTCGGCGGTGACCTCGCCGACCAGGTGCGGTTCGACCGCGAGTGGGGCGCGCTGCGCGACTACGCCCGCGAGCGCGGCGTCCGCCTGATGGGCGACGTGCCCGTCTACGTCGCGCCCGACGGCGCCGACGAGCGCGCGTGGCCCGGCTACTTCCGCGACGACGCGGTGGCCGGCGTGCCGCCCGACGCCTACACCGCCGAGGGCCAGCTCTGGGGCAACCCGCTCTACGACTGGGACGCGGTGGCGGCCGACGACTACCGCTGGTGGGTCGAGCGCCTGCGTCGCACGTTCGCCCTGTTCGACCTCGTGCGGCTCGACCACTTCCGCGGCTTCGTCGCCTACTGGGCCGTGCCCGCCGGCGACGCCACCGCCAAGGGGGGCGCATGGGAGCCCGGACCGGGACGCGCGCTGTTCGACGCCGCCACCGCGGCGCTCGGCGAGCTCCCCGTGCTGGCCGAGGACCTCGGCGACATCGACCAGCCCGTCCACGACCTGCGCGACGACCTCGGCTACCCGGGCATGGCGGTGCTGCAGTTCGCCTTCGACCCCGAGGACGAGGACGAGCCCGGCACGCACGATCCCGTCAACCAGCTGAAGCACCAGGTCGTCTACACCGGCACGCACGACAACGACACCGTCTGCGGCTGGTGGGCGGACGCCGAGCCGGCGCGCCGCGCGCTCGCCAAGGCGGCCCTGGCCGAGGCGGGCGTCACGGCCGATCCCGACGTCGAGCCGTCGTGGGCGATGATCGAGCTCGCGCTCGCGGCCCGCTGCGACCTCGCGATGATGCAGGCGCAGGACGTCCTGGGGCTCGGCTCCGAGGCCCGGATGAACGCCCCCGGCACCGAGGGAGGGTGGGCCTGGCGGATGGAGCCCGGCGCCCTCACCCCCGCGCTCGCCGCCCGCCTGCGCGCCCTCACCGAGGCCGCGGGCCGCCTCTGACCCGAGAGTTGTCGGTGCCTCACAGGGTCCTGGCCCTGTGCGGCACCGACAGCTCCGGCAGAAGCGGGGCGGACGGTTCACCTGGGGTTCGCCGGCGCGCCACCGGCGTCGTCGATGATGGGGACGTCCTGTGCCCGCGCCCCGAGGAGCTCCCCATCGACGACCGCACGTCCCTGCTGCGCGGGTCCGACGCCCCCGCACCGCGCACGCTCGTGGACGTGCTGGACGCGGTGGTCGACCAGGTGCCCGACTCCCCCGCGCTCGACAACGGCGCCGAGCAGCTGACGTACGCCGAGCTGGTCGAGGCCGCCGACGCGCTGGCCGCCGAGCTCGCCGAGCGAGGCGTCGGACGCGGTGACCGCGTCGGCGTGCGCATCCGCTCGGGCTCCACCGACCTCTACGTCGCGATCGTGGGCGTGCTGCGCGCGGGCGCGGCCTACGTCCCGGTCGACGTCGACGACCCCGAGGAGCGTGCGCGGCTGGTGCTCGGCGAGGCAGGCGTGCGCGCGGTCGTCCGCGACGGGCTGACGATCGAGACGGTCGGCGCGGTGGGCGGGGCCGTCGAGCCGGACGGCCCCGACGTCACGGACGACGCCTGGATCATCTTCACCTCCGGCTCGACGGGCACCCCCAAGGGCGTGGCCGTGACGCACCGCTCCGCCGCCGCGTTCGTCGACGCCGAGTCGCGGATGTTCCTGCAGGACGAGCCGCTCGGTCCCGGCGACCGCGTGATGGCCGGGCTCTCGGTCGCGTTCGACGCGTCGTGCGAGGAGATGTGGCTCGCCTGGGCGCACGGTGCGTGCCTGGTGCCCGCGCCGCGCTCGCTCGTCCGCAGCGGCATGGACCTCGGGCCGTGGCTGGTCGCCAACGCGATCACGGTCGTCTCGACGGTGCCGACCCTCGCGATGCTCTGGCCCGCCGAGGCGCTGGCCGACGTGCGGCTGCTCATCCTCGGCGGCGAGGCGTGCCCACCCGAGATCGGCACCCGGCTGGCCCGCCCCGGCCGCGAGGTCTGGAACACCTACGGCCCCACCGAGGCCACCGTCGTGGCCTGCGGCGCGCAGCTCGCGCCCGACGAGCCGGTGCGCATCGGTCTCCCGCTCGACGGCTGGGACCTCGCCGTCGTCGACGCCGACATGCAGCCGGTCGAGCCCGGCGCCACCGGGCAGCTGGTCATCGGCGGCGTGGGCCTGGCCCGCTACCTCGACCCCGCCAAGGACGCCGAGAAGTACGCCTCCGCCCCCACGCTCGGCTGGGACCGCGCCTACCGCAGCGGCGACCTCGTGCGCGACGACGGCGCGGGGCTCGTCTTCGTCGGACGCGCGGACGACCAGGTCAAGGTCGGCGGCCGACGGATCGAGCTCGGCGAGGTCGACACCGCGCTGCAGCGCATCCCCGGCGTCGCCGCCGCGGCCGTCGCCGTGCGCACGACCACCGCCGGCGGCCAGGTGCTGGTCGGCTACCTCGCCCTCGCCGACGGCGCCGAGCTCGACCAGCCCGCGGCGATGCGGATGCTGCGCGACGCGATGCCCGCGGCCCTGGTCCCGCGGCTCGCGGTCGTCGACACCCTGCCCACGCGCACCTCGGGCAAGATCGACCGCGACGCGCTGCCCTGGCCGCTCATCGACGTCGCCGCCGACGACGACGCCCCCACCCTGCCGGGCACGCAGGGCAGGGTCGCGGCGCTGTGGAACGACGTCGTCGGCGCGGTGGCCCGGCGTCCGGGGGACGACTTCTTCGACCTCGGCGGCGGCAGCCTGTCCGCGGCCCAGGTGGTCGCGCGGCTGCGCGTGGACCACCCCGAGATCACGATCGCCGACGTCTACGACCACCCGACGGTGGGCTCGCTGGCCGAGTTCCTCGACTCGATGACCGGCGAGACCGTCCTGCGCGACCGCGCCGTCCGTCCGACGCCCCGCCGCGCCCAGGCCGTCCAGCTACTCGTCACCGTCCCCCTCCGGACGATCGCCGCGCTGCGCTGGCTCGTGTGGATCGCGGCCGTCGGCAACGTCCTGGCCGGGCCGCTCGACGTGGCCTGGGCGCCGAGCGTCTCGTGGTGGTGGGTGCTCGCGGGCTGGCTGCTGCTGCTGAGCCCCGTCGGGCGCCTCGGCGTCACGGCCGTCGGCGCCCGGCTGCTGCTCGCGGGCGTCCGTCCGGGCGACCACCCGCGTGGCGGCTCGGTGCACCTGCGGCTGTGGACCGCCGAGCGGCTTGCCGACGAGATGGGGGCGGCCAACCTCGCGGGTGCCGCCTGGATGACGCTCTACGCGCGCGCCCTCGGCGCCGACGTCGGGCACGACGTCGACCTCCACGCCCTGCCCCCGGTCACCGGGATGCTCACCGTCGGCGACGGCGCGTCGGTGGAGCCCGAGGTGGACCTCGGCGGGCACTGGATCGACGGCGACGTGCTGCACCTCGGACGTGTCGAGGTGGGGGCCCGGGCCCGTGTCGGGGCGCGCAGCGCGGTCGTCGCCGGCGCACGGGTGGGGGACGGCGGCGAGCTCGGCGCCGGGTCCACCCTGCTCGCGCGCACCCCGGCGGGCGAGTACTGGTCAGGCGCGCCGGCCGCCCGCGTCGCCGAGGCGCGCGGGCCGTGGTCCGACGAGCGTCCACCCCTGCGGCGACGGTGGGTCGCCACCTACGGGCTGACCGCCATCGGGCTCGCCCTGCTCCCCGTCCTCGCCCTCGCGCTCGGCGGCCTGGTGCTGCTGGGTCCGGTGGCCGGTGCCGCGACGACCCGCGACGCCGCCCTGCCCGCGCTCGCCTGGCTGCCGCTCGCGACCCTCGTCGCGCTCGTCGCGTACGCGGCCCTCGTGCTCGCGGTGGTGCGGCTGCTCGGCCTCGGCCTCGAGGGCGGCCACCACCCCGTGCACAGCCGTCCCGCGTGGCAGGCCTGGGCGACCGTGCGCGTGCTCGACGAGGCCCGGACCTGGCTGTTCCCGCTCTACTCCAGCGCCCTGACCCCGGTCTGGCTGCGCGCGCTCGGGGCGCGCATCGGCCGCGACGTCGAGGCGTCGACGGTGCTGATGATCCCCTCGCTCACCACCGTCAACGACGGTGCGTTCCTCGCCGACGACACCCTGATCGGGTCGTACGAGCTCGGCGGCGGGTGGCTGCGCGTCGAGCGGGCCAAGATCGGCAAGCGGGCGTTCGTCGGCAACTCCGGCATGACCGCCCCCGGGCGCAAGGTGCCCAAGCAGGGGCTCGTCGCGGTGCTGTCCGCGGCCCCCCGGCGCAGTGACGCCAAGGCCGGCACGTCGTGGCTCGGCAGCCCGCCGGTGCAGCTGCGGCGGGCCGCGTCGACCGGCGACCAGAGCCTCACCTACCACCCGCCCACCCGGCTCAAGGTGGCCCGCGCGGCGGTCGAGACCTGCCGGCTCGTGCCGGTGGTGCTGACGCTCGCGGTCGCGCTGGGCGTCGTCACCGCGCTGCAGCTGCTGGTCGACGCCGGCGGCCACCTGCTCGCCGCGCTGCTCGGCGGGCTGGTGCTGATGGCCGCGGGGGCGGTCGCCGGGGCGGTCGCGACGGCCGCGAAGTGGTGCCTGGTCGGACGGTTCACGGCGGGCGACCACCCGCTCTGGAGCTCGTTCGTGTGGCGCAACGAGCTCGCGGACACGTTCGTCGAGGTGCTGGCCGCCACCTGGTTCGCCCGCGCGGCGCAGGGCAGCGTGGTGCTGAACCTCTGGCTCCGCTCGCTCGGCGCCCGGATCGGTCGGGGGGTGTGGTGCGAGACGTACTGGCTGCCCGAGGCCGACCTGATCACCCTGGGCGACGGCGCGAGCGTCAACCAGGGGTGCGTGGTGCAGACGCACCTCTTCCATGATCGGATGATGTCCATGGACGGTGTGACGATGGCCCGCGGCTCCACGCTGGGCCCGAACAGCGTCGTGCTCCCGGCCGCGACGCTCGGCCACGACGCCACCGTCGGCCCGGGCTCGCTGGTGATGCGCGGCGAGGCGGTGCCCGCGGGCACCCGCTGGGTCGGCAACCCGATCGGCCCGTGGGCCGAGCAGGACACGTCCGCGTGAAGGACCTCGTCGCCAGCATCGTCTCGCCCACCGAGGCCGACGAGTACGTGCCGGGCCACGGAGACCTGTCGTTCGACGTGCGCTCCTACGCGCTCGAGATCGACTACGCGGTCGACGGCAACCGGCTCGACGGGCGCGCCGTGATCACCGCCGAGGCGGCCGACGACCTCGACACCTTCGACCTCGACCTGCGCGGGCTGCGCGCCACGAAGGTCGCCGTCAAGCGCTTCGGCGTCGACCGGTTCTCCCACGTGCGCGGCAAGCTGCACGTCAAGCTCAGCCGGCCGATCCCGTCGGGCACCACGTTCGAGGTGGTCGTCGCCTACGGCGGCAAGCCGGCCCCCGTCCGCAGCCGCTGGGGCACCGTCGGGTGGGAGGAGCTCACCGACGGCTCGCTGGTCGCCGCACAGCCGAGCGGGGCACCGTCGTGGTTCCCGTGCAACGACCGCCCGTCGGACAAGGCCTCGTACTCGTTCGAGATCACCGCCCCGTCGGACTACACGGTCGTCGCCAACGGCGACCCCACGGGCCGCCGCCGTCGCGCGAGCAGCACCACCTGGACCTTCGACCAGCCCGAGCCGATGGCGACCTACCTGGCGACCGTCCAGATCGGGCGCTACGAGACCCGCACCAGCACCGCCTCGGGGGTCGAGCAGCGCCACGTCGCGCCCGTCGCCCTGCGCGCCTCCTACGACGCCGACTTCGAGCGCCAGCCCGCGATGCTCGCGACGTTCGCCGAGCACTTCGGCCCCTACCCGTTCGGGTCCTACACCGTGGTCGTCACCGCCGACGACCTCGAGATCCCGCTCGAGGCCCAGGGCCTGTCGATCTTCGGCGCCAACCACCTCGACGGCCACCGCGGGCTCGAGCGGCTGGTGGCCCACGAGCTCGCCCACCAGTGGTTCGGCAACTCGCTCACGCTGTCGACGTGGGACCAGATCTGGCTGCACGAGGGCTTCGCCTGCTACGCCGAGTGGATCTGGTCCGAGGCGTCCGGCGGTCCGTCCACTCACGAGAAGGCGCTGGAGCACTGGGGCCGTCTGGCCGAGCTGCCGCAGGACGTCGTGGTCGGCGATCCCGGCCCCGAGCTGATGTTCGACGACCGCGTCTACAAGCGCGGCGCGCTCACCCTGCACGCCCTGCGCCGCACCGTCGGCGACGACGCCTTCTTCGAGATGCTGCGCGGCTGGACGGCGGCGCGCCGGCACGGCACCGTCACCACCGAGGCGTTCGTCAAGCACGCCGAGGCGTCGACCGGCGCCTCCCTGCGCGACCTCCTCGCCCAGTGGCTCGACGCCGAGCCGCTCCCCCGACTC
The DNA here is from genome assembly GCA_030655315.1 of Nocardioidaceae bacterium. Classification (GTDB taxonomy): domain Bacteria; phylum Actinomycetota; class Actinomycetes; order Propionibacteriales; family Nocardioidaceae; genus JAURVT01. Next base: position 29,600 of record JAURVT010000050.1, on the reverse strand, counting down.
CCCTGAGATCACTGGCCCCTGAGCCATGATCTGCGTCGTCCGGCACCCCGTCGTAGCGTCGGGAGGACCGACGAGGAGGAGGCACCGATGCCGAAGGACGAGCCCGGACCGAGCGTCAAGGACGACGAGCTCTACGAGAAGCTGCGCGACGAGGGCAACAGCAAGGCCAAGTCCGCACGCATCGCCAACGCCGCCGCCAACAGCTCGCGCTCGGCCGTCGGGAAGAAGGGCGGCAGCCACCCCTCGTACGAGGAGTGGACCAGGGACGAGCTGTACGAGCGTGCCCAGGAGATCGGCGTCGAGGGCCGCTCGGACATGACCAAGGAGCAGCTCGTCGACGCCCTGCGCGACAGCTGACCGACTTCCCCAGGGCCAGGAGGCCTCAGTGCACCAGACGTACGACTACCTCATCATCGGCGGCGGCATGGCGGCCGACACCGCCGCGCACGGCATCCGCGAGCGCGACGCCGAGGGCACCATCGGCATCCTCGGCGAGGAGCCGACGGCGCCGTTCCCGCGTCCCGCGCTGTCCAAGAAGCTGTGGACCGACGCCGACTTCACCGAGGACGACGCCGCGCTGTCGACGCACGACGAGACCGGCGCGACGATCCACCTCGGCACCCGCGCGACCGGCATCGACCGCGAGGCCAAGGTGGTGACCACCGACGGCGACGACACCTTCGGCTACGGGCGGCTGCTGCTCGCGACCGGCGGGCACCCCACGACGATCGACGGCCTCGACGCCGGCGACCGCGTGATCTACTTCCGCACGCTCACCGACTACCACCGGCTGCGCGAGCTCACGTCCGACGGCGCGCACGTGGCCGTCGTCGGGGGCGGCTACATCGGCAGCGAGCTGGCCGCGGCCCTGGTCCAGAACGGCTGCCGCGTCACGCTCCTGCACCCGGACGACGTGCTCGGCGCACCGGTCTTCCCCGCGTCCATCGCGACGCACCTGGAGAAGGCGTTCACCGACGCCGGCGTCGAGGTGCGCGGCGGCTCCACGGTCTCGGGCGGGACGTCCACGGCCGACGGCGTCACCCTGCAGCTGGAGGACGGGTCGTCCCTCGACGCCGACGTGGTGGTCGTGGGCCTCGGCATCAGGCCCGCCGGCGACCTCGCGGGCGCGGCCGGCCTGCGCCGGTCCGACGACGGCGGCATCGTCGTCGACGAGCACCTGACCACCGACGACCCCGACGTGCTCGCGACGGGCGACGTCGCCGAGTACCCCGACCGGATCCTCGGCCGCCGCCGCGTCGAGCACGTCGACAACGCCAACGAGATGGGCGCCGCCGCCGGCCGCATCCTGGCCGGGTCGGACGAGACGTACGACCACACGCCGTACTACTACTCGGTGCTGTTCGACGACTGGTACGAGGCGATCGGCACGCTCGACGCGTCGCTCGAGACCGTCGAGGACCACGGTGACGACGGCAAGGCGGTCGTGTACTACCTCGACGGCGGGAAGGTCGTCGGCGTCCTGCTCTGGCTCGTCGAGGACGCCAAGGACGCCGCCCGCGAGGTCATCGCCTCGGGCACCGGCTCCCCGTCCGGCACCATCCCCGTCTGACCGCCCGCGCTCCCCACCCGGGGAGCGCGGGGGGTCAGAGCCGGGCGGCCAGGCGGTGGTAGGCGGCGTTCCAGCGCAGCTCGCGGCGGAGCTCGCGGGTGGTCGTGTCGGCGTCGATGACGACGAGCTCGGTCCGGGTCATCTCGGCGAGGTCGTCGAGCTCCTCGGTGCCCACCTGCGTCGACAGGACGGTGTGGTGCGGGCCGCCGGCCATCAGCCACGACTCGGCAGACGTCGACAGCGACGGACGGGGCTCCCAGACCGCGCACGCGACGGGCAGCCGCGGCAGGGCCTCGTCGGGCTCGACGACGTCGATCTCGTTGGCGGTCAGGCGGAACCGTCCACCGAGGTCGCTGATGCCGACGACGACGGCCTCACCGGGGTCGGCGGTGAAGCGCAGCCGGACGGGGTCCTCGCGGTCGCCGATGCCCAGCGGGTGGATCTCCAGCGTGGGCCTGGACGTGGTGATGGACGGGCAGACCTCGAGCATGTGCGCGCCGAGGATCTTCTCCTGCCCGGGCACCAGGTGGTACGTGTAGTCCTCCATGAACGAGGTGCCACCGGGCAGGCCCTGGGCCATCGCCTTGGTGGCGCGCAGCAGCACCGACGTCTTCCAGTCGCCCTCGCCGCCGAAGCCGTAGCCGTCGGCCATCAGCCGCTGGACGGCCAGGCCCGGCAGCTGGCGCAGCCCGCCGAGGTCCTGGAAGTTCGTGGTGAACGCCCCGAAGCCGCCCTCGGTGAGGAACCGGCGCAGCCCCAGCTCGATCCGCGCGCCGTAGCGCAGCGACTCGGCACGCTCGGCACCCGGCAGCAGCACGTCCTGGACGTCGTAGGTGTCGGTGTACTCGGTGACGAGCTTGTCGACGTCGTCGTCGGCGACCGCGTCGACCACCGCGACGAGGTCGTTGACCCCGTAGGTGTTGACCGAGACACCGAAGTGCAGCTGCGCCTCGACCTTGTCGCCCTCGGTGACGGCGACGTCGCGCATGTTGTCGCCGAAGCGGGCCAGGCGCAGCGTCCGCGTCTCGTGGTTGCCCGTGGCCGCACGGACCCAGGCGCCCACGCGGGCGGTGACCCGCGGGTCGCCCACGTGACCGGCGACGGTCTTGCGCGCGACGCCGAGGCGGGTCTGGACGTACCCGAACTCCCGGTCGCCGTGGGCGGCCTGGTTCAGGTTCATGAAGTCCATGTCGATCGTCGACCACGGCAGCTCGGCGCCGGCCTGCGTGTGCAGGTGCAGCAGCGGCTTCTGCAGCGCGTCGAGCCCGGCGATCCACATCTTGGCGGGCGAGAACGTGTGCATCCACACCACGAGCCCCACGCAGCCCGGCGCGGCGTTGGCCTCGAGCACGCACGACCGGATCGCGGCGGAGTCGGTGAGCACCGGCTTCCAGACCAGGCGTGCCTGGAGGTCCCGCGAGGCACCGAGCTGGTCGGCGATCGCGCGCGACTGGTCAGCGACCTGGGCGAGGGTGTCCTCGCCGTACAGGCCCTGGCTGCCGGTGAGGAACCAGACCTCGTGGTCCTGGGGTGCTTCGAGCGCTGTCATCGGGGTCCGTTCGGTGTCATGGGTGTCGAGGTGGGTGGTGGGGGGACGACCGGGCGTCAGCCCTGGCCGTACACGTTCTGGTAGCGGTCGAAGAGGCTGTCGACCTCGGCCTGCGGGATCGCCAGCGGCTCGCCGAGCTGGCGCGCCAGGTGCACGGTGCGGGCGACGTCCTCGCACATCACCGCGGCCTTGACGGCCCTGCGCGCGTCGGCGCCGACGGCGAAGACGCCGTGGTTCTGCATCAGCACCGCGGGCGACCGGCTCCCGCGCAGCGTCTCGACGATGCCGCGCCCGATGGAGTCGTCGCCGATCAGCGCGAACGGGCCGACCGGGACCTCCCCACCGAACTCGTCGGCCATCATCGTCAGCACGCACGGGACCGGCTCGGCCCGCGACGCCCACGCCGTCGCGTAGGGCGAGTGCGTGTGCACCACGCCGCCCACGTGCGGCATCTCGCGGTAGACGTAGGCCTGCGCCTCGGTGTCGGACGACGGCGACAGGTCGCCCTCGACGACGCGACCGTGCAGGTCGCAGACCACCATGTTCTCGGGCGTCAGGTCGTCGTAGGAGACCCCGCTGGGCTTGATCACCATCAGGTCCCGGCCGGGCACGCGCGCCGAGACGTTGCCCGCGGTCCACACCACGAGCGCGTAGCGGGTCAGCTCGGCGTGCAGGCCGCAGACCTCGCGACGCAGCGTGGCGATCGTCCGCGTCACGTCCATCACCGCGGTCATGCCGACACCTCCTCGCGCGACGCGACGGCCTCGCGCCGCAGCGCCTTGAGCCGGCGCATCACGTCGTTGCCGTGCCGCCCGAAGTGGTCGTGCAGCGCGACGTACTCGGCGAACAGCCGGTCGTAGACGGCGGCCGACTCCTCGTCGGGCACGAACGCGCCGCGACGCACCTTGCCCATCGCCTTGGCCGCCGTCGGCACGTCGGGGTAGGCCCCGGCCGCGACGGCGGCGTGGATCGCCGAGCCGAGCGCCGGCCCCTGCTCGGAGTCGGCCACCGACAGCGGCAGCCGGGTGACGTCGGCGTAGACCTGCATCAGCAGGTGGTTCTTCGCCAGGCCCCCGGCGACGATGAACTCCTCGACCGGCACCCCGCTGTCGCGGAACGCCTCGACGATGACGCGGGTGCCGAACGCGGTGGCCTCGAGCAGCGCCCGGTAGACGTCCTCGGGACGCGTGGCGAGCGTCTGCCCGACCACCATCCCTGACAGCTCGTGGTCCACCAGGACCGACCGGTTGCCGCTGTGCCAGTCCAGCGCGACGAGGCCGTGCTCGCCGACTGCCTGCGTGGACGCGAGCCGCGTCAGGTGCTCGTGCAGCCCCTCGCCCGCCGCCGCGGCGGCCTCGACGTAGTCGGCCGGCACGCCCGTGCGGACGAACCACCCGAAGATGTCGCCCACCCCGGACTGACCGGCCTCGTAGCCGTAGGACCCCGCGACGATGCCGCCGTCGACGACGCCGCACATGCCCGGCACCTCGCGCAACACGTCGGCGCTCATCACGTGGCACGTCGAGGTGCCCATGATCGCCACCAGCTGCCCCGGCCCGGTGGCCTGTGCCGCTGGAGCGGTGACGTGCGCGTCGACGTTGCCGACCGCGACCGCGATGCCCTCGGGCAGCCCCGTCCAGCCGGCCGCCTCGGCCGTGAGCGTGCCGGCGACCCCACCCAGCTCGCCGATCGGGTGCGCCACCTTGTCGTCCACGAAGCCGGCGAAGTCGGGGTTCAGCCCGGCCAGGAAGTCGGTCGTCGGGTACTGCCCGTCCTGCAGCATGCCCTTGTAGCCCGCCGAGCAGGCGTTGCGCACGTAGCCGCCGCACAGCTGCCACACGATCCAGTCGGCCGCCTCGACCCAGTGCTCCGTCGCGGCGTAGACCTCGGGGTCCTCCTCCAGCAGCTGCAGGCCCTTGGCGAGCTCCCACTCCGAGGAGATCAGCCCGCCGTAGCGCGGCAGCCACGCCTCGCCGCGGGCGGCGGCGAGCTCGTTGATCCGGTCGGCCTGGCCCTGCGCCGCGTGGTGGCGCCACAGCTTCACGTAGGCGTGCGGACGGTCGGCGAACCGGTCGTCCTCGCTCAGCGGGGTGCCGTCGGCCAGCGTCGGCACCATCGTGCACGCCGTGAAGTCCGTCGCCACGCCGATCACGTCGGCGGGATCGATGCCCGCGTCGGCCACCGCGGCCGGCACCGCATGGCGCAGCACGTCGCGGTAGTCCTGCGGCACCTGCAGCGCCCACTCCGGCGGCAGCCGGCGGCCACCCACGGGCAGGACGTCGGTGACGACGGCGTGCGCGTACTCGTGCACCGCGGTGCCGAGCTCGGCGCCGTCGGACACGCGGACGACGAGGGCACGCCCGGAGAGGGTGCCGTAGTCGATGCCGACGACGTACTGCGGGCGGGTCATGTGGTGGCTCCTGGGCGTCGGGGTGGGGCGGTGCTGTGACGGACGACGAGGTCGGGGGCGATCAGGCGAGGGAGGTCCTCGTCCTCGGACACGATGGCCGCGTGCAGGACCTCGATGGCGCGTCGCCCGACCGCGGGGAAGTCCTGGTGGACGGTGGTGAGCGGGGGCACGAGGAACCCCGACTCGGGGATGTCGTCGAAGCCGACGACGCTGACGTCCTCGGGGACGCGGCGACCGGCCTCGGACAGGGCCCGGATGACGCCGACGGCCATCTGGTCGTTGGCGACGACGATGCCGGTGACCTCGGGACGGCCCGCGAGCACCTGCCCGGCGGCGTACCCGCTGGCCGCGGTCCAGTCGCCGAGCACGGGCTCGGCCGGCCGCAGCCCGGCGTCGGTCATCGCCTGGCGCCAGCCGTCGCGACGGGCGCGGGCCTCGGTCCAGTCCAGCGGACCGCACACGTGGGCGATCTCGGTGTGGCCGAGGTCGAGCAGGTGCCGGGTGGCCATCCGCGAGCCCTCGTGCTGGTCGACGCCGACGGCCCAGCGCGCCTTGGACAGGTCGCCCTCGACGACCACGAGCGGCACGCCCGGGTCCTGCACCCGCACCGCCTGCAGGGCCTCGTCCTGCGCGGCGATCATCACGATGCCCTCGACGGCCTGGCGCAGCAGGTGGTCGATGGCCGAGCGCAGCGCCTCGAACCCGAGCCCGCTGCTCACCGAGCTGGCGAAGTAGCCGGCCTCGGCCGCGGCGGCCTCGACGGTGCGGTGCACGCTGGTGGGCCCCCAGTGGCCGCTCGAGCTGCCGATGACCCCGATCGTGGCGGAGCGTCGGGTGACCAGGGTGCGCGCCGCGGTGTTGGGCCGGTAGCCCAGCTGACGGATCGCGTCCTCGACCCTGGTCCGCGTGTCCGGCCGGATGTGCGGGTGGTCGTTGATGACCCGCGACACGGTCTGGTGCGAGACGCCCGCCAGACGGGCCACGTCGGCCATCACCGGCGCCCGCGCCGCGGCGCGCGAGGGCGCTCCGAGCACCTCGGTCACGCCTTCCTGCCCACGAACAGCCGCTGCATCACGATGAAGATCAGGAGCAGGGTCCCGATCGCGATCTTGGTCCACCATGAGGACAGGGTGCCCTCGAACGAGATGAACGTCTGGATGGTGCCCAGGACGAGCACCCCGAGCAACGACCCGACGACGAGGCCGACGCCGCCCGAGAGCAGCGTCCCGCCGATGACGACGGCCGCGATCGCGTCCAGCTCCATGCCCACCGCGTGCAGGCTGTAGCCCGACAGCATGTAGAAGCTGAACAGCAGTCCGGCGAGCGCCGAGCAGAAGCCGCTGATGACGTAGACGCCCACCTTGGCGCGCGCGGTCGCGAGGCCCATCAGCCGCGCGGACGACTCGCTGCCGCCGACGGCGTAGACGGTGCGGCCGAAGCGGGTGAGGTGCAGGACGTAGGCCGCGACCGCGACCACCACGAGCGCGATCACGACGCTGGGGGTGATGACGGTGCCGCCCGGCAGCTCGATCACGCCGGTGGCGATGGAGCGGAAGGTGTCGTCCTTGATCGGGATGGACTCGACGCTGATGACGTAGCAGAGGCCGCGGGCGAGGAACAGGCCCGCGAGCGTCACGATGAACGGCTGGATCTCGAAGTAGTGGATCACCAGGCCCATCAGCAGCCCGAAGCCCGAGCCCATCGCGAGCACCGCGAGGATCGTCAGCGGGGCCGACCAGCCGGCCTGCAGGCCCGCCGCGGCCACCATCGTCGACAGCGCCACCACCGAGCCGACCGACAGGTCGATGCCGCCGGTGAGGATGACGAAGGTCATGCCCACGGCGAGCACGATCAGGAACGCGTTGTCGATGAACAGGTTCGCGACCACCTGGCCGGAGGCGAAGCCCTCGTAGCGCACCGACCCGACGCCGAACATCGCGACGAACAGCACGAACGTGGCGATCACCGGCAGGAACCGGGTGGGGACCGGCGTCCGGCGCCGCGCGGGACGCGAGGTGGCGACGGGCGCCGCACCCTCGGGCCGGGTGGGGAGCTGTGCGGCCTTCATCGCTGGCCCGCCTTCTGTGCGGAGTGGGAGGACGACGTCGACGCGGGGGCGACGGGGCCGGGGACGTCGGCGAGGACGCCGAGGTCGGGCGCGGCCGACGGGGTGCCCGCGTCGGGCACCACCGGCGGCGGCGTCTTGCCCCGGCGGAGGGCGGCCCGGGCCCGCGGCGACTGCAGCAGGCAGACCGCGATGACGACGACGGCCTTGAACAGGAGCGTGATCTCCGGCGCGATGCCCGCGGTGTAGACCGTGGTGGTCAGCGTCTGGATGATCAGGGCGCCGACGAGCGTGCCCGTGAGCGAGTAGCGACCACCGGCCAGCGAGGTCCCGCCGATGACGACCGCGAGGATCGCGTCCATCTCGATCCACAGACCGGCGTTGTTGGCGTCCGCCGCGCTGACGTTGGAGCTGATCATCAGCCCGGCCACGCCGGCGCAGAGCGCCGCGAACACGTAGACCGTCCAGATGATGGTGCGGGCCTGGACGCCCGCGAGGCGGCTGGCCTCGGGGTTGACGCCGACCGACTCGATCAGCATCCCGAGCGCCGTGCGCCGGGTGACGACCGCGACGGCCGCGAGCACGGCCAGGCTGATCAGGATCGAGATCGGGAGCACCAGGAAGCCGGCGCCGATCTGCCGGTACGCGGGGTTGGTGACGGTGATGATCTGGCCGTCGGTGACGAGCATCGCGATGCCGCGGCCCGCGGTCATCAGCACCAGGGTGGCGATGATCGGCTGGATGCCGAGCACCGAGACGAGGAAGCCGTTCCAGAGCCCCAGCAGCACACACAGGCCCAGCGCCATCGAGAGGCCGATGATCGCGGCACTGGCGCTCGTGGGGTCGGGCGCCCCGGCGATGTAGGTGCAGGTGACGGCGCCCGAGATGGCCACGATCGCGCCCACCGAGAGGTCGATGCCGCGGGTGGCGATGACGAGCGTCATGCCGAGCGCGATGAGCAGCGTGGGGGCGCCGTTCTTGAGGATGTCGATCAGGCTGCCGTACAGGTGGCCGTCCTGGATCCGCAGCGAGAAGAAGCTGGGGGTGACGACGACGTTGACCAGCAGCAGCGCGACCAGGGCCAGCAGCGGCCACGTCAGGCGGCTCTGACGGGCGCGCGCGGCGAACGTCACGGGGGTGGCGGTGCTCATGACGCCTTCCTCTCGGTACCGCCGGAGCGGTGGTCGGCCTGGTCACCGCTGGCGATCAGCGCCATGACGTCGGAGACGCTGACGTCGCGGCCGTCGAGCTCGGCGATCTTGCGGTGGTCGCGGAGCACGACGACGCGGTCGCTGAGCCGGACCACCTCCTCCAGCTCGGCGGAGATGTAGAGGACGGCCATGCCGCCGGCGGCGAGGTCGGCGACCAGCTTCTGGATCTGGGCCTTGGCGCCGACGTCGATGCCGCGGGTGGGCTCGTCGAGGATCAGCAGCCGGGGCTCGGTGACGAGCCAGCGCGCGAGCAGCACCTTCTGCTGGTTGCCGCCCGAGAGGTTGCCGATCAGCGCGTCGGGGTTGCCCGGCCTGATGTCGAGCGCCTCGATGTACTTCTCGACCAGCTCGTCCTTGGTGCGTCGCGGGATCGGACGGGCCCACCCGCGCGCCGCCTGCATCGCGAGGACGAGGTTGTCGCGGATGGACAGGTCGGCGACCAGGCCCTCGCCCTTGCGGTCCTCGGAGCAGAACGCGATCCCGGCGGCGATCGCCGAGCGCGGCCCGCGCAGGCGCAGCGGCCTGCCGTCCACCTCGACGTGGCCGGCGTCGGCGCGGTCGGCGGCGAACAGGAGGCGGGCCAGCTCGGTGCGACCCGAACCGAGCAGGCCGGCCAGGCCGACCACCTCGCCGGCGCGGATTGTCAGGTCGAACGGCTCGATGGCGCCGGTGCGTCCGAGCCCGGTGACCCGGACCAGCGGGGTGTCGGTCGCGTCGGACGGGGCGGACTCGGCGACGGCCCGCTCGATCTCCTCGAGCAGGTCCATCTCGCGGCCGAGCATGGCCGAGACGAGCTCGAGCCGGGTGAGCTCGGCGGTCGCGTACTCGCCGACGACGCGGCCGTTGCGCAGCACCGTCATGCGGTCGGAGATCTCGAAGACCTGCTCGAGGAAGTGGGACACGAAGACGATGGCGACGCCCTCGTCGCGCAGGGAGCGGATGACGCGGAACAGCTCGGCCACCTCGTCGGCGTCGAGGCTCGAGGTGGGCTCGTCCAGGATCAGGACGCGGGAGTCGATCTCGACCGCGCGGGCGATCGCGACGAGCTGCTGGATCGCGATCGGGTGGCTGGAGAGGATGGAGGCGGGGTCGACGTCCAGCCCCATGCGGGCGAGGACCTCGGCCGACCGGGCGCGCATCGCGCGGCCGTCGATGCCGCCGAGACGACGCGGCTCGCGACCCAGAAGGATGTTCTCCGCGACCGAGAGGTTAGAGCAGAGGTTGACCTCCTGGTACACGGTGCTGATGCCGGCGGACTGCGCCGCGGCGGGGCCGTGGAACGCGACCTGCACGCCGTTGAGCGTGGTGGTGCCGGCGTCGGGGGTGTAGACCCCCGTGAGCGCCTTGATCAGCGTGGACTTGCCGGCGCCGTTCTCGCCCATGAGGGCGTGCACCTCGCCGGGGCGGAGGGTCAGGTCGACGTCCTGCAGGGCCTTGACGCCCGGGAACTCGATCGAGATGCCGCGCATGAGGACCACCGGCTCGGCGGTCGTGGGGCGGAGGTCGTCCGCCTGGGTCTGCGTCATGTCTGCCTCTGCTGGAGCGATGGAGCCGGTGCCGACGGACCGGGGCCCGTCGGCGGGTGGAGAGCGACCCCCGCCACCACACCCGGCGGGTGGCGGGGGCCGCTGATCATGGGTCGTGCCGCGGGGATCAGTACTGACGGTCCGGGAGCGCGGCCGTGGCCTGCTCCTGGTCGAAGGTCGTCTCCTCGGTCTCGATCCGCTTGGGCAGCTCGTCACCGGCGACGACCTTCTCCGCGGCGTCCATCAGCTGGTCGCCGAGGAGCGGGTTGCACTCCACGATGAAGTTGATCTTGCCCTCGGACAGCGCCGTCATGCCGTCCTTGACCGCGTCGACGGTGATGATCTTGATGTCCTGGCCGGGCACCTTGCCGGCGGCCTCGATGGCCTCGATCGCGCCGAGCCCCATGTCGTCGTTGTGGGCGTAGACCACGTCGATGTCGGGGTTGGACTTGAGGAAGGCCTCCATGACCTGCTTGCCGCCGGAGCGGGTGAAGTCACCGGTCTGCGAGGCGACGACCTCGATGTTGGACGAGCCCTTGATCGCGTCCTCGAAGCCGGCCTTGCGGTCGATCGCGGGGGCGGCGCCGGTGGTGCCCTGGATCTCGACGACCTTGGTCGGGTCCGAGCCGGCCTCGCCGACGAGCCACTCGCCGGCCTTCTCGCCCTCCTTGACGAAGTCCGAGCCGATGAACGTCTCGTAGAGCGAGTCGTCGTCGGAGTCGACCGCGCGGTCGGTGAGGATCACCGGGATCTGCGCGCGCTTGGCCTCGAGAAGGACGGTGTCCCAGCCGGTCTCGACGACGGGGCTGAACGCGATGACGTCGACCTTCTGCTGGATGTAGGAGCGGATCGCCTTGATCTGGTTCTCCTGCTTCTGCTGCGCGTCGGAGAACTTGAGCTCGACCCCGGCGGCCTTCGCCGACTCCTGGATCGACTTGGTGTTCGCCGAGCGCCAGCCGCTCTCGGCGCCGACCTGGGCGAAGCCCATGGTCAGCTCGCCGCCGCCGTCGCCGGAGCCGGCCGCGTCGGCACCGCCGTCGCCACCGCCGCCGCAGGCCGAGAGTGCGGTCACGACGACGGCGCTGGCCGCGAGGGTGATGATCTTCTTCAACACTGGTGTTCCTCCATCTGAACCGGGTGCCGAGACCCTGGCCGGCACCGCTGCGTCCGTGCGGGACAACCCCACGATCCGCTGTGACTGGCGTCACCTTGTGCGCCGAGTGTGAGCGTTAACATCGGCCCGTGTCAAGCCGTCTTACGACACTTTGCGGCTGAGGATGGGCGATCCGACGCTCGCGCCTGTTAACGATCACAGGTGCACCCTGCTGCACCTCGTCCAGATGGTCGGGACCGAGATACACCCGACGGGCTGCTCCCGCACCCCGAGATCCCCGGCGTCCCGGGCCGGGACGACCGGTCGCACCCCGTCGCCGCTGGCGCGGCATGCTGGGGTCGAGCCGCAGCACCCGAGGAGGAGACAGATGAGCGAGATCGCACGTGTCGGCGTCGTCGGCGGGGGCCTGATGGGGTCCGGCATCGCGGAGGTGACGGCCCGGGCGGGCCTGGACACCCTGGTGGTCGAGGTCGACCAGGACGCCGCCGACGGCGCGCAGAAGCGCGTCGAGGCCTCGCTCGACCGGGCCCTGAAGCGTCAGAAGATCACCGAGGACGAGCGCGCCACCGCCGGCTCCCGCCTGCGCTTCGGCACCAGCCTCGCCGAGCTCGCCGACCGCGACCTCGTCGTCGAGGCGGCCTCGGAGGACGAGCGGACCAAGCTCGACCTGTTCAGCACCATCGGCGCGATCCTCACCCAGGACGACGCGGTGCTCGCCTCCAACACCTCGTCCATCCCGATCGTCAAGCTCGGCGCCGTCTCGGGCCGCCCCGGCCAGGTGATGGGCGTGCACTTCTTCAACCCCGCCCCCGTGATGCAGCTGGTCGAGCTGGTGCCGTCGCTGACGACGTCGTCCGACACGACCGAGCGGATGCGCGGCTTCGTCACCGACGCGCTCGGCAAGGAGCCGATCGAGGCCACCGACCGCGCCGGGTTCGTCGTCAACAGCCTGCTGGTGCCGTACCTGCTGTCGGCGATCCGGATGTACGAGGCCGGCTACGCGTCGGCCGCCGACATCGACCAGGGCATGGTGCTGGGGTGCGGCCACCCGATGGGCCCGCTCGCGCTGAGCGACCTGATCGGGCTCGACACCGTCCGCGCCATCGGCCTGTCGATGTACGGCGAGTTCAAGGAGCCCCTGTACTCGCCGCCGCCGCTCCTCGACCGCATGGTCGACGCCGGCCTGGTGGGCAAGAAGTCCGGTCGCGGCTTCTACGACTACTCCGCCTGACCGCCTCTCCGGGGGTGTGCCGCGAGCCACTCCCACCACCCCAGAAGTGGCGTTCGGCCGCCCCACGCGTCACAGTGAGATCACAGGGCCGTTTCCGGCCGTCCGAGGAAACACGAGGTAGCAGCATGTCGACGACGAGCACCGACGCGCAGGTGGACCAGGGAGCCGACCTCGGCGGCTCCGAGGACACGGTCCTGCCGATCGCCGACCCCCAGGAGCTGGACGGTCCGATCTTCAAGCAGGTCTGGCAGTCCCAGGTCGACGCCCTCGAGGCGTCCATCGAGTCCGGCGACGGCGGCGGCGGCTCGCACCGCTCCTGACCCGACGCCCCGAACGCCCCACCCCGCGACCGGGGTGGGGCGTTCGTGCGTCCGGGCACAGGGGGCTTGCGTCTCGCGACCCGGTGGTCGACCAGGATCGTCCTGAGCGCACGCAGGGCTACCCGGTGGGTCAGGGGGGCGGCGCGCTCAGCCGGTACCCGAGGCCGCGGACGGTGTGCACCAGGCGGTCGCCGTGCGCCTCGAGCTTGCGGCGCAGCGCGCTGATGTGGACCTGGACCAGGTTCTCGGCGTAGTCGTCGTACCCCCAGACCTGGGTGAGCAGCTGCGTGCCCGACAGCACCCGGTCGCGGTTGGCCGCGAGGTAGGCGAGGAGCCGGAACTCGGTGGCCGTGAGGTCGACCGCGCGTCCGGCGCGCATCACGAGCCCGGCCTCCTCGTCGATCGTCAGGTCGGCCACCTGGACCACCGACCCGATCGCGCCCGTACGCCTCAGCACCGCGGTCACCCGCGCGAGCAGCTCGGCCATCGCGAACGGCTTGGTCACGTAGTCGTCCACGCCGGCCTCGAACCCGGCCAACCGGTCGGGCACCTCGTCACGTGCGGTGACCATGACGATGCCGGCCGCCGACGTCGCGCGCACCACCTGCGCGAGGCGGGGTCCGTCGCGTCCGGGGAGCATCCAGTCGAGCACCACCGCCGACGGCCGGAACGACGCGAGCCGCTCCTCCAGGTCCGACCCGTCGGGCGCGGCGTCGACCGCGTGGCCGGCGTCGGCGAGTGCGGCCGCGACGCTCGTGCGGATCGTGTCGTCGTCCTCCACGACCAGGACGCGTGCACGGGGGACCGAGGAGGGACGAGCTGCCATGGCACGAGTGTGGCGAGCCAGGCTGAAGGTCGCCTGAAGAAGGGTCCGTCCGGCGTCGTCCTTGAGGTCGTCTTCAGGCCCGGCCGTCACGGTGGTGACAACGCCGACCCGACGCCCCCGTCGGAGCCGGGACCGAACCAGATGGAGACCACCGTGACCTCGGACAAGAACCCCCTCGACCAGCTGCGCGCGATGGGCCGCCGCCGCGACGCCGGCCGCACCGACCAGGACGCCACCGTGACCACCTCGGAGCTGCCCGCGGTGGGACGGACCCGCCGCCCCACCCGCGGACGCCTCGCCGGCGGCCTCGCCGCGCTCGCCGTCGCCGGTGCCGTGGTGGCCTTCTCCGTGCCCGCGATCGCCGGCGGTGACTCCGGCTCGGACGCGGTCCGCACGACCGCGGCGTCGGTCCAGACCGGCGGCGGCGACTCCACCCCCGCGCCCAGCGACGACGCGAGCCAGGGCGAGGAGTCGTCCGAGGACGCCACCACCTGTCCCGCCCCGCCCGAGGGCGGACCCCAGGGGTCGCCCGAGAAGGGCGCCGGGAAGGGCGAGGAGAAGGACGCGCCGAAACTCCCGGCCGACGCACCCAAGCCCCCCACTCCGAAGGCCGGCGCGGAGAAGGGCGGTGCTGAGAAGGGCGAGGCACCCACGCCTCCGACGGACGCCCCCGAGCCGCCGGCCGACGCGCCGAAGCCCCCGGCTGACGCACCCGAGCCGCCCGCCCCGAAGAGCGACGCCGACGGCGAGAAGCCGGCCCCGCCCGAGGACGCCCGTGAGGGCTGCGGACCGGCCGGTGGCCCGGCGGCCAAGGATGGCGGCCCCAAGCCCGGTGCCGACGCAGATGCCCCGAAGCCCGGAGCCGACGCCCCCAAGCCCGGTGCGGACGCGCCCAAGCCCGGAGCGGACGCGCCCAAGCCCGGAGCCGACGCGCCCGAGCCCGGAGCCGACGCCCCCAAGCCCGGAGCCGACGCCCCGAAGCCGAGCGCGGCGCCCTCGGCGAGCTGACGCCCGTCCGTCGGAGCCGGGACGCGTGTCCCGGCTCCGCGGCGGTCAGCGCGAGGTGGCGGCGTCGGCGGCCGCGTCGGTGTCGACGCCGCGGAACCGCCGGAAGCTGTAGACGATCATCGCCAGCGCGGCGATGCTCGAGAAGATCAGGGTGGCTCCGGTGCCCCACCCGCCGATCAGCCACCACGACTCGCGCAGCGGCCACCAGCCGGGCGCGTCAGGTCGCAGGCCCCACACGACGCCGATCACGGCCAGCGACAGCGCCCCGAGGGTCGACCCGATGATCCGCGGCCAGGTCTGCACGCCGTCGGCGGCGGTCTTGAACGCCTGCCGCTTGACCGGCTCGAGGCGCCGCTCGGCCCACTCGTACTGCTGCGACAGCACGGCGAGCCCGGCGAACAGCGCGAGCAGGCCCGGCCCGGGCAGGACGAGGGCGGCGATGCCCACCACGACGAGCACCCACCCCAGCACCTCGAGGGCGATGCGGCGGACGGCGCGTGTTCCCGGAACCTTTGGCACGTCACCCACGATCCCAGACCGGACCACGCCCCACCTCCCGATCAGGCGAGATGTCCGGACTCCTCAGGAGAGCCGGGTGGTGATCCGGCTGGTCGATGCGCAGGTCCGAGACGTCGCCCTGTCGCCCAGGTCGATCGTGACCACGGCGCTCGAGAGCTCCCTCGGCGGAGATGCGCCAAGCCATAGATGCGTCTCACGTCCGCCGGGGCCGGTAGCGGGTGCTGGTGCGGGGTCGCCGGTACGGGTCGAGGCGTGCCGGTGGGATGAACGCGGGTCGCCTGTCGTCGGTGTCGAAGGTGATGACCCAGTCGTCCTCGTGAATCATCCGGTGGTGGAAGGCGCAGAGCAGCACGCCGTCCTCCAGATCCGTGGCCCCGCCGTGGGCCCAGGGTTCTCTGGCGTGGTGGGCCTCGCACCAGGACGGTGGCCGGTCGCAGTCGGGCATCGCGCAGCCCTGGTCCCGGTGCGCCAGCGCCACCCGCTGGGCCGGGCTGAACAGTCGTTGCTTGCGGCCGAGGTCGAGCGGGAGCGACTGTCCTCCGAGGACCTGGGGGATGATCCCGGCTCGGCAGGCGTGCAGCCGGACCTGGCTGGCGCTCATGCGCTGCCCGGTGGACGTGGTCGCGGTGCCGATGCCGTCGATGAGCTGCTGCAGGTCCAGGTTCACCGTCACGGTCATCCCGGACCCGCCGGCGTCCGGCAACCCGTCGGTGGGGAGGTGGTCGATGAGCGCGACGAGCGCGCGGCCTTGGCGCTGGGGGTAGGTCAGGCCGGTGTCGCCCTGCCCGTCGTCGAGGTGACGTCGGCGCGGTGCTGCGAACCCGTCCAACGCGCTTTTCAGCGCCCCGGCCTGCGCTTCGGGGAGGGTGAAGGACCCGCCCCAGGTGCCGTCGCGGTTGTCCCGCATCCACAGCTGGGACCGCTCGTACGCCAGGCGCTCCCGGTCCTGGACCGCCCGCCCCTCGTCGGCGTCGACGTCCTCGACCGGCCTGAAGAGGTCGCTGATCCGGTCGGCGCAGTACTGCAGGTCGCGCCAGGTGAGGGTCTGGGCGTCCTCGATCAGCGCCCGCTCGCACGTCGCGCGCGTCTCAGCCGGAATGTCGTCGGGCAGACCCGCGATGGTCCGGGCGATCAGACGGGCCTGCTCCTTGGAGATCAGCCCGTCCGCGAGCGCCTGCTCGGTCAGCGTCGCCCTCTCCAGCGCCCGGCCCAGGTGAACGTCCCGTGCTGCGGCGTGGCGGTCGCCACCGAACTGGCTCGCCAGCAGCGACCCCGTCGAGGACGAGCCGGCCTTCCTGGCAGCACCCGACCGGTCCACCGACCGCGTCGCGGCCATCGCATGCGCGGCCACGCGGGAGTTCACCCGGCTCCACCGCCCCGCGAGCGTCACCGCGTCCTGGGCCGACAGACCCTCGTAGACCGACAGGTCACCACCCGCGGCGAGCGCGCCCTCGACCGCGACCAGCACCGCGAACGCGGGGTGCTCGGTGAGCGGGAGAGCAGAGACGGTCATGACAGGTCCTCCGTGAGTCGAACGTATGCTCGATTCTACCAAGGCAGGGATGTCGAAGGAAGGGCCTTGCAGTCATCTGTGGACGATGCAAGAGACAGCCCGTACCCGGCCACCGACCCCGCCGCCGCGGACCGCCCCCGGCCCGTAGCCGCCAGTGAGCAGCACCAGCCCAGCACCCACACACCCCCCAAACCGTCCCGACGACCTGCACACCCCCCACACCCGCGCCTAGCATCGATGAGGTGCTCGCCCAACGTTGCGTCGTCGACTCCCCGGTCCCCCTGAGGTGGGTGTGGCCGGCACTGGTCGACGTCGACAACCTCGCGACGTGGAGCGGCGTCGACCGGTGCGACGGCGACGAGACGGGCGCCCTGCACCCGTCGTCCGAGCTGAGCTGCACGATGGCCATCGGCGAGCAGAGCGTCGGGGCCACGCTGAGCGTCGTGGAGTCCGTCGCGCCCAGCCTGCTCAAGCTGCGCACGGAGGCCGGGATCGCCACGGTCTTCGAGACGATCGAGCTCCGGAGGAGCGCGGGCGGCACGCGGCTCTCCTACGCCGTCGACGTGCAGTCACCGCTGCTCCGACGCTCGCTCGAGCCGTGGATCAACGACCACGTGGGCCTCGTCCACGACGGTCTGCAGGACTTCCTGGGCGGCAGCGGCGAGTGCTGGTCCGGTCTTACCTGACCCGCGACACCGGGGTGTGACGCACCTCGCGTGATCGGTGGCCGTCAGTGCCTCAGCCCATACTGCTGATCGTGACCCGACCTCCCCGCTCCGTCCCGTACCCCCTCGGCGTCTCCGTCGTCCCCGACGGCGTCGACGTGGCCGTCTACTCCGAGACCGCGGACGTGGTCGAGTTCTGCCTGTTCGACGACGAGGGCGAGCACCGCACCGCGCTCGCCGAGCGCACCGGGCACGTCTTCCACGGCATCGTCCCTGGCGTCCGTCCCGGCGCGCGCTACGGCCTGCGCGTCCACGGCCCGTGGGACCCCGCCAACGGCCTGCGCCACAACGCCGCCAAGCTCCTGCTCGACCCCCACGCCCGCGCCGTCGAGGGCGGGTACGACTGGGGCCAGCAGGTCTTCAGCCACCAGTTCGACGACCCCGAGCTGATCGAGGAGACCGACGACGCCGACTCGGTGCCGCGCTGCGTCGTCACCGACGACTCCTTCGACTGGGGCGACGACGCCCCACCGAGCGTCCCGATGTCCGAGACCGTCGTGTACGAGGTCCACGTCAAGGGCTTCACCGAGCAGCACCCCGACGTGCCCGAGGAGATCCGGGGCACCTACGCGGGCCTCGCGCACCCCGCCGCGATCAAGCACCTCACCGACCTCGGCGTCACGGCCGTCGAGCTGATGCCGGTGCACCAGTTCGTCCAGGACAGCCACCTCGTCGAGAGCGGCCTGCGCAACTACTGGGGCTACAACTCGATCGGCTTCTTCGCCCCGCACGGCGAGTACTCCTCGGCCGGCGACGGCGGCGCGCAGGTCGACGAGTTCAAGGCCATGGTCAAGGCGCTGCACGCCGCGGGCCTCGAGGTCGTGCTCGACGTGGTCTACAACCACACCGCCGAGGGCAACCACATGGGCCCGACGCTGAGCCTCAAGGGCATCGACAACGCGTCCTACTACCGCCTGGTCGACGAGGACCGCTCGAGCTACTTCGACACCACCGGCACCGGCAACTCCATCAACGTCGGCCACCCCGCCGCGCTCGGCCTGATCATGGACTCGCTGCGCTACTGGGTGACCGAGATGCACGTCGACGGCTTCCGGTTCGACCTCGCCACCACGCTCACGCGCCAGGACGGCGACGCCGAGATCCACAGCGCGTTCCTCACCCTGATCGAGCAGGACCCCGTGCTCGCGCCGGTCAAGATGATCGCCGAGCCGTGGGACACCGCCGGCTACCAGGTGGGCGGCTTCCCCGCCTCGTGGGCGGAGTGGAACGGCAAGTTCCGCGACGACGTCCGCGACTACTGGCACGGCACCGACGGCACGCTCGGCACCCTGTCGCAGCGGGTGCTCGGCAGCCCCGACGTGTACGAGGACTCCCGCCGGGCCCCGCTGTCGAGCGTCAACTTCGTGACCGCGCACGACGGCTTCACCCTCGCCGACCTCACGGCCTACGCCGAGAAGCACAACGAGGAGAACGGTGAGGACAGCCAGGACGGCGAGAGCGACAACAAGTCCGCCAACCACGGCGCCGAGGGCCCCACCGACGACGCCGGCATCAACGAGCTCCGCGGACGCCAGCGCCGCAACTACCTCGCCACCCTGCTGCTCTCGGCCGGCGTCCCGATGCTGCTCGGCGGCGACGAGCTGGGCCGCACCCAGGGCGGCAACAACAACGCCTACTGCCAGGACAACGAGGTCTCGTGGTTCGACTGGTCCGCGGTCGACACCGACCTGCTGGCCTTCACCACCGAGCTGCTCGCACTGCGCCGCGACCACCCGGCGCTGCGTCCGCCCCTGTTCCGCCAGGCCCCGGGCGACGATGCGGTCGACACCGTGCTGGTGCTGCGCAGCGACGCGCAGGACTTCGAGGACGGCGACTGGGACGAGCCGCTGGCCCGGGCCATCACCTTCGTCCTCGGCCACCCCGGCGCCGACTCCTTCGCGCTCCTGCTCAACTCCGCGGAGACCGTCGTCGAGTTCACCCTCCCCGGCGACCAGCCCGGTGCCTGGGAGCTGGCCCTGAGCAGCGACCCCGGCCAGCAGGTCGACGGCAGCGGCGACACCCTGCTCGTCCGTGACCGCTCCTTCACCCTCCTGCGCTCGGCCGGCTGACACCGGCAGCTCGCCTCGCACCGCCGAGCGGCCGGGGTCCCGGCCGCTCGGCGGGTGTGACCGCGGCCCCTCGGGCAGACTGATGCCCGCCTTGCACCCACCCGTCAGGAGTCCGCATGCCCGACCAGACCCCCACCGGAGACCCGGACGCCGCACGCGAGTGGCGCGACGCGTACGAGCGGGTCGTCGCCCTGGTGGAGGACGCGGGCGAGGAGGCGATGGACGTCGACGTGCCGGCCTGCCCGGACTGGACGGCCCGCGAGCTGCTGTCGCACGTCATCGGCCTCGACCACGACGTCCTCGCCGGCGAGGAGGCCGACGACCACAACAGCACGTGGACGCAGGAGCAGGTCGACGCCCGCGCCGACCGGTCCGTCGCCGAGCTGCTCGAGGAGTGGGCCGCCGACGCCGACGCCCTCGAGACCTACGTGCGCCGGCAGGACCCGCGTCCCCTCGGCGACCTGCTCATCCACGAGCAGGACCTGCGCGGCGCGCTCGACGAGCCGGGCGCCCGCGACACCGACGGCCTGGCCTCGATCCGCGACCGGATGGCCGGCCGGCTCGCCGCCTCCCTCGACGACGCCGCCGCGCCCGTCCGTCTCGAGTCCGACGACTGGTCCTGGCAGTCCGCCGAGGGCGACCCCGGCGTCGTCGTCCACGCCTCGACGTTCGACCTCACCCGGGCGCTGACCAGCCGCCGCAGCGAGCGCCAGCTCCGCTCCTGGGTGACCGCCGGCGACCTCGACCCGTACCTCGACGCGTTCTCCCACCTCGGGCCGCTGCCCGACTCCGACCTGCCCGAATGACCTCTCGGAAGGCCCCCATGACCCACTACGACCTCGTCGTCGTCGGAGCAGGATCCGGCAACACGATCCTCGACGACCGCTTCTCGCACCTCAGCGTCGCGATGGTCGAGCGGGGGCCGTTCGGCGGCACCTGCGTCAACCGCGGCTGCATCCCCTCCAAGATGTACGCCTACCCCGCCGAGGTGGCCGAGTCGGCCGCGCACGGCTCCGACCTCGACGTCGACACCGTCTTCCGCGGGGCCGACTGGCGCTCGATGCGCGAGCGCATCATGGGCCGCGTCGACGGGATCGCCGCGGGCGGCAAGGAGTACCGCGAGGGTCTGGACTGGGTCGACGTCCTCACCGGCACCTGCCGCTTCACCGGCCCGCGCGAGCTGGCCGTCGACCTCGAGGACGGCAGCAGCGTCACCCTCACCGCCGACCAGGTGGTGCTCGCCGCCGGCAGCCGTCCCGTGCTCCCCGACATCCCGGGCCTGCACGACGTGCCGCACCACACCAGCGACTCGATCATGCGCATCGACGCCCTGCCCGACCGCATCGGCATCATCGGCGGCGGCTACGTGGGCAGCGAGCTGGCCAACGTCTTCGCCTCGCTCGGCTCCAGCGTGGTGCAGGTCGACTCCGCGCCGCACCTGATCGCCAACCACGACGAGCAGGTGGCCCGGGTGTTCACCGACACCGTGCGCCGCCGGTGGGACGTCCGGCTCGACACCACGCTCGAGAAGGTGACCAGCGGCTCGGGCAGCCCGGCCGCGCTCCACCTCTCGGACGGCTCCACCGCCGACGTCGACCTGGTGCTCGTCGCTGTGGGCCGCCGCACCAACGCCGACGTGCTCGAGGTCGAGCGGGGCGGCGTCGACGTCGACGACGCGGGCCGCGTCGTCGTCGACCTGCACCAGCGCACGTCGGCCGAGGGGGTCTGGGCGCTCGGCGACCTGTCGAGCCCCGAGCCGCTCAAGCACGTCGCGAACCAGGACGCGCGGGTGGTCCAGCACAACCTCCTCCACCCCGAGGACCTCGTCGTCTCGGACCACCGGTTCGTCCCCAACGCGGTCTTCGCGCACCCCCAGGTGGCGGCCGTCGGCCTGACCGAGCAGCAGGCGCGCGACGCCGACCTCGACGTCGCCGTCGCCGTGCACGAGTACGGCGACACCGCGCACGGCTGGGCCATGGGTCTGGACGACTCCGGATACCTCGTCAAGCTCGTGGGCGACCGCGCGACCGGTCTGCTCGTCGGCGCGCACCTCGTCGGCCCGCAGGCGTCGGTGCTGGTCCAGCCGCTGATCCAGGCGATGAGCTTCGGTCAGCCCGTCGCCGGGCTGGCCCGCGGCCAGTACTGGATCCACCCCGCCCTGACCGAGGTGGTCGAGGGCGCGCTCCTCGACCTCGAGGAGCAGCTGGGCTGAGGCTCAGAGGACGTTGCCGGCGCCGGCTTCCACGTCGGCCCGCTGGTCGGTGGCGCCTGCGCGGAACAGCGGGCCCACCAGCAGGTCGAAGAGCGACGGCGCGACGGTGAACGCCAGCCGCAGCACGTTGTTGGCCACCCCGACCTGCACCGCGCGTCGCGGCCGGTCCAGCTGGCGCATCGTCGCGCGGGCGACCACGCCCACCGAGACGGGCAGCGGCGCGCGACCGGGGCTGCCGGAGTAGTTCGCGGCCTTCTCGTAGATGTCGGTGTCGACCCCGCCGGGCACCACGTACGCGACGTGGACGCCGGGACGGTCGCGGTTCTCGATCTGGAGCTGGCGGGCCAGCGAGCGGACGCCCCACTTGCTCACTGCGTACGGGGTCATCGACGGCACGGCGATGTGGCCGATCACCGACCCGACGAGCACCACGGTGCCGTGGTCTCGCTCACGCATCAGGGGCAGGACGTGGCGGACCACGTTGACCGAGCCGATCAGGTTGGTGCGGACGACCGCCTCGAAGACGTCGGCCGGCACCTCCTCGGCGCGACCGTAGGCCGCCACCCCGGCGGCGTGGACCACCGCGTCGATCCGTCCGTGCGCGTCGACCGCCTCGGCGACGGCCTTCTCGACCTCGACGTCCTCCGCCACGTCGGCGACGCAGACGGTGGTGCTCGCGGCGCCGAGCTCGTCGCACTCGCGGGCGACCTCCTCGAGCACCTCGGCCCGGCGGGCGAGCAGGACGACGTGGTCGCCAGCCGCCGCGCTCAGCCCGGCCGTGGCGCGGCCGATTCCGCTCGTGGCACCGGTGACCAGGACGACCCGCGGGCCGTCGGCGTGGACGGGCATCACGAGCGGGCGTCCGCTGCGGTGGAGGTGGCGGGGAGGTGGCTCACGCCGGGGCCCATCTGTGGCAGGAGGTCGGACCTCTTCCACGGTAGGCAGCCTCGGCCGTTCGGCACGACGAAGCGCGTAGGTCCGCCCACCGGGGTGGGTATCGTGGACCACGGTTCGACCCGGAGCCGTCCACCTCCCCCTGCCCGGCACCTGGCCGGGCGGCGAGACCGTGAGGCAGAGAGCCGGATGGACACCCAGGACACGCAGGACAGCAGGGATGAGCACGACGGCGCCCGCGCCGACTTCGAGCGCTCCTCCGGCCATCTCGACGACACCGTGCGACGCCTCGTCGTCGAGCTCGGTGACCGGTTCACCACCACCGAGATCACCACGACCGTCCGCCAGTGCGCGCTCGACCTCTCCTCGGTGCCGCCCGCGGACCGTCCAGAGCTCACCGAGCGCTGCGCCCGCGAGCGGCTGCGCCAGGCCTTCGACGACGGGTCCTGAGCCCAACCCTCGGTGCGGGCCTGAGGGGGTGCGCCGCGCGGACCAGCCGGCCACTGCCGGGTAGGTGGGGAAGAGCGCAGCGAGGTCGGCGCGGGCTCGGTCTCGACGGGTGAGACAGCGGATCTCGACAGCCCCACGAGTCACAGCGACCGTGGCAAACAGGCGCTGACCGTGGTGAATATGCCGTGTTTCGCGCTGTTTGCCACGGTCAGCTTCAGCGGTAAGGCGGTTCGTCTCGCAGACCGAGACGGTGGCCGCACCTGACAGCCAGCAGCCCCACCCGCCGTCCTCGCTGCGCACTTCCCCGCCCCCCATGGCGGGGGGCCGGGCTGAGACCCGACCCATGGCGGGGGCCGGCCACCCGAGCGCGACGGTGGCCGCCGGTCGCGCTCGCCGTGATGGTCGGCCAAGGACGCAGCGAGGACGGAGCGGGCGGCGGCCGCGGTCGGGAGCAGACCTCATGGGGCGGGATCTCGTCAGGTGAGACGGCGGATCCCGACAACCCCACGAGTCACAGCGACCGTGGCAAACAGGCGCCGACCGTGGTGAATATGCCGTGTTGCGTGCTGTTTGGCACGGTCAGCTCTGGCGGACGGGTGGTTCGTCTCGCAGACCGAGACGCAGGCCCGCACCTAGAGCCAGCAGCCCCACCCGCCGTCCTCGCTGCGCACTTCCCCGCCGCCGATGGCCGGGGGTCCGGGCTGAGCCCCGACCCATGGCGGGGCCGGCCACCCGAGCGCGACGGTGGCCGCCGGTCGCGCTCGCCGCAATGGTCGGCCAAAGGCGCAGCGAGGACGGAGCGGGCGGCGGCCGCGGTCGGGAGCAGGCCTCACGGGGCGGGATCTCGTCAGGTGAGACGGCCGGTCCCCACAGCCCCACCAGTCACAGCGACCGTGGCAAGCAGGCGCTGACCGTGGTGAATATGCCGTGTTTCGCGCGGTTTGCCACGGTCAGCTCCGACGCCGAGGCGGTTCGTCTCGCAGACCGAGACACCGACCCGCGCTTCGACGCGGGCAGACCCACCCGCCGTCCTCGCTGCGCACTTCCCCGCCCCTCACGGCGGGAAGGTCCGGGCTGAGCCCCGGCCCATGGCGGGGCCGGCCACCCCGCCCAGGGCAGTGCTTCGCGCCGTCTGCCACGGTCAGCTCCGACAAACAGGCGGTTCGTCTCGCAGACCGAGACCTCGCCGCGCACTCCCCCGCCGACCAGGGCGGGAAGGTCCGGGCAGGAACCCCACCCCTCGACAGGGCCGGTCAGGAGGAAGAGCCAGGAGAGGGTCAGCCGGCGTGCGCGGCGCGGTCGTCGTCGAAGGCGTCGGGGGCGACGCCGATGCGGTCCTGCGCCGACCAGGGGGCGGGGCGGCGGTGGCGGCCGACGAGGACGGCCGGCGCGGTGAGCGCGGCGAGGACGGCGACGACCAGGAGGACGATCAGCAGGGAGGTCACGAGACACCTTCGAGGAGCGGTTCGGTCCCCCAGCGGGACCGAGGACCATCGTACTTTGTCAGGACGTCCGGTCGTGATCGGGTCGATCAGCGGGGCGGCTCCGGCGGCACGAGACTGGCGCCCATGCCCGACGCACGTACCGACGGCCCTCCCGCCGCGCGACTGGTCAGCACCCGCTCGCCCCGCCACCCCCGCGGCGTCGTCCTGGTCCTGCACGGCGGGGCGGGCCGCCCCGATCGCACCGCGGTGAGCGCGACGCAGCCGTCGGTCCTTCGGATGGTCCCGGTGGCACTGCGCGTCGCGCGTGCAGGACGTGGCCGGCTGGCCGTGCTGCGGCTGCTGAACTCCGCCCGCGGGTGGGACTCGAACCGCACGCCGGTCGACGACGTCCGCTGGGCCGTCGAGCAGGTCGGCGAGCGCTTCGGTCCCGACCTCCCGGTCGCCCTCGTCGGCCACTCCCTCGGAGGCCGTGCGGCACTGCTCGCCGGCGATGCGGCGCCCGTGCGGTCGGTGGTCGCGATGGCGCCCTGGCTCTACGAGAGCGACGGTGACCGCGACCTGTCCGGCCGCCGCGTCCTGTTCGTGCACGGCGACGAGGACCGGATCGCCTCGCCCGTCACCGCCCGCCGGGTCGCGACGCGCCTCGCCCGCACGACCGACGTCGGGTTCGTCGGCGTGCGCGGTGGCAAGCACGCGATGCTGGGTCGCGGAGGGGTGTTCGACGGCCTCGCGGCCGACTTCGTCGCGGCCACGCTGCTCGACGACCCGCCGGGCCCCGTGGTCCGCCGGGTGCTCGGCGGCGAGACGACGCTCGAGGTCTGAGCCCCGCTCAGCGGAGGCGCGCGCGCACGTCGCGGACGAGGTCGCGCGGGTCGTCGGCCCACAGGCTCACCCGGGTGACGACGAGCGAGCCCCGGGGCGTCGAGACGGTGACCGGCTCGCGCAGCGTGAGCTGGACGTTGACCCGGCCGCCCACGCCGACGCTCAACCGGGTGCCGTCGTCGAGGTCGTCGACCTGCATCGTGCGCATGCTGCTCTCGAGCGACGTGTCACCGCTGCCCACCGACGCGATCGCCGACCACGGCAGGACGACGTCGACCAGCGCGCCACAGCGCACGCGCAGGCGGTCGGGCTCGAGCAGGTGCGGGAACACCCGGTACGACGCGATCATCCCGAGCATCCAGACCACCCCCCAGATGCCGAGCACCAGCGCGACGACGCGGACCACCATCCAGGGCAGCAGCAGGTCGAGCACGACGACCTCGACGGCCGACGCGAACACGAAGAGCCAGAGCATCGGCGTCACGAGCCGCGCGTACCCGTGCACCTGCGACCCCGGCGCCCCGAGGCTCGGGCGCCGCGCGGCCCACCGGGCGAGGCTGACGTACATGCCGACCTCGAGCCGGACGACGTGCCAGGCGGTCGCGCGCCACGAGGTGCGACGGCCGGCGTCGGTGGTGGTCATCGTGATCCTCCGGCCTCGGCGGCGATCGCCGCGCGGAGCCGGTCGAGGACTCCGTCCATGGTGCCCACCAGCGCCGCGACCTCGGCCTCGGGCACGTCGCCGAACAGCTGCCCGACCAGCTCGGCCTGCCCTGCCCTCAGCGACGCGACGGCCGCGAGCCCCCGCGGCGTCGGCGTGACGAGCGTGGCGCGCCGATCGGTCGGGTGCGTCTCACGGGTGACGAACCCGGTGTCGACGAGGCCGTCGACGAGTCCCGTCACGGTGCGGGCCGTGACGCCGAGGGCGTCGGCGAGGTGGCGCTGCGGGCACGGCCCGCTCGCGTCGAGCACCCAGAGCAGGTGCGCCCGCGACTCGGTGAGGCCGTCACGGGCGAGCCCGACCGCCATGTCCTGGCCGAGCAGGACGGTGAGCTCGAGCAGCTGGTCGAGCGCGCGGGTCCGGTCGCCGTCCATGTCGTGAGCCTACCTCACGATGTGAGGTCTTCACGATCTCCGGGCGTGGCGGCGTCGTCACGCCCGCCGGTCCGCTCGGCCCCGATGCCGGCGGCGACCACGAGCACCAGGCCGACGACGGGCAGCAGGTCCGGAACCTGACCGAGCACGACCAGGCCCACCAGGAGGGCGATCGCGGGCTCGAGGCTCATCAGCGTGCCGAAGGCGGCGGTGGTCAGCCGTCGCAGGGCGAGCATCTCCAGGGTGAACGGGACCAGCGGCAGCAGCACCGCGATGCCGAGCCCCGCGACCACCAGCGGCCAGGTGAGGTCGTCGAACGTCCCGGGGCCGACGACCAGCGTCGCCACGACGCCGGCGACGGGCATCGAGACGCCCAGCCCACGCACGCCGCTCACCTCGTCGCCCACCCGCTGGGTCAGCAGGATGTACGCGGCCCAGCAGCACGCCGCCGCCAGGGCGTAGGCGACGCCGACCGGGTCGGTCCCGCCGCTCCACGGCTCGGTGAGCAGCACCACCCCGACCGCCGCGACCCCCGGCCACCGGAGCGTCCGCCCCCGCCCGCGCAGCACGGCGACCGACAGCGGCCCGAGGAACTCGAGCGCGCTGGCCGTGCCGAGCGGCAGCCGCGTGACGGCCTGCATGAACAGCACGGTGACCGCCGCCGTGACGCAGCCCAGCGCGACGCAGGCGAGGAACGCCCGCCGCGTGAAGTGCGACGGACGGGGCCGCACGATGACGGCCATCAGCACCCCTGCCCAGGCGAGCCGGATCCAGGCGGCCCCGTCGGCCCCGATCTGCGCGCTGATCCCGACGGCCGCGGCCAGGCCCAGCTGCACGCTCGTCATCGACGCCAGCGCGAGCATCGCACCGTCCGCGCTGGGTCGGCGCGCGGCGGGGCGCGGTCCGGAAAGGCTCACCGGGCCAGTCAACCCCTCCGCGACCGGAGGGGCGTCAGTCGGGCACGGACACGTCGGACACCTGCACGCGGACGCCGCGGTCGTGGTCGAAGTCCGGGTCGCGGCCCAGCACGCCCAGCAGCGCCTCGAGCACCTCGGCACGGGCGTCCTCACCCGCGCGGCGCAGGTCCACCCCCCACGGGCAGGCCACCTGGGCGCCCACCGCGACGAGACGGCCGTCCTCGACCACGACGTCGACCAGACCGGGGGGCGTGCCGGTCGCGGCGAGGCGGGTCCGGACCGCGGCCACGACCTCGCGACGGCTCGCCGTCACCCGGCCCCCGTCCGCGTCGTGCACCGGCATGCCGTCCGCCGTGTGCACCAGCAACCGGGCGGACCGTCGCCCTCGTCCCACCATGTCCCCATCCTCCCAGGCAGGACGACCCGGACGTTTCGGGAGATACGACCGGTTGAACAAGCAACTACCACTCGGACGGGTGACGCTGGGGACGAGCCCGCCGGGACCCGCGAAGATGACGTGACGCAGGTCACGTCGCTCATGCGTGACGATCCACCGGCGGGCGACGACCAATCACCGACAGACCGTGCAGCACCGACACGAAAGGTCCACACCCATGGCCGACACCTCCAGCAAGCCCGCCACCACCAGCACCTCCACCGAGGTCGCCCCCAAGACCGACGGTCCCCTGGTCACCGAGCAGGGTCGCACCACGATCGCCGACACCGTGGTCTCGAAGATCGCCGGCATCGCGACCCGCGAGGTCTCCGGTGTCTACGCCGTGGGTGGCGGCGCCGCCCGTGCGGTCGGTGCGCTGCGTGAGCGCATCCCCGGTTCGTCGACGAACCACAGCCAGGGCGTGTCGGTCGAGGTCGGCGAGCGCCAGGCCGCCGTCGACGTGCAGCTCGTCGCCGAGTACGGCGTCTCGATCGCCGACCTGTCGGCCGGTGTGCGTCGCAACGTGATCAGCGCCGTCGAGCGCATGACGGGCCTGCAGGTCACCGAGGTCAACATCACCGTGAACGACGTGAACCTCGACGACGGCTCGGACGACGACCACGAGGACGAGGCGCCCCAGACCCGTGTCCAGTGATCCGACACCGCTGAGCACCGAGCGCGCCGACGTCGTCGCCGACGCCGTGCGCTCGGTGCCCGGGGTGGCCGACCTCCACGCCGGCTCGTTCGGCGAGGTCGCGACCTACCTGCCCGGTCGCCGGGTCGAGGGGGTCCGCCTGTCCGGCGACGACGCCGACGTCCACGTCGTCGTCACCTGGGACGCCTCGGTCGGCGACACGGCCGACGCGGTCCGCCGCGCCGCGGCCCGCCACGTGACCGGTCGCGTCGACGTCACCGTCGAGGACGTGGCCGCGCCGGCGTGAGCCGGTCCGCCCCTCGGTCCCCCATCCCCACACCCTTCGCAGCACCCTCAAGGAGAAACGCCATGACCACCTCGACCGTCGGCCTCATCGCCGGACTGCTCCTCGCCATCGCCATCGCCGTGGGCGGCTTCACCGGCCTCCTGCTGGGCATCGTCCTCGGCGCCGTCGGCTACCTCGTCGGTGGTCAGATCGACGGTGAGCTGGACGTGACCGAGCTCGTGCGGGGCCGTCGTGGCTGACACGTCCGCCCCAGCGACCCGGGCGGAGCCGTTCGCCCTCTCCGACGCGACGGGCGGCGCCGACCGGGCGCCCGAGGAGCGCGGCTCGCTGGACGTGAGGTCCAAGGCGGTCACGCACATCGCCGAGCGTGCCGCCGACGAGGTCGAGGGCACCGTCCGCAACGCCTCGACCCTGCAGAAGGCCACCGGCCGTGGCTACCCGCGCGCGTCGGTCCGGCTCGACCGCAACCGTGCCTGGATCGACCTCGACGTCGCCGTCACCTGGCCCGCCCCGGCCGCGCGGATCGCCCAGCAGGTCCGCGACGGCGTCGCGGCCCGCACCACCACCCTGTCGGGTCTGGACGTGCGGCGGGTCGACGTCACCGTCCACGTGATCACCCAGACCGAGGACGACACCCCCCGAAGGAGGGTCCAGTGAGCACCGGACCGAGCACGCCACCGACCAAGCGCCCGGTCGCGTTCATCGCCGCGTCCGTCATCGCGCTGGTGCTGA
>JAURVT010000047.1 GCA_030655315.1 Nocardioidaceae bacterium | reverse complement strand
GGACGGCACGTTCTTCGGCCGTTTCCGGATCCCCGCGGCGCAGGCGGCCGCGTTGTCGAACGTCCTGGACGGGTTCTCGGCCCCGCGCCGCCGTCACCTCGACGACGGGCAGGGCGATACCGGCCTGACCTACCCCCAACGCCAGGGACGTGCGCTCGTGGCACTGGTCGACCACCTCCCCACCGACGGGTTGCCCGACGCCGGCGGATCCGGCATGACGGTGACGGTGAACCTGGACCTGCAGCAGCTGATCGACGGCATCGGCACGGCGACCACCTCCACCGGGCACCGGATGAGCGCCTCGCAGGTCCGTCAGCACGCCTGCCGGGTGGGGATCGTCCCGCAGGTCCTCGGCGGCCAGTCCCTACCGCTCGATCTGGGCCGCAAGCAGCGACTGTCCACCCCGGCCCAGCGGGTCGCGCTGGCCCACCGGGACCAGGGGTGTGCGATGCCGGACTGCGATCGGCCACCGTCCTGGTGCGAAGCGCACCACGCCAGAGAACCCTGGGCCCACGGCGGGGCCACGGATCTGGAGGACGGCGTGCTGCTGTGCGCCTTCCACCACCGGACGGTTCACGAGGACGACTGGATCATCACCTTCGACACCGACGACCGAAGGCCCGCGTTCATCCCCCCGGCACGCCTCGACCCGTACCGGAGACCCGCACCAGCACCCGCTACCGGCCGAGACGGACGTGAGGGTCGGTGCTGCGTCCCGGCACGTCCTAGCCTGGGGGAGGCGCACCGACGCGCCCGGGACGGTCAGGTGGACGGTGAGCTCCCAGCACGACGACGCCGGGTGGTCCGAGGCGCACGGAGGGCTCGATCCGCATGCGTCCGTGTGGGTGTCTGGCTGGTTGGCGATGGTGCGGTGGATCGCGCGGCCGCTGGTGCGGCGGCACGTGTCGCCGGACGTGGTGACGCTGGCGGGGATGCTGGTGTCGGCGGGGGTGCCGCTGCTGGCGTGGGTCGGTGGCGGGTGGCCGCTGGCCGCGGCGGTGGTGGCCCTGCTGGCCGCGGTGGTCGACGGGGTCGACGGCGCGGTGGCGGTGGCCGACGGGTCCGGGTCCGCGTGGGGGCGGGTGCTCGACCCGCTCGCCGACCGGGTGTCCGACCTGCTGTTCCTGGGTGCGCTCTGGCTGCTCGGGGCGCCCGGCTGGCTGTGCGTGGCGCTTGGGGCGCTGACGCTGCTGCACGAGTCGGTC
Source organism: Nocardioidaceae bacterium (assembly GCA_030655315.1). Taxonomy (GTDB): domain Bacteria; phylum Actinomycetota; class Actinomycetes; order Propionibacteriales; family Nocardioidaceae; genus JAURVT01. Next base: position 34,046 of record JAURVT010000047.1, on the reverse strand, counting down.
CGCTCGTCCGGGATGGTCGCGGGGATGCGCGGGGTGGGGGCCGTGACCGTGTGGGAGCGGCCGTCGCGGGTGATCGTCACCATCGCCGTCTGCCTCGCGTGCGGGGCCGCGGCGCTGTTGCCCCTGCCCGGCTGGGTGACGGTCGAGGGGCTCGCCACCGCCGGCACCGCCGTGGGGCTGGCGCTCGCCGTCGGCGGGTTCGCCCACCTCACCTGGCAGGTCCGCGGGCAGCTGTCAGGCCGGTCCGACCAGGTCGGCGACGATGCGGGCCGAGAGGGTCACCAGGGGTAGGCCCCCGCCAGGGTGCGAGGAGCCGCCCACCAGGAACAGGCCGTCCACGCTCGAGGCGTTGGGCGGACGCAGGAAGGCCGACCGTGCGCCGTTCGACGACGAGCCGTAGATCGAGCCGCCCGGGGTGAGCGTCGCCCGCTCCAGGTCCGCCGGAGTGAGCACGTGACGCCACCGCACCTGTGCGCGCACGTCCAGACCACGGTCGGCCATCACCGCGAGCACCCGGTCCGCGTACGACGCCGCGAGCCCCGGGGCGTCCCAGTCCGTCCCGTGCACCGGGTCGTGACGGGGGGCGTTGACGAGCACGAACCACGCGGCGGCGCCCTGGGCCGGGACGAGCGCCGGGTCGTCCGGTGCGGAGACGTAGACGGTGGGACGGTCCACCGGACGGGCCCGGCCGCCGAGGCCGAACACCGCGTCGAACTCGGCGTCGTAGTCCTCGGCGAACAGCACCCGGTGGTGGACCGGGTCGGGGCCGGCGTCGTCGAGCGCGAGCAGGAGCACGAAGCCCGAGAGCGACGGGGTGGCACGACGCAGGCGGGCGCGGTCGGGGCCGCCGGAGCCGGGGACGAGTCGGCCGTAGACCTGGGACGCGTCGGCGTTCGCGACCACCACGTCGGCCGGCACCAGCTCCCCGTCGACCAGGCGCACGCCGCGGGCACGGCCGCCCTCGACGACCACCTCGGCGACCTCGCACGACGTGCGGACCACCGCGCCCCGCTCGACGGCCCGGTCGCGCACCGCCTCGGCGATCCGCACCAGACCGCCGTCGACGTACCAGGAGCCGTGCGCCTGCTCCACCCACGGCACCGTCGCGAGGGCGGCGGGGGCACGACGCGGGTCCGAGCCGGTGTAGGTGGCGTACCGGTCGAGCAGCATCCGCAGCCGGGGGTCGCGCAGGTAGCGGGCGCCGAGGCCGCGCAGGCTGCGCCACGGGGCGACCGCGAGGAGGTCGCCGACCCGACCGGACAACCGCAGCATGTCGCGCGGGGTGATGGGCGACTCCAGGAACGGCTCGTGCGTCGCGTCCCAGATCCGCTCGGCGCGGTCCAGGAACGCCGACCACTGCGCGCCCGCGCCGGATCCGAGGGCCGCGTCGAGGGCGGCCGGGACCCGGGTCGCGTCGCCGGGCAGGTCGAGCAGCGTCCCGTCGGGGAACGTGTAGCGGCAGGCCACGTCAAGCCGGCGCAGCGCGAGGACGTCGTCGAGCGGACCGCCGGTGTCGTCGAACAGCTCGCGCAGCAGGTGCGGCATGGTGACCAGCGAGGGGCCGGTGTCGAAGCGGAAGCCGTCGCGCTCGTAGGTGCCGAGCTTGCCGCCGACCTCGGCCGCCTGCTCGATCACCGTGACGTCGTGGCCGCCCGCCGCGAGGCGGGCCGCCGCGGCCAGGCCCCCGAGGCCCGCGCCCACGACGACGACGCGGCTCATCGCGACGCCGCCGTCATCGCGACCCCACGACCGGGCGGCCCTTCCAGGTCAGCCGACCCGCCCGTCGACCGCGCCACGAGTCGACGGTGAGCGCGGCCAGGGCGACGACGGAGAGCGGGTGGGCGAGCGCGTCGGCCGGGGGGGACCCGGTGCGGCGGGCCACCAGGGCGCGCGACGCCACCGAGGCGCCGTAGCCGGCGAGCCCGACGCGCGAGCCGCGCAGCGCCGCCAGCGGCGGGATCACGTGGGCCAGCACCAGCAGCGCGACCACGGCGGTCGCGCCGGCCGGCGACCCGAAGGCCGCCCAGAGCGACTTGGCGTACCCCGCGCGCACCTCGGCCGCCCCGCGGTACATCCGGCAGGTGGCGAGGTGGGTGCCGTCGGCGACGGTGCCCCGGCCGCCGGCCGCCTTGACCGCGCGCAGCAGGGCGAGGTCGTCGAGCACCTCGCCGCGCACCGCCGCGTGGCCGCCCGCACGGTCGTAGGTGCGACGGTCGACGGCGAGCAGCTGCCCGTTGGCGGCGCCGAGCGACGGCCGCGACGAGCGCTCCGCGATCCCGAGCGGCAGGGTGCTGGCCCACGACCACTGCAGCAGCGGCTGGACGAGCCGCTCGGCCCAGGTGCCGGCCAGCTGGCGCGGGTAGGGGCTGACGAGGTCGAGGCGCGCGTCGCGCAGCAGGTCGACGGTCGCGGCGAGCGCGTGCGGCTCGAGCACCACGTCGGCGTCGACCCACACGAGGATCGTCGAGCGCGGGTGGGCCGCCTCCGAGAGCTGTCGGCACGCCCAGGGCTTGCCGAGCCAGCCGTGCGGGGGCGGTCTGCCGTCGAGCAGCCGTACCCGCCTGTCGTCACCGGCGACCTCGCGGACCACGTCGGCGGTGCGGTCGCGCGACCCGTCGTCGAGGACGAGCACCTCCACGTCGGGTCCGCAGGCATCGGCGGCGGCGAGCACCGCGTGCAGGCACGCGTCGACGTCGCGCTCCTCGTCGCGGACGGGCAGCAGCACCGAGACCGCGTCGACGGGCACGGGGGGACGGGGGGACGGCACCCGCAGCCGGCGCAGGTTGTCGACGGTGAGCGCGAGTCCGGCGACCGCGATCGCGGTGCCGGCGGCGACGACGGCGTCCCCGGCCCTCACCGGCGACGCCCGCGCCACAGGACGACCGCCAGCGGCACCGCCACGAGGCCCATCAGCAGGCCGCCGACGAGCGCGACCGGCGGACGTCCGAAGAAGACCGCGTTGGCGAGCACCGACGAGGCGAAGGTCCAGAGCAGGAGGGCGTGGGGGAGCGCGTCGGTGCCGCGCGGGGCGGGCAGCAGCGCCTGCAGCAGGGCGCACATCACCAGCGACACGACGAGCCAGCCGGCGTAGTTGGTGAGCGGGATGCCCTCGACGCCGGGCAGCGCGGGGGTCGGCGTCCGCCAGGCCCAGTGGCCGGCGTCGACCATCTGGGGGTCGAGGAAGACGTCCCAGGTGGTCATCGTCCAGGCCGCGACGAGGACCGTGGGGACGGCGCGGCCGCCGGTGAGCCGCCGGGCCGCGAGCAGGCACGGGTAGGCGATCATCACCCAGGCCAGTGGCACCACGAGCGGGACGCCGAGCACCGAGGCGCCCAGGGAGCGGGCGTAGTCGTAGCCGCCGAAGGGGTAGCCGGTGGCGACGCCGACCGCCTCGACCAGGAGACCGCCGCCCCCGGCCACCAGCAGCAGCGCGACCACTGAGCGCGCGCCGCGCGCCGACGCCGCGTGGGCCAGGGCGGCGCCGGCCAGGAGCAGCACGACCACCACGGCCAGCACCGCGTCGCCGCCACCGGAGAACGGGAAGCTCATCTGCACGAGCACGCCGGCGCCCGCGAGCACCCAGGCCGCGGCGGCGCCGCGGGTCCACCTCGACGGACGGACGTCGACGGCGGTCACGGCGTGCGTCCGCGATAGGTGCCGACGGCGTCGAGCACGGCGAACCGGGCGAAGAGCTCCTCGGCGTACCAGTCGACCTCGGCGGTGCGGCGGATCGCCTCGAGGTGCGGGGCGCTGCGGTAGGCGAAGGCGCGCAGGTCGTCCGCGGAGTCCCACAGGCTGAAGGTGCCCTGCAGGCCCACCGGCGCCTCGCCGACGCCCACCGTCAGGCGGAGCCCGCAGGAGCCGACCAGGTCGGCCGAGACCGGGGGGACGGCCCTCCAGAAGGTCAGGGCACGGGAGGGACGGAGCCGGGCGCGCGTGATCGCGGCGACGGGTCCGTCGGTGGTGGGAGGAGCGACGACCTCGAACGGGGTGCGTCCGGCCCACGTGCCGCGGGCGACGAGCGGACGCAGGGTGACCCGGAGCCGCTCGTGCGCGAAGCCGTCCCAGCCGCCGACCAGCGGGCCCGCGTCGAAGCGCTCGGCGTCGGCGGGGTCGTCCCAGACGGTGAGGAGCGCCCAGTGGTGCGGGTCGGCGTCGCGGACGGTGAACGTCTCGCCCGACCCGGTGCCGAGCAGCTTGGCGAACCGGAGCCCGGGCACCCCACGCAGCCCTCGGCGGTCGGTGGCCATGTGGCGCAGGGCCGTCCGGACGCGGTCGACGCCCCACAGGTGCAGGACGGCGACCGAGCCGCCGTCGCCCATCAGGCGGGTCCCGGGCGCGACGCTCGCAGGCGACGGTCCAGCACCGTCGTCGCCACCCAGCCGACGAGCAGCACGGTGTGCAGCAGATAGAGCCAGAACCCGACGGAGACGACGCCGCCGACCACGCCGAGCCCGCCGAACGGGACGCCGACGTCGACCGGGATGGAGAGGAACAGCAGGAAGCCGTGGAGGAACCCGGCCAGGAACGCGGCGGTGCCGAGCGAGCCGGCCCAGACCGCGGTCCAGCTCGCGTCGCGCGGGGCGACGTGGCGGAACACCCAGGCGAGCGGGACGCTGAGCGTCAGCCACAGGGCGGTGAACCCGATCAGCACCCGGAAGACGAGCGGCCAGAAGCCGTCCTGACGGGCGAGGTCGAGCAGCGGGCCGTCGGACAGCCCGACCAGCACCCAGGTCAGGGCGGGGACGACGACGAGCACCGGCAGGAGCCAGGCGCGGGCGCGCCAGCCCGTCCACGAGTCCTCGCGGGGCACCAGCGACAGGCAGGCCCGACGCACGCCCTCGCCCCAGAACGAGGCGGGCAGGACGGTGACGAGGGCGCCGAGCCAGCCCAGGTGGGTGCCCGCGTGCACCAGCGTCTCGAACGCGGGACGGGCGCCCATCTGCCCCGGGACGAGCGGGGCGAGCGCGAGCAGGCGCACCTCGGCGGCGTCGGCGCCGACCGTCCAGCTCGTGGACCACAGGGCCAGTAGCAGCCAGGGCACCACGGAAATCGCCCCGAAGTAGGTGAGCGCGGCGGCGGCACGGGCCACGTCGCGTCCGGCGAGCACGGCCCCGGTGCCGCGGACGACCGCCACGCCCTCCTGGACGACGCGCTCCACGGGCGCGCCGTGGGGCGTCGCGTCGGTGGCCGTCATCTGTCCATCGTCGCCGCTGGTCGCGGTGGGCGCCGACCGGTGCCCGTCGGCAGGGCCCGGGGCGACGCGCGAGACTGGGCGGCATGCGCGCTTGGGTCTACGCCGGGATGCTGGTGTTCGTCGTCGTGGCGACGCTGCCGCTCGAGCTGCTCCTCGGCACCCGCGTCTACGCGCGCTGGCGGCGGACGGGTCTCACGCTGCTGTGCGTGGCGCCCGTCTTCGTCCTGTGGGACGTGCTCGCGATCCACGCCGGCCACTGGTCGTTCGACCTCACCCAGACGCTCGGCATCGTGCTGCCGGGCGACCTCCCGCTCGAGGAGGCGCTGTTCTTCGTGGTCGTGCCGGTCGCGTCGGTGCTCTCGCTGGAGGCCGTGCGACGGGTCCGCGGCTGGCCGGTCCGCGGGGAGGAGCACCGGTGACGCACACGGAGGTCTCGCTGGTCGCCGTCGCGGTGACGGTGGTGCTCGACCTGTGGGTGCTGCGCACCCGGCTCCTGACGACCCGCGCGTACTGGGTGTCGTACGCGATCGTGCTGTTCTTCCAGCTGCTCACCAACGAGTGGCTGACGTCGCGCGGGGTGTTCCGGTACGACCCCGACGCGATCCTGGGCTGGCGCATCGGCCACGCCCCCGTCGAGGACTTCCTGTTCGGCTACGCGATCGTCACGCAGTCCATGGTGTGGTGGGTGTTCTGGGGCCGCCGCGGCGTCGAGCGCGAGGCCCCTCCCGCCGGCGGGCTCGTCGCGCAGCGGCGAGCCGCGGCAGCGCCGTCCTCAGACGACGGGGCAGCGACACGGCCACCCGCTGGTTGAGCACGTCGTGGTCGGCGCGCTCGACCTCGTCGAGGATGCCGCGGTACAGCGTGAACGCGGTGCGGACGCAGTCCCGGCTCGTCGGCTCCAGCATCTCGATGCCGGGCTCGGCCTCCACGTACAGCTCCTGGGCGCGGGCGACCTCGTGCCGGACGAGGGCCCGGACGCCGTCCGAGACCGTCCCCGGCCGCAGGTCGCCGACGGTGACGCCGAACGCGTCGAGGTCCTCCATCGGCAGGTAGACCCGGCCGCGCTCGAGGTCCTCGGCGACGTCGCGGATGAAGTTGGTCAGCTGGAACGCCTCGCCCAGCGCGCGCGCCCGGGGGAACGCCTCGGGCGTCAGGACACCGAGGACGGACGTCATCTGCAGGCCGATGACGGCGGCCGAGCCGTACATGTAGCCGCGCAGGTCCTCGTAGGTGTCGTAGCGGTCGACGGTGATGTCCTGACGCATCGAGGCGAGGAACGCCTCGGTGTACGCCACCGGGATGTCGTAGCGCTCCATCGTGTGGCCGGCCGCGGCCGCGACCGGGTCGGACGACACGCCGCCGCTGATGGCGTCGAGGAACTCCGCCCCCCAGCTGACGAGGCGGTCGGGGTCAGGCGCCTCGAGCGAGTCGACGAAGTCGTCGGCGTAGCGGGCGAAGCCGTAGAGGGCGTGCACGTGCGGCCGCTTGTGCGGCGGCAGCAGCAGCGTCGCGAGGTAGTAGGTGCGGCCGTGCTCGGCGTTGAGGCGCCGGCAGGCCTCGTAGGACCGGCGCAGCGCCGGGTCGACGATGCCCGCGGCGTCGAGCTCGCGGGTGCTCATGCCCACGTCCGCGAGCGGTAGGACGCTTGCGGGCCGGTGATCCGCTCGGCCGCCAGGCGGCCCGAGATCAGCACCATCGGCACGCCGACGCCGGGCGTGGTGCCCGAGCCGGTGAAGACCACGTTGTCGCCCCAGATGTTGCGCGGGCGGAACGGGCCGGTCTGGCCGAAGGAGTGGGCCGAGGCGAACGGCGCGCCGCGCTCCATGCCCTGGCGCTCCCAGTCGAGCGGCGTCGTCACGTGCTCGACCTCGATCGCGTCGCCGAACCCGGGGTAGCCACGCGACTCCAGCGTCCGGACCACCTGGTCGCGGTAGCGGGGGCCGAACTCGTCCCAGTCGATGTCGGCGTCGAGGTTGGGCGTGGGGAACAGCACGTAGTAGCTGTGCCGGCCCGGCGGGGCGAGCGAGGGGTCCATGTGGGTCGGCACCGTCACGAGGAGCGACGGGTCGGACATCACGGTGCGCTGGTCGATCAGCTCGTCGAAGACGCCCTCCCAGGAGTGCCCGAACGAGATGTTGTGCAGCGCGCCGGGGGAGTAGTCGGCGGTGGAGCCGGCCAGCATCAGGAAGCACGACGGCGAGTAGGTCAACCGCTTGACGCGCCGCGGCGTCCGTCCGAGCAGGTCGCGCCAGGCCACCGGGAGGTCGGGGTTGAGGACGACGGCGTCGCACGCGATCCGCTCGCCGTCGGCGGTGTGGACGGCGACGGCGCGCCGACCCTGCAGCTCCACCCGGTCGACGGTGGTGTCGTAGCGGAAGGTGACGCCGTGCTTCTCGGCGGCGCCCGCGAGCGCGCGCGGGACGGCGTTCATCCCGCCCTTGGCGAAGAAGACGCCGGCGACGGAGTCCATGTAGGCGATCACGCTGTAGATCGCGAGGGCGTCGTACGGCGACAGCCCGGCGTACATGGCCTGGAAGCTGTAGACCTTCTGCAGCCGCTCGTCCTTGAGGTACTGCGCCACCTTGGGGGCCATCTTGCGGAACCCGCCGATCGCGGCGAGCCGGGCGAGGTTGGGACCCAGCACCGACAGTGGGCTGTCCATGTTGGTGTCGATGAAGTCGCGCATCTCGTAGCGGTAGACCTTGGACACGAAGTCGACGAAGTCGCGGTAGCCCTGAGCCTCGTCGGGCCCGCAGACCTCGGCCACCTCCTGCGCCATCTGCTCGGGGTCGGCGTGCACGTCCAGGCGCGACCCGTCGGCGTAGGTCGCGCGGTACAGCGGCGCCACGGGCTCGAGGTCGAGCCAGTCGGCCATGTCCTCGCCGACGCAGTCGAAGGCGTCGGCGATCAGGTCGGGCATCGTCAGGACCGTCGGACCGGTGTCGAAGGTGTAGCCGTCGGCGCGGACGACGCCCGCGCGCCCGCCCGGCTCGGCCTCGCGCTCGATCACCGTGACCTCGCGTCCGGCGCCGGCCAGGCGCAGGGCGGCGGAGAGCCCCCCGAGCCCGGCGCCGACGACGACCACGTGGTCGGTGGGACCCTTGACTGTGCGCATCTGCACTCCTGCTGGTCGACGGGCGACGGGGTCACGGTCGGTCCGAACACGCCCGTGGTGGACGTCGCTGACACCAGCCTCTGTCGCAGATCGCTCGAGCGCCGAACGAACCGCCCCGGTTCGCCGCGGGCGGGCGAGGGCCGTCAGGGCGCGGGGCTCCAGCCCAGGGCCGGGCCGAGCCGGGTCGCGATGTCGGTGAGGATCTGCACGTAGTCGTCGTGCTCGAAGGAGAACGGGAGCGCGAACGCGACCTCGTCGACCTCGCGGAAGCCGGCGTGCGCGTGCAGCGTCTCGGCGATCTGCTCGGAGGTGCCGACGAGGTCGGGCGCGAACATCATCCGCGCGGGGCCCTGCGGGGTGCGGGTCCGGGCGAGCCGGGACTCCGCGTAGGCCTCGTACCTCGCCCGCTGCTCGGGGGTGGCGGTGTCGGTGGGGACCACGACGAGGCCCTGCGACACCCGGGCGGCGTCGCCGAGCGGGTGGTGCTCGCGGAACCGGCGCACGTGCGAGCGCTGGATCTCGGCGAAGTCCTCGGACTCCTCGGCCTTGACCACGCTGCTGGTCAGGAAGCTCATGGCGTGCTCGCCGGCCCACTGGGCCGAGCGGAGGCTCGCGCCGCCGTACCAGAGCCGCTCGGCGAGACCGGCCGCGTGCGGCTGGACGCGGTCGGAGAACTGCTCGATGCCCACCGTGCCGGAGAACGGGCTGACCGCCTCGCCGCGCACCATGCGCAGCAGCCGCTCGACCCGCTCGTAGGAGAAGTCCTCGGCATCGGCGGTGTCGGGGTACAGCGCCTCCTTGACGTCGTCCCACCGCATCGGCGGGCCGACGCTCAGGCCCGGGTTGAGCCGCCCGCCCGACAGCAGGTCGACGGTCGCGAGGTCCTCGGCCAGCCGCAGCGGGTTCTCCCAGCCGAGCGGGATCACCGCCGTGCCCAGCGCGATCCGGCTCGTGCGCTGCGTCGCGGCGGCCAGGATCGCGACCGGGGAGGAGATGCCGTGCTGCAGGTGCCGGTGGCGCACCCACGCGCTGTCGAAGCCCAGCTGCTCGCCGAGCTCGATCACGCGCAGCGTCGACTCGTGCCCGGGGCCGGGGTCGTCCGCGTCGAAGACGCCGATGGTGAGGAAGCCGAGGCTGCGGAGCGGGCGGGAGGCGTCGGGCACGCTGCCAGCCTAGGACGCGTCCCGGGACGGCGAGAGCACGCGCACGAACGTGGCGGACGCGACCTGCGCGACGACGTCGAGGTCGCCGCCGTCCTCGACCGTGGTGGCGACGAGCTCGCGCAGGCCACCGATCAGCAGGGTGGCCACGGGGTCCGGCAGCGGCTCGACGCCCCGGGCGCGCACCTCGGGCCGGTCGACGAGGGACTGGATCATCTCGGCGTACCGACCGCGCGTGCGGCGGTCGAACCGGCGTCCCCGCTCCCCGAGCGCGGGGACGATCCGGATCCAGCTCAGCGTGACGGCCGGGTCGCGACGGATGCAGGCCACCCACGCGTCGACCGCCTGGCCCACCTGCACGCGCCACTCCTCGCCGGGGTCGACCGCCGCCGCGACCGCGGCCATGATCTGGGTGTTGGTCTGCTCGAGGAGCGCCTCGAGGCAGGCATGCCGGTCGGCGAAGTGCTCGTAGAACGTGCGCCGCGACACCCGGGCGACGCGCACCACCTCGGCGACGGTGGCGTCGTCGTACGACCCCGCGCGGAGCACCGTGGCCATCGCGTCGAGCAGCCGGTGCCGCGGACCGTCGCCGGTGGACTCCACAGCGCTCACGGGCACCTCCGGGGCAGGGCGGTCTTGCCGCGACGCGGCGGGGGACGTACCGTCGAGCCACGATGGTACGCGAACGTACCACCACCGCTCGGGAGGAGCCATGGTGCTGGCAGCAGTGACACGACGGACGCGGGGCACCGTCGCCTGGGGCGTGGGCCACGGCATCCCGCGGCTCGCCGTGCGGTCGCTCGCGGCCCGCGGCGACCTCCAGGGCCGGCTCATCATGCAGGGCACCGGCGGTGGGGACGTGTCGGGGCTGATCGAGGAGGTCCGGGCGCTCGGCCCGCTGCCCCGCACCCGGCTGTCGCTGCTGAGCGCCGACCACGCCGTGGTCAAGGAGGTGCTGTCGCACGCCGACTTCCGCACCGGCGACCCCACGCAGGCGAGCGGGCTGCTCGAGCGCGTGTCCCGGTGGGCCAACCGCGACCTGCTGCACCCCCTGCGCGCTCCGTCCATGCTCGTCACCGAGCCGCCGGACCACACCCGCTACCGCAAGCTCGTCACCCGGGTGTTCACCGCCCGCGCGATCGAGGACCTCCGGGCGCGCACCCAGGAGATCGCCGACGGGCTGCTCGACGCCCTCGACCCGGACTCGCCGGTCGACCTCGTCCAGGCCTACTGCAGCGCACTGCCGGTGACCGTGATCGCCGAGATCCTGGGGGTGCCGGCGGACGAGCACGACGCCGTCCTGCGCTACGGCGCGATGGCCGCGCCCAGCCTCGACCTCGGGCTCGACCGTGCCACCTTCCGCGTGGTCGACCAGGGACTGCGGGACTTCGACGCCTGGCTCGAGCGGCACTTCGCCCGGCTCCGTCGTCAGCCGGGCGACGACCTGTTCAGCCGGCTGCTCGCGGCCAGCGACGAGGACGGCGTGCTCGACGAGCGCGAGCTCAGGTCGACGGCGGGCCTGGTGCTCGCGGCCGGCTTCGAGACCACCGTCAACCTCCTGGGCAACGGCATCACGCTCCTCGCCCGCCACCCCGAGCAGCGCGAGGCGCTCCGGGCCGACCCGGCCGGGTGGACCAACGCCGTCGACGAGGTGCTGCGCGTCGACCCGCCGGTGCTGCTCACGGGCCGGATGGCCGCCCGCGACACGCGGCTGGCCGGTGTCGACGTGCCGTCCGGCGCCCAGGTCGTGGCCCTGCTCGCCGGGGCCAACCGCGACCCGGCCGTGTTCGACGACCCGCTGCGCTTCGACGTCGCGCGACCCAACGCGCGCGACCACCTGGCGTTCTCCTCCGGTCGGCACTACTGCCTCGGGGCGGCGCTGGCGCGGATGGAGGGCGAGGTGGGGCTGCGCACCCTGTTCGACCGGTTCCCCGACGTGCAGCTGCTGCCCGGCGCGCGGCGCCGGCCGACCCGGATCCTGCGCGGATGGGAGCACCTCCCGGCGCGCCTGCGTCCCGAGGGCGCGCCGGCTCAGCAGTCGTAGTCGACGACGAGCACGTCGCTGACGGGGTAGGACTGGCACGTGAGGACGAACCCGGCCTCGACCTCGCGGTCCTCGAGCGCGTAGTTGCGCCGCATGTCGACCTCGCCGACGGTGACCTGGGCCCGGCAGGTGCCGCACACCCCGCCCCGGCAGGCGAAGGGCAGGTCCGGGCGCGAGGCCTGCGCGGAGTCGAGCAGCGGACGGTCACGGGCGAGGACCAGCTCGGACGAGCGTCCGTCGAGCGTCACGGTGACCGTGCTGGTCGGGCCCTCGGGGGCGCCCTCGGGGCGGACGACCGGTGGCGGGGGGACGTCGCCGGCGTGGAAGAGCTCGGCATGGACGCGGTCGCGGTCGACGCCGAGGCGCAGGAGCAGCTCGCGTGCCGACTCCACCATCTCGAGCGGCCCGCAGAGCCAGAAGCCGTCGACGTCGTCCACCGGCACGAGGGCACGCAGGATCCGCTCGATCCGGTCGGCGTCGAGGCGTCCGCTGAACAGCTCGACCTCGCGGGGCTCGCGCGACAGCACGTGCACGAGGTCGAAGCGTGGCCCGTGCCGGTCCTTGAGGTCGGCCAGCTCCTCGGTGAACATCACGCTGGTGGTGCGGCGGTTGCCGTAGAGCAGGGTGACGTGGGCGTCGGAGCCGTCCAGCAGCGACGACGCGATCGACATCATCGGCGTGATGCCCGATCCGGCGGCGACCAGCACGTGACGCCCCCCGGTCGCGGGGTCGAGCGTGAACGACCCGCTCGGTGCCTGGACCTCGACCTCGTCGCCGGGGCGCACGTCGTGGACCAGCCAGGTCGAGAACACGCCGTCGGGGACGACCCGCACGCCGACGCGCGGCGCGGCACCGACGGGCGCGCAGATCGAGTACGAGCGACGCTCCTCGCGCCCGTCGACCTCGCGGCGCAGGGTCAGCGACTGGCCGGGACCGAACGCGTAGGTGGCGGCGAGCTCGGGCGGCACGGCGAAGGTGACCGCCGCGGCGTCGTCGCACAGCGACTCGACCCGGCTGACCGTGAGCACGTCGAAGCGCGGCGGCACTCAGATCTCCTTGAGGTGGTCGAAGGTCTCGCCGCACGCGCGGCACACCTGGAGCGACCGACAGGCCGTCGTGCCGAAGCGGGACAGCTCGCGGGTGTCGTCGGACCCGCAGAGGGGGCAGGCGAGCGCGGGCCGCGGCGCGAGCAGGACGAGGTCGACGGGGGCGGGACGGGCGTCGTGCCGGGGCGGGGCGATGCCGTGTTCGGCCAGGGCGCGTCGCCCGCGCTCGGTGATCCAGTCGGTGGTCCAGGCCGGGCTCAGACTGGTCCGGACCACCACGTCGAGGTGGCCGGCGCGACGGAGCGCCACCTCGAGGTCGGCCCGCATGGTGGCCATCGCCGGACAGCCGGTGTAGGTGGGGGTGATCGTCACGACGACGCGTCCGTCGTGCTCGGTGACGTCGCGCAGCACCCCGAGGTCCTCGAGCGTCAGCATCGGCAGCTCGGGGTCGGTGACGGCGGCCGCGACGTCGCGCGCACTCACCAGCGGCCCATCGGGTGGGCGCGAGCGACCACCTGCATCTCGTCGAGCAGCGGGCCCAGCCACTCGGTGTGCGCGCCGTCGCGTCCGGCGCGGCCGCCCATCGTGCCGACGGACCGCGTCCCGGGAGGCTCGAGGTCGCCCGCGGCCAGCACCTGGTCGAGGAACGCCGACGCGACGAGCCAGGCGGCCGACGGGTCGGCGGCGACGCCGACCTCGACCAGCGAGCGCTCGACGGGGTGCACGCGCGAGAGCTCGGCCAGGTAGGGCCAGACGACGCCCAGCGCGCCCACGAGCCTCGACCGGGAGACAGCCGTGCCCTGCGCGAGCGTGACGCACCAGCGCGCGGCGTAGTCGCGGTGGTAGCTCAGCTCCTTGACGCCCTTCTCGGCGACGGCGGCCAGCACCGGGTCGCGCGACGCGGTCAGTGCCCGCAGCACCTCCAGGCGCCAGGTCGACAGGACGGTCAGCCGCACGACCGTCACCGCGAAGTCGCCGTTCGGGACCTGGGTGAGGTGCACGGGGCGGAACGCCGGCGCGTCGCGGAAGAACGCGAGCGCGTCCTCGGACGGCACCGGCGACCCCTCGGGGAGCGGTGGGACCACCGACGGGTCGGCCGCCGCGGCGCGGGCCAGCAGCAGCCGGGCCTGGCCGAGGAGGTCGAGCCCGATGTTGGCGAGCGCGACCTCCTCCTCCAGCTCGGGCGCGCGGGTGCTCCACTGCGCGAGGCGCTGCGCGGACACCAGCGCGTCGTCGCCGAGCATCAGGCAGTACGCGGCGAGCGCGGCGCCGTCGACGCCGGTCGGCACGGTGGTGTCGACGCCGGCCAGCGGGTCGTCGAACCCGGTGCCGAACGCCCACCGGGCGTCGTCCTGGGTCTCGACCAGGCCGTCGTAGGCGTTGTCGTGGTCCATGGCGGGTCTCCGGCGCGTCAGAGGTGGGGGACGTCGTCGGGGATGTCGTAGAACGTCGGGTGCCGGTAGACCTTGTCGGCGCTGGGCGCGAAGAAGGGGTCCTTCTCGGCCGGGCTCGACGCGGCGACCAGGTCGGCCCGGACGGCCCAGATGCTCACGCCCTCGTTGCGGCGGGTGTAGACGTCGCGGGCGTGGCGCAGCGCCATCTCGTCGTCGGCGGCGTGCAGCGAGCCGACGTGCACGTGGTTGAGGCCGCGCTTGCCGCGGACGAACACCTCGTAGAGCGGCCAGCCGGCGCGCACCGGCTCGTCGCTCACGAGGCGGCCTGCTTCGCGGCGAAGGCGGTGGCGGCCTCGCGCACCCACGCGCCGTCCTCGTGGGCCGCGCGGCGGTGCGCTACCCGCTGGACGTTGCACGGGCCGTCACCGCGGACGACGGCCGCGAACTCGGACCAGTCGGGCTCACCGAAGTCGTGGGCGCCGCGATCGTCGTTCCACGCCAGGTCGGGGTCGGGGAGCGTGACGCCGAGGGCCGCGGCCTGCGGCACGGACATGTCGACGAAGCGCTGGCGCAGCTCGTCGTTGGTGTGGCGCTTGATGCCCCACGCCATCGACTGCTCGGTGTTGGGGGAGTCGGCGTCGGGCGGACCGAACATCATCAGCGACGGCCACCAGAACCGGTCGACGGACTCCTGCACCATGGCGCGCTGGGCGTCGGTGCCGTTCATCATCGTCATCAGCAGCTCGTAGCCCTGGCGCTGGTGGAAGGACTCCTCCTTGCAGACGCGGATCATCGCGCGGGCGTAGGGCCCGTACGAGCTGCGGCACAGCGGCACCTGGTTGCAGATCGCGGCGCCGTCGACGAGCCAGCCGATCGTGCCGACGTCGGCGTAGGACAGCGCCGGGTAGTTGAAGATCGAGGAGTACTTCTGGCGCGAGTCGACCAGCTGCTGGGTGAGGTCGTCCCGGTCGACGCCGAGGGTCTCGGCCGCGGAGTACAGGTAGAGCCCGTGGCCCGCCTCGTCCTGCACCTTGGCCATCAGCACCTGCTTGCGTCGCAGCGACGGCGCACGGGTCAGCCAGCCGCCCTCGGGCTGCATGCCGATGATCTCCGAGTGCGCGTGCTGGGCGACCTGGCGGACGAGCGTGCGGCGGTAGCCGTCGGGCATCCAGTCGCGAGGCTCGACGCGCCACTCGTGGGCGATCGTCTCGTCGAAGCCGGCCTGCAGGTCGGTGGTCGTCATCGCGCCGTCCTCCGCACTCTTCTCAACCGACCGATCGGTCGGGTAGGGTCCATCATCACCCGGCCCCGGGGCGGCACGCAACACCTCGCACACGACCGGGACCGCAGCGCCGCACCGACGGAGGAGCCGATGCACGACCTCAGTCCCCGCCCCGGCGACCTGGAGCCGATCGAGACCGCGTCGGTCGACGAGCTGCGCGGCCTGCAGCTCGAGCGGCTCCGGTGGACGGTGCGCCACGCCTACGAGCACGTGCCGCACTACACCGCCGCGCTCGACGCCGTGGGCGTGCACCCGGACGACGTCACCGACCTCTCCGACCTCGCCCGCCTCCCCTTCACCACCAAGGCGGACCTGCGGGAGAACTACCCGTTCGGCATGTTCGCGGTGCCGCGCGAGCAGGTGGTGCGCGTGCACGCGTCGTCGGGCACCACCGGTCGGCCCACCGTCGTCGGGTACACCCGCGACGACCTCGACTCCTGGGCCGCGGTGATGGCGCGCAGCATCCGCGCCTCGGGCGGTCGTGCGGGCCACGTCCTGCACAACGCCTACGGCTACGGCCTGTTCACCGGCGGCCTGGGCGCGCACTACGGCGCCGAGCGGCTCGGCTGCACCGTGGTGCCGGTGTCCGGCGGCATGACCGAGCGCCAGGTGCAGCTGATCTGCGACTTCTCGCCCGACGTCATCATGGTGACCCCGTCGTACATGCTCTCGATCGTCGACGAGATGGAGCGGCAGGGCATCGACCCGCGGTCCACGTCGCTGCAGGTCGGCATCTTCGGCGCCGAGCCGTGGACCAACGACATGCGGCACGAGATGGAGCAGCGCCTCGACATGCACGCGGTCGACATCTACGGCCTGTCCGAGGTGATGGGCCCCGGGGTGGCCAACGAGTGCGTCGAGACCAAGGACGGGCTGCACGTCTGGGAGGACCACTTCTATCCCGAGGTGATCGATCCGGTCACCCTCGAGGTGCTGCCCGACGGGGAGCGGGGCGAGCTGGTCCTCACCTCGCTCACCAAGCAGGCGATGCCGGTGATCCGCTACCGCACGCGCGACCTCACCCGGCTGCTGCCGGGCACGGCCCGCACGATGCGGCGCATGGAGAAGGTGACCGGTCGCACCGACGACATGATCATCCTGCGCGGGGTGAACCTGTTCCCCACCCAGATCGAGGAGCTCGTCCTCGCCACCGCCGAGCTGTCACCGCACTTCCAGTGCGTGCTCGACCGTCACGGCCACCTCGACGAGATGACCGTGCTCGTCGAGCGCCGTGGGTCCGCCTCCCTCGAGGACGCGACGCAGGCCGGTGCCCGCCTGCAGCAGGCGGTCAAGAGCTCGATCGGGGTGACCGTCGGGGTCGACGTCGTCGACCCCGACACGGTCGAGCGCTCGGTGGGCAAGATGCGCCGCATCGTCGACCGTCGTCGCGGGCGGTAGGACCACCGACCCGGGACGTCGGTCAGGAGGTGCGGGTGCCGATGCCGTCGAAGACCAGCGAGAGCAGGTCGTCGGCGAGCGCGCCGGGGTCCTGGTCGCGGCCGGGTCGGTACCACTCGACCAGCGAGTTCACCATCCCGAAGATCAGCCGGCTGACGGTCAGGCTGTCGACGCCGGCCCGGATGTCGCCGTCGGCCGCGGCCTCCTGGACGAGGTCGGCGACCACCTGGTCGAAGCGGCGTCGCTCGCCCATCGCCCAGCGCTCGGTCGCGGTGTTGCCGTGGACGCGCAGCAGCAGGGTCACGTAGGGCAGCCGGTCGGCCAGCACCTGCACGTCGCGGCGGACCATGTGCCGCAGGCGGTCGGCGGCGCGGCCGGTGGTCGCCCCGCGCTCGCGGGTGGACGCGAGGAGGGGGTCCAGCGCGCGCTCGAGGGCGAGCCGGAGCAGCTGCTCCTTGCTGTCGACGTGGTGGTAGATCGACGACTTCGAGAGCCCGGAGGCCTGCGCGAGCTGCTCGATGCTGGTGCCGTCGTACCCGCGCTCGGTGAAGACGGTGACGGCCACCGCGAGCAGCGAGTCGAGGTCGTACCGCGGCCTCTTCTCGCCCGACGGCAGCCGGGCCGGGGTCGAGGTCATGACGAGATCGTCCCACGCGACGCGTCCGTGCACTCGGTGCAACGCTGCACTCAGTGCAACGACGACGTACGATGGCTCCATGACCGCCGACGCCGCTCCCGTGGACCGTCGGGCGGCTCTCAAGGCGCGGCACCGTGAGGCCATCCTCGACGCCGCCGACGCGCTGATCGGCGAGCGGGGATCGGCCGACTTCGGCGTCGACGACCTCGCCGCGCGCGCCGACGTCGCCCGACGCACCGTGTTCAACCACTTCGCGTCGCTCGACGACGTGGTGATGACGGCGTGCTCGCGGCTGCTCACGAGGACCGTCGAGGAGTTCGGCGACGCGACGGCGGCGACCCCCGCGGGCGACGGCACGCCGGCGGCCCTGTTCGCCGAGCTCACCGACGCCATGCGGGGCATCGACCTCCCCTCCGTCGTCTCCTACCTCTGGGGCGTCCTCGGCGACCTCGACGGCGGCCCCCGGTCGCACCACCTGATCGACGAGGTCTTCACCCGCTGCGTCGACGAGCTCTCGGCCGAGATGGTCGCCCGCAGCACCGACTCGGACGGGTTGGAGTCCCAGATCCTCGTCAGCTCGCTGGTCAACGGGATCGCCGTGCTCGCGGGCCGCTGGATCGAGGACACCGGTGCCGTGGTCGACGCCTCGACCCGCGCGACCTGGGACGCCCTGTTCGACCGCCTCGTGGCCACCGTGCGCCACGGCTACGCCCCCACCGTCTGACCCTCCCCCCTCCCTGACCCGAAGGAACGACCCACCATGGCCTCCCTGCTCTACCGCCTCGGCCGCGCGGCCGCCCGCCGCGCCTGGACGGTCGTCGTCGCCTGGGTGCTCGTCCTCGGTCTCGCCGGCGGCGCCTTCGCGCTCTTCGGCGGGTCGCTGTCGTCGGCGGTCAGCATCCCCGGCACCCCGACCCAGGCGGTCAGCGACCAGCTCGCCGAGCGCTTCCCCGACCTCGGGGGCGGCAGCGGCAACGTCGTCGTCACCACCACCGACGGGTCGGCCTTCACCGCCGGCCAGCGGACCGCGATCGGCGAGCTGCTCACCGCGACCGGGTCGATCGACGGTGTCGCCGGCGCCACGAACCCGTTCCAGACCCAGGCCCGGATCGACGCGCAGGCCCAGCAGGTCGCCGGCGGACGCGACCAGCTGACCCAGGGCACCGCGCGGCTCGACGCCGCGCAGGAGCAGCTGGACGGCGCCCGCCAGCAGGCCGAGGACGCCGGACAGGACGCCGCGCTCGAGGAGCTCGACGCGCAGCAGGCCGAGCTCGACCAGAACCGCGCCGCGCTCGAGGCGCAGGGGACCCAGCTGGAGCAGGGCGCCGAGCTCCTCGCGCTCTCCGACGGCATCCGCCAGGTCTCCGCCGACGGCACCACCGCGGTCGCGACGATCCAGTTCGACACCGGGCTGCAGGAGGTGCCGACCGAGACCAAGGACGCCGTCGTCGCCGAGCTCACCGGTGCCGACGTCGCGGGCGTCGACGTCGAGGTCTCCAACGACATCGCCGCCACGATCCCCGAGGTCTTCGGCGTCGGCGAGGCCGTCGGTCTCGCGGTCGCGGCGGTCGTGCTGCTCGTCATGCTCGGCACCCTGATCGGCGCCGGGCTCCCGCTGGTCAACGCGCTGGTGGGCGTGGGCGTCGGCGTGCTGGCCGCGCTCGCCCTCTCCGGCACGGTCGAGATGCTGTCGGTCACCCCGGTGCTCGGCATCATGCTCGGGCTCGCGGTCGGCATCGACTACTCGCTGTTCATCCTCAACCGGCACCGCACCCAGCTGCGCGACGGGGTGCCGCTCGACGAGTCGATCGGGCTCGCCAACGGCACGTCGGGCAACGCGGTCGTGTTCGCCGGCGCGACGGTGATGATCGCGCTGCTCGCGCTGAACCTCACCGGCATCCCGTTCCTCGGGCTGATGGGCACGGTCGGCGCCATCTGCGTCGCGGTCGCCATCTGCGTCGCGATCACCATGACGCCCGCGCTGCTGTCGCTCGTCGGTCCCCGCATCCTGGCCCGCAAGGAGCGCTCGGGCAGCCAGCACGCCGACCGCGCCGTCCGGCCGAGCACGCCGATGAGCAACCGCCGCGCGATCATCACGCTGGTCGGCGGCACGGTGGTGCTGCTCGTCGTGGCGATCCCCGCGCTCTCGATGCGGCTCGGTCTGCCCGCCGGGTCGTCGGAGCCGCAGGACTCCACCGCCTACCAGGCCTACCAGCTGGTCGAGGACAAGTTCGGCGCCGGCGTCAACGGCCCGCTGCTGGTGGTCGCCGACCTCACCGACGCCGTCGGCGAGGACGACCTGCTCGCCGAGCAGGTGCGGATCGGCACCGAGCTCGGGGCCCAGGCCGACGTCAGCGCCGTGGCGCCGATCGGCGCCTCGGAGGACGCCATGCTGCTCGCGTTCCAGGTGGTGCCCGAGGGCGGTCCGACCGCCGAGTCCACCGAGCAGCTCGTCCGCGACCTGCGCGGGCTCGACCTCGACGGCGTCGACTCGTTCGGCGTGGCGGGCAACGCCTCGGGCAACATCGACGTCAGCGAGAAGCTGTCGGACGCACTGCCGATCTACCTCGTGGTGGTCGTGGGGCTGTCGCTGGTGATCCTCGTCTTCGTCTTCCGGTCGATCCTGGTGCCGGTCACCGCGACGCTCGGCTTCATCCTGTCGGTGTTCGCGGCCTTCGGAGGCGTGACCGCCGTGTTCCAGTGGGGCTGGCTCGCGCCCGTGTTCGGCGTGCACGACCCCGGGCCCATCCTGAGCTTCCTGCCGATCCTCCTGGTCGGCGTGCTCTTCGGGCTCGCGATGGACTACCAGCTGTTCCTGGTCAGCGGCATGCGCGAGGCGTTCGCGCACGGCTCGCCGGCGAGGGTGGCGGTGCAGCGCGGCGTCCACGCCGGTCGGGCGGTCGTCGTCGCCGCCGCGCTGATCATGGTGTCGGTCTTCGGCGGGTTCGTGTTCGCCCACTCGGTGCTGATCCAGTCGATCGGGCTCGGCCTGGCGCTCGGCGTCCTGCTCGACGCGTTCGTGGTGCGCCTGCTGCTCATCCCGGCCGTCATGCACCTGCTGGGGGACGCCGCCTGGTGGATGCCCGCCTGGCTCGACCGGATCCTGCCCGACGTCGACGTCGAGGGGGCCTCGCTCGAGCGCTCGCACCCGCACGGCGACGCCTCCCACGACGACGGGCTCACGCCGAGCGGTGCCCCCTCCGCACGCTGAGGACGTGCCGGGCCGCGACCGACCACGCTCAGGTCGACGCGGCCCGGATCGCGGTCCGGGTGGGAGCGTCACGGCCGCGCAGCACGGGGGAGTCGTGCTGCTTCCAGTGCCGTGCCTCGGTGCGGTCGGTCGCCTGCACCGAGCGCCAGGCGACGAGCACGCCGCCCTCGACGTCCTTCGCGAGCTCGGTGAGCCGGGCGGCGGAGTTCACCGCGTCGCCGATCACGGTGTACTCGAAGCGCGTGCGGTGGCCGACGTTGCCGGCGACCACCTCGCCGGTCGAGACCCCGATGCCGGACCCGATCTCGGGCACCTCGGTGCCGAGCCGGTCGGCGATCGCGCGCGCGGCGCCGAGGGCGAGGCCGGCATGGTCGGCCAACCGGTTCGGCGCGCCGAAGACGGCGAGGACGGCGTCGCCCATGAACTTGTTGACCAGCCCGTCGCGGTCGGCGACCTCCTCGACCACCACGGCGAAGAACCGGTTGAGCATCTCGACGACCTCGCGCGGCTCCCGGTCGGCCGCGTAGGTGGTCGAGCCGACGAGGTCGATCATCAGCACGCTCGCGACCCGGGTCTCGCCGCCGAGCTCGACGTCGCCCGCGGCCGCCGCCGACGCCACCGACCGCCCGACGTGCCGTCCGAAGAGGTCGCGGATCCGGTCGCGCTCGCCGAGCCCCTGGGCCATCACGTTGAACCCGTCCTGCAGCTGCCCGAGCTCGGTGCCGTCGTTCACCTCGACCCGCGCCTCGAGGTCGCCCGCGCCGACCCGCCCCAGGGCGCGGCGGACGGCGAGGATCGGCGAGACGACGGCCCGCGCGGCGAGGACGGTGACGAGCAGGCCGAAGAGCAGGACGATCGCCGACAGCGAGAGCACCGCGTAGGGGAGCCTTGCGCTGGGCGGGCCGGAGCGGGTCAGGTCGACCAGCGCGGCCATCGCCAGGCCCGCCATCGGCGCCGCCGTGCCGAGGCCCCAGAAGAGCACCATCCGGCTCTGCAGGCTGACCCCGACGGGGTAGTCCTCGGCACGGCCCGCGAGCGCCCGGGCGGCGACGGGTCGCAGGATGTACTCGGTGAACAGGTAGGCGATCGCGCTGACGACGAGGCCGGCGATCACGACGGCGAGGACCGTGCTCAGCGCGGCCTCCGGCTGGCGCCACAGGGCGATGGTGGTGAAGGTGGCGGCCGCGACGAGCCACAGGCAGAACTGCGCGACGGTGATGCGCCACGGGAGGCCGAGCGCCGAGCGACGCTGCTCGGGCGTCGGCTCGCGGCCGAGCAGGAACCACGACAGCGAGCGGACGACCAGGACCGTGATCGCGACGGCGCCGACGAGGAGCGCCACGCCGACGTAGACCGGCGCGGCGATCGCCAGGGCCGACAGGAACGCCGCGCTGGGCCCGTCGCCGGGCACGAGCACGAAGTTGAGGGCGAACACCACGCCGGCGCCGATGACGTTGGTGCCCACGAGCAGCACGGTGAGCGCGAGCTGGATGCGCGCACGCTGCAGGGGCGGCACCCGCGGGGGAGCGACCCGCTCGGGACCCGACGGCCCGGTGGGCCCGGTCGTGTGATCGGCCACGGTGCTCCTTGCGACGTCCCCGGTGACGTGGATGAGGGACCACAGCGTAGGCGGTGCCGGAGGTCCCGGGCATGTCGACCTGACACCTCCACGCCGAGGTGGGACCCTGGGCGCGTCCGCTCACCAGGCCTGGCGGTGCCGGGCGAAGGAGGTTCTCGGGACCATGGCCCGCAGGAAGCCCGACCCACAGATCGTCGCCGCGCTGCGACGCGTCACCGACCTCGACCGCGACGCGATCGACGACATCGCCGCGGTGGGCGTGATCGTGACGATCCCCGCCCGCTGGTCGGTGATCCACGAGCAGACGCCCGCCGACCGCGCCTACGTGCTGCTCGAGGGCGAGGCCGAGGTGCGCAAGTCCAAGGTGGCCGTCGCGACGCTCGGCCCCGGTGACGTGTTCGGCGAGATCGCGCTCGTCGACGGCCGGCTGCGGAGCGCGTCGGTCGTGGCGGTCACGCCGCTCACGGCGGTGCACCTCACCGACGAGGCGTTCGCCGAGCTGCTCGTGCGCGACCCGTCGCTGGGCGAGAAGCTCCGCGAGGTCGCGCGCAGCCGCCAGGGCGACGCCGCCGCGCCGACCGACTGACCTGCGCACGACGACGCCCGGGCCGGCCCACGAGGGGCCGACCCGGGCGTCGGTGCGGGTGGTGCCGGACGCTCAGACGAGGTCGTAGCGGTCGGCCATCATGACCTTGTCCCACGCGCGCACGAAGTCGCGCACGAACTTGGCCTGGGCGTCGTCGCTCGCGTAGACCTCGGCGACGGCGCGCAGCTCGGAGTTGGAGCCGAACACCAGGTCGTTGCGGGTGCCGGTCCAGACGACCTCGTCGCTCCCGGCGAGGCGGGCCTCGAAGGAGTCGCGGTCGTCGCCGACCTGGGTCCACGCGATGTCCGTGCCGAGCAGGTGACGGAAGAAGTCGTTCGTCAGGACGCCGGGGCGCTCGGTCAGGACGCCCGCGGTGGAGCCCGCGGTGTTGGCGCCGAGGACGCGCAGGCCGCCGACCAGGACGGTCAGCTCCGGCGCGCTCAGGCCGAGCAGGTTGGCGCGGTCGACGAGCAGGAACTCCGCGGGGAGCGGCTGGGCCTTGCCCACGAAGTTGCGGAACCCGTCGGACGTCGGCTCCAGCCAGGAGAACGACTCGACGTCGGTCTGCTCCTGGGTGGCGTCGGTGCGACCCGGCGTGAACGGCACGGTGACGTCGACACCGGCGTCCTGCGCGGCCTTCTCGACACCCGCGGCGCCGGCGAGGACGATCAGGTCGGCGAGCGAGATCTTGACGCCGCCGGTGGCCGAGGCGTTGAAGTCGGCCTGGATGCCCTCGAGGGTGCGCAGCGCCGTGGCGAGCTCGTCGGGGTCGTTGACCGCCCAGCCGTTCTGCGGCTCGAGGCGGAGGCGCGCGCCGTTGGCGCCACCGCGCTTGTCGCTGATGCGGAACGACGAGGCCGAGGCCCACGCGGTGGAGACCAGGCGCGACACCGGGAGGCCCGAGCCGAGGACGGTCGCCTTGAGGGCCGCGACGTCGTCGGCCGAGACCAGCTCGTGGTCGACGGCGGGGAGGCGGTCCTGCCAGAGCAGCTCCTCCGCCGGCACCTCGGCGCCGAGGTAGCGCTGGATCGGGCCCATGTCGCGGTGCGTCAGCTTGTACCAGGCGCGCGCGAAGGCGTCGGCGAACTCGTCGGGGTTGGCGAG
Source organism: Nocardioidaceae bacterium (assembly GCA_030655315.1). Classification (GTDB taxonomy): domain Bacteria; phylum Actinomycetota; class Actinomycetes; order Propionibacteriales; family Nocardioidaceae; genus JAURVT01. Next base: position 10,293 of record JAURVT010000047.1, on the reverse strand, counting down.
GAACCGGCGACCGATCGCGTCGTACGTGGGGTCGACCTTCAGCGCGACGTCGGAGGTGAGCATCGTCGGCGGGCGTGAGAGCGAGCCGTCGGCCGGGTCGGGGACGGTGTTGGCCGCCGCGCCGCCCTCGGGCTGCCACTGGTACGCGCCGCCGGGGCTCTTGGTGAGCTCCCACTCCAGGCCGTAGAGGTTCTCGAGGTACTTCATGGTCCAGGTGGTGGGCGCGGACGTCCAGGTCACCTCGATGCCGCTCGTGATCGCGTCGCGGCCCTTGCCGGTGCCGAACGAGCTGCGCCAGCCCAGGCCCTGCTCGGTGATGTCGGCGGCCTCGGGCTCGGGGGCGACGTGGGGCTCGGGGTCGGCCGCGCCGTGGGTCTTGCCGAACGTGTGGCCACCGGCGATGAGGGCGAAGGTCTCCTCGTCGTTCATCGCCATCCGGCCGAAGGTCTCGCGGATGTCGCGCGCGGAGGCCATCGGGTCGGGGTTGCCGTTGGGGCCCTCGGGGTTGACGTAGATCAGGCCCATCTGGACCGCGGCGAGCGGGCCGGTGAGCTTGTGGTCGGCGTCGTAGCGCTCGTCGCCGAGCCACACGGTCTCCGGACCCCAGTAGACGTCCTCGTCGGGCTCCCAGCCGTCGACGCGGCCGCCGGCGAAGCCGAAGGTGGGCAGGCCCATGTCCTCGAGGGCGACGTTGCCGGTGAAGACGATCAGGTCGGCCCACGACAGGCGACGTCCGTACTTCTGCTTGATCGGCCACAGCAGGCGGCGGGCCTTGTCGAGGTTCGCGTTGTCGGGCCAGCTGTTGAGCGGGGCGAAGCGCTGCATGCCGGCGCCGGCGCCGCCACGGCCGTCGGCGACGCGGTAGGTCCCGGCGCTGTGCCAGGCCATCCGGATGAAGAAGGGGCCGTAGTGGCCGAAGTCGGCGGGCCAGAAGTCCTGCGACGTGGTCATCACCTGCGTGATGTCGGCGCGCAGCTCGTCGAGGTCGACGGTCAGGAACTCGGCGGCGTAGTCGTAGTCGTCGTCCATCGGGTCCGACGTGGGGTGGTTCTTGCGCAGGATCTTGACGTTGAGCGTCTCGGGCCACCAGCGCTCGTTCGACGAGCCCTCGGTGGGGTGGCTCATCCGTCCGTGGGCGACCGGGCAGCCGCCGGCCTCCTCGGTGTTCATCTCGGCTTCGCGGGTCTCGTGCGTCTGGTCGGTCACGGGGCTACCTCTCGAGTGGTGGTGTCGGCGGTGGAACAGGCGGGGCAGGTGCCCCAGAAGATGACCTCGGCCTCGTCGACGACGAAGCCGTGGGTGTCGGAGGCGGTCAGGCACGGAGCCGGACCGACGGCGCAGTCGACGTCGGCGACGGAGCCGCAGGAGCGGCACACCACGTGGTGGTGGTTGTCGTCGGTACGCGTCTCGTAGCGCACGACCGAGCCGGCGGGCTGGATGCGTCGCAGCAGGCCGGCGGCCGTGAGCGTGTGGAGCGAGTCGTACACGGCCTGGTGCGAGACGCCGTCGACCTCGGCCCGGACCGCGCGCAGCAGCGTGTCGGTGTCGGCGTGGGGGAGGGTGCGGACGGCGGCGAGCACGGCGACCCGCTGACGGGTGACCCGCAGGTCCGCCGCGCGCAGCAGTCGCTCGATCTCCGGTGCCGGTTCCACCCTCCGGACTCTGCCCTGCTTTCTTGAACTAGTCAAGACTAGGGCGGGCCGGGACGCGCTGGACGAGCGGACGTCGGTCCGCGCCTCTACGGTGGGGCGGCGCCACTCCGGCGCCCGTCGACGGGAGCAGCGCAGTGGGGATCAGGCAGACGGTGGGGCGCAAGCTGGGCCAGAAGGCGGCCCCGGGGATGACCGCCGGGTGGGTGCGTGCGGCGCTCGACAAGGCCATCGACGGCGTGGGCCCGATCCGTCCCGTGCGCGAGGCGGCCGCCGACCAGCTCGAGAAGGCCGACGGCGACGCCGAGGCCGCGATCGCGGCGATGATCTCGACCCACGCCAAGCTCGCGGGCGCCCAGGGCTTCCTCTCCAACGTCGGCGGGGTCGCCACCCTCGCGCTGACGCTGCCCGCCAACGTCTCGGCCCTCGCCGTGCTGCAGTGCCACCTGGTGGCGGGCATCGCCCACCTGCGCGGGCACGACCTGCACGACCCGCGGGTGCGCGACGCCGTGATGGCCTGCCTGCTGGGCGAGGACTCGGTCAAGCACCTGGTCAAGAAGAGGACCCTGCCCGGCACCCCTCGGCAGATCGCGACGTCGTCGGCGCCGCGCCCGGCGTCGGACAACACGGTGGCCAAGGCGGTGGCGGGCGAGCTCGTCGCCAAGCTCACCGGTGGCCGGGCGACGACGATGGTGGCGCGACGCGTCCCGCTGCTCGGCGGCCCCGTGGGCGCCCTCAACGACACCCGCGCCACGCGGACGATCGGGACCTACGCCGCCCGCGAGCTCGCCGGCTGAGACCGGGCAGGTCGACGACGGGACGACCCGTCAGGCCGCGTCCGCCGCCTGCGCGACGCGGGACTGGTTGCGGCCGGCGGTCTTGGCGGCGTACATGGCGCCGTCGGCGCTCTTGAGCAGCCGGCCGGCGAGCTCGCGGCGCTGCTGGCGGTCCGGGGGCGCGCCGGTGTCGTGGCGCACCATGCCGATGCTGACCGAGACGGTGACGCGCGCCGAGCCCGCGTCGACGTGACCGGCGACGGCCTCGAGGATGGTGCGGCTGACGAGGTCGGGGTCGGAGCAGTCCTCGAGCAGGACGGCGAACTCGTCGCCGCCCAGCCGTGCGACGGTGTCGGTGTCGCGCACGCACCCGAGCAGGCGTGACGCCACCACCCGGAGCAGCTCGTCGCCAGCGTCGTGGCCGTGCTCGTCGTTGATGCGCTTGAAGCCGTCGAGGTCGCAGAACATCAGGGTGATGACGCCGTCGGGCGACGCGAGGGCACGGTCGAGGCGGGCCGCGAAGAGGATGCGGTTGGGCAGGCCGGTCAGCGGGTCGTGGGTGGCCTCGTGCTCCAGGTGGCGCTGCGCCTCGGCCAGCTCGGCGATCAGCCGCTGGTTGTCGAGGACCGCGAGCAGCTGGCGCAGGAGCACCATCGCCACCAGGGCCGCCGCGAGCAGCAGGGCGAGGCGGGGGGCGTCGCGGCCCGACATCAGCCGCGCGCCCAGGGCGCCGAGGCCCACGACCAGGGCCAGGTAGGGGACCGCGAGCCGCACGGCCACGTCGATCGTCCCGGCGACGGACCAGCGCCGGTCCGGGTCGTCGTCGGCGACGGACTCGCGCGCCGTGGGCGCCAGCAGGCCGGACAGCCCCACGGCGAGGAAGCCGACGACCCAGCCGACGTTGGTCGGCATGTCGCTGGAGCTGAAGGTGGAGGTCGACGTGAGCACCACGAAGGCGCTGTCGGCGACGGCGATGCTCGACAGGCCGGCGACCAGCGTCCACAGCGACCACCGCTGCGCGTGCTCGGCGTGCAGGAGGGCGAGGAGCACGAGGGTGCCGAGGACGAGGTCGCCCACCGGGTAGGCGAGGGAGAGCGTGAGGGAGAACCAGCCGTCCGACCCCGAGGCCTCGGTGACGGGCTGGAGCACCGTCAACCACGAGAGCACGAGCAGCGACCCGGAGATGATCAGCCCGTCGAAGACGTCGCGGCCACGCGCCGCGCCCCGACCCTGCCGTCCCATCCAGGTGACCAGGCCCCAGCCGGCGAGCACGGGGAAGAGCAGGTAGCCGATGTCGGCGATGGACGGGAACGGCACCGGCCGGCGCAGCACCGACTCGTAGACCGTCCAGGCGAGCTGCCCGAGCGACCAGGAGGCCGCGCCCAGGGCGACGAACGTCCACCCGCGGCGACGCTCGCCGACGGACCGTCGCGCCGCGATCGCGCACCCCGCGCTGGCGAGCGCGGACGCCAGCAGCTGCCCGGCGTTGGTGAGGTCGTCGGCGAGCCGGGTGTCGACGGAGGCGGTGTGACGCAGCAGCAGGGCGTAGGCGACGGACGCCACGACGCAGGCGGCGACGGACGCCACGCGACGGGATCTCGTCAGGGGCATACCTCATTATGACGAGATCGGTCAACGGTGCGGAGCAAATCTTGAACTCTGGCCCGATGGGCCATCGGGATGGCCCGAACGGGCCATTCTGGGCCTCCGGCGGCGATGCACCGGCCGACTTCCCTCAGGTCGGGCCGTTCCCGGACGCTGGGACGACCATGCACTCCGCCCGGCCCCCCGACGACGACCCCGCTCGGGCGCGCGTCGTCACCTCGGGCGTGGGGGCCGGTGGAGTGCTCGACGCCGGTCCGCACCGCCGTGGGCTGCCCGTCGACGCCGCGATCGCCCAGCTCGTCAGCGACGTCGTCGACTACGCGGTGCTCATCCTGGACACCGGCGGCTTCGTGTCGAGCTGGAACCGCGGCGCCGAGCGCATCAAGGGCTACACGGCCGAGCAGGTCCTGGGCCGGCACTTCTCGGTCTTCTACCCCCGGGCCGACGTCGAGGCCGGCCGCTGCGACGAGCTGCTGGCGACGGCGGAGGTCCAGGGGCGGGTGGAGCACGAGGGCTGGAGGGTCCGGCGTGACGGCTCGACGTTCTGGGCCAACGTGGTGATCACCGCGCTGCGCACCGACGACGGTCACCTGCTCGGCTTCGGCAAGGTCACCCGCGACCTCACCGAGCGCAAGCTGGCCGAGGAGCACCTGAGGTACCTGGCGGGCCACGACCCGCTGAGCGAGCTCCCCAACCGACGGGCCTTCGCGACCGCGCTCGAGACGCACCTGTCCCGCGCGTCGGCCTCGCCCGGGTCGCTGCTGCTGGTGGACGTCGACCACTTCAAGGCGGTCAACGACACCCTCGGGCACGCGGCGGGCGACTCCCTGATCCGCGACGTGGCCGAGCAGCTGCGCGCGCACGTCGACGACGTCGACGGGCTGGTGGCCCGGCTCGGCGGCGACGAGTTCGCGCTCCTGCTGCCCACGGGCGGCGAGGAGCGCGCCGTCGCGACGTCCCGTGCCCTGATGAGCGGCGTCGAGGCCCGCGTCCGTCGCCGCTACGCCTCGGTGCGTCCGCGGGTGTCGCTGAGCATCGGCGCCTGCGTCCTGCCCGGCGGCCCGGTGGACCCCACCGGCGTCCTCGCCGCCGCCGACCTCGCCCTGTACGAGTCCAAGCGGGCCGGCCGCCGGCGCTGGACCGTGACCCACCTCGGTCGGGCGTCCGCTCCGGTCCTCTGACGACGGCGGCGCCGTCCGCGTCACGGGCCGGAAACACCGGCGACGCCAAGGTTTCACCCGTCGGTGGAGGTCGGGACCGCGATGGGCTGCCGATCGGTCCGGACCGGCCGATGGGGAGGACATGAGCCTCGTCCACCAGCTGCTGCCGTCGGGCCAGATGCTGCCGGGGTCGACCTGGCGCCACCGGCACCGCGTCGTGGTCGCGTTCGCGCTGCTGCAGGTCGGGGTCGTGCTGGCGACGGCCGTCTCCCGGCTGCCGTCGGCCGGCGTCCCCACCGCGGTCGCCGTCCTCAGCCTCCTGGCGTGCGTGACCGCGCTCGTCCCCGACGTCGAGCCCCGGGCGCGGACCGTGCTCGCCGCCCTCAGCCTCGCGGCCGGCCCGATGGTCCTCGCGTCGCTCGAGGTGGGCGTCGCCGTCGCGCACCTGCAGGTGCTGGTGGTCGTGGCGGTCGTCGCGCTCTACGAGGACTGGCGTCCGTTCGGGACCGTCGTCGGGTCGATGTCGGTGTTCTACCTCGTCCAGGGCGTGACGGGCGAGGCGACGACCGGCGCCACCGCCGCCGACACGTGGTCCAGCACGGGCGTGAACGTCGCGTTCTTCCTCGTGGCCGCGACGACAAGCCTCGCGGCCTGGCGCCTGCACGAGGACGTCGTCCTGCGGGACGCCGTGACGGGCCTCGGCAGCCGCACCCGCTTCCAGCAGCTGACGACGGCGGCCGCGCGCGGGTCGGCCCCCTTCGGCGTCGTGTTCATCGACCTCGACGACTTCAAGACCGTCAACGACACCCACGGCCACGACGTGGGCGACCAGCTGCTGACGGCCGTGGGCCGGAGGCTCGCGGGGTGCCTGCGCGCCACCGACACCCTCGCCCGCCTGGGCGGCGACGAGTTCGCGGCCATCGTGCACGCCCGCCCGCGCGAGGTGGAGGAGGCCGCGTCCCGGATGCTCCGGTCCCTGGCCGCGCCGGTCGTCGTCGGCGAGGTCAGCCTCGAGGTCGGCGCCAGCATGGGCGTCGCCGGGCTCGACGTGACCCGTCGCCCGGCCGACCTGCCGGCGGGGGCGCGCAGCCGGGGTGCCGTCGTCACCGCGCAGGCCCGGCGCGACGTCACCGCGCTGCTGCGCGACGCCGACGTCGCCCTCTACGCGGCCAAGGACCGCGGCAAGAACTGCGTGGTCGTCTACGCCCCGGGCATGACCGACCTGGTGCGCCGCCTGTCGACGCTCCAGCAGGACCTCCGGCACGCGCTCGAACGCGGCGAGATCGAGGTCCACTTCCAGCCCGTGGTCGAGATGGACACCGGACACGTGCGTGGCTACGAGGCGCTCGCGCGGTGGCAGCACCGGACCGCGGGGCCGGTGTCACCGGCCGAGTTCATCGCCTGGGCCGAGGCCGACCGGTCCATCGGGGCCCTGGGCGCCCACGTGCTCGACGTGGCGGTGGAGCGTGCCGCGCGGTGGACCCGGCAGACCGGCCGACCGATCCAGATGGGCGTCAACGTCTCTCCCGTCCAGCTCGTCACCCCCGGCTGGGCCGAGACCGTGCGCCGCTCGCTGCTGGCGCACGGCCTGCCCCCGACCCAGCTGGTGCTCGAGGTGACCGAGAACCTCGTGGCCGACCAGTGCGGGCCGGCCGTCGAGGCCCTTGCCTCCCTGAGGGCCGACGGCGTGAGGGTCGCGATCGACGACTTCGGCACCGGCTTCTCCAACTTCGAGTACCTGCGCCGACTGCCCGTCGACGTGATCAAGATCGACCGGTCGTTCGTGGCCGAGGTCGCGTGCGGACGCACGACGGCCACGGTGGTCTCGGCCATCGTCCACCTCGCCGGCAGCCTCGGCGCCGAGGTCATCGCCGAGGGGGTCGAGACGCCCGACCAGCGCGACGCCCTGGTCGCGATGGGCTGCATCGGGGCGCAGGGCTTCCTCTTCGCGCGTCCCGCCCCCGGGCCGCAGCACGAGCCGGCCCTCGCGCTCGTGACGCCGGGTCCGCTGACCTGAGCCGCGTGCGGTCCCGTCCGGTCAGGTGGTGCGGGTGTCGCCCGTGGTGACGTCGCCGACGTGGACGTGGACCGCGGTGTCCGGGTCGAAGGCGGGATCGTCGCCCACGAGGTCGAGCAGGGTGGTCTCGACGACCTCGCGGGCCCGCCGGCCGGCGTGCTGGAAGTCGGTGTCCCAGGAGCAGACGATCTCGACCGTGACCTCGGAGCAGCGGTCGTCGTCGTCGGTGGTGACACGGATGGCGCTGGGGGAGAAGGCGGCACTCGTCAGGCGGGTGCGGAGCGCGGCCACGACGACGCGGGCCGACACGTAGGAGCGGGAGCCCTGGTCGTCCTGCGCCACGGCGCCGTCCGGGCCGTGCACGACGACGGGGTCCGAGGGCATGACGGTGCGGCGGACCTGGCCCATGATCGAGGCGGAGATCTCCGACCACCCGTCGACCGGCTCGTCGCGGAGCAGGTCGGCGGCCCGCTCGGCGGGGTCGCGCGGGGTCATCGCCATCTCTCCATCCTCGCCGACAGGGTGCGTCGCCCGCGGTGCAGGTGGCCGCGGACCGCGCCAGGGCTGATCGCCAAGGTGGTGGCGATCTCGTCGTAGGTCATGCCGTGCACCTCGGCGAGCAGCCACGCGGCCCGCTGGTTCCACGGCAGCTCGCCCAGGGCGACCTCGAGCGCCTCCACCAGCTCGTCGTCGAGCAGGTGCTGCAGCGGGTCGTCGGTGGACGGGCGGTGGAAGGCGTCGAGGAGGACGTCGTCGATCGGCACCGGGCGTCGGACGCGGGTCAGGTCCACCACCCGCCGGTGCAGCAGGCGGTAGAGCCAGGTGCGGAAGGACGACCGCCCGCGGTAGCCGGGCAGGCCCCGCCAGGCGGAGATGAAGGTCTCCTGGACGGCGTCGACGGCCTCGTGCTCGTCGGCGATCATCCGCCGGGCGAACTGCAGGAGGGCCGGGCCGTGCCGGTCGACCAGCACCGCGAACGCGAGGTCGTCGCACAGGCCGGACGCCCGCACCAGCGCCTCGTCGCTCGCGTCGCGCAGGTCCACCGGGGGCTCGTCGACGCCGACGCTCGCCGAGCGCAGGTCCTCGGGGGCCCACGGCTCGCTCGTCGCGTCCAGGTCGAGCGGCGGGTCGAGGTCGACCTCCGCGGCGGGGTCGGTCGTGCTCAGCGGGCCCAGGTCGGGGGTCGACGTCCCGGGGACCGGGTCCGGCGGGTGCGCCGCCTGGTTCGTGAGCACGAGGCCATCGTGGGTCCGGGGGGCGACCGCTGCCACTTGAAAGTGCAACTACACCTTGCCTCAACCTCTCCCCAAGACCCCGCGGGCCCCTCGGTCGACCCTCGATCATGGGTGTGGCCCAGATCACATGAGATCGCCGTGAGGGTTCGTGCCCGACTTCCGACTAAGGGGCATCCACACGTCGAATCAGGAAGGTTCGTACCCATGAGCACCAGCAGCACCGAGAAGTCCACCGAGGTCGCCACCAAGGCCAACGGTCCCCTGGTCACCGAGCAGGGTCGCACCACGATCGCCGACACCGTGGTCTCGAAGATCGCCGGCATCGCGACCCGCGAGGTCTCCGGTGTCTACGCCGTCGGTGGCGGCGCCGCCCGTGCGGTCGGTGCGCTGCGTGAGCGCATCCCCGGTTCGTCGACGAACCACAGCCAGGGCGTGTCGGTCGAGGTCGGCGAGCGCCAGGCCGCCGTCGACGTTCAGCTCGTCGCCGAGTACGGCGTCTCGATCGCCGACCTGTCGGCCGGTGTGCGTCGCAACGTGATCAGCGCCGTCGAGCGCATGACGGGCCTGCAAGTCACCGAGGTCAACATCACCGTCAACGACGTGAACCTCGACGACGGCTCGGACGACGACCACGAGGACGACAAGAGCCGTGTCGAGTGACACGCCCGGTCGCCCCGGTGGCGACCACGACGGGTCCGTGACCGAGCCGGTCCTCGAGCCCGACGTCATCGTCACCGCCCCGGCGGCCGAGCCGGTCGAGCTGACCGACCTCGAGACCGCCGAGGCGGAGGCCGAGGCGCCCGCGCCCGAGCCGGATCCCGCCGACGTCGTCGCCGAGGCGGTCCTGTCCACCCCGGGCGTCGCCGACCTGCACGGCGGGGTCCTCGGCGAGGTCGCGACGTACCTGCCCGGTCGGCGCGTGAACGGCGTCCGGCTCCACGACGGGGGTGCCAGCATCCACGTCGTCGTGGAGTGGGGCTCCTCCGTCCGCGAGACCGCGGACTCGGTGCGCCGCTCGGTCCGCGCCCTCGTCGACGGCCCCGTCGACGTCACCGTCGAGGACGTCGCCCGCCCGGCGTGACCCCCCGACGCCTGGACGGCCGCACCGCCGCACCAGCAGCGGCCGTCCAGGCCCCCCACTTCGCGCACCACCCCTGCACCTCATCCAAGGAGACACCCCCATGACCACCTCGACCGTCGGCCTCATCGCCGGACTGCTGCTCGCCATCGCCATCGCCGTCGGGGGGTTCGGCGGATTCCTCCTGGCCCTGGTGCTCGGTGCCGTCGGCTACCTCGTCGGTGGCCAGATCGACGGTGAGCTGGACGTGACCGAGATCGTGCGGGGCCGTCGTGGCTGACACGTCCGCCCCAGCGACCCGGGCGGAGCCGTTCGCGTTGTCCGACGCGGCCGGTGGCGCGGACCGTGACCCGGCCGAGCGTGGCTCGCTGGACGTGAGCTCCAAGGCCGTCACGCACATCGCCGAGCGCGCCGCCGACGAGGTCGAGGGCACCGTCCGCAACGCCTCGACCCTGCAGAAGGCCACCGGCCGCGGCTACCCGCGCGCGTCGGTCCGCCTGGACCGCAACCGCGCCTGGATCGACCTCGACGTCGCCGTCATCTGGCCCGCCCCGGCCGCACGGATCGCCCAGCAGGTCCGCGACGGCGTCGCGGCCCGCACCACCACCCTGTCGGGTCTGGACGTGCGGCGCGTCGACGTCACCGTCCACGTGATCACCCAGACCGAGGACGACACCCCCCGAAGGAGGGTCCAGTGAGCACCGGACCGAGCACGCCACCGACCAAGCGCCCGGTCGCGTTCATCGCCGCGTCCGTCATCGCGCTGGTGCTGA
>JAURVT010000044.1 GCA_030655315.1 Nocardioidaceae bacterium | reverse complement strand
GGCCGAGGCCGAGGAGATCGGGTTCCAGGGCGTGATGTCGGGGCCGCTGGTCCGCTCGTCGTACCGGGCCGGCCGGTTGTACCAGCAGGCGATGGCCGCCCGGGGGATCGAGATCGACCTCGACGTCCCCGCCCCCACCCTGGTCTCGGAGTCCTGATCCTGGCTCGATGATCCCGGGGTGAGCGGCGTACCCTGGGACCATGTCGACCGCAGCGAACGAGCCCCCGAAGGGTCGTCTGCGCCAGCTGGCCCAGGCGTACCGCGTCACCAAGCAGTACGACCGCTACATCGGTCTGGTGCTGCTCGGGACGTTCGTCCTCGCCGGCGCCGTCGGCTTCGTGCTCGGCTGGCTGCTGTTCCACTGGATCTTCGGCATCGTGCTGGGCCTCATGCTCGGCCTGCTGGGCGCGCTCATCGTCTTCGGCCGCCGCGCCGAGAAGGCCGCCTACCGCCAGGTCGAGGGCCAGGTCGGGGCCGCCGCCGGTGCGCTCAACATCCTCAAGCGCGGCTGGTCGGTCAAGCCGGCCGTCGGCTTCACCAAGAGCCAGGACGTCGTGCACCGCGTGGTCGGCAAGCCGGGCATCGTCCTGGTCGCCGAGGGCAACCCCGCCCGTCTGCGCAACCTGCTCGCGGTCGAGAAGAAGAAGCACGCCCGCATCGCCGGCAGCGTCACCATCACCGAGGTGCAGGTCGGCTCGGGCGACGGCCAGGTGCCGCTGCCCAAGCTGGTCAAGCACGTGCGCAAGCTGCCCAAGGCGCTGCCGCCCGCGGAGATGACGCCGCTGCTCAACAAGCTCAAGGCGCTCGACGCGATGCGTCCGCAGGCGCCCGTGCCCAAGGGGCCCGTGCCCACCAGCGCCCGCGGCGCCCGCAAGATGATGCAGGGCCGCTGAGCCTCACGTCGCCGGCAGCACCCGCGGGCTGACGACCGACCCGGCCGCGACGTCCTGCAGGCCGCGCTTCTCGCGGTTGGTGACGAACGCCGGGAACACCAGGCAGACGAGCGCGGTGCGCGCCGCGGCCCGCGGGATCCCGATGGGTCCGCCGTCGGGGCCAACCACCACCACGCCGCAGATCCGCTTGCCGATGCTGAACCCGAGCAGGCCGGTGAGCAGGGTGACCTCGAGCCAGAACGCGAGCAGCGGGTACCACGAGCTGGACTGATCGGCGCCGTAGACGGGCGTGCCGGTGAGCAGCGAGACCGTCAGCAGCGCCACGAACCAGTCGATCACCAGCGCGCCGATCCGCCGCGGCCAGCCGGCGACGGTGGGAGCGTTCGGGTGGGCGTCGTCAGCGGCGGGAGCGGGCACATCCCCAGCGTAGGCCGCGACCTCGTAGGATGTTTCGCGGTGCAGCGCCGCACCTTGGAACCCGTTCCCAGACGGTCGGGAAACGTCCCGGCCGAGGAGGCCACATGTTCGGTAATGCCGACGAGCTCTTCAAGTACATCAAGGACGAGGGTGTCGAGTTCATCGACGTCCGGTTCACCGACCTTCCCGGTATCCAGCAGCACTTCAGCGTGCCGGTGTCGTCGTTCGGACCGGAGGTGTTCGAGGACGGCCTGATGTTCGACGGCTCGTCGGTGCGAGGCTTCCAGGCCATCCACGAGTCGGACATGGCGCTGTTCCCGGACCCGACGACGGCCTACGTCGACACGTTCCGGATCCACAAGACGATCGCGATGAGCTTCTTCATCCACGACCCGATCACGGGCGAGGCCTACTCGCGCGACCCGCGCAACATCGCCCGCAAGGCCGAGGCGTACCTCGCCAGCACCGGCCTCGGCGACACCGCGTTCTTCGCCCCCGAGGCCGAGTTCTACGTGTTCGACAACGTCCGCTTCGCCACCGAGGCCAACACCGGGTTCTACGAGATCGACTCGACGGCCGGCGCCTGGAACACCGGAGCCGTCGCCGACAACCGCGGCTACAAGGTGCGGTACAAGGGCGGCTACTTCCCGGTCTCGCCCACCGACCACTTCGCCGACCTGCGCGGCGAGATGAGCAAGAACCTCGAGGGTGCCGGCCTGCTGGTCGAGCGCGCCCACCACGAGGTCGGCACGGCGGGCCAGGCGGAGATCAACTACCGCTTCGACACCCTGCTCAACGCCGCCGACGACGTGATGAAGTTCAAGTACATCATCCGCAACACGGCGTGGGCCAACGGCAAGACCGCCACCTTCATGCCCAAGCCGATCTTCGGCGACAACGGCTCGGGCATGCACGTGCACCAGTCGATCTGGAAGGACGGCGTCCCGCTGTTCTTCGACGAGGCCGGCTACGCGGGTCTGTCGGACATGGCGCGCCACTACATCGGCGGCATCCTCAAGCACGCCCCGAGCCTGCTGGCGTTCACCAACCCGACGGTGAACTCCTACCACCGCCTGGTTCCCGGCTTCGAGGCCCCGGTCTCGCTGGTCTACAGCCAGCGCAACCGCTCGGCGTGCGTCCGCATCCCGATCACCGGCGCCAACCCCAAGGCCAAGCGCATCGAGTTCCGCTGCCCCGACCCGTCGGCGAACCCGTACCTCGCCTTCTCGGCGCTGCTGCTCGCCGGCCTGGACGGCATCAAGAACAAGATCGAGCCGCCCACGCCGATCGACAAGGACATCTACGAGCTGCCGCCGGACGAGATGGCCCTCGTCGACCAGGTGCCCACGTCGCTCAACGCGGTGATGGACTCCCTCGAGGCCGACCACGAGTTCCTGACGGCCGGCGACGTCTTCACGCCCGACCTGATCGAGACGTGGATCGACTACAAGCGTCAGCACGAGATCCTGCCCGTGCAGCTGCGTCCGCACCCGCACGAGTTCGAGCTCTACTACGACATCTGATCCACCTGCATCGCGTCGACGCGGCGGTCACCCCTCGGGGTGGCCGTCGCGTCTTCGTGCTCCCGAGCGGAGTCTGTTCAGGCCAGGGCCGTCGGGGCGAGCGCGCCGACCACCGCGGTCTCCTCGTGCTCCACGACACCGTCGATGTCGCGGGCCCCCATCGCGATGTTGGTGACCCGCTCCAGCATCACCTCGACGACGACCGGCACCCGGAACTCGACCGCCAGCTTCCGGGCCTCCTCCAGGGCGGGCAGGATCTCGTCGGGCGTCGTGACCCGCACGGCCTTGCAGCCCAGGCCCTCGGCGACCTTGACGTGGTCGACGCCGTAGCCCGCCAGGTCCGGTGAGTTGACGTTGTCGAACGCCAGCTGCACGCAGTAGTCCATCTCGAAGCCGCGCTGGGCCTGGCGGATCAGGCCGAGGTAGGCGTTGTTCACCACGACGTGGATGTAGGGGATGTGGAACTGCGCCCCGACCGCGAGCTCCTCGATCATGAACTGGAAGTCGTAGTCGCCCGACAGCGCGACGACGGTGTCGTCAGGGGCCGCGGTGCACACGCCCAGCGTGGCGGGCACCGTCCAGCCGAGCGGTCCGGCCTGGCCGGCGTTGATCCAGTGGCGCGGGCGGTAGACGTGCAGGAACTGCGCGCCGGCGATCTGGGACAGCCCGATGGTGCTGACGTAGCGCGTCTCGGGGCCGAAGACCTTGTTCATCTCCTCGTAGACGCGCTGGGGCTTGACCGGCACGTCGTCGAAGTGGGTGCGGCGCTGCAGGGTCTGCTTGCGCTCCTGGCACTCCCCCGCCCACGCGGTCCGGTCGGGCAGGCGTCCGGCGTCGCGCAGCTCGCGGGCCACCTCGACGAACAGCGCCAGGGCAGCGCCGGCGTCCGACACGATGCCGAGGTCGGGCGCGAAGACCCGCCCGATCTGGGTGGGCTCGATGTCGACGTGGACGAAGGTGCGCCCGCGGCGGTAGGTGTCGAGCCCGCCGGTGTGCCGGTTGGCCCAGCGGTTGCCGATGCCGAGCACGAAGTCCGAGGCCAGCATCGTCTCGTTGCCGTAGCGGTGGGACGTCTGCAGCCCGACCATCCCGGCCATCAGCGGGTGGTCGTCGGGGATGGTGCCCCAGCCCATCAGCGTCGGGACCACGGGCACGCCCGTCACCTCGGCCAGCTCGACGAGCAGCTCGGACGCGTCGGCGTTGATGATGCCGCCACCGGCGACGATGAGCGGGCGCTCGGACGCGACGAGCATCCCGATCGCCTTGGCGGCCTGCGCACGGGTGGCGGTCGGGCGGTGGACGGGCAGCGGCGCGTAGGTCGCGGGGTCGAACTCGATCTCGGCCATCTGGACGTCGATCGGCAGGTCGAGGAGCACCGGGCCAGGGCGTCCTGAGCGCATCAGGTGGAACGCCTGCTGGAAGGCTCCCGGCACCTGTCCCGGCTCCTTGACCGTCATCGCCATCTTGACCAGCGGCGCCGCGACCGCCTCGATGTCGACGGCCTGGAAGTCCTCCTGGTGCAGCTTGGCGACGGGCGCCTGGCCGGTGATGCACAGGATCGGGACGGAGTCGGCGGCCGCCGTGTACAGACCGGTGACCATGTCGGTGCCGGCCGGCCCGGAGGTGCCGATGCAGACGCCGATGTTGCCCGCGGCCGCCCGCGAGTACCCGTCCGCCATGTGCGAGGCGCCCTCGACGTGACGGGCCAGGACGTGCTGCAGCTCGCCCTGGGCGCGCATCGCCGCGTAGAACGGGTTGATCGCCGCCCCCGGGAGCCCGAAGAGGTGGGTGACGCCCTCGAGGCGCAGGATCTCGACGGCCGCTCGGGCCGCGGTCATTCTCGTCATGGGGTGCTCGTCTCGGGTCGGGGGGCGGAGAGGTCACGGCCGCTGGCGCGCAGGACGCCGCGGAGGAGGGCCGAGTGGTCGAGCGAGCCGTCGCCCTGGGCGCGGGCGGAGGCCATCAGCTGGGCGAGCATCCCCCCGAGCGGGACCACCACCCCGGCCTCGCGGGCGGCGGAGGTGACGATGCCCAGGTCCTTGTGGTGCAGGTCGATGCGGAAGCCGGGGTCGAACGACCGCGAGCGCATGCCCGCGCCCTTGGCCTGAAGCACCTTCGAGCCCGCGAGACCGCCGCCGAGCACCTCGAGCGCGGCCTCGGTGTCGACGCCGTGGGCCTCGAGGAACACCACGGCCTCGGCGAGCAGCTGCAGGTGGCCGGCGACGACGAGCTGGTTGGCCGCCTTGACGGTCTGGCCCGCGCCGCTGGGACCGACGTGGACGACGGTCCTCCCGACCGCGTCGAGGACGGGACGGGCGCGGGCGACGTCGGCCACGTTGCCGCCCACCATGATCGAGAGCGCCGCGTCGATCGCCCCGGCCTCGCCGCCCGACACCGGTGCGTCGACCAGGCTCGCGCCGTGCTCGGCCGCCGTGGCGGCGAGCGACCGGGTGACGTCGGGACGGATGCTGGAGAAGTCGACGACGAGGGCCCCGGTGGGGGCGTGCGCGAGGACGCCGTCGTCCCCGAGCATCACCGCCTCGACGTCGGGCGAGTCCGGCAGCATCAGCGCGACGACGTCGGCGTCGCGGACGGCCTCGGCGACCGAGCCGGCCGCGCGGCCGCCCCGCTCGACGAGGGGCCGCGTGCGCTCGGGGCTGCGGTTGTGGCCGACGACGTCGAACCCGGCATCGACGAGGTGGCCGGCCATCGGCGAGCCCATGATGCCGAGGCCGATGAAGGCGAGGGTGGTCATGACTGCCTCGCCAGGTGGGTGGTGCGCCGGGCCCAGGCGAAGGCGTCGACGCTGCGGCCGCTGGGCTTGTGCTCGAGGCCGACCCACCCGTCGTAGCCGGCGGCCTGGAGGGCCTCGAGCTGGTCGTCGAGCGGGAGGTCGCCGGTGCCGGGCTCGAGCCGGCCGGGCGCGTCGGCGACCTGCACGTGGGCGATGCGGTCCGCGTGGGTGGCGATCACCGCGTCGACGTCGTCGCCGTTGACGGCGAGGTGGTAGAGGTCGGCGAGCAGACCGAGGTTCGTCGCGCCCGTCTCGGCGGCGACGCGGTCGAGGACGGCCACGGCGTCGGCCGCCGTGAGCAGCGGGTAGGCCGGCGCGCCGCTGACGGGCTCGACGAGCACGGTGCCCCCGATGCGGCCGGCCGCGGCGGCGGCCGCGGCGAGCTGCGTCGTCGCGAGCTCGTCCTGCGCCCGGGCGTCGGTGCCCTCCACGCGGTTGCCGTACAGCGCGTTGAAGGCGCGGCACCCGAGGCGCTCGCCGATCCCGACCGTCGCGTCGATGTTGTCGGCCAGCTCGGACTCGCGCCCCGGCCACGACATCAGCCCCCGGTCGCCCCCGGCCATGTCGCCGGCGAAGAAGTTGAGCCCCACCAGCTGCACCCCCGCGTCCTGCACGGAGCGGACGAGCGCGTCCGCCTCGAGGTCGGTGGGCACGGCCGACGCGAACGGCCACCAGAGCTCGATCGCGTCGAACCCGGCGTCCCGCGCCGCCGCGGGTCGTACGTGCAGGGGCAGCTCGGTGAACAGGATCGAGCAGTTCACCGCGAACGGCAGGGTGTGGCTCATGTCGGTCAACTTTCGCTATACGGAAAAGAACTTTCTGTATGTGAAATGACCGTAGGAGGTGACGCGCACCACGTCAACCCCCTGACGCAGCGAGCCCCCACCCCGCGTCGAGTTCCGGCCCAGCTATCCATGGCCGCGGGTCCTGGGTAGCTGCGCCGGAAGTCGACGCGGGATGGGGGGCGGGTGTGCGCGCGGCGAGAAGGGTCACCCACCGCGTCGAGTTCCGGCTCAGTTACCCGTCACCGCGGTTTCGAGGTAACTGCGCCGGAACTCGACGCGGGATAGGGGGCAAATATGCGCGCGTCGAGAAGGGTGTCCACACGCGTCGAGATCCGTGCCATCGGGAGTTGAGGGCGGTTCAACTCCCGATGACGCGGATCTCGACGTCGTGGGTGGGGGTGGGGTGGCTAGTGGTGGGGGTGGTCGGCGGGGCGGTCGGGGAGGCCGGGGAGGAGGGCCTCCATGACGAGCTCGACGGGGTGCCAGGCCGAGCGCTCCGTGCCGTGGAAGATCTGCTCGCGACACGAGGTGCCGGTGGCGGCGATGACGGTGCGGTCGTCCTCGGCCTCGATGGCCGGGAACAGCCGGTCGCTGCCGACCTTCATCGAGATCTCGTAGTGCTCGGCCTCGTAGCCGAACGAGCCGGCCATGCCGCAGCAGCCCGCGTCGAGCTCGACCACCTCGGCGCCGGGGATGCGCTTGAGCAGCGCGACGGTGGCGCCGGTGCCGACCTCGGCCTTCTGGTGGCAGTGCCCGTGGTAGAGGATCCGGCGGCCCGCGAGCCACGAGTCCTCGGCCAGCGTGAGGCGTCCGGCGTCGACGGCCTCGGTGAGCAGCTCCTCGACCTGGCGGACGCGGCCGGCCACGTCCTTGACGTTCGGGTCGTCCGGCAGCATCGTCACGTGCTCGTCGCGCAGGGTGAACAGGCACGACGGCTCGCAGCCGACGATCGGCGACCCGGCGGGGGTGCGCTCGGCGAGGTCGCGCGCCATGGTGCGCGCCTTCGCGGTGGCCTCGTCGACGAGTCCCTTCGACAGCGCCGAGCGGCCGCAGCAGCCCGTGCTGGCGAGCTCGACGTCCCACCCCGAGTGCTGGAGCAGCCGGATCGCGGCCTTGCCGATGTGCGGCTCGGTGTACGAGGTGAACGAGTCGGCCAGGAAGTTGACCGTGCCCAGGGTGGACGTCGCGTTGGCCTGACGTCCCTCGCGCTTGTACCAGCGCAGCAGGTTGGCGCGC
Organism: Nocardioidaceae bacterium; assembly: GCA_030655315.1. GTDB lineage: Bacteria > Actinomycetota > Actinomycetes > Propionibacteriales > Nocardioidaceae > JAURVT01. Next base: position 17,279 of record JAURVT010000044.1, on the reverse strand, counting down.
TCGAAGTGCGGCAGCGGGCGACGGCGCGCGATGCCGAGCGTGCGCTCCATCAGCACCCGGAGCAGCGGGATCCGTCCGGGCAGGTTGGCGAGCGGGCCGAAGAACGACCCCAGCCGGTTGAGCCCGCGGATGGACCCGAAGATCCGCGAGCGCAGCGGGACGCCGTGCTCGTCGTGGTAGTGCGAGAGCGTCTCGCTCTTGAGCTTGGCCATGTCGACGCCGAGCGGGCACTCGGACTTGCAGGCCTTGCACATCAGGCAGAGGTCGAGGATCTCGTGGAGCCGCTCACCGCCCAGCGCGAGGTGCGGGTCGGGCTCGGACAGCGCCTTGACGAGCGCGTTGGCGCGCCCGCGGGTGGCGTGCTCCTCCTCGCGCGTCGCGATGTACGACGGGCACATCGCCCCGGTGGTGCTCTTGCGGCACAGGCCGATGTTCATGCAGCGGTCGGCCGCGCCCCGCATGCCGCCGACCACCTCGAAGTCGAGGCGGGTGCGGATGGCAGGTGCCGGCGGCAGCACGGCGTCGCGGAGGTTCTCGGTCATGCTCGGCGCGTTCACGATCTTGCCGGGGTTCATGATGTTCGCCGGGTCGAAGAGCTGCTTGACCGAGCGCATCGCCTCGTAGAGGTCGTCGCCGAAGATCTCGCGGTTGAACTCGCTGCGCGCGAGCCCGTCCCCGTGCTCGCTGGAGTTGACGCCGCCGAACTCCTTGACGAGGTCCTTGATCCGTTCGGCGACGCGTCGCATCCGGACGATCTCGTCGGGCTTGGACAGGTCGACGAACGGACGGATGTGCAGGCAGCCCACCGAGCAGTGCCCGTAGAAGCCCGCCGTCATCTCGTTCTCGTCGAGGATCTCGGCGAAGCGCGCGGTGTAGGCGGCGAGGCGCTCGGGCGGGACGGCGGTGTCCTCGACGAACGCGAGCGGACGGTTGGACCCCTCGCTCGCGGCCATCAGCAGGCCGAGGCTGGACTTGCGCACCTTGAGCAGCGCCGTCTGCTGCGCCGCGGTCACGAGCCGCAGCGTGTGGTAGCCGTGCCCCTCGCGCTCGAACACGCCGATCAGGTCGTCCAGGCGCGCGAGCACGTCGTCCTCGTCGTCGCCGGTGAACGAGACGAACAGCAGGGCGGCGGGATCGCCGACGAGGCTGGAGCCGAGGTCGGCGTACTCGATCTTCTGGCGTGACAGGTCGAGGATCGTCTTGTCCATCAGCTCGACCTGGGCCGGCTCGCACGCGAGAGCGTCGGCCGTGGCCTCGATGGCCTTCTGGGTGGTCTCGAAGTGGCCGACCGCGTAGACGGTGAACCGCGGCTTGGGCACGAGCGCCACGTCCGCGTGGGTCGCGACGACGAGCGTCCCCTCGCTGCCGACGACGAACGTGCCCAGGTCGAACTCGGTGGACGGGTCGGCGAGCCGGTCGAGCCGGTAGCCGCAGGCGCGGCGCCAGAACGGCGGGAAGCCGTCGGCGATCGCGTCGGCGCTCTGCTCCATGATCTCGGGCAGCCCGCGGTAGAGCGAGCCCTCGAGGGTCGGCGCGGACGCCCGCCGGTGCACCTCGGCGGCGTCGACGGGCCCGAAGCGCGCCGTCGAGCCGTCCGCGAGCACGACGTCGAGCGCGCGCACGTGGTCGATCGTCATGCCGAAGCGCAGCGAGCCGCTGCCGGCGGAGTTGTTGCCGATCATCCCGCCGATGGTCGCGCGGTTGCTCGTCGACGTGTCGGGCCCGAACATCAGGCCGAAGGGGGCGGCGGCGCGGTTGAGGTCGTCCTGCACCACGCCGACCTCGACGCGGGCGGTACGCGCCTCGGGGTCGAGGTCCAGGATCTTGTTCATGTGCCGGGAGAAGTCGAGCACGAGGCCCGCGCCGATGGTCTGGCCGGCCAGGCTGGTGCCCGCCCCCCGCGGGGTGACGTGGACGCCGTGGCGCGCCGCGATCCGCACGGTCGCGGCGACGTCGTCGGCGTCCTTCGGGTAGACGACCCCCAGCGGCGTGATCGAGTACATGCTCGCGTCGCGCGAGAACAGGTGCCGGCTGTACTCGTCGAAGGCGACCTCGCCGGACACGGCCGCGACGAGCTCCGCGGCCAGCCCGTCGGGGACGTCGTCGGTGGTCTCGGGGCGCGTGTCGGCGGTGGTCGTCATCGCTGCTCGAGCACCTCGAGCGCGGCCTGCACGCCGTCCTGCTTGATCGGCACGCCCGACAGGTTCAGCCCCATCTGCACACCGCCCAGCGTGCCGACGAGCGACAGGTCCTCGAACGAGCCGAGGTGGCCGATGCGGAAGACCTTGCCGGCCAGCTTGGACAGGCCCGCGCCGAGCGACATGTCGAACCGGTCGAGGATGAGCGCGCGGACCGCGTCGGCGTCGACGCCCTCGGGCACGAGCACCGCGGTGAGCGCGCCGGAGTGCTCACGCTCGTCCTGGCACAGGACCTCCAGGCCCCAGGCCTCGACGGCCGCACGGGTGGCACGGGCCCAGCGCTGGTGACGCGCGAAGACGTTCTCCAGGCCCTCGTCGGCGAGCATCTCGAGCGCGACCTCGAGGCCGTAGAGCAGGTTGGTGGCCGGCGTGTAGGGCCACATGCCCTTCTCGTTGGCGGCGAGGATCGGCTTCCAGTCCCAGAACGAGCGCGGCAGCGTGGCCTGCTCGGACGCGGCGATCGCCTTGTCGCTGACGGCGTTGAAGCTCAGGCCCGGCGGCAGCATCAGGCCCTTCTGCGAGCCCGCGACCGTGACGTCGACCTTCCACTCGTCGTGGCGGTAGTCGATCGAGCCCAGCGAGGAGATCGTGTCGACGAGGAGCAGCGCGGGGTGGTCGGCGGCGTCCATCGCGGCGCGGACGTCGCCGATCCGGCTGGTGACGCCGGTGGAGGTCTCGTTGTGGACCGCGCAGACGGCCTTGATCTCGTGGCCGGTGTCAGCGGCGAGCCGCTCGGCGAGGACGTCGGTGTCGACGCCGTGGCGCCAGTCGCCGGGCACCAGGTCGACGACGAGGCCGAGCTCGGTCGCCATGGTCTTCCACAGGGTGGCGAAGTGGCCGGTCTCGAACGCGAGCACCTTGTCGCCCGGGCTCAGCGTGTTGACGAGCGCGGCCTCCCAGGCGCCGGTGCCCGACGCCGGGTAGATGACCACCGGGTTCGTCGTGCCGAAGACGGGCTTGACCGCCTCTAGGATCCGGGTGCCCATCGCGGCGAACGTCGGGCCGCGGTGGTCGATGGTGGGCGCCGAGATCGCGCGCAGCACCTCGTCCGGGCAGTTGGTCGGTCCGGGGATCTGCAGGAAGTGGCGTCCCATGGGAGCTCCGTTCGCACCCGGGCCGAGGCTGGCACCACGCCGGGATTATCCGTCTAGTGGAAGTTTTATACCGCACATCGGAGGCTAGCGTGCGCCCGGTCACACGTCCAGCCCGGGGCCGGCACTTGACGAGACGTGGATCACAGGACAGTCTTCGACGAACTGAAAGTCCTCTTCCGCACAGCGGAAGAGGTTCTGGCTCCTCGATCCCGGGGAGCGCCCTGCACGTCACGCCCCTGGACGACCTGGAGCAGCAGCTGTGTCTCACGAACTCATATCGATCCTGGTGCTCGCCGCACTCTTCCTGGTCGCCACCGTGCTACCGGTGCACATGGGCGCCCTCGCGCTGGTCGCGGCCTTCGTCGTCGGCACCCAGGTGCTCGGCGAGAGCACCGACGACATCCTCCTCGGCTTCCCCGCCGACCTGTTCCTGATCCTGGTGGGCGTCACCTACCTGTTCGCCCTCGCCAAGGACAACGGCACGGTGGACTGGCTGGTCGGCAAGGCCGTGCAGGGCGTGGGCGGACGCATCGCGCTGATCCCCTGGGTGATGTTCGCCGTCACCGGGCTGCTCACCTCGGTCGGCGCCGTCGTCCCCGCCGCCGTCGCGATCATCGCGCCGATGGGCATGGGCTTCGCCAAGCGCTACCAGATCCGTCCGCTGCTGATGGGCCTGATGGTCATCAACGGCGCCAGCGCCGGCGGCTTCTCGCCGCTGAGCATCTTCGGCAGCATCGTCAACGGCACGGTCGACCGCGCCGGCATCGACGGCAGCCCCACGCTGCTCTTCCTGTCGTCCCTGGTGTTCAACATCGTGCTCGGCGCGATCGTGTTCCTCCTCTTCGGCGGCCGCGAGCTGATCGGCAAGCGCGACGTCGGCGGCGAGGTCACGGACTCCTCGGACGGCACCCCCGCACCCTCCGGCGGCGGCCAGCCGGTCGCGTCCGGCTCGGGCCACACCGCCCGCGCCAGCACCACGTCGGTGCAGACCACCACCGTCTCCGGCGGACCGTCCGGCGCGAGCGTCGGCCAGCTGGACCGCAACCGGATCATCACGCTCGTCGGCATCGGGGCCCTCGCGATCGCCGTGCTCTTCTTCGATCAGGACGTCGGCTTCTCGGCCATCACGGTGGCCGTGATCATCTCGCTGTTCTCCCCCGGCATCAACAAGGGCGCCGTCAGCGCCATCGCGTGGCCGACGGTCCTGCTCATCTGCGGCATCGTCACCTACGTCTCGCTGATGGAGCGGATCGGCACGATCGACTGGCTCGGCGAGGGCGTCGCCGGCATCGGCGCGCCGCTGTTCGCCGCGATCCTGATCTGCTTCATCGGTGCGATCGTCTCCGCGTTCGCGTCCACGACGGGCATCCTGGGGGCGCTCATCCCGCTCGCCGTGCCGTTCCTGCTGGCCGGCGAGATCGGACCGATCGGCCTGATCATCGCGCTGTCCATCTCCTCCTCGGTGGTCGACTCGAGCCCGTTCTCCACGAGCGGTGCCCTCGTCGTCGCCAACGCGCCGGAGGAGCAGCGCGACCAGGTGTTCCGCCAGCTGATGGTGTGGGGCTTCTCGATGGTCGTCCTCGCCCCCATCGCCACCTGGGCGATCTTCGTCCTCCCCGGCTGGGGCTGACGGGCTCGGGCTCCACCTGGCGACCGTAGGATTCCGGCAAGCGAAAAAACTCGGAGGTCGGACATGGCGACGGACATCACGGAGGCCGGGGCGGGGAGCACCCGCTCCACCGGGGGCGTGCAGTCGATCGCCCGCGCCTTCCGGCTGCTCGAGATCGTCGCCACGCACGGCGGCGTGATGGGGCTGTCCCAGCTCGCCGCCGAGTCCGGCCTCCCGCTGCCGACGATCCACCGGGCCGTCCGCACCCTCGTCGACCTCGGGTACCTCCGGCAGGAGCCGTCGCGGCAGTACGCCCTCGGGCCGCGACTGCTCCTGCTGGCCGAGAGCTCGTCGACGATGCTCAACTCCCTCGCGGCGCCCCACCTGCGGCTGCTCGTCGACGAGCTCGGCGAGACCGCCAACCTGGCCATGCTCGACGGCGACCAGATCGCCTACGTCGCGCAGGTGCCGGGCAGCCACTCCATGCGCATGTTCACCGAGGTGGGACGACGCGTCCTGCCCCACTGCACCGCGGTGGGCAAGGCGCTCCTCGCCGAGGCCCCCGACGCGGACGTGCTCGCCCTGCTGGCCCGCACGGGCATGCCCCGGCACACCGCGAACACCCTCGTCGACACCCAGACGTTCGCCGACGAGCTGCGCACCACGCGCGAGCGCGGCTACGCGATCGACGAGGGCGAGCAGGAGGTGGGCGTGCGCTGCGTCGCGGTCGCGGTGCCGCAGGCGAGCGTGCGCCTCGCCGTCTCGGTCTCCGGGCCCGAGCCCCGCATGAGCGACGAGCTCCTCGCCCGGGCCGTCCCCATCCTGCGCCGCGCCGCCGAGCAGCTCGCGCACGACCTCGCCTGACCCAGACACCTGGAAGGACACCCGTGACGACCAGCACCGCCACGTCCGGCACCGACACGTCCAGCGCCGCCGGCCCCCTCGAGGGGGTCCGCGTGATCGAGGTGGGCGTCTTCATGGCCGCCCCGTTCGCCACCATGCAGCTCGCCGACATGGGGGCCGAGGTGATCAAGGTCGAGACCCCCGGCAGCGGCGACCCCACCCGCGCGACCGGCCCGTTCGTCGACGGCGAGGGCTCGGCGTTCCTGCGGCTCAACCGCAACAAGCGCTCGGTCGCCCTCGACCTCAAGCACCCCGAGGGGCTCGAGGCCTTCCTCGCGCTCGTCGACACCGCCGACGTCCTGGTGGAGAACCTGCGCCCGGGCGCGATGCGACGCCTCGGCCTCGGACCGGACGAGCTGCGCGCCCGCAACCCACGACTGGTCTACGCCTCGGCATCGGGCTGGGGCCAGGACGGGCCGCTGTCGGCCCTGCCGGGCCTGGACATCATGGCCCAGGCCCGCTCGGGCCTGATGAGCATCACCGGCCACGCCGAGAGCGGGCCGGCCAAGGTCGGCGTGCCCGTCTGCGACCTCGTCGCCGGGCTCTACGTGGCCCTCGGCGCGGTGGCGGCACTGCGTCGCCGCGACGCCACCGGCGTGGGCGACTACCTCGACGTCTCGCTGATGGAGACCGGCGTCTCGCTCGCGGTGTGGGAGGCCGGACGCTACTTCGCGACCGGCGAGGTCGGCACCCCGCAGGGCACCGCGCACCAGAGCCAGGCGCCGTACCAGGCCGTGCCCACCAGCGACGGTTGGGTGACGGTCGGCGCCATCACGCCCAAGACGTGGGAGGGGTTCTGCGCGGCGATCGAGCGCCCGGACCTGCACGACGACCCGACGTACACCTCGGTGGCCGACCGACGCCTGCAGCGCGACGTCCTCATGGCCGAGATCGAGAGGACCACCCGGACCCGCACCACCGACGACCTGGTGGAGGCCTGGTCACGCCACGGCGTGCCGTGCGCGCCGCTCTCGACGTTCGACCAGGTCTTCGACGACCCGCACCTGCGCGCCCGCGACTTCTTCTGGGACGCGCCCGACGCGGCCGGGGTGCCCGTCCGACAGATCGGGTCTCCGCTCCGCTTCGACGACGCCGGCACGGCCCGACGCTCGGCCGGGCCCTCGCTCGGCCAGGACACCCGTGACGTCCTCACCGAGGTGCTCGGCGCCGACCGCGCCCGAGCCGTCGTCGCCGCCGGGGCGGCGGGATGAGCGGCACCGAGGAGCTGCTGGTCTCGTCCGCCGGTGGTGTGCTGACCTGCACGCTGAACCGGCCGCAGGCCCGCAACGCGCTCACCTGGGCGATGTACGACGGCATCCACCGCGCGTGCGACCAGGTGGACGCCGACCCCGACCTGCGTGCGCTCGTGCTCGTCGGCGCCGGCGACCGCGCCTTCGCGGCCGGCACCGACATCGCGCAGTTCGCCGACTTCACCACCGGCCAGGACGGGATCGACTACGAGCACAAGATCGCGACGGTGGTCGACCGCCTCGAGGCCGTCGACGTCCCGACGGTGGCCGCCGTGCGCGGCTACTGCGTGGGCGGCGGGCTCGCGCTCGCGGCGGCCTGCGACCTGCGCCTGGCCACCCGCGGGTCGCGCTTCGGCGCACCGATCGCGGCGACGCTCGGCAACTGCCTGTCGTCCAACAGCCAGTCGTTCCTGCTGCTGCACCTCGGCCCGTCGCTCACCAACGACGTGCTGCTGCGGGCCAAGATGCTCGACGCCGAGGCCTGCCACGGCGTGGGGTTCGTCAACGAGCTGTGCGACGACGACGGCCTGGAGGCGCTCGTCGCCGAGGTCACCTCGACGCTCACGTCGCACGCGCCGCTGACGATGTGGGCGGCCAAGGAGATCACCCGCCGCGCCCGGCGCCGGCTCCTCGTGCCCGACGACGACGTGGTCAGCCGGGCGTTCGCCAGCGACGACTTCCACCGCGCGGTGGAGGCCTTCCCCCGCCGCGAGCGCGTCGACTGGCAGGGGTGCTGACCGACCCTCGACTACTCGGCGTTGGCCGACACCGAGGGCTGGGGGTTGATCAGGTGGCGGTCGTCGGCGACGACCCGTGCCGACGAGTCCTTCAGGGCGGCCTCGTTCTTGCGGAAGTCGTGCGCGCAGAACTTCAGCTCGAGTCCCTTCTGCGACCTCGTCATGACGAAGGCCTGGGCGCCGCAGGCGTCGCAGCGGTCGGAGGTCTTGAGCGTGGCCGTGGCCATGGGTGCTGCTCCTCAGGGAGTGGTGGTGGAGTCAGGAGTGGTTCGTAGCCGGGGCCGGTCGAGGCTGGTCGGTCCCTACCTAGAACCATGACGCGCCACGGCGGATTCCGCACAGGGCCGAAGGGCCTGGAGCACGTCGTCGAGCGAGGCGGGCCGTGCGAAGAGGTAGCCCTGCAGGAAGTCGACGCCGAGGTGGCGCAGGCGATCGGCCTGCGCGGTGGTCTCGACACCCTCGGCCACCACGGTCAGACCGAGGGCGTGCGACATGGCGACGACCGAGACGACGATCGCCTCGTCCGCGCGCGGGTCGTCGAGGCGGGCGACGAAGGAGCGGTCGATCTTGACCACCTGGCAGCGGATCCCGTGGAGGTGCGCGAGGGAGGCGTACCCGGTGCCGAAGTCGTCGAGGGCGAGCACCACGCCGGCGGCGCGGAGGGCCGCGACGTTGGTCTGGGTGCCGACGGTGTCGCGCACCATGGTGGACTCGGTGAGCTCGAGCCACAGGGCGTGCGGGGGCAGGTCGTGCCGCGCGAGCAGCACCTCGACCGCCGCCGGCAGCGCGGGGTCGGCGAGCTGCTGGGGGGTGAGGTTGACGCTGACGAAGAGGTCGATTCCGGTCTCGGCCCGCAGGCGCTCCAGGTGCCTGCACGACTCGGCGAGCACCCAGGCGTTGATGTTCTCCATCAGGCCCGCGCCCTCGGCGACCGGGATCAGCTGGTCCGGCGGGACCTGGACGCCGTCACGGGTCCGCCACCGCAGCAGCGCCTCGTACCCGGTGACGCGGTCGTCCACGACGTCGACCAGCGACTGCAGGTGCACCTGCAGCTCACCGCGCTCCAGCGCGCCCTCGAGCTCGCGGCGCAGGTGCGTCTGCAGCGTGAGCTCGGAGCGGTCGCCGGCGTGGAAGCGTCGGACCGAGTTCCGTGCCGCGGCCTTGGCGGCGTACATCGCCACGTCGGCGTCGCCCACCAGGGACGCGGCGTCACCGCGGTCACGGGTGGCCACGCCGATCGAGCAGGTGAGCGTCAGCCGGCCGCCGTCGGGGTGCTCGAAGGGCCGGGCGAAGGCGGCCCGGATCCGCTCGGCCAGGGCCAGGGGCTCCTCGGTGCAGCCGACGACGAACTCGTCGCCGCCGACGCGTCCGATCACCGCGGCGCCGCCGGCTGCGTCGCGCAGCCGCCCGGCCGCCTGGGCCAGCACGGCGTCGCCCACGGCGTGCGTCCAGGTGTCGTTGACGACCTTGAAGTGGTCGGCGTCCACGAACAGGACGTGGAGGTCGGCGTCGTCTCGCGTCAGCCGGCGCTGCAGCGCGTGCAGGGTGGCCGCCCGGTTCAGCAGGCCGGTGAGCGCATCGTGGTCCGCGCGGTACCGGGTGGCGCCCTGCAGCTGGACGAGCCGCGACGCCGCCAGCGTCATCCGCGCGAAGACGGCGGTGACGAGCGCGAGGTAGAGGCCGGTGCGGAGGTGGCCCTCCAGGCCGGTCCCGCCGAACGGGTCCTCGAGCAGCACCATGGTCGGCGCGACCAGCGCGAGGTAGCTCAGCGTGAGCCGCGCGGGGCGCGCGTGCACCGAGTCGTCCTCGGGCTCGGCCCGCAGCCGGGCGACCGACGGGTGCAGCGCCGTCGCCGCGAGCAGGCAGAAGGCCGCGATCGAGGCCCCCTCGGCGAGCACCGCGGGCATCGACTCGACGGTGCCCGCGAGCTGCAGCCCGCGGGAGATGTTGATGACCAGGACGCAGCAGAAGCCCACGAGCAGGGTCCAGAACGCCGTCAGGCGCGCGACCGGTCGCACCGTCAGCTGGACGACGAGCCCGAGGATGAACGCGTCGAACCCGATGTAGGCCATCTGCAGGGCGGCCGACGTCACCTCTCCCCCGCCGGCGACGGCCGGGGTGACGACGTAGCGCCACGCCACGATGATCGCGCCGCCGGACATGATCGAGGCGTCGAGCCAGATCACCGGGCCCGCGCGGTGCGCGACCCGGCGCACCATCACCGCCACGAACACGAGCCCGCAGGTGTAGGCGCTGACGGCGAGCGCCGGCTGGAGCAGGACGAGCCACGGCGGCCGCTCGTCGAGGGTCAGGCCCACCTGCCGGACCACCTCGGACGAGGAGAAGGCGAGCGCGCTGCCGAGCAGCGACCAGCGGAGCAGGGGCGACGCGAGGTGGCGCCGTCCACCGATCCAGACCGACACCAGGGCCATGGCCACGACCAGGCCCGCGACGACCGGGCTCCCCCCGGTGAGGACGAAGGTGGCCACCAGCACCGGGGTGAGCCCGATGACGGCCCAGGCCGGGGCCGGGGACCTCCGGGAGGGGGCGACGTGCACCGGACCATCATCGGCGCTTGGTCGTCCGTTCGGAGGAGAATCACCCACCTCGTCCAGGAGTGCGACGATGGTCTCGTCCGTCCGACCACCGCCAGGAGGCGTACCGATGTCGACAGCCGCCACCACCGAGCTGGAGCGCCTGCTGGGCACCAAGGTGCTCACCGATCCCGACCGGACCGGGTCGTGGAGCCGCGACCAGAGTCCCCTGGCCGACGTCGGCACCCCGCTGGCGGTGGTCCGCGCCACGAGCACCGACGACGTCGTCGCGACGCTGCGCGTGGCCACCTCGTTCGGCGTGCCCGTGGTGACCCGCGGCGCCGGGTCCGGGCTCGCCGGCGGCGCGAACGCCTCTGACGGGTGCATCCTGCTGAGCGTCGAGGGCATGGACGAGATCGTCGAGATCGACCCCGCCCGCCGCACCGCCACCGTCCAGCCCGGCGTCATCAACTCGGCGCTCGGCAGGGCCGCCGCCGAGCACGGCCTGCGCTACACCCCCGACCCCGGCAGCCGCGACATCTCCTCCATCGGCGGCAACATCGCCACCAACGCCGGCGGCATGACGTGCTGCAAGTACGGCGTGACCGCCGACCACGTGGCGTCGCTCGTCGCCGTGCTGCCCGACGGCACCGTGGTGCGCACGGGCGCCACCACCCGCAAGAACGTCACCGGGCTCGACCTCACCCGCCTGCTCATCGGCTCCGAGGGCACCCTCGCGGTCGTCGTGGAGGCGACGGTGTGGCTGAAGCCGGTGTCCGAGCACGAGTCGACCATCGTGGCGATGTTCCCCACCGTCGACGCCGCCGTCCAGGCCGTCGTCGCCACCACCGCCCGCACCACCCCGTCGGCCATGGAGCTGATGGACCGCACCACGATCGCGGCCGTCAACGCGCTGACCGGCATGGGCATCGACGCCGAGGCGGAGGCGGTCCTGCTCATCACCTGCGACGGCCCCGCGGCCGCGACCGAGGCCGTCGTCTGCGAGGAGGTGGCGTCGGCGCACGGCGCGACCGAGGTGTTCCGCACCGACGACCGCGACGAGGGCGCCGAGCTGATGAACGCCCGGCGGATGGCGCTGCCCGCGCTGGAGAAGCAGGGGTCGATCCTGCTGGACGACGTCGGCGTGCCGGTGGGCCTGCTCCCCGACATGGTCGCCGCGATCGCCAAGGTGTCGGCGGAGCACGACGTGGTCGTGGGCACCTTCGGCCACGCCGCCGACGGCAACCTGCACCCCACGATCATCTTCGACCCCGCCGACGACGCGGCCCGTCAGCGCGCCCGCGAGGCCTTCGCCGACATCGTCCGCGCCGCGCTCGCCCTCGGCGGCACCGTCAGCGGCGAGCACGGCATCGGCAGCCTCAAGCTCCCGTTCGTCACCGAGATGTACGGCGCCGCCGAGATCGCCCTCATGCACCGCGTCAAGGCCGCCTTCGACCCCGACGGCATCATGAACCCAGGCCGCGGCTACTGATCCGACCCGTACGACCCAGGTCGTAGACGTCCGACCCCAGGTCCGTCCCGTGGTCCGACGACTCGCGGCCCGGATCGGGGCACGGTGGAGCCATGACCACGTCTCCGATGTCCACCGACCCCCAGACCATCGTCGCCGCACTGGACGCCGACCAGGCGTCGGGCACGATCGGCATCGTCCTCGGCGCCGGGATCGCCGCCGCCCTGGCGGCCCTCGTCGTGCTCTTCGTCGCCGCGATCGTGTCGATCCTGCGGTCCGACGGGCTGAGCGGCGGCCAGAAGCTCGGCTGGACGGTGGTCGTGCTGTTCCTTCAGCTGGTGGGACCCGTCCTGTGGTTCACGGTGGGACGACGACTCGCCCGCGACCAGGTCGCCGCCCCCCGCTGAGACCTCAGACGCCGACCGCGTCCGAGGCCTTGGTGAGGCGGGCGAGCTGGTCGTCGTCGAGCTCGAGGGACACCGAGGCGAGGAGCGGCTGCAGCTGGTCGATGCTGCTGGCGCTGGCGATGGGCGCGGTGATGCCGGGCTGGAGGCGTGTCCAGGCGAGGGCGACGGTGGCCGGCTGCGTGCCGGTCTCGGCGGCGACGTCGTCGAGGACGCGGACGACGTCGAACGCCGCGTCGCTGACGTAGCCCTCCACCATCGACGACCGGGCCTTGCCGGCGACGTCCTCGCGGCTGCGGTACTTGCCGGTGAGCAGGCCGCTCGCGAGCACCCAGTAGGGCGTCACGGCGAGGTCGTGCTCGAGGGCGAGCACGCGACGCTCGGCCTCGAACTCCTGGCGGTGCAGCAGGCTGTACTGCGGCTGCAGCAGGACCGGCGGACGGAAGCCCTCGGCCGCGGCGACGGTGAGCCACTCGGTGATGCGCGCGGGCTCGTAGTTCGAGATCGCGACCTCGCGCACCTTGCCCGCCTCGACGAGGCCGTGGAACGCGCCGAGGGTCTCGGCCAGCGGGACGTCGGCGTCGTCGTAGTGCGCGTAGAGCACGTCGATGACGTCGGTCCGCAGGCGTCCCAGGGAGTCGTCGACGGCGGCGCGGACGGTGTCGGCGGCGAGGCCCTGGCGTGCGGGGTGCTGGCCGACCTTGGTCGCGATCACGAGGTCGTCGCGTCGCCCGGTGCGCGCGATCCACGAGCCGATGACGGCCTCGGACTCGCCGCCGACGTGGCCGTCGGCCCACGCCGAGTAGGCGTCGGCGGTGTCGACGAGGTTGCCGCCGCCGTCGACGAACGCGTCGAGGATGGCGTGCGAGGCGGCCTCGTCGGAGGTCCAGCCGAAGGTGTTGGTCCCCAGCGCGAGGCCGAAGACGTCGATGTCGCTGTGACCGAGGGTGCTGCGTCCAGAAGAGCTCATGACCGGTGCAGCGCCGGCCGGCGACGAGCGCTTCCCCGCCGCCGGGTGACGAGCGCCACGTGCGTCCCGCCCGGGACGCGGTACGGTCGAGCACCCCGTCACCGAGTGAGGTGGAGCACATGACGCAGACCCCCGCGGACGCGGACGCGGTGCCGGTGTTCTTCCTGTCCGACTCCACCGGCATCAGCGCCGAGACGATGGGCAACGCCCTGCTGATCCAGTTCCCCGACGTCCTCTTCGACCGCACGGTGGTCCCGTTCATCTCCTCGCCCGAGGAGGCCGCCCTCGTGGTCGAGCGCCTCGACGCCGCGCTCGACGCCGGTGGGCCCGAGCCGCTGGTGTTCGCCACGGCCGCCGCCGACGACGTCCGCGTCGCGCTGCACCGCACCCGGTGCACCGTGATCGACTTCTTCGGTCTGCACATGGAGCGGGTCGAGCAGGTGCTCGGCCGGCCTGGCGCCCGGGTGGCGTCCCGGCTCCACGGGGTCGGCGACGTCCAGCGCTACAACAACCGGATGTCGGCGATCGAGTACGCGATCGAGCACGACGACGGGCAGAGCCTGCGGGCCCTGGAGAAGGCCGACGTGGTGCTCGTCGCGCCGTCGCGCTGCGGCAAGACCCCCACCACCATGTACCTCGCGCTGCAGCACGGGCTGTTCGTCGCGAACTACCCGATCGTGGAGGAGGACTTCGACACCACGGACCTCCCCCGCCCGATCCGCGAGCTCGGCGACAAGTGCTTCGGGCTCGTCACGTCGCCGTCGCGGCTGTCGGCGGTGCGCCACGAGCGACGTCCGTCGTCGAGGTACGCCTCGCTCGAGCAGTGCACCTACGAGCTGCGACGGGCCAAGGCCATGTACGAGGCCAACGGCCTGCCCGTCATCGACTCCTCGACCAAGTCGGTCGAGGAGATGTCCACGATCATCCTGCAGACGAAGAAGCGGAGAGCCTCATGAGCGAGAACGTGCGCTGGTTCGACGAGATCGGCATGTCCGACCTCGAGCAGGTCGGGGGCAAGAACGCCTCGCTCGGAGAGATGGTCGGCAACCTGTCGTCGCTGGGCGTCAACGTCCCCGACGGGTTCGCCACCACCGCCGACGCGTTCCGCCGCTTCATCGGCGACACCGGCCTGGCCGAGCGCATCGACGGCGAGCTGACGGGCCTCGACACCGACGACGTCCGTCGCCTCGCCGAGGTGGGCAAGCAGATCCGCGAGCTGGTCGTCGCGCAGCCCTTCCCGCCCGAGCTCGAGGCCGACGTCCGCGCCGCCTACGACCGGCTCACCGGCGGCGACGCCGAGCGCTCGTTCGCGGTGCGCTCGTCGGCGACGGCCGAGGACCTCCCCGACGCGTCGTTCGCGGGCCAGCAGGAGACCTTCCTCAACGTCCGCGGCATCGACGCGGTGCTGCACGCGATCCGCGAGGTCTTCGCCTCGCTCTACAACGACCGCGCCATCGCCTACCGCGTCCACCACGACTTCGACCACGCCTCGGTGGCGCTGTCGGCGGGCGTGCAGCAGATGGTGCGCTCCGACGTCGGCGCCTCGGGCGTCATGTTCACGATGGACACCGAGTCCGGCTTCACCGACGCCGTGTTCGTCACGTCGTCCTACGGTCTCGGCGAGGCCGTCGTGCAGGGCGCGGTCAACCCCGACGAGTTCTACGTCTACAAGCCCGCGCTGCGGGCCGGACGACCGGCGGTGCTCAAGCGCGGCGTCGGCTCCAAGCTGATCAAGATGGTCTACACCGACGACCCCGAGGTGGGGCGCACCACCGAGTTCGTCGACACCGACGAGGCCGAGCGGCCCCTGCTCAGCCTCACCGACGCCGAGGTCGAGGAGCTCGCCCGCCACGCCCTCACCATCGAGGAGCACTACGGGCGCCCGATGGACATCGAGTGGGGCAAGGACGGCCACGACGGCCGGCTGTACGTGCTGCAGGCGCGTCCCGAGACGGTCCAGTCGCGCGCCACCGGCGTGCAGGAGCGGTTCAAGCTCGCCGCGCGCGGCGACGTCGTGGTCGAGGGCCGCGCGATCGGCCAGAAGATCGGCGCGGGCGCGGTGCGGGTGCTCGACTCGATCGACCAGATGCACGACTTCGCGAAGGGCGACGTGCTCGTCGCCGACATGACCGACCCCGACTGGGAGCCGATCATGAAGCGCGCCGCGGCCATCGTCACCAACCGCGGTGGACGCACCTGCCACGCGGCGATCATCGCCCGCGAGCTCGGCATCCCCGCCGTCGTCGGCACCACCGACGCCACCCGCTCCCTCGCGGACGGTCGCGAGGTCACCGTCTCGTGCGCCGAGGGCGACACCGGCTTCGTCTACGACGGGCTGCTCGACTTCGCCGTCACCGAGACCGAGCTCGAGGAGATGCCCGAGGTCGGCACCAAGATCATGATGAACGTCGGCACGCCCGAGCAGGCCTTCGCGTTCTCCCGGATCCCCAACGCCGGCGTCGGTCTGGCCCGGCTCGAGTTCATCATCAACCGCCAGATCGGCATCCACCCCAAGGCCCTGCTCGGCCTCGACGACCTCGAGCAGCCGCTCAAGCGTGAGATCGAGCAGGCCATCGCCGCCTACCCGGGCCCACGCGAGTTCTTCGTCCAGCGCGTCGCCGAGGGCGTCTCGATGATCGCGGCGGCGTTCGCGCCGAACCCGGTGATCGTGCGGATGAGCGACTTCAAGTCCAACGAGTACGCCAACCTGGTCGGCGGCGAGCTGTACGAGCCGCACGAGGAGAACCCGATGATCGGCTACCGCGGCGCGTCGCGGTACCTGTCGCCGGACTTCGTCGACTGCTTCGCCATGGAGGCCGAGGCCCTGCGCCACGTGCGCGACACGATGGGCCTGACGAACGTCAAGATCATGATCCCGTTCGTGCGGACGGTCGCCGAGGCCGAGGGCGTCATCGCGCTGCTGGCCGAGCACGGCCTGCGCCGCGGCGAGAACGACCTGCAGGTGATCATGATGTGCGAGGTCCCGTCCAACGCGATCCTCGCCTCGGAGTTCCTCGAGCACTTCGACGGCTTCTCCATCGGCTCCAACGACATGACGCAGCTGACGCTCGGCCTGGACCGCGACTCCTCGCTCGTCGCCGCCTCCTTCGACGAGCGCGACCCGGCCGTCTCGTTCATGCTCGAGCGCGCCATCACCGCCTGCCGCGAGGCCGGCAAGTACGTCGGCATCTGCGGCCAGGGCCCCAGCGACCACCCCGACATGGCCCAGTGGCTCCTCGACCAGGGAATCGAGTCGATGTCCCTCAACCCCGACACCGTCGTCGACACCTGGCTGGCCCTGGCCAAGAGCCGGACCTGACCCCCCCCCCGGGGAGCCGATCCGTCTGTTCGGCCGCACCCATCCGCCCTGTCCACCTACGTGCGGAGATCTGCCCTCCGAGCGGATGGGTGCGGACGAACCGACGGATCGGCGCCGTCGTGCGAGCACCCCGACGCAACCGTGCGCTGGTGAAAAACAGACTGTCCGACCCCCGCCCTAGGTTGAACACATGGCCGCCGAGACCTGGTTCGACACCCGCGAGGAGCTCGCCGACGCCCTGCAGGACGACGCCGAGATCCGCCGCCTCGAAGCCCACAAGCTCCGCACCATCGCAACCTGGGCCGCAGCCCGGACCACCTCCCAGCGCGGCCCGGCCCGGGTGCTCCCCGGCCAGGAACGCCGCGTCCCGTTCGGCGGCCCCGGCTCACCCGACGTCCCCGAGTTCCTCCCAGCCGAGCTCGGCGCGACCCTCGGCCTGTCAGCCTTCGCCGCCCAGAAGCTGTTGTCGGACTCCCTCTCCCTGGTCCACCGCCTGCCCGACCTCCTCACCCTGTTGGAGCACGGCGAGGTCGAGGCGTGGAAGGTCCGGATGGTCGCCGCCGCCACCCGCGAGCTGCCGCAGACCGTGGCAGGGATCATCGACTGCCAGCTCGCCGCCCCCGCCCGCCGCGGTGCACCACCCAGGATCGTGCGCCTCACCCGGGCCACGTTGCAGGACGTGATCGACCACCACCTCCTTGCCCACACCGACCCCGACCAGACCACCGACGCCCACCACGAGGCACAGGCCCGCCGCTACGTGGCGTTCAAGCCCGGCCTCGACGGGACC
>JAURVT010000042.1 GCA_030655315.1 Nocardioidaceae bacterium | reverse complement strand
GTCCGCGATCTGATGACTTGTGGGGCTTGAACCGTGTCCGTGACCCCCACAAGTCATCAGATCGCGGACGGGGGAGGAGAGGGGAGGGCCAGGGACGGTCAGGCGGCGGTGAGCAGGGCGGCCAGCTGCCACCCCAGGACCACGGCGCCCAGCAGGCGGCGGAGGGGGCTGTGGCCGCGGGTGAGCTCGTCGAGGCCCCAGACGAGCAGGGCGCCGCGGCCGACGTAGAGCAGCTCGGTGTCGATCGCGTCCCAGGGGGTCCAGCGCAGGACGGTGGCGGCGACGAAGACCCAGATGGCGCCGTTGGGCCACTGGCCCAGCACCCAGGGCGCGCGTCCGTCGCCGTCGTGGCTGCGGTCGGCCATCCACCAGTGGACGGACGTCGGCCCGCCGTACGTCGCGCTCACGACACGAGCCGGACGAGCGCCACCCGCGCCAGCTGCGCGTAGGGCAGGACGAAGGGGGCCGGGCCGTCGAGCGTCAGCGTCGCGACGGTGCCCTCGCTGCTCGCGAGCAGCTCGTGGCGCAGCGCGACCCTGAACGGGCCGACCTTGACGCGCCACGACCAGGTGCGGGCCGCCTCGTCCACGGTCTCGACCGTGAACGGCACCCTCACCAGCGGAGGGCCCTGGACGACGCCGGTCATGCCGGCCGTGAGGCGAGGTGACGACGCCTCGACCGAGCGCACCTGCGGCGACCACTCCGACCACCGGTCGGGGTCGGCGTACTTCTCCCAGGCGTCGTCGGGGTCGGCCGGGCCGGCCTCGGCGACGGTCCACCTCATGACGAGGCGTTCTCCGGCGGGCTCTGCTGTTGCTTCCGCCCCTCGCTCCGCTCGGGCGGGAAGCCCCCGGTGGCGATCGGGCCCCAGCGGTCGATCGTCACGCGGATCAGGGACTTGTCCTGCTCGACCATCGCCGCGCGGTACTCGTCCCAGTCCGGGTGCTCGCCGGAGATGCAGCGGAAGTACTCCACCAGCGGCTCGACCGCGTCGGGCATGTCGAGCACCTCGGCGGTGCCGTCGAGCTGCACGTACGGGCCGTTCCAGTCGTCGGAGTGGATGACCATCGAGACCTGCGGGTCGCGGCGGGCGTTGGCTGCCTTGGCGCGCTGCGGGTAGGTCGAGACGACGACCCGCCCCTCGGCGTCGACGCCGCACGACACGGGCGACATCTGCGGCCGGCCGTCCTTGCGCGTGGTCACGAACGTCGCCTTGTGGCGCGGTCGGACGAAGTCGAGGAGCTCGTCGAGCCCCACCTTGTCGGCGGTCGCGATGTTGGCCATGGCCACGAGCGTGCCCGGCTCGCACGCCGTGGGCAACTCGGGTCAGCGCCGGGTGACCCGGACGAGCTGGACGAAGAGCACGGCGCCGACGAGGAACACCACCTCGACCCAGGTGGTGGGCGTGAGCACGTCCTTGCCGAGACCGACGTCGGCCGCCGCCTGGCCGACGCCGAGCACGACGCGGGCGACCAGCACGCCGGCCACGAGCAGCAGCCCGGGCCACCAGAGGGTCCAGGCCCACCGGCCGGCGACGAAGCACCCCACCGCCGCGACGAGGTCGTAGGCGAGGAACCAGCCCGACATCTGCTCGACGGCGCCGGGGCCGAGCCCGACCGTCCAGCCGAGCGCCCACAGCACGTGCACCAGACCGAACGCGACGGCCCAGGCCGTCGCCGCCACCGCGAGGGTGGGGCGGGCGGGCCGGGCCGTCGACGTGGTCACGGGGTGGTCAGTTCAGCGGACGGGTTCCCTCGGGGAGACCGCCACCACGGTTGACGTCGATGACGAGGTCCTCGTACGCGGTGAGCGCGACGCGCTGCGACCACGGGCCGTACGAGACGCGCGCGACGCCGAGCTCGCCCTGGCGCACGAGCGGCACCGACCCGGGCACGCCGATGGTCGTCAGCCTCTGCGGGCCGAACGCGTCGACCAGGGTCCTGATCTGGTCCTCGTCGAGCGCGCCGGGCACGAAGACGACGGGCGCGCCGGCGTCGAGGTAGGCCTTGCCGCGCTCGACGGCGTCGGCGAGGACGTCGGCGGGGTCGCGGTCGCCGCCGAGCACGAACGCGTCGGTCCGGGCGTTGAGCACGAAGTCGGGGACGCCCTCGGCGCGGGCGGCGGCGAGCACGGCCTCGACGGCGGCGACGGCCTCGGCCAGCGGCTTCATCTGGTCCTCGAGGTTGGCGCCCACGACGCCGACACCGATGGCCTTGCGGGTGGTCTCGCCCGGGTCGCCGTACCCCGCCTCGAGGTCGGCGGAGACGGGCAGGTGGGTGGCGGCGACGATGCGGCCGGCGGCCTCGATCATCAGGTCGGCGGGGATGTTCTCGCCGTCCTCGTAGCCGTACGACGCCGCGATCGAGTGGCTCGCGGTGGCGAGCGCCCGGGTGCCCTCGACGTCGGTCGCGACCTTGGCGGTGATCGCGTCCCAGACGTTGACGACGGTGAGCAGCTCGGGAGCGGTGTGCAGCCCGAGCAGGGTGGTGGCGTTGTCCGAGGTGGTCATGGCCCGAGCCTAGGGTGAGCGCATGTGGATCGGCACCTTGGAGGCGGACCTGCTGCTGGGCGACGTGCACTCGCTCAAGCAGAAGCGCGCGGTGGTCCGGCCGATCGTCGGCGAGCTCGGCCGGCGGTTCGCGCTGTCGGCCGCGGAGGTCGACCACCTCGACCTGCACCGCCGCGCCGGGGTGGGCGTCGCGGTCGTGGCCGCGGACCGGTCGCACGTCGTGGACGTGCTCGACCAGGTGGAGCGGTTCGTCGCGGGCCGTCCCGAGATCGAGCTGCTCACCACGCACCGCGACGTGCGCACCACCGACGACTGACGCCGGGCAGCACGGAGGCCCGCGACCGTGGTGGTCGCGGGCCTCGTGGGTGGCTGGCGGAGGTGGCGAGATTTGAACTCGCGAGAGGTTTCATCCTCAACCCGCTTAGCAGGCGGGCGCACTAGGCCACTATGCGACACCTCCACGCCGGGTCCCGTGGCGGGGACAGCAGCCATGGCAGGCTACTAGGTCGTGCCGGGCGTCGGCGAATCGGGCGTGCCCGGAGCCCCCAGCCGGCGGTAGCCGTGGGCGGTGTCGAGGCGCTCGCGCACCTCCAGCATGAGCCGGCGGGCGTCGTGCGCGACCAGCACGAGGGGGACGACGGTGCGTCCGCCGTCGGTCAGCCGTACCTCCATCGTGCGTCCGAGGTCGTCGGCACCGGTGGTGACGTCGGCGACGCCGCGCCACGGCGCGGCCTGCACGCCGCAGTCGGGTACCCGACGCACGCGGTAGCCACCCGCGTCGAGCCGCACGACCACGGGCGGACGGACGAGCACCAGCACCGCCGCGAGCACGGCGACGCCGGCCAGCACGGCCAGCACGACGCCGACGACGCGCAGCACGCCGCCGTCGGCGATGCCGAGCACGACGGCCGCGACGACCACGAGCACGGCGGCCACCAGCATCCGCAGGCCGAACAGCCGCACCGCGTGCGCCCGGTCGAGGCGGTAGACGGTCGCCGGCACCGGCGCTGCGGTCATGGCGTGGTGCTCCTGGGGGCTCGGCGTGAGGGTCGTGGCAGAGGGGGCGGGATTCGAACCCGCGGCTGACACTGCTGCCAGCGACCGCTTTCAAGGCGGTTCCGATCGGCCACTCCGGCACCCCTCCACGACACGGACGCGGGCCCGTGCCGGGTCGCCATCATCGCACCCGGCGCCGCTCCTCGCGGGTGGGAGGTCGGGTCGTCCGCCTAGGAGAGCACCGCCAGGACGTCGCCCTCCTGGACCACGTCGCCCTCGTGGACGCGCACGTCGGTGACGGTGCCGTCCTGCTCGGCGAGCACCGGGATCTCCATCTTCATCGACTCGAGGATGACCACGGTGTCGCCCGCGGTGAGGGCCTGGCCCTCCTCGGCGACGATCTTCCACACGTTCGCGACCATCTCGGCCACGATCTGCGTCTCCTGCGCCATGGGTGTCCTCTCCGGGGGTGGTGGCCCCATTGTGGGGCCCGGCTACTTCAACGGTCGAGTGCGCTCCGGCTCGGGGCGGATGACGGTCTCGGGCTCGTCGCGACGGGCGCGTGAGCCACCGGCCCCCGCGGACGCCCCGCGCCGGCGGGTGCCCGGGTCGATCCGGCGCACGAGCAGGCCGATCAGCAGCCCGAGGACGATCGAGTAGAGCTCGGACAGCCCGATGTAGGACGGCACCGCGTCGGCCGAGACCAGCTGCGTGGTCATCGTGGCGGTGCCGACCACGCCGAACGCGCACATCCACCAGCCCTGCCGACGGTCGGCGCGCGTCCCGATGCCCCACACGAGCGCGGGCAGGCCCAGCAGGAACTGGGCCGGACGGGGGACGCCGCCGATGGTGTCGCGCATCCACGCGAACGCGCCGTCCAGCGACTCGACCACCACCGGCGACCCGTAGGCGCGGACGGCGCTGCTGTAGACGAGCACCAGCGTCATCAGCAGGCCGCCGCCGACGATGAGCAGGAAGCCGCGCTGGCCCAGGCCGTGCAGCCCCGCCCCGAGGCTCCAGACGATGGCGAAGGTGAGCACGAGCGACAGCGCGAGCACGAGGATCGCGAACCGCTGGTAGACGACGGGCGCGTTCCAGGCCGCGACGGCGAGCGCACCGGACAGGCCGATGGCCACGGCGAGGGTGAACTCCCCGATGACGCGCCAGGTCTGCACCGCGGGTCTGGTGATGACCACCGCCAGCACGGCCGCGAGCACGCCGGTCACCACCGCGAGCATCGAGAGCGCCCACGCGATGTCGGTGGTGAGCGCGACGGCCGTCAGCACCACCACCAGGGGCGGCCACACCGCGAGCCGTCCGCCGGCGCGGTAGGTCAGCACCACCGCGTAGAGCACCACCAGGACGACGGCCCCCGCCCGGCTGACCCAGCCCGGCAGGGGCGTGGCGACGACGGCCGTCGCGGCCGCGGCCGTGCCGATCAGGAACGCGAGGACGCAGGTGGCGACGGCCGTGCGACGCACGACGGTCGGGGAGAACCGCGGCTCGCGCACCGGGGGGAGGTAGCCGAGGGTCGTGGACTCCCGCCGGCGGCTGCCGGGCGGTGGGGTCTGCCGACGCCGTCCGCCGGGCACGGGGGTCTCGGGGGTCACCGACCGGTCCCGGGCAGGCGCCGGTTGCGCAGGGACGGGTTGGTCGCGCGGGCGTGCTCGAGGCGCTCGACCGACAGGGTGGCCCGGACGGTGGCGGGCGCCTCCCCCGCCGACGCCACGACCACCCCGAGCGGGTCGACGGCCATGGTGCGACCGACGTAGGTGCCACCGCACTGGCCGACCGCGAGCACGTCGACCGTGTTCTCGATCGCGCGGGAGCGCACCAGCGTCTCCCAGTGGTCCTCCTTGAGCGGGCCGCGCACCCATGCCGACGGCGCCACCAGCACGTCGGCGCCCGCGTCGACGAGCAGCCGGGCGTGCTCGGGGAACCGCAGGTCGTAGCAGGTCATCAGACCCAGGCGGCGGCCCGCGACGTCGAGCACGACCGGCTCGGTGCCGCCGGCGAGGAGCCGGTCGGACTCGCGGTAGCCGAAGGAGTCGTAGAGGTGGCACTTGCGGTAGGTGCCGGCCAGCCCGCCGTCCGGCCCGTGCACCTGCAGGGTGTTGAACGGACGGTCCTCGCCGGCGACGCGCTCGAACGTGCCGGCCACGATCGTGGCGCCGAGGCGGGCGGCGTGCGCGCCCAGCAGCTGGGCGTACGGCCCGTCGAGGGGCTCGGCCGCGGACGCGAGGTCGTGGTCGGCGGCGCCGAAGTCGTGCATCGACGCCTCCGGCAGCACGACGAGGTCGAGACCGGGCTCGAGGTCGGACAGCGCCGCGGCGACCACCTCGCGGTTCTGCCCCGAGTCGGTCGTCGCGCTCATCTGGATCAGGGCGACGTGCACCCGCCCATCGTGCCAGCCCCCCGTCCCGGACCGACCCCACCCGTTGACTTCCGTCCCCTCGGGCCTTGGACGGCCCTCGACCCACGACCACGCGGAAGTCGACGCGGGCCCGGCGCTCCACCGGCTCCGCCCGCGGAGCGGGGCCCAGCCCGGACCGTCCCCCTCGGGGGTCGGGGAGTGCGCGGCGAGGACGGCGGGTGGGGCAGTCGCCGGCGAGGCAGGGCCCTTGTCTCGGTCTGCGAGACGAACCGCCCGCCCGCCGGTGCCGACCGTGGCAAACAGCGCGAAACACGGCATGTTCACCACGGCCGGTGCCCCTTTGCCACGGTCCGTGTGACTGGTGGGGCCAGCGGGATCCGCCGTCTCACCCACCGAGACCCACGCCCGCACCCGACCGCCGATCGCCCACCCCCGCCGTCCTCGCTGCGCCCTTCCACCAGCCATCCCGAAGGGCAGGTCCTTGACCACGGTCGGCGCCCCTTTGCCACGGTCGCTGTGACGGTGGGGCCGACGGGATCTGCCGTCTCACCCACCGGGCACGGGGCGGATCTAGGGTGGTGGGGTGGGTGAGGACGGGTTCGACGCGGTGGTGCTGGCCGGCGGAGCGTCCCGCCGGTTCGGGTCCGACAAGACGCGGGTGGTGCTCGACGGGCTCACGCTGCTCGACCACGTGCTGGCCGCGACCGCCGCCGCGGCGCGCACCGTCGTCGTCGGCGACGAGCGCCCGCTGGCCGGTGGGCGCGAGGTGACGTGGGTGCGCGAGGACCCACCCGGGTCGGGTCCCGCGCAGGCCGTCGTCGCCGCGCTCGAGCACCTGACGGCGCCGCGCGTGGTGCTGCTCGCCGCCGACCTGCCCCACCTCGCCCCGGCCACGGTCCGGCGCCTGCTCGACGCCGCGCAGCACCGCCCCGCGTCGCTCGTCGACGCCGGCGGACGGGTGCAGCACCTGTGCACGGTGATCGGGACCGACCGGCTGCGCGAGGTGGCCGCGCGACGTCCCACCTGGGCCGGCGGCTCGATGAAGGCGCTGCTGGCCCCGCTGCGCGTGGTGCTCGTGCCCGCGGTCGGCGAGGAGGCCCACGACGTCGACGAGCCGCACGACGTACCGTCCGCCCCATGAGCCTGCCCGCCTGGACCGACCACGTCCGCGACTCCCTCGGCATCGAGACCGAGGTCGACCTCAAGAGCCTGCTCGACGCGACGCGCGACATCGCGCACGCCGTGGAGCGCCCGGCCGCGCCGGTCACCGCCTTCCTGATCGGGTACGCCGCGGCGCAGCGGGGCGGCACGCCCGCCGACGTCGACGCCGTCACCGCCCGGGTGCTCGAGCTCGTCGCCGCCTGGCCCGCCCAGGACTGACCGGCCGTGGTCTCCACCGACCCGTGGGCGCTCGCCGCGGCCGTCGTGGTGCTCGCGGCGCTCGCCGTCGGCGTCGCCTGGGCCGGACGGCTCGGCAGCGCCCGCGACATGGCGTGGGCGTCCGGGCGCGCCGTCGTCCAGCTCGCGGTGGTGTCGTCGGTGCTCGCGTTCGTCCTGGCGTCGGGGTGGTGGACGGCCGGGTTCGTCCTGCTGATGCTCGGCGTCGCGTCGTTCACCGCGGCCGGCCGCATCGGCGGCGACGGGCCCCGCGCCTGGTGGGCCGCGCTCCCCCTCGCCTGCGGCGTCGCGCCGGTGCTCGCCGTGGTCGCGCTGTCGGGCGCCGTCCCGTGGCACCCCGCCGCGGTGCTGCCGATCTCGGGCATCGTCATCGGCGGGGCGATGACGGGCACGTCGCAGCTGGGCAAGCTGGCCGTGGCCACGATGCGGGACCGCCGCGGCGAGCACGAGGCCGCGCTGTCCATCGGCCTGCCGGCCCGCGACGCGGCGCTGATGCTGACCCGCCCCCTCGCGTCCCAGGCGCTGCTGCCGGGCATCGACCAGACCCGGACGGTCGGCCTCGTGACGCTGCCCGGCGCGTTCGTCGGCGTGCTGCTCGGGGGCGGCTCGCCGGTGCAGGCGGGCGCCGCGCAGATCGTCGTCCTGGTGGGCATCCTGGCCGCCCAGGCGGTGGCGATGGTGCTCACGCTCGAGGTGCTCGCCCGGCGTACGGTGTGAGCATGCGTGCCGTTGTCGTGGAGGAACCGGGCGGCCCCGACGCCCTCGTCGTGACCGAGCTGGACGACCCCGTCGCGGGTCCGGGCGAGGTGCTGGTCGACGTCGCCGCCGCCGGCGTCAACCGGGCCGACGTGATGCAGCGCCAGGGTGCGTACGACCCGCCCGCCGGCGCCACCCACGTGCTCGGGCTCGAGTGCTCCGGCAGGGTGTCGGCCGTCGGCGAGGGCGTCGAGGGGTTCTCCGTCGGCGACGAGGTCTGCGCGCTGCTCAGCGGCGGCGGCTACGCCGAGAAGGTCAACGTGCCCGTGGGCCAGGTGGCCCGGGTGCCCGAGGGCGTCTCGCTCGTCGACGCCGGTGGCCTGGTCGAGGTCGCCGCCACGGTGTGGGCCAACGTGTTCATGGCCGCCGCGCTCCAGCAGGGCGAGACGCTGCTCGTGCACGGCGGTGGCAGCGGCATCGGGACGATGGCCGTCCAGCTCGCGCACGCCCTCGGGGCGCGCGTCGCCGTCACCGCCGGCTCGCAGGCCAAGCTCGACGTCTGCCGCGACCTCGGCGCCGACGTCCTGGTCAACTACAGGGAGCAGGACTTCGTCGAGGAGATCGAGTCGGCCACCGACGGCCACGGCGCGGACGTCATCCTCGACAACATGGGCGCCAAGTACCTCGGCCGCAACGTCGACGCGCTCGCCACCGCGGGCCGCCTCGTCGTCATCGGCATGCAGGGCGGTACCCGGGGGGAGCTCGACCTCGGCAAGCTGCTCGGCAAGCGTGCCGCGGTGATGGCGGCGTCGCTGCGGGCCCGTCCGCCCGAGGAGAAGGCGCTGATCGTGGCCAGCATGGTCGAGAACGTCTGGCCCCTGCTCGACGACGGCACCGTCCGTCCGATCATCCACACCACCGTGCCCCTCGCCGACGTCGCCGATGCCCACCGCATCCTCGACGAGTCCTCCCACACCGGAAAGGTCCTGCTCGTCCCGTGAGCGCCTACCTCGACGTCGCCGCCGGCCCCTACCGTGCGGCGGTCGACCCGCACGGCGGCGCCCTGGTCCGGCTGCTGCACCACGACCGCCCCCTCGTCGTGGACCGCGAGGGCCCGTCGGAGATGCGCTTCCGCGGTGACGTGCTGGTGCCGTGGCCCAACCGGGTGTCCGACGGCACCTGGACCTTCGCCGGCCGGGAGCACCAGCTCACGCTGAACGAGCCCGAGCGGCACAACGCCCTGCACGGCCTGGTGCTCGACACCGACTGGGACGTCGCCGAGCACGACGACACCTCGGTACGGCTCACGTGCGAGGTGCCGCCGCAGGACGGGTACCCGTTCCGCCTCGCCGCCTCGATCACCTACGCCGTCGACGAGCACGGCCTGTCGGTCACGCTCGAGACCACCAACACCGGCGAGACGCCCGCTCCCTACGGCGCGGGCTTCCACCCCTACCTCCTCCCTGGCGGGCAGGCCGACGACGTCGAGGTCGACCTCGGCGCGTCGCGCTACGTCGAGGTGTCGCCCGACCGCCTGCTGCCCGTCGCCGAGCTCGACGTGGCGGGCACGCCGTACGACTTCCGCACGCCCCGCCCGCTCGGCGGCGTCGTGCTCGACACCGCGTTCACCGAGCTCGACGTGCGCGACGACGGCAACCACGCCGCCCACCTGGGCGACCTGCGGCTGTGGTGGGAGCCCGTCTACGGCTGGCTCCAGGTGTTCACCGCGCCCGACCGCAGCTGCTTCGCGGTCGAGCCGCAGACGTGCGGACCCGACTCGCTCAGCACCGGGGACGACCTCGTCGTGCTCGCCCCCGGCGAGTCCCACCGCGGCACCTGGGGTCTGGGCGTCCGGTGATCACGATCGCGTCCGGGCGGTGGGAGGCCCACGTCGACCCCCGCGGCGCGGCGCTGGCGGCCCTCACGCACGACGGGCGCGACCTCGTCCTGCGCCGCAGCACGCCCGGACGGCACCTGCCCTACGCCGGTGACCTGCTCGCCCCGTGGCCCGGCCGGGTCGACGGCGGCAGCTACACCTGGGAGGGCCGGACCCACCACCTGCGCATCGACGACGCCGACTCGCAGGTGGCCCTGCACGGCCTCGTCGACGACCTCGACTGGCAGGTCGCCGTCAGCGGTGCCGACTGGGTGACCCTCGGCGTCCGCGTCGAGGACGCACCGGGCTGGCCGTTCCGGCTCGGCCTGCAGCTGTCGTACACGCTGTCGGACGCGGGCCTGTCGGTGCTGCTCGAGGCGTTCAACCTCGGCGACGGCGTGCTGCCGTGGGGCGTGGGGTTCCACCCGTACTTCACCAGCCCCGACCCGATCGACCGGACGCCGCTGTGGCTGCCCGCCACCGAGCGGCTGGTGCTGGACGACCGGCTGCTGCCCGCCGGACGCGTCCCGGTGCCGGGCTCGGCGTACGACTTCGCGGCGCCGCGCGACCTCGGCGACCTCGTGCTCGACGACGCCTTCGACGGCACGCCGCGCGACGACGACGACCGCGCGTGGATGGGGTTCGGCGACCTGCGCCTGTGGTGGGGAGCCAGCCTCCCGTGGCTCCAGCTGTACACCCCGCCCGACCGCAGCGCGCTCGCGATCGAGCCCTACTCGTGCCCCACCGGCGCCCTCAACACCGGCGACGACCTGACCCGTCTGCAGCCCGGCCACGCCCACGTCTCGTCGTGGGGAGTGGGGCTCGCGGGGCCGTCCACCCGCGACGACGGTGGACAGTGACCCCCGGGGGCGTCACCGTAGGGGGATGACCGAGGTGCTGCGGACGTGGCCCG
This sequence comes from Nocardioidaceae bacterium, assembly GCA_030655315.1. Taxonomy (GTDB): domain Bacteria; phylum Actinomycetota; class Actinomycetes; order Propionibacteriales; family Nocardioidaceae; genus JAURVT01. The sequence continues at coordinate 138,882 of JAURVT010000042.1, read as the reverse complement.
TGGTGGCTCCGATGCGCACCGAGCGGCTGCGCATCGACCCGCTGCGCGTCGGTGACGCGCCCGAGATGGAGCCGCTGCTGGCCGACCCGTCGCTCTACCTGTTCACCGGCGGCGCCCCGCCGACGCTGGAGCAGCTGCGCGAGCGGTACATGAACCAGGTCTACGGCAGCTCGCCCGACGGCGACGAGGGCTGGTTCAACTGGGTGGTGCGGCTGCGCGACGACGGCACGCTGGTGGGCACCGTCCAGGCCATCGCGCTCGACCGCGACTTCGGCGTCGTCGAGACCGCCTGGGTGGTCGGCGCGGAGCACCAGGGCCACGGCTACGCGACCGAGGCCGTCGCCGCGCTCTGCTCGTGGCTCGAGACGTTCGACGCGCGCGAGCTCTGCGCGTTCATCCACCCCGGCAACGTCGCGTCGCAGCGGGTGGCCGCCCGCGTCGGCATGGCGCCGGGCTGCGCGCTGCGCGAGGGCGACGTGCGCTGGTCCGCGCGGCTGCCGGGTCCCGCGCACGTGTCGTAGCCACGACCTAGGCTGGGTCGCATGTCTGAGCAGAACGTTCCCCAGCGCGCGACCGTGATCGGTCCCGACGGGCGTCCCGTCGAGGTCGAGGTGGCCGGCGCCGCCCACCAGGCCGAGCACGCCCGGGCCGTCACCGAGCCCGCCAAGGTGATGCGGATCGGCACGATGATCCGCACCCTGCTCGAGGAGGTGAAGTCCGCCCCGCTCGACGAGGCCAGCCGCTCCCGGCTGCGCGAGATCCACCAGATGTCGGTCAAGGAGCTCGAGGACGGGCTCGCGCCCGAGCTCGTCGAGGAGCTGGAGCGGCTCAGCCTGCCGTTCGAGTCCGACACCCCCTCCGAGGCCGAGCTGCGGATCGCGCAGGCCCAGCTGGTCGGGTGGCTGGAGGGTCTGTTCCACGGCATCCAGACCGCCATCTACGCCCAGCAGGTCGCCGCGCAGAGCCAGCTGCAGACCATCCGCAAGGCCCTGCCCGAGGGCGCCGCGACGGGCAATCCGGGGCAAATGCCACCCGCGGGCGACACCGGCCCCTCCAGCGGTGGTGGAATGTACCTGTAGCGCGACCGGAACCGCGGCGAGCGGGGCACCGTCCGACTGGACAGTCCCGACCACCGAGGTCGGCGGCGCCGGCGGACCGACCACCGCCGACGTCGGGTCACGCGAGGACGGGGGGTCCATGCGCATCGATGTCCGGGCATCGCGGCAGCCGGAGCCGGCGACCACGCCGGCCGGTCCCCCCTGCGCGCACGACCTCGCCCTGTTCTCCCACGAGTCGCTCGACGCGCCGCCCGTCCGGTCCAAGGTGACCCAGGCGGTGTGGGCCGAGTACCGCGCGCTGCTCGACCGCGCCCGCGAGGCCTGCGCGGGGTGCCCGCTGTTCGTCGACTGCCTGTACCGCTCGGTCGTCCAGGTCGACGTGTCGGGCTACGTCGGCTGCACCACCACCCGCGAGCGCCGCCAGATCAGGCGCGCGCTCGGCGTCACGGTCGAGGCCGACGACCTCGACGAGGCCGCGGGCGTCCGCGTCGAGGGCCGTCCCCTCGACCACGCCTCGGTGCTCGCCACCCGTCGCGCCTACCCCGACGACACCTTCGAGCAGCTGGCCGCCCGCCTCGACTGCTCGCTGTCCACCGTCAAGCGCCACCTGCGCCGGGCCCGCCGCGAGGCCGACTCCGACGCCCCCGCCCGTGCGACGGCCACCCGGACCGACGTGCCCGGGGTCGACGAGGTCCTCGACGCCTTCGACGCCGTCGTCGAGGACGACCGGTAGCGGGCGACCCCCGCCAGGCGGGTGGGGCGGCGTGCCCGCCGTCCCGGTGCTACAGCAGGGCGGTGACGTCCTGCGGCCGGTCGACCACGACCACCTCGGCCGCGGTGGGCGACACGAAGCCCACGTCGACCATCCGCGCCACCATGTCGCGCAGCGGGGTCCAGAAGCCGTCGACGTCGTAGAGCACGACGGGCTTGGCGTGGATCGACAGGTTGCGCCAGGTCCAGACCTCGAACAGCTCCTCGAGCGTGCCGAGGCCGCCGGGCAGCGCGACGAACGCGTCGGACAGCTCGGCCATCCGCGCCTTGCGGGTGTGCATGTCGGGGACGACCTCGAGCGAGGTCAGCCCGTGGTGGCCGACCTCGCGGTCGAACAGGCCCTGCGGGATGATGCCGACGGCCTCGCCGCCGGCGGCCATCGTCGCGTCCGCGACCACGCCCATCAGCCCCACGTGCCCGCCCCCGTAGACCAGGCCGACACCGCTCTCGCCCAGGTGGGTGCCGAGCGCCCGCGCCGCCTCGGCGTGGGCCGGGTCCGTGCCGTGCGCCGAGCCGGTGAAGACGCAGACGCGGGTCACGACAGGTAGCGACGGAGCTCGACGGCGGTGCCGTCGTCCTCCAGGGTCGCGGTGACGGCGTCGGCGGCGTCGAGGACGTCGGTCGGCGACTCGCCCATCGCGACGCCGCGGCCGGCCCAGCGGAGCATCTCGACGTCATTGTGGCCGTCGCCGACGGCGAGGACGTCGGCCTGCGCCACGCCGAGCCGCTCGCACACGACCTCCAGGCCGGAGGCCTTGGAGACGCCCTCGGGAGCGAGGTCGAGCCAGGCGGTGTAGCCGACGAAGTAGTTGGTCCCGGCCAGCCCGAGCTGCTCGGCCAGCACCGTGAAGTCCTCGGGCGAGGACTCCGGGCTGCGCACGATCACGCGCGTGACCGGCTGGCCGACGAGCTCGTCGATGGTCTGCTCGGTCATCACGCCGTTGATCTCGCCGTCGGGGAACGGCTTGTTGATGCGCCAGCCGACGCCGATCTCCTCCACGGCCACCGCGGCGTCGGGCACGTGGTCGAGGACGAGCTTGACGGCCTGGCTCGCGTCGAAGGTCACCTGGTGGACGACCTCGAACGCGCCGGTCGCGTCGTAGGTGAAGACCACCGAGCCGTTCGAGGCCACGGCGATGCCCTCGTCGAGGCCCAGCTTGCCGACGGCGTCCATCACGCCGTGGATGGAGCGGCCGGTGGAGATCACGACGTGCGCGCCCGCGTCGCGGATCGCGAGCACGGCGTCGCGGACGGCGTCGGTCATCTGGTTCGCGCCGTCGACGAGCGTGCCGTCGACGTCGAGCGCGACCAGGCCGGGCACGCGCGTCACGCGAGCGGCTCCAGCACCTGGCGGCCACCGAGGTACGGCTGCAGCACCGCGGGGACGCGGACCGATCCGTCGGCCTGCTGGTGGTTCTCGAGCAGCGCCACGATGGTGCGCGTGGCCGCCATCAGGGTGCCGTTGAGCGTGGCCGCGGGACGGGTTCCGTCCTCCCCGCGCACGCGGGTGTTGAGGCGACGCGCCTGGAACTCGGTGCAGTTCGACGTCGACGAGACCTCGCGGTACTTGCCCTGGGTGGGCACCCAGGCCTCGCAGTCGAACTTGCGGATGGCCGACAGGCCGAGGTCGCCCGCCGCGACGTCGATGACGCGGTAGGGCAGCTCGAGCGCGTCGAGCCACTCGCGCTCCCAGGCCAGCAGCGCCTCGTGTGTCGCGTACGACTCCTCGATCGTCGTGTAGACGAACATCTCGACCTTGTCGAACCAGTGCACCCGGAAGATGCCCTTGGTGTCCTTGCCGTACGAGCCGGCCTCGCGCCGGAAGCACGGGCTGAAGGCGGCGTACTTGAGGGGCAGCGAGTCGGCCTCGAGGATCTCGTCGGAGTGGTAGGCCGCGAGCGGCACCTCCGACGTGCCCACGAGGTAGAGGTCGTCCTTCTCCAGGTGGTAGACGTCGTCGGCGGCCTGGCCGAGGAAGCCGGTGCCCTCCATCGCCCGGGGCCCGACCAGCGACGGCGGGATCATCGGGATGAAGCCCCACTCGGCCGCCTTGGCCATCGCGAGCTGGACGAGCGCGAGCTCGAGCTGGGCGCCGACGCCGGTGAGGAAGTAGAACCGCGAGCCCGACACCTTGGCGCCTCGCTCGACGTCGATCGCGCCGAGCAGGCGGCCGAGCTCGAGGTGGTCGCGCGGCTCGAAGCCCTCGGCGGCGAAGTCGCGCGGGGTGCCGACCTCCTCGATCGTCACGAAGTCGTCCTCACCCCCGGGCGGGGCCTCGGCCGCGGCGACGTTGGGCAGCGACTTGAGCAGGACGTCGAACACCGCGGCGGCCTCGCCCTGCGCGGCCTCGGCGGTCTTGACCTGGCCGCTCAGCTCCTTGGTGCGGCTGAGCAGCGCGGCCCTCTCCTCGCCCTGCGCCTGCGGGATCTGCTTGCTGAGCTGCTTCTGCTCGGCCCGCAGCTGCTCGAACTCGGCGATGCTCGCGCGCCGGGACTCGTCGGCGGCCAGCAGGTCGTCGACCACCGCGGGCGACTCGCCACGGCGTTCCTGGGCGGCGCGGACGAGGTCGGGGTCGTCCCTGAGCAGGCGTACGTCGATCACGAGTTCAGCCTATCGGCGCTCGTCAACGCGGTTCCCGGCGCACCGGGCGACGCGTCACAGCCGCTCCAGGCCCGCGCGCAGTCCCGTCGCGCCCTCGTCGCCCAGCCTCCTCAGGACGAGCGGCACCACCGGCGTCGCCAGCCGCGCCACGCCCCTGAGCTCCAGCTCCATCCGGTACGTGACGGTCGTCCGCCGGTCGTCGCCGCGGAACGTCATCGTCTCGAGGACCACCGAGCCGCGGTTGACGCCGCGCAGGCGCAGCAGCCGCTCCTCCTCCCGGTCCACGACGGTGTAGTCGAGGTGCCTCGTGCGCCCGGCGAACGTCGACGTGTTCGCGTAGACCGTGCCCGGTCCGCCGTCTCCGTGGGTCCGCTCGGTGCGGACGGTGCCGGGGTCCCAGTCGTTGGTGCTCTCGAAGTCGGAGAGGTACGTCCACACCCGGGAGAGCGGACGGTCGACGGTGACGCTGCGCTCCATGGTCTGCACCCGGACACCCGACCACGCACGCCCCGTCGGCGCAACGCGCGCCGGGCCCAGGCCCTAGGCTGGGGGGCCCGACGCGGCCGCGCCCGCACCCGACACGAAGAGGACGACCGTGCCGATCGACCTGCGCCGCGCGCGACCGAACCGGACGCGCGCGCTGGGCTTCCTGCTCGGTGGCCTCGCGCTGCTGATGGTGGTGCTGACCGTGATGGTCGGCACCGGCTTCGTCCCCCTGGTCGACCTCGACGAGAGCGTCGCGCAGGCCGCGTACGACGTCAGCGTCGGTCACCCGACCTGGATCGCGATCCTCGAGGCCGTCGCGTTCTGGCTGGGCCCGTGGGCGATGCGCGGCGTGCTGCTCGTCGTCGCGGTGGTGACGTTCGTGCGGGGCGACCGCCGGATCTCGCTGTGGCTCGTCACGGTGGTGGTGGTCGAGCTGGTCGTGGCCCCGCTCAGCAAGTTCATCCTGGACCGCCCCCGTCCGAGCTGGCCGGTGCCGCTGACGCAGATCGGCGAGTTCTCCTTCCCGAGCGGCCACGCCGCCGCGGCCGGCATGTTCACCACCACGTTGGTGCTCCTCACGATCGTGCTGACTCAGAAGGGCGGCGTACGACGGCTGCTGCTCACCGGCTGGGTCGGGTTCGCCCTGCTGGTCGGTGCCGACCGGATGTTCCTCGGCGTGCACTACCTCAGCGACGTCGTCGCCGGCCTGGCGCTCGGCACCTTCGTCGCGCTCGCTGCCTGGGTCGGCACGATGTGGAACGCGGTGGCCGAGACGCCCCCGGCGGCCGTCACCACCGGGTCCGGCGGCAAGCAGCTGGCGGTGGTGCTCAACCCCATCAAGGTCGGCGACGTCGCCTCCTTCACCGCGCGCCTCACCGCCTGGGCCCGTCTCGCGGACTGGCACGAGATCCGCTGGTACGAGACGACGGCCGACGACCCGGGCGTCTCGATGGCCGAGCAGGCGCTGTCCGACGGCGCCGACCTGGTGATCGTCGCGGGCGGCGACGGCACCGTCCGCACCGTCTGCCACGAGCTCGCGCGCACGGGCGTCGCCGTCGGCGTCGTGCCGCTCGGCACCGGCAACCTGCTGGCCCGCAACCTCGGCATCCCGCTGCACGTCGGCGACGCGATCGACGTCGCGCTGAACGGCCAGGACCGCGCGATCGACCTCGTGGCGCTGGAGGGCGACGGCCTCGAGCCCACCGAGTTCACCGTGATGGCCGGCCTCGGGCTCGACGCCGCGATCATGAACGCCACCGACGACGACCTGAAGAAGCGCGTCGGCTGGGTGGCCTACGTCGTCTCGGGGTTCCAGCAGTTCGTCCGCTACCCCGCCACCCGCGTCGAGATCTCCGTCGACGACGGCCCGTTCGTCAAGCACCGCGCGCGCACCGTCGTCATCGGCAACGTCGGCCACCTCCAGGGCGGGCTGCCGCTGATGCCCGACGCCGAGGTCGACGACGGGCTGCTCGACGTCGTCGTCATCTCCCCCGTCCGCCTCACCGGCTGGGTGCGGGTCGCCTACCGCGTCATCGGCAAGCGTCCCCGCACCGACGGCCGCCTCGACCGCATGACCGGCCGCACCGTCGTCCTCCGCGCCGACCGCCCCACCGCCCGTCAGCTCGACGGCGACCCCGCCGGCGAGGGCACCGAGCTCCGCGCCGAGATCCAGCCCGGCGTCCTCCTCATCCGCGTCCCCCAGGACGCCGCCCGCGCCTAGCCCGCTCCCCCGGGGCGGCTCCTCCCGGTGTCGGATTCCCAGGTAGGCACGGCCTACCGACAGGACCTTGGGGATTTCTCCGTGGTTCCGTCGGATTCCCGTGCCTACCTGGGGATCCGACGACGCCACCGGACGGGACCGCGGACGGTCCGTCAGATCTGCCCGCAACGTCCTGGCCCGGTCGGGCCAGGGGGGAGGGCCCGGTTCGGCCCCTTGGCTCGTCCGGGGCGGCGCCCGACCTCAAGGCTCCCTAGGCTTCTACTCAAGTTTAGGTAGAGATTCTTGAGGGAGAACCGTGGAGAGCAGAGGGACCGGCGTCCACTCGGGGCGTCGCCGGGCCGGGATCGTGGGGGCACTCGTGGTCGCCGTCGTGGTGGGGGCGCTGGGGCTGGCCGCGCCCGCGTCGGCGCAGCGTCCGGCCGACCGTCTCGCGGGGAGGGCGTCGGACCACTCCTGGCTGATCGAGGGCGCCCGGTGGGACGCGTGCCGGCCGATCACCTACGCCGTCAACACCCGGCACCTCCGGGCCGACGCCGCGGGCAAGCGGGCCTACGTGGCCGAGGTGCGCTGGGCCGTGCGCCAGATCAGGCTCGCCAGCGGTCTGCAGCTCCGCTACCGCGGGACGACGACCGCGGTGCCGCAGCGCGGCGTGGCCAACCCCGCGGGCGTCGACGTCCTCATCGCCTGGGCACGACCGGGGCGTGACAGCAGCTGGCTGACCGAGCGTCGGTACCTCGGGTACGGCGGCGCGGAGGCCGTCGGGCACCGCCTGCGCAACGGATTCGTGGTGATGAACGCCGACGTCGCCCACCGCTACCCGAGCCGTCGGTACCGCGGCGACCGTCGCGCCTGGAACCGGCGCATCACCACCCTGCACGAGCTGAGCCACGCGATCGGGGCCGGGCACGCGCACGGCAGGAGCCAGGTCATGTACCCGACGCTCGCCGGCCAGGCCTACCGGTTCGGGGCCGGCGACGCCACGATCATGCGCACGCTCGGCGCCGACCGGAGCGCCTGCAGCTAGGCCGGCCCCACGCGGTCAGCGGCCCGAGCCGCCGCCGGCGTGCGGCACCGACGCGGTGACGAGCTCGCCGTCGGGGGCGCGCACGGCGCCGTGCGTGGGCCACGGGTCGGGCATGCCGTCCAGGCGCGGGCCCTGGCCGTCGAGGGCGACGGTGACCGGCGTGCCGGCGGTGACGACGACGTCCTCGCCGCGCACCGACAGCCGGACCTCCTGGCCCTCCTCGATCTCCAGCTCGACCGCCTCGTGGGTGACGCTCACGCGGAGGCGGTTGCCGTGGATCGTCAGCCGGTACGTCAGGCGCGGCCACGAGTCGGGCAGGCGGGGGTCGATGGTGAAGACGCCGCGGAAGTCGCGGAAGCCGCCGAAGCCGCCGACGAGCGCGTTCCAGACGCCGCCGGTGGAGGCGACGTGCACGCCGTCCGAGGCGTTGGCGTGACGGTCGGCGAGGTCGACGAACAGGGCCGCGGTGAAGTAGCGCAGCGCGAGGTCGTGGTAGCCGACCTCGGCGGCGATGATCGACTGCACGACCGCCGACAGGGTGGAGTCACCGGTGGTGATCGGGTCGTAGTAGTCGAAGTTGGCCCGCTTCTGCTCGGGCGAGAACTCGTCGCCCTGCAGGAACAGCGCCAGCACGACGTCGGCCTGCTTGAGCACCTGGAACCGGTAGATCACCAGCGGGTGGTAGTTGAGCAGCAGCGGTCGCTTGTCGGGCGGCGTGGCCTCGAGGTCCCAGACCTCGCGCTCCAGGAAGTGGGCGTCCTGCGGGTTGATGCCCTGCTCGGCGTCGAACGGGATGCACATCCCCTCGGCCGCGGCCTCCCACTCGCCCACCTCGTCCGGAGCGAGGGACAGCCGGGTGACCATCCGGTCGTAGGCCTGCGGCCAGCGGTCCTCCAGCTCGTGCACCGCCTGCGCCGCGCGCCGCAGGTTGTGCCGGGCCATCACGTTGGTGAAGAGGTTGTCGTTGACGACGGTCGTGTACTCGTCCGGGCCGGTGACGCCGTGGATGTGGAACGAGCTGCCGCCGTTGTGGCGCCAGAAGCCGAGGTCGGCCCACATCCGCGCGGTCTCGACGAGGATGTCGACGGCCTCGCGCTCGAGGAAGTCGTGGTCGCCGGTGGCGTGGACGTACTGGCTCAGCGCGTACGAGATGTCGGCGTCGATGTGGTACTGCGCGGTGCCGGCGGCGTAGTAGGCCGAGGCCTCCTCGCCGTTGATCGTGCGCCACGGGAACAGCGCGCCGTCCTGGGTGAGCTGGCCGGCACGCTTGCGGGCCGCCGGGAGCATGTTGTAGCGGAAGCGCAGGGCCGCACGGGCACAGGCCGGGCTGGTGTAGGTGAGGAACGGGAGCGCGTAGACCTCGGTGTCCCAGAAGTAGTGGCCGCCGTAGCCCGAGCCGGTGACGCCCTTGGCCGGGATCCCGCTGCCCTCGGCGCGGGCGCTGGCCTGCGCGAGCTGGAAGAGGTTCCACCGCACCGCCTGCTGCACCTCGGGCTGGTCGTCCACCTCGACGTCGGAGCGGGCCCAGTACGCGTCGAACCACGCCCGCTGGTCGCGGAACTGCTGCTCGACGCCCTCGTCGTCGACCCGGTCGAGCGTGCGACGGCAGCGGTCGACGAGCTCGCGGCAGGGGACGCCGCGCGAGGTGTGGTACGCGGCGACCTTGGTCACGCGGATCGGGACGCCCTGGCGTGCCGAGACCCGGTAGACGGTCTTGGCCATGTCCTCCTCGACCTGCACCCGCTGGGTGTAGTCGTTGGCCGTCTCGATCGTGTGGTCGGTGGCGACGGCGAGCGTCATGCCGGAGTCGGCGCACTTGTAGCCGAGGACCATCCGGCCCTGCTCCTCGTCGCCCCACTGGGTCTGCGGGACGAGCACCCGGCGGGCGAAGCGCTCGGCCTTGCGGGGGTCGACGCCCTCGCCCATCGCGGCCGACCGGACGTGGTACTCGTCCTCGCCGTCCTGGCGGTTGAGGATCTGCGAGGAGATGGTGACCGGGGCGTCGGAGTCGAGCAGCGTGACCTCGAAGGTCATCACCGCGAGGTGGCGCTGGGTCATCGAGACCATGCGCCGCGAGTCGACGCGGACCCGCTTGCCGCTGGGGGTGCGCCACACCAGGCCGCGCTCGAGCAGACCGCGGTGGAAGTCCAGGCTGCGGTCGTACTCGATCAGGTCGGCGATGGGCAGCAGCAGCGGCTCGTCGTCGACGTAGAGGCGCAGCACCTTGACGTCGGGCACGTTGACGATGGTCTGCCCGACCCGGGCGAAGCCGAACGCCTCCTCGGCGTGCTGGATCGACCAGGTCTCGTGGAAGCCGTTGACGAAGGTGCCGTGCTGGTGGGTCTCGCGGCCCTCCTCGACGTTGCCGCGCATGCCGAGGTAGCCGTTGCCGACCGCGAAGAGGGTCTCGGTCTTGCCCATGTCGGAGGCGTCGAAGACGCGCTCGACGAGCCGCCAGGGGTGCACCGGGAAGCGGCCGCGGTCGAGGTGGTCGCGGACGGGGGGCGGGGTGTGCGACGCGCCGGGGCTCATCGGTCGCCCTCCAGACCGGCCACCAGCTCGTCGAGGTCCTGCACGACGACGTCGGCGCCGTGGTCGAGCAGCGCCTGCTCGCCGGCACCGCGGTCGACCCCGACCACCAGGGCGAACCCGCCGGCGCGGCCGGCCTGGACGCCCGACAGCGCGTCCTCGACCACCACGGCCCGCTCGCGCGGGACGCCCAGCTCGGCGGCCGCGAACAGGAACGTCTCGGGCTCGGGCTTGCCGGCCAGCGACCGGTCGCGGGCGACCGCGCCGTCGACGACGACACCGAAGCGGTCGGCCACCCGAGCGGCCTCGAGCACCACCGGCGCGTTGGCCGAGCTGGAGACGATCGCGACCTGCGTGCCGCGGGCGATCACCGCGTCGAGGAACCGCACCGAGCCGGGGTAGGGCTCGACGCCGTCGTCCTGGAGCACCTGCGAGAACACGACGTTCTTGCGGTTGCCGAGGCCGCAGACCGTCTCGGCCGACGGGTCGTCGGACGGGTCGCCGTGCGGGAGGTCGATGTCGCGGGACGCGAGGAGGTCGGCGACGCCCTCGTAGCGGGGCTTGCCGTCGAGGTGCGCGAAGTAGTCGTCCTCGGTGTACGGCGCAGCGCCCCGCTGCTCGAGGTAGGCGCCGAACATCTGCGCCCAGGCATGGCGGTGCACCTCGGCGGTGGGGGTGATCACCCCGTCGAGGTCGAACAGCACGGCATCGAGGCTCGACCAGTCGATCGCGTTCACGAGGGCAGCGTAGGGGCCCCCGGTGACGGGCGTGTCACGGCGGGTGCCGCGGGCCGCCCGCTCAGGGACGGCGGGAGGGGATCGCCGTGCGGACGGCCTCGGCCTCCTCGGGCGACAGCTGCTGGTCGCTCGTCCCGGCCGTGACGTTCTTGGCGTAGGTGCGGGCGTCGCTGCGACCGTGGACGCCGGTGAGCACGACGCCGTCGGCCGCGTCGTCGAGCAGCGCGATCGACCACGACTGCTGGCCGCCCATGTCGCCGAACGCGTCGTACCGGACGACCGCCAGGTGGCGCAGCACCTGCCCGGCGTCGGCGCGCAGCGTCAGCACCTCGTCGCGCAGCACCTCGACGTCGGCCGGGAGGTCGGCGTCGGGGGTCCTCTCGGGGGTCGCGGTGGCGGCGCGGTACGCCAGCCAGGCGAGCGTCGCGCCCGCGAGGGCGACCACGAGAGCGAGGACGGCGACGAGCAGGGCCATGGGCTGAGACTAATGAGGTGGAGATCGGACCAATCGCGCGACGCGCCTGCTGCGAAGCACTGGCATGAGGGGCCTGCGGGCACGTCCACGGCTATCGGGACTGGCGGCCGTGCTCGCGCTCCTCGTGGTCGCCGCGCTCGCGGCCACGGTGCTCGTCCCTGACGAGCCCGGGCCGCGGCGCGACGACGAACCCGCCCGCGGGGCGCTGACCTCGCTCGTCACCGACGAGAACGCCGGCCTCGACCGCTGCGTCCCCGGAGCCGCCGCCCTCGCGCGCTGCGGCCCCGCACCGGCCATCCGCGGCCTGGACGGCTGGGTGGGCACCGACCCCGGCACCGTGCAGGACCTGCGGGGACGGGTCGTGCTCGTCGAGTTCTTCTCCTACGCCTGCCTGAGCTGCCAGCGGTCGCTGCCGCAGGTGGAGGCGTGGTCGCAGCGGTACGCCGCGGCCGGCCTGCAGGTCGTGGGCGTGCACGTGCCCACCGCCGACTTCGACACCGAGCCCGGCGTCGTCGCCGCGGCGGCCCGCGAGGCCGGGCTCACCTTCCCCGTGGGGCTCGACGACGGGTACGCGACCACCACGGCCTACCGCAACCGCTACCAGCCCGCCACCTACCTCCTGGACGCCACCGGCGAGGTGCGGGCGCTGCGGTTCGGCGAGGGCGGGTACGGCCGTACCGAGAGCCAGCTGCGGGCGCTCCTGCGCGAGCGCGACCCCGACGTCCGCCTGCCCGACCGCGTCGGCACGATCGCCCGGGCACCCGGCGGGCCCGGCACCACCGACGAGCTCGTGCTCTCGGCCGCCCCGTCGTCGGTCTACCGCGGGACGCCGGCCGTGGTGGACGACGAGCCGACCAGCTACTTCCGCCCCCGCCGGCTCGACCCCGGGGGCTGGGCGCTCGACGGGCGGTGGACAGGCGAGAGCCGCTCGCTGCGGGCCTCGGGCGACGACGCGGTGCTGCTCCTGCACTTCACCGCCGCACAGGCCTTCCTGCTCGTCGGCGGCGACGGGACGCTGGAGGTCCGCACGCCGGACGGACCCGCCCGGCGGATCGCCCTCTCGCCGCGCCCGCGGCTGGTCGCCCTGGTCGACGCGCCCGAGGCCGCCGACCGGACCGTCTCGGTGCGCGTCCCGGACGGTGCCGTCGTGCGGACGGTGTCGTTCGGGTAGGCCGTTCGGGCCCCGACCGTCCCCGCCCCGCCCTACCCTGACCCCGTGGTGGACCTGCGGGTGCTGATGGTCGCCGGGGACGCGAGCGCGGGTCTGGCCCGGCACCTGCGCGTCCTCAGCGACCACCTCGACCGCCGCGGCGTCCGGGTCAGCGTGTGCGGCGAGGGGCTGCAGGACCTCGGGCTCGCCTCGACCGGCGCGCGTCTGGTCCCGATGGAGGTCGGGTCGTCGGGCCTGCGCGACGTCCTGCGCGCCCGCGCCCTGCGCCGCGAGGTGGAGGACCACGACGTCGTCCACGCGTTCGGCGTGCGCGCGGGAGCCGTCGCGGGCCTCGCGACCGCGCGCCCCCGTCCGCTGGTGGTCACCTGGCACCACGGGCTGCCGCGCGTGGTGCACGGCCCGTCGCGGGCGATCGAGCGGTTCGTGGCCCGCCGCGCCGAGGCGGTGCTGTGCGTCGCCGACGACCTCGCCGAGCGCGCCCGCGGCCACGGCGCCCGCGACGTGCGGGTGCTGGTGCCGAGCGCGCCGATCCTCGGCCGCGCCCCCCGGTCGCGCACGTCCATGCGCGCCGAGCTCGACCCCCGCCCCGAGCGCGACCCCCTCGCGTCGGGACGCCCGATCGTCCTGTGCGTCGGCCGCCTGGTGCGGCACAAGGGCCACCACGTGCTGGTCGACGCCGCCGCGCAGATGGTCGATCGGCAGCCGCGCCCGCTGTTCCTGGTGGCCGGCGACGGCCCGCGCCGCGGCGAGCTCGAGCGGCAGGCCGCCGCGCTCGACGCGCCCGTCCGCTTCCTCGGGCACCGCACCGACGTGCCGGACCTGCTCCAGGCCGCCGACGTGGTCGTCGTCCCGAGCCTGTGGGACGGGGTGCCGCTCGCCGTCGCCGAGGCGCTGCGCGCGGCGGCCCCCCTCGTCGCCTCCGACGTCGGCGGCATCGCCGCGCTCAGCGGCGAGGGCGCGATGCTCGTCGAGCCGGGCGACGTCGACGCGCTCGCCCTCGCGATCGCCCGCGTGCTCGACGAGCCGGGCCTCGCCACGTCCATGCGCTCGCGCTCGCTCGTGGCGGCCGAGACGCTGCCCACCGACGACGCGGTCGCCTCGCAGGTGCTCGCGACCTACCACCGGCTGATGATCGACGGCACCGGCTGACGTCGCGCCGGGACCACGCCGTCACGGGCACGCTCTACGCTGCAGCGATGAGCACGGAGACCGTCGACCTGGCCGCCACCACCGGAGCCGACAGCGAGGTGGGTCGTCTGCGCACCGTCATGCTGCACCGGCCCGGCGCCGAGCTGAAGCGCCTGACGCCCCGCAACAACGACTCGCTGCTGTTCGACGGGATCCCGTGGGTCGACCGCGCGCAGGACGAGCACGACGCGTTCGCCGAGGCCCTGCGCGGGCACGGCGTCGAGGTGCTCTACCTGGTCGAGCTGCTGGAGGGTGCGCTCGCCGACCCCGAGGCGCGGGCCGCCGCGGTGGCCGGCGTGACGTCGGGGCTGCGGCTCGGCGACACCGTGCGGTCGCACCTCGCGAGCACCTTCGGCGAGCTCGACGCCGCCGGCCTCGCGCAGGTGATGACCGCGGGGCTGCGCAACGACGAGCTCACCGGGCTGCGCACGATCGTGACGAGCCTGCTCGCCCACGACGACTTCCTGGTCGACCCGCTGCCCAACCTGCTGTTCACCCGCGACTCCTCGCTCTGGCTGCGCGACCGGGTCGCCGTCACGAGCCTCGCGATGCCCGCCCGGGAGCGCGAGACCCAGATCACCGACCTGATCTACCGGTTCCACCCGCGCTTCGCCGGCATCGAGCGGATGCACGGCGCCGCACTCGAGCACGTCGAGGGCGGCGACGTGCTGCACCTCGCGCCGGGCGTGGTGGCGATGGGCGTCGGCGAGCGCACCACGCCCGCCGGCGTCGAGCGGTTCGCCCAGCAGCTGTTCGCCCACGGCCTGGCCGAGACGGTGCTCGCCGTCCCGATCGCGCAGGAGCGGGCCACCATGCACCTCGACACCGTGGTCACGATGGTCGACGTCGACACCGTCGTCATGTACCCCAACGTCGCCGACACCCTGCAGGCGTTCACCGTGACGGCCGACGACGACCCGTCCGCGCCGCTGCGGGTCAGCGAGCCCGACTCGTTCTTCGCCGCGGCGGCCCGGGCGATGGGCATCGACCGCCTGCACCTCATCGACACCGGGCTCGACCCCGTCACGGCCGAGCGCGAGCAGTGGGACGACGGCAACAACACGCTCGCGATCGCACCGCGGATCGCGGTGGCCTACGAGCGCAACGTCGAGACCAACGCGCGCCTGGAGTCCAGCGGCATCGAGGTCGTGGCGCTCTCGGGCTCCGAGCTCGGCTCGGGCCGGGGCGGGCCTCGGTGCATGTCATGCCCGGTGCTCCGCGACCCGCTGCCCGCCTGAGAGGACCTACGGCAGTTGGGGGTCCCGGCCGTCGCTGACGGGGGATACAACGACGACCGGGATACCCACGAGATTAGTTACGAATTCATCTACTGGCAACAGATCGCGTCGTGATGCGTGCCAGATCTCACCGGATCGTGAGCTGACGGTTGGTCAGACCGGACCTAGCGGACCTTTCCTCCGCGGTGAGGTCGGACGAGTCGGACAGCAGCGGCTCGAGCCGGTCCGCGAACGCGCGCGCGGGAGCCTCGAGGTCGTCGGCGGTCACCTCGTCGTCGAGGTCCCAGACCGGGACGAGCAGGGCGTGCGAGCGGAACATGCCGATCAGCCGGGTGCCCTCGCCGAGGGAGGAGGTCCCCGCGGCGTGCAGGCGCGCGAGGGCGTCGAGCAGCGGGCCCTCGTCGTGCGACTGCGCCCAGCGCAGGAAGCGGCGGTTGCCCATCTGCGTCCAGTAGGCGCCCTCGACGCCGGTCAGGCGCACGGTCGGCGCAATCGACTCGTTGGCCGCCTCGAGCGCCTGGGCGAGCGCCGGCTCCGAGGCGTCCGCCTCGTCGACCCAGTACTCGAACCCGTCGTGGACGGTGACCTCGAACGTGGCGTCGGGGGCGACCAGGTCCTGCAGCCGGGGGCCGTCGCCCGGGTCGGCGGCCAGGGACAGCTCGCGTCCGGGCTCACCGGCCAGGCCCTGCTCGACCACGGCGGCGAGGTCGCGGCTGATGTCGCCGTAGTTGTGCTGCACCTGCAGCCCGAGCCACACGGTGCCGTCCGGGCGCACGAGCCCGGCGACGCCGCCGGGCAGGAGCGACGCGACGACGATCTCGCGCCCGTCGGCGAGGGCGAGGGTGCCCGACGCGGCGGGGACGATCTCGCGCAGCGCGACCCAGTCGCCCTCGGCGGGCAGGCCCTCGAAGGTGCGCGCGACGTACGGCCGGCGTGCGGGCTTCTCGGCCTTGACGCGGCGTCGCGACTTCTTGCCCATGGGACTCCCTCGACTGGTGCGGCGCGGTCGTCGCGCCGACGGGACGACCAGTCAACCACCGGCGCGTCGACGTGGGCCCGAGGGGATCAGACCGCGAGCACGGGGATGCGGGCGTGCACCGCCGTGCCCGGAGGGTCCTCGACCCACCACCGGCTCGAGAGCGCGGCCACGATGGCCAGCCCCCGGCCGTCGCTCGCGATCCTCGACGGCGGACGCGCCGCGATCGTGCTGTCGCCGTGCTCGCCCGCGTCGCGGACGGTCAGCTCGAGGTCGGGACCGTCCAGGCGCCAGGCGACGCCGAAGGTGCCGTCGCTGGTCGGACGGCCGTGCCGGATGGCGTTGGAGACCAGCTCGCTGGCCACGACGAGCACGTCGTCGATCACGCCCTGCTGGACGCGACGCTGCTCGAGGTACTCGGCGAGGCTGCGGCGGACCGAGCGCGCCGACTGCGGCGCGAACGGCACCTGGCAAGCGGTGCTGGAGCCGTCACCCATAGAAGCCCCCGTCCCGAAGAGGGGTGTCTGACCCCGGGAGGATTCCCCGGTCCGACCGTGGGCAAACATCCAGATCGGCTCAAGGAGCCGGCTGTTCAGCGCGGAGGAGGCCCCCACCCGCCGGGCCCGCCCTGCTGACCGCCGGGCGGCTGGCCCCAACCGCCCTGCTGCGGCGGACGGCCGGCACCGGGACCGGGGGGCTGCTGGCCCCACGACCGACCCGGGTCCTGGGCCGGGCCGGGAGGCTGCTGCGGCTGCGGCGGCTGCTGCGACCAGCCCGAGGCCTGGCCGGGCTGGTAGCCCTGCGGCTGCTGGGGCCGGCCGTCCCCGAAGCCGGACCCACCGAGGCGGTCGTCGCCACCGGGACCGGCCGAGGGCGCGGGCGCACCCTGCCGCAGGCCCGCGGCCCCGACGAGGTTGCCGAGCGCCACGAGCACGAAGCCCACGCCGACCAGCACGTAGCCGGTGGCGGCGGTGCCCGCGTCGTCGACGTTCTCCACGCCGGAGCTGAGGAAGCCGCCGACGAGCGCGGCGATCGCGCCCACGCCCACGAGGCCGAGTCCCCCGAGCCCGAGCGCGTTGCGTCCCCGGCGGGCGACGACGAGCGTGGCCACCCACACCGCGATCGTCGCGAGGACGACCACGAGCGTGATGGCGAGGAGCAGGCCGTTGACGGTGTCGCTGCGCGAGGCGTCGTCGACCGAGACCGACGCGTTGTCGGCGAGGTCGGCGAAGATGCCGCGGCGGGCGATGATCGCGTAGCCGCCGTAGACGAGCGCGACGAGGGCCGAGACGAGCGTGGCCACGACCGCGACGGTGGGCAGCGCGCCCCCGCGACCGGAGGAGCGACGACCCGGCGGCGTGGACGGGGTGCTCCATCCCTGCGGGGAGGGCGGCTGCTGGCCCCACCCGGCGGGCTGTCCCCATCCCTGGGGCTGCTGCTGGCCGGGCCCGGGCGCACCCGGTCGACCCTGCCCCGGCTGCTGCCACCCGCCGCCCTGCGGCGGACCGGACTGCTGACCCGACATCTGTCCTCCAAGCTGCGCCGTGACCGCGACGCCGCGCCCACCCTCGGAGGTTAGGGCACGGGACCCGCAGTGACGCGCCGCAGTGACACGATGGTGCCATGAGCGACCAGAGCATCCCCACCGTGACCGTCGACCAGCTCCCCACCCCGCTGCCCGCCGGGCTGGTGGTGCTCGACGTCCGCGAGGACGACGAGTGGGCGAGCGGCCACCTCGAGGGGGCCGTGCACGTGCCGCTCGGCCAGCTGCCCGGGCGCCTCGACGAGGTCCCCCGCGACGGCCAGGTGCTCGTCTACTGCAAGGTCGGCGGACGCTCGGCCCAGGCCACGGCCTACCTGCAGCAGGCGGGCGTCGACGCCGTCAACCTCGAGGGCGGCATCCTCGCCTGGGAGCGCGCGGGCCGTCCGCTGGTCTGACGTCCCTCCCGTCCGCGATCCGATGACCTGGCGGGGTTCCCGGGGCCCGGGAACCCCGCGAACCCATCGGATCGCGGACGGGGGAGGTGCGGGTGCGGCCGGGCCGGGCTACTCGAGGAGCTGCTACTTCAAGAACTTGGACGTGCGGCGGTCGGCGAGGGGCTTGCCACCGGTCTGGCACGTGGGGCAGTACTGCAGCGAGGAGTCCGCGAAGGACACCTCGGCCACCGCCGTGCCGCACACCGGGCACGGCTGGCCGGTGCGGCCGTGCACGCGCAGGCCGGCCTTCTTCTCGCGCTTGAGGTCGGCGGCCGCGATGCCGTCGGTGCGCGCGATCGCGTCGCGCAGCGTCTCCTCCACAGCGGCGTAGAGCCCGGCGAGCATCTCGGGGTCGTCCGCGACGGCCGACGCGGGCTTGAACGGCGACATCCGTGCGACGTGCAGGATCTCGTCGGAGTAGGCGTTGCCGATGCCGGCGATCGTGCCCTGCTGGCGCAGCACGCCCTTGACCTGCGCACGACCGGCGCCGCGCAGGATGTCGCCGAACGCCTCCTGCGTGAACGCCGCGTCGAGCGGGTCGGGGCCGAGGCTGGCGATGCCCGGGACCTCGGACGGGTCGCGGACGACGTGGACCGCCAGCCCCTTGCGGGTGCCGGCCTCGGTGAGGTCGAACCCCGAGTCGTCGTCGAGCACCACGCGGAACGCGAGCGGCCCCTTGCCGATCCGGGGTGGCGTGGGCGACATGTACTCGTTCCACCGCAACCAGCCCGCGCGCGCCAGGTGGATCACCAGGTGTAGGCCGCCGGCGGAGATGTCGAGGAACTTGCCGTGCCGCTGCACGTCGTCCACCAGCACCCCCTGCAGCGCGTCGGGCGGCGGGGTGAAGGTCTTCAGCGCGCTGATGGCGACGGGGTGGACGCGCACGACCGCGCGGGGCTCGGCGTCGCCGTCGACGCCGAGGCGGTGACGCAGGTCGCGGACCAGGGCGGCGACCTCGGGCAGCTCGGGCACCTGCCCAGTGTGCCCGACCGGCGTCGTCGGTGGGGGAACGACGAGACCGGCCACACCCCGGGGGGTGGGACCGGTCTGGTCGTGGTGCGTCCGGCGCGGCCTCAGCCCCGCCGGGCGGGGATCACTTGACGGCGGCCTTCAGCTTGCTGCCGGGGGTGACCTTGACGCCGAAGCCGGCGGGGATGTCGAGGGTCTCGCCGGTCGCGGGGTTGCGGCCGGTGCGGGCGGCGCGCTCGACGCGCTCCACGGTCAGCAGACCAGGGATCTGGACCTTCTCGCCCTTGCCGACCGACTCGATCAGCGCGTCACCGAAGGCGCTGAGCACCGCGTCGGCGTCGGTCTTGCTCGTGCCTGCCTTCTCTGCCAGCAGGGCTACGAGGTCACTGCGGTTGATGCTCACGGGAGATTCCTCCGACGATCGATGACAGAAGCGCGGCCCAGTATGCCAACCATCGGGGCCGACACCCGCCCGGGCCCGGTGTTTCGCGCGTTTTCCCCGCCGAAGCCACCCCACGGGCCCCATGCGTCACGTCCGCACCACCGTGGCCCGTCCTCATCCCCAGACGGCGGGCAGCGGGACGTCGAGCAGGCCGCGCAGGGTGCGCAGGTAGCGACGCCGCGGCACGGTCGCGATGCCGAGCGTGGCCAGGTGGGTGGTGCGCCACTGGACGTCGACGAGCCGCCGCGACGCGTGCTCGTCGTCGAGCAGGTCGACCAGGCCGACGAGCGCGACCTTGGACGCGTCGGTCGCCCGGTGGAACATCGACTCCCCCGCGAACAGGCCGCCGATCGCGAGCCCGTAGAGACCGCCGACGAGGGTGCCGTCGGCGTCGCGGGTCTCGACCGAGTGCGCCCAGCCGAGGCGGTGCAGCCGCCCGTACGCCTCGGCCACCTGCTCGTCGATCCACGCGCCCGGCCGGGACGGGTCGGCGCACCCCTGCACCACGGCGTCGAAGTCGCGGTCGACGGTGATCTGGTACCTGCGGCACGACTTGCGCAGCGACCGGCTCACCTGGAGGTCGCCCGGCCGCAGCACGCCGCGCTCCATCGGCGACCACCAGGCCATCGGCTCGACGCCGTCGATCGGCATCGGGAACGCCCCGGCGCGGTAGGCGGCGAGCACGGTGCCCGGCTCGAGGTCGGCCCCGAGGGCGACGCAGTCGTCGCGCGGCCACGAGCGCGGGTCGAACTCCCACCGCGACTCGGGGACGTCGGTCGCACGGCTCATGGGCCGACCTTAGGACGACCTGGACCTGCCGCGCCCGATTTGCACCCGCCGCCCGGGGCACGCCACCTGCCCGCGCACGTCCTAGTCTGGCCGGCATGAGCGACGACACCGGAGCGGACGAGACGACCCCCTGGACCGACGAGGCACGCACGCGGGTGCGCGCCGCGGCGCAGACGATGACCGCCGTGGTCGCCGCGCACGCGACGGCCATCGCCGAGGCCGGGCCGGACGACGTCGACACCGTCGCCGAGGCCGACGCGGTGCTGCTGTCGGCGTGCCAGGAGTACGCCGACGCGCAGTGGGAGCTGACCGGGCAGCTGAGCCCGCTGTGGCCGATCGAGGACGAGGACGACCACCCGGTCGGGTCCGACCCGTGGCCGGACGCCCCGCCCACCGGGGAGGACGCCCAGCCCACCGGTGACTTCAGCCTTGAGGAGCTGGCCGCGGCGAACCCGATCGAGTCCGAGGACGACCTGCACATCGTCGCGGTCACCCACCGCCACGACTACGTGGTGAACAGCCCGGCCGCGGTGCTCGAGGCCGGCCGACGCGCCTACCTGGAGAACCTCGCGCCGGGCGAGGAGCCCGCGGTCGACCGCGACGTCACCAGCGTCGCCCAGGCCATGCACCAGGTCGCCCAGCGGCTCGGCATCGACGCCTTCCGGGCCATGCCGGGCCTGCAGCCCGTCGTCGGCCTGACGGTCTACGTCGACGTCCCGGTGGGCCAGGACGCCGAGAACGACGGCGAGCCGGTCGAGGTCGAGCTCTCGCCCGAGCTGGTGCCGTTCCTGCTCGGCGGGGACGTGCTGTTCGCCGCCCAGGAGCTGTACCGCGAGGACGTCCGCCTGCTGGAGTGAGCCGGCCGGGTCAGGGCGGCTCGGGGGCGTCGTCGTCGACGAGCCGGTCGATCCAGGCGCGCGCGAGCCCGCCGTGGACGGCGACCTCCTCGTCGGTCATCATCACCGTGGCCCTCCACCAGGTCGTCGCCCGCGGCACCGGGTGGACCCGCCGCGCCGCCGCCACCAGTCGGTGCAGCTCGGCACGCGGGGCGAGGTCGTCCCAGACCTCGAGGTAGGCCTCGACGAGCCGGGCCGCCGCCGCGCGCCCCCGCTCCTCGGTGGCGACCCGCACGGGGACGACCAGCACCTCGAACGGGTGCGCCCACTGGGCGTCGCCGAAGTCGAAGACCCGCAGGGCCGCGCCGGGCTCGCGCCGCGCGAACACGTTGCCGGGGTGCAGGTCCCCGTGCTGCAGGCTCGCCGGGACGGCGCCCTCGCGGAGGGTCCTGATCGCGTCCGCGAGCCGGGGCGTCCGGCGGTGCACCCGCTCCAGCAGGCCCGCGTCGAGGTGGCTGGGGTGGTCGGCCGGGAGCGCCGACAACGTCTGCAGGAGGTCGTCCGCGGCCGCCGCGAGCCGCACCGGCCGCAGGTCGGGGAGCCCCGTCGCGAGCAGCCGGTCGCCCGCGTCGACGAGCGCGCGCTGCATCGTCGCCGCGTCGTGGGCGAGGGCGCACCAGGTGTCGTCGTCGACCGGGGTGGCGTCGAGGCGCGGTCCCTCGTCGAGCGAGAGCATCCAGCCCCGGGCCGGGTCGATGCCCAGCGGGGCGCGGACGCGACGCGGCAGCAGGTCGGCGAGCGCCGCGACCAGCGCCGGCTCGTGAGCCATGTGCGGCGCGTCGGCCTTGAACCAGACGGGACCGACGTCCGTCGGCGCGACGAGCTGGGTGGACCACGGCCGGACGCGCGGCTGCTCGACGTCGCCGGTGCGGATGACCCGGTGGCCGGCGAGGACGTCGTCGATCCAGGCGGTCGCGCCGTCGCGCCACGTCCGGGTGGACCACACCTGCGACCAGCGCGTCACGGGGGCCATCGCCGCACCGTAGCGCGGGTGCACGCCCGCGGCGCGGCGCTCGCCCCGCCGGTTGCGCACCCACGCCCTAGGCTGGAGACCCGACGACGTGGAGGACGTGGCAGCAGTGGGTGTGGGACGTAGCGCGGCGCAGAGCGTCAGCAAGCGGATGGCTCCGCGCCTGACGTCGGGCTGGGTGCGGTCGGTGCTCGAGCGGGCGATCGACGGCGTCGGCCCGGTCAAGGCGGCCGCGGAGTCCGCCGACCACAAGCGCACGCTCGCCGGCGGCGACGTCGAGAAGGCCGTCAAGGACCTGATCTCGATGCACGTGAAGCTGGCCGGCGCGCAGGGCTTCGTGACCAACCTCGGCGGCCTGGCCACCATGGCCGTCACCATCCCGGCCAACATCGCCGGTGTGGCCGTCCTGCAGTGCCACCTCGCGGCAGGCATCGCGCACCTGCGCGGCTACGACCTCGAGGACCCCCGCGTGCGCAACGCGATCCTGGCCTGCCTGCTGGGCGAGGACACCGTCGACGAGCTCGTCAAGAAGCGCAAGCTGCCCGCGCCGCCGATGGCGCTCGCCACGTCGCCCGTCCACGACCCCGCCCTCGACGAGCAGGTGGCCGGCGCCGTCACCACCGAGCTCGTCGGCAAGGTCGGCGGACGCCGGATGGCCACCTTCGTCGGCCGCCGCATCCCCCTCCTCGGCGGGGGCGTGGGTGCCGCCAGCGACGCGATGTCGACCTACCAGATCGGCCAGTACGTCTCCCGCGAGCTCCGCGACCGACGCGGTCAGGTCACCTCCGCCTCGTCCTGAACGGACGGTGCTGAGCGCACCAACGAGCCGACGACGAGTCCCAGCAGGGCGTGCGCCCGGGGGACGTCGAGCGCGGTCCCCGGGGTGAGGAGCTGCAGGCACAGGCCGTCGACCACGGTGAGGGCCACGTCGACGGCGTCCCGACGGGGAACGGCGAGCGCACCCTCGTCGGCCAGGACGTCGCACCACTGCGTCACGTGCTCGCGTGCCACGTCGGAGCCCTGCTCGAGCACCTGCGTCCCGAGCAGCGAGGCCTCGGGGCCGATGGCGGCGGCGTACATGAGGAACCACGCGTCGAGCGCGCCGACCTGCGCCTGGTCGGACGGCAGCAGCTGCGCGAGGCACTCGGTCAGCCGGCCGGCCGGGGCCACGCGAGCGTCGGTGATCCGTCGGCCGTCCAGCTGGGCGTCCAGCACGCCCTCGACGACGGCACGGTGCAGGTCGCGCTGCGTCGGGAAGTAGTGCCGCATGGTGCTGGCCCCGATGCCCGCCCGGGCGGCGACGGCGCGCACGGTGACCGCGCCCAGGCCTCCCTCGGCGACCAGGTCGCGGGCCGCCTCCAGCACCTGCTCGCGGCGGGACGTGGACTGCTGGGTCGTCATGGGGTTGACACTAGCACGGCGTACTAGCACGCTGTACTAGTACGCCGTGCCAACCCCGGCACCCCGACGACAAGGAGACGACGATGATCGACCTCGCCTACGTGCTGGAGCTCCTGGCCCGCTCGCCGCACCTCTACGCGCTCACCGCCCTCTACTGGGCCGTCGTCGCCTGGACCTTCGCGCAGCGGTACCTGCTGGGCCGTCGCGAGGCGAGCGAGCCGTGGCTGCGCCGCGTCGTGGCCGTCGGACTGGTCGCCGGTGCGGCCGCCGTCGTCGACGTCGCCGTCCGCGGGCCCGAGCTCGTGCACCTGTCGCTGGTGGCCTACCTCGCGACGCCGCTCGGTGTCGGTCGGCTCCTCGTGCGTCGCCTGGACGGGGTGTCCAGCACGCCGCGCCAGGCGCTGGTGCTCCGCGAGACCACCTACCTGGTGGCGTTCGGGATGTTCGTCGTGCTCAGCGTCGCCGCCGGCGACCCGTGGTGGTTCAGCCCGGTCGAGATCGACGACTCGAGCGCCGTCGCCGTCATCGAGGGCACGGACTGGTTCCAGGTGATGGCGACCGCCTGGGGCATGGCCGCGGTGATCGACCTGGTGTGCGGCGTCACCGGCATCAACGGCCTGCTCGGCGTCTCGGGCGCCCGTCGCGTCACCCCGGCCCACCGCTGAGCGCGCGGACGACCGCGCTGGGGCTGGGACGGCCCAGGTGGCCGGCCATCCAGGTGCTGGTGGCCACGAGGGCGTCGAGGTCGACGCCGTGCTCGATGCCGAGGCCGTCGAGCATCCACACGAGGTCCTCGGTGGCGAGGTTGCCGGTCGCGCTCTCGGCGTAGGGGCAGCCGCCCAGGCCGCCGACCGACGCGTCGAGCGTGGTGACCCCGGCGCGCAGGGCCGCGTAGGCGTTGGCCAACGCCTGGCCGTAGGTGTCGTGGAAGTGCATCGCGAGCCGCTCCACCCCGGTGCCTGCGGCGGCGAAGGCGTCGACGAGGGATCCGACCTGGGCCGCGGTGCCCACGCCGATCGTGTCGCCGAGCGAGAGCTGGGACGCACCGAGGTCGAGCAGCTGCCGCCCGACGCGCACCACCTGGCCGGGGTCGACCGGTCCCTCCCAGGGGTCGCCGAAGCACATCGAGACGTAGGCCCGCACGTCAGCGCCGGCCTCGCGGGCCCGACGGACCACCGGCCCGAACATCTCCATCTGCGCGTCGAGCGAGCTGTTGAGGTTGCGCTCGGCGAACGTCTGCGTGGCGCTGGCGAACACCGCCACGTGCCGGCAGCCCGCCTCCAGCGCACGGTCCAGACCCCGCTCGTTGGGCACCAGGACCGGCAGCGGGACGGGTCCCTCGAGGTCGAGGCGCGCGACCACCTCGGCCGCGTCGGCGAGCTGCGGCACCCACCGGGGGTGCACGAAGCTGGTGGCCTCGACGACCGGGAGCCCCGCCGCCACGAGCCGGTGCACCAGCTCGACCTTGACGTCGGTGGGCACGAGCCCGGACTCGTTCTGCAGGCCGTCGCGCGCGCCGACCTCGTAGATCGTCACCCGCTCCGGCAGGGACGGGTCGCGCACCACGGCGGGCAGGCGGGGCGGTCGCGTCATGCGCCGGGCTCCGCGTCGACGCGGAACAGCAGGTGCCCGAGCGGCACCTGGTCGCCGACCGACGCGCCGACCAGGGCCACCACGCCGTCGTGCGGCGCCTTCAGGGCGAGCTCCATCTTCATCGCCTCCACGACACCGAGGACGTCGCCGGCCCTGACCTCGGCGCCCACCTCCACGCCGACGTCGAGCACGGTGCCCGGCATCGGCGAGACGACGTCCGCGTCGCCGGCGGCCCCCTGCGCGGAGCGACGTGCTCCGGGCAGCACGAACTCCCAGTCCTGGCCCTCGACGACCACGGTCACGAGGTCGTCCCGCACCCGGGACGCGACGGCGCCCGGGGCGTCGACCTCCGCGAGCGGCACCCGGTGCGCCCGGGTGAGCCCGTCGACGTCGGTGAGCACCACGCTGACGTCAGCCGCGGGACCGCCGGCGCGCCAGCCGTCGCGCGTCGCGAACGGGCCCGGGTCGAGCGGTCCGGTGCCGAGCTCGGTGCGCACCCAGGCGCGTGCGGCCGCGGCGCCCACGCCGGCCGGCACCGGCGGACGCGCCACGAGGGGCTCGGCCGCGTCGCCGTCCAGCCACGCGGTGTGCACGGCTGCGTCGCGGCAGGCGTCCGAGGCCGCCAGGCGTCTGAGGAACCCGAGGTTGGTGGTGAGCCCGACGACCGCGCAGCCGTCGAGGGCGGCGACCAGCGCCCGGCGGGCCGACTCGCGGTCGGCGCCGTGGACGACGACCTTGGCGACCATCGGGTCGTACGCGGTGCCGACCTCCTGGCCCGCCTCGAGCGCGGTCTCGACGCGCACGCCCGCGGGCCACCGGACCACCGACGGCGTGCCCGCCTGGGGCAGGAATCCCGCACCGGGGTCCTCGGCGTAGACCCGGGCCTCGAAGGCGTGGCCGTCGCACCGCACGTCGTCCTGCGTGATCGGCAGCGGGAGGCCGGCGGCGACGTCGAGCTGCCAGCGGACGAGGTCGAGGCCGGTCACCTCCTCGGTGACGGGGTGCTCGACCTGGAGCCGGGTGTTCATCTCGAGGAACGCGAGCCGCTCGTCGTCGCCGTGGCCCCACACGAGGTACTCGACCGTGCCGGCGCCCACGTAGCCGACCTCGCGGGCCAGCGAGACCGCCGACGTCAGCAGGCGCTCGCGCGTCGCCGGGGTGATCGTGGGCGCCGGTGCCTCCTCCAGCACCTTCTGGTGCCGCCGCTGCACCGAGCAGTCGCGCTCGAGCAGGTGGAGGACGGTGCCGTGGTGGTCGCCGAACACCTGCACCTCGACGTGCCGCCCGTCCTGCACGTACTGCTCGACGAGCAGCGTGTCGTCCCCGAACGCCGAGGCCGCCTCGCGACGTGCGGCCGCCAGGGCGGCGTCGAGCTCGCCCGGCGCCCGCACGACGCGCATGCCCTTGCCGCCGCCGCCGGCCGCGGCCTTGACCAGCACCGGGTAGGCGTCCGCGGGCACGTCGGCCCCGTGCCCGTCGGCGCTGATCTCGTAGCGCCAGGTCACCGGCACGCCGGCCCTCTCGGCCACGGCCCGGGCGTGGTCCTTGCGTCCCATCAGGTCCATCACGTCGGCCGACGGGCCGATGAAGACCAGCCCGGCGTCGGCGACCGCCCGGGCGAACGCCGCGCGCTCGGACAGGAAGCCGTACCCGGGGTGCACGGCGTCGGCGCCCGAGCGACGCGCGGCGTCGAGCACCGCGTCGATGCTGAGGTACGACTCCGCGGCCGGCGTGGGCCCGAGCCGGACGGCCTCGTCGGCGGCGAGCACGTGGGGAGCGCCCGCGTCGGCGTCGGAGTAGACCGCGACGCTGCGCAGGCCGGCCTCGCGCACGGCACGGACGACGCGCAGCGCGATCTCGCCGCGGTTGGCGACCAGCACGGTGGTGAAGGGGGTGGGGGTCATCGGGCTCACATCCTGAAGACGCCGAAGCGCGGCTCGGGCACGGGGGCGCACGCGGCGGCGGCCAGGCCGAGCGCGAGGACGCGGCGGGTGTCGACGGGGTCGATGACGCCGTCGTCCCACAGCCGCGCGGTGGAGTAGTAGGGCGAGCCCTGGTGCTCGTACTGCGCGCGGACGGGGGCCTTGAACTCCTCCTCGTCCTCGGACGACCACGACTCGCCCCGGGCCTCGAGGCCGTCGCGCCGCACCGTGGCCAGGACGGACGCAGCCTGCTCGCCGCCCATCACCGAGATCCGCGCGTTGGGCCACATGAACAGGAAGCGGGGGTCGTAGGCACGTCCGCACATGCCGTAGTTGCCGGCGCCGTAGGAGCCGCCGATCACGACCGTCAGCTTCGGGACCACCGACGACGCGACGGCGGTGACCAGCTTGGCGCCGTCCTTGGCGATGCCGCCCGCCTCGTACTTGCGGCCGACCATGAAGCCGCTGATGTTCTGCAGGAACACGAGCGGCACGCCGCGCTGGTTGGCCAGCTCGATGAAGTTCGCCCCCTTGAGCGCGGACTCGCTGAACAGGATCCCGTTGTTGGCCAGCACCGCTACCGGGTAGCCGTCGATGCGGGCGAAGACGCACACCAGGGTCTCGCCGTAGAGCGGCTTGAACTCGTGCTGCGACCCGGCGTCGACGACGCGGGCCAGCACCTCGCGCACGTCGTAGGGGGTGCGCGCGTCGGTGGGCACGACGTCGTAGAGGCCCTCGGGGTCGAGCTCGGGCTCACGGGGCTCGTGACGTCGCAGGCTCGGCGGGGTCGGGCGCTCGAGCGTGCCGACGATCTCGCGCAGGATCGCGAGCGCGTGGTCGTCGTCCTCGGCGAGGTGGTCGACGACGCCCGACTGCCGGGCGTGGACGTCGCCGCCCCCGAGCTCCTCGGCGGTGACCACCTCGCCGGTGGCCGCCTTCACCAGCGGCGGGCCGCCCAGGAAGATCGTGCCCTGCTCGCGGACGATGACGGTCTCGTCGCTCATCGCCGGCACGTAGGCGCCGCCGGCGGTGCATGAGCCCATCACGGCGGCCAGCTGCGGGATGCCCTGCGCCGACATCTGCGCCTGGTTGAAGAAGATCCGCCCGAAGTGCTCGCGGTCGGGGAAGACCTCGTCCTGCATCGGCAGGAACGCGCCGCCGGAGTCCACCAGGTACAGGCACGGCAGCCGGTTCTCGGCCGCGATCGCCTGCGCGCGGAGGTGCTTCTTGACCGTCATCGGGTAGTAGGCGCCGCCCTTGACCGTCGCGTCGTTGGCCACCACGACGCAGATCCGGCCGCGGACCGATCCCAGCCCCGCGACGACGCCCGCGCTGGCCACCGCGTCGTCGTACATCCCCGTCGCGGCGAGCGCGCCCACCTCGAGGAACGGCGAGCCGGGGTCGAGCAGCCGGTCCACCCGGTCGCGGGCCAGCAGCTTGCCGCGCCCGACGTGACGCTCGCGCGCCCGCTCGGGCCCACCGAGCCGCACCTGCGCGAGACGGGAGCGGAGGTCGTCGACGAGGGTGCGCATGCCCAGATGTTAACGATCGTTAACATCTGGTGTCCAGGGGTCACTCCCGCACCACCGGGCACGGAGGACCGACGCACACCCGGGAAGCTCTCCGTGGTGGCGTCGGAAGACCGTGCCTACCTGGGAATCGTGGGACGGGCGGGGCGGGGCGGGTCAGAGCCAGCCGCGACGGACGGCGGCGGCGCCGAGCTGGAGGCGGGTCTCGGTGGCACTGCGGTCCATCAGGTCGCGCATGCGCCGCTGGATCGTCCGCATCGACAGGCCGAGCTCGGCGCCGGCGGCGCGGTCGGTCATGCCGGCGTGCACGAGGGACAGGATCCGGCGGTCGAGCGGGTCGAGGTCCGCGCCGCCGGACGCGGCGTCGACGTCGCTCGGGACCACCCGGTCGGCACCCTCCCAGAGCAGCTCGAAGAGATGGACGAGCGCGGAGAGCAGCGGGCCCTCGTGCACGACGAGCGCGCCGGTGTCCGAGCGCCGGTTGGTCGGACGGACGGGGATGATCGCCGCACGCCGGTCGAAGACCAGGAACGCGGCGGGGAGCGCGGTGCGGACCCGCACGACCGTCATGCCGGGCGACGTCCGGTCGGCCTCGACCACCGCCGACAGCAGCGGCGAGGACTCCACGAACTCCCGCGCCGCGAGGATCCGGTTGCGCACCCCGCGGGCCCGGGCGCGGACGGCGGCCTCGCCGCTGCGCGGGGTGTGCAGGGTCGCGCCCGGACGCACCACGGCGAGCCACTCGTCCTCGGCCGACTCCTGCAGCTGCAGCAACCGCGTGTGGACGGCCTCCTGGCCCGGCAGGACGTCGACGAGCCCCGCGAGCGAGCGGCCCGACGACGCCGTCCGGTAGAGCTCGCCGAGCGTGTCGAGCTCGGCCTGGGCGGCCCGCAGCTCGCTCTGGCGGTCGGCGACCACCGCGCCGAGCGCCTGGGCCGGCGGCGCCGCCGACACGGTGGACCCGTCGGCGTGCCGGACCACGACGCTGCGCTGGACGAGACGGTCGACCACCGCCGTCACCTCGGCCGCGGGACGCCGTACCTCGGCGACGACGTCGTCCAGCGTCGCGGTGGCCTGCGAGACGAGGAACCGGTAGACCAGGCTCTCCGGCTCGTCCAGGCCGAGCAGCACGCTCATGGCGACCTCCGCGTCCGGCGGCGCATCGTCGCCATGTCGTAAAGTAGACACGACATGTTGACCCGAACGTGGCATATTTGTCCAGGTCACCGGTCCTCGTCCCCCGTACGACCGGCGGCACGCGCTCGGAGACCCGAGAACTCCGACGTTCCAGGGCCCGTGGCCCGGATGCCCCGCACCGCATCCGGCCACGGGCCCTTCTCACGTCCTGGTGGCCGACCCGGCAGTAGGCTCGCGCCCGTGGTGGACCGCAAGCAGCAGATCCTCGACACCGCGGCGGTGCTGTTCGCCGACCGCGGGTTCCACGGGGTCTCGGTCCACGACATCGGTGCCGCGTGCGGCGTCTCGGGCCCCGCGCTCTACCGCCACTTCGCGGGCAAGGACGCCGTCCTCGCGCAGATGCTCATCGGCATCAGCGAGGAGCTGCGGGACGAGGGCCGCGCCCGCGTGGCGTCGTCGGACGGCCCTCGCGAGGCCCTGGAGTCCCTGATCGCCTGGCACCTCGACTTCGCGCTCACCCGGCCCGCGCTGATCGTGGTGCAGGACCGCGACTGGGCCAACCTCGACGCAGAGAGCCGGCGCACCGTCCGCACCCTGCAGCTGGACTACGTCGACGCGTGGGTGGACGTCGTGCGCGAGCTGAGGCCCGGCCTCGACCGCGGCGCCGCGCGCGCGGCGGTGCAGGCGACCTTCGGCCTGCTCAACTCCACCCCGCACAGCGCCCGCCTCGGCGACACGACCATGCGCACGCTGCTCACCTCGATGGCGCGCGCCGCCCTCCTCGGCGTGGACGCGCCGTCGCCCGTGTCGCCCGACCCGCGTCCCTGACGCCCGCGGACCGTCAGTCCCCGCGCACCGTCAGCCGGCGCGGCCCGGGGCCGTCCCCACCGAGCCGGTCGCCCGGGTTGTAGACCGTGCAGGTCCGCAGCGAGAGGCATCCGCAGCCGATGCAGCCGGTGAAGTCGTCGCGCAGCTCCTGCAGCGCGGCGATCCGGGTGTCGAGGTCCTCGCGCCACTGCCGCGAGAGCCGCTCCCAGTCCCGACGGGTCGGCGTCCGACCGCCGGGCAGGGAGTCGAGCGCCTCGCGGATCTCGGCCAGCGGGATCCCCACGCGCTGGCCGATCCGGATCAGCGCGATCCGCCGGAGCACGTCGCGCCGGTAGCGCCGCTGGTTGCCGCTCGTGCGCTCCGCGGCGATCAGGCCGCGGCGCTCGTAGAAGTGCAGGGCCGACACCGCGACGCCGCTGCGCTCGGACACCTCGCCGACGCTCAGTCGTGCGGCCACGTGGTCGTCGGGCACCGGCTCTCCGTCCGTCGACCTCGACCATAGTCGAGGTCATCGGGGCCGCCAAGGAGCCGCTACGGTTCCAGGCATGACCGCCGAACCGATCGTCCGCCCCGCCCACGGCTCCGCCCCCGTCGTCCACGAGACCGCCTGGATCGCGCCCGGCGCCGTCGTCGTCGGCGACGTGACGCTCGAGGCGGGCGCGAGCCTCTGGTACAACGCCGTGCTCCGGGGTGACAAGAACCCGATCGTCATCGGCGAGGACTCCAACGTGCAGGACTGCTGCGTCGGCCACGTCGACGACGGCCACCCGCTGACGCTCGGCAAGCGCGTGTCGGTCGGCCACGGAGCCGTCCTCCACGGCTGCACCGTCGAGGACGACTGCCTGATCGGCATGAACGCGACCGTGCTCAACGGCGCCGTGGTCGGCGAGGGCTCGATGGTGGCCGCCGGCGCCGTCGTCTTGCAGGACACCGTCGTCCCGCCGCGGTCCCTGGTCGCCGGCGTGCCCGGCAAGGTCCGTCGCGAGCTCACCGACGAGGAGATCGAGGCGGTCCGCGCCAACGGCCTGGGCTACCTCGACATCCGCGACTGGCACCGCGCCGAGGACTGACCCTCCCCCGCCGCACCCCCCTCGTCCGCGATCCGACGGGTTAGCGGGGTTCCCGGTGACCGGGAACCCCGCCGTGCCATCAGATCGCGGACGGGAGGGTCGTCACTGGTGGTTGGTGGTGGCCACGTCGGCGCCGCGCAGGGTGCGGAAGGCGACGAACGCGGCCAGCAGCGCGACGCCGATCGCGACCGCGGAGGTGCGCTGCACACCGAGGTCGAAGGCCGCGTGCGCCGAGGAGAGCAGTCGCATCGCGCCCTCGTCGCCGAGGCCCGCGGCCACCTGGTGGGCCGATCCCAGCGTCTCCTGGGCGCGCACCGTGTCGACCGGTCCGACGTCGGACGGGATCATCACGCCGGCGCGGTAGGTCGCCGTCAGCAGACCGCCGAGGACGGCCGTGCCGAGCACGGCACCGATCTCGTAGGCGGTCTCCGAGATCGCCGAGGCGGCACCGGACTTGCTCGCCGGGACCGTCGCGATGATGACGTCGTTGGTCAGCGTCTCGGCCAGCCCGATGCCGATGCCCATCACGGTGAACGCGACGAGCAGCGAGGCCGCCGTCGGCACGTCGCCGACGAAGGCCGCGATCGCGTAGCCCGAGGCCGACAGCACGAAGCTGCCCGACACCAGGACCCGGATGCTCAGCACGCGCACCATCCGCACGGCCAGGAAGCCGGCGGCGATGGTCGCGACGAGGCCAGGCACCAGCACCAGCGCGGCCTCCATCGGCTCCATGCCGACCACGAGCTGCAGGAACTGCGAGGCGAAGTACAAGAACCCCGCGAGCCCCATGATGCTGAGCAGGTTGGACACGAGCGCGCCGGTGAACACGCGGTCGGCGAACAGGCTCACGTCGATCAGCGGGCTCTTGCCGCGCGCCGCGCGGGCCTGCTGGCGCCGCACGAACGTCCAGCCGCTCGCGATCGCGACGGCCACCGCCGCGATGGTCTGCTCGTCGACGCCGTGGCCGGCGAGGTGCTTGATCGCGAAGGTCGCGGGCAGCATCGTCGTCAGCGAGAGGGCGATGCTCGTGGGGTCGACCGGGCCCGGGTTGGGGTCGCGCGACTCCGGCAGCAGCCACAGCGCCAGCGGGACGAGCACGAGCACCACCGGGACGTTGATCAGGAAGATCGCGCCCCAGGAGAAGTGGCCCAGCACCCAGCCGCCGATGATCGGGCCGAGCGCGGCACCGCCGGAGAAGCCCGCGGCCCAGGTGGCGATGGCCATCCGGCGCTCGGTGCGGTCGCGGAAGATGTTGCGCAGCAGCGACAGGGTCGACGGCATCAGCGTGGCGCCGAAGACGCCGAGCATGGCGCGCGACGCGATCAGCGTCTCGACGTTGGGGCTGTAGGCCGCGACGACCGAGACGACGCCGAAGCCGACGGCGCCGACGAGCAGCAGACGGCGACGTCCGACGCGGTCGCCGAGCGAGCCCATCGCGACGAGCAGCCCGGCCAGCATCAGGGCGTAGATGTCGACCACCCAGAGCAGCGCGGTGCCCGACGGCGACAGCTCGGCACTGATCTCGGGCAGGGCGAAGGCCAGCACGGTGTTGTCCATGCTGACCATCAGGACCGGGAGCATCAGCACCACGAGCCCGGCCCAGCCGCGCACTCCTGCTCGCTCGTCGCGCTCGGGCGGGACACCACCTGCGCGCACGGAGCGGACGTCGACGTCGCTCATCCTGCTGACCTCCTCACGGTCCGAGTCGGGGCCTGTCGCCTCGAGAGCGCTGCACCGTCCAGCCGGTACAGCAACCCCCCCATGCTAGACCGTCCAGCCGGTACAGTACGAATCGTTTCGCGGTGACGTCGGACACCGCGGGCCGACTACTGTGGGGACCATGACGGCGGCGGGCACCCAGACCTCGACCAGGGACCGCCTGCTCGACGCGTTCGAGACGCTGCTCAAGGACGGCGGCAGCCGCGCTGCCACGCTCGACGCGGTGGCCTCGGCCGCCGAGGTGTCCAAGGGCGGCCTGCTCTACCACTTCCCGAGCAAGGACGACCTCGTCGCCGGCATGCTCGCGCGCATCCACGAGATGGGCGACGCCGACGTCGCCCGGATGCGCACGGCTGAGTGCGGCCCCGTCGACTTCTACCTGCAGACCTCGGTCGACACCGGCAGCCCGTTCGACCGCGCCCTCATCGCGGCGGCGCGCATCGCCCAGGAGTCACCGGGCTCCCCCGAGGGCCAGCGGGCCCGCGACACGATGGCCCGCCTGCGCCAGGGCTGGTTCGAGGTGCTCGCCGAGCACCTCGGCGACGACTCCCTCGCCCGCACCGTCCAGCTGATCGGCGACGGCCTCTACTTCGACGACATCACCGGCCTCGCCCACGGCGGCTCCCTCGACCACGTGCGGGACACCCTCAGGCGGTTGGGCGCCCTCTAGCCCGACCGAGCGGTCCGGGCGGCCGGGATGCCAGGGACCGCTCAGCCGGCGGGGGTGCCCTTCTTCCAGAACCCGGAGAAGAAGATGGCGGCGGGGTCGACGTCGCGCTCCTTGACGAGGTACTTGCGGATGCCGGTCGCCAGGCCCACCTCGCCGCAGACCCAGGCGTAGCCGAGGTCGTCGACGGGGCTCGTCTTGACGGCGTAGGCCGCGCGCGAGCCGGGCTCGCCCTGGTTCCGGTAGACCCACTCGACCGGGTACGGCGTGTCGATGGTGAGGCGGTACTTGGCCGACGGCACCTCGACGATGGAGTGGATGGGCTGCTCCTGCAGCGGCATCTGCTCCAGGATCACCGAGAGCGCCGGCAGCGCGGTCTCGTCCGCGACCAGCAGCTGACGGGTGGGCGACGACGGGGGCCGGTAGCCCGACGAGCCGGCGCGGAAGCCGACCTGGGTGCCGATCTCGACCGAGCGGGCCCAGTCCGAGCCGGGGCCGTCCTCGTGCAGGACGACGTCGACGTCGATCTCGGCGGCCTCGGGACGGTGCGCGCGGACGACGTACCAGCGCAGCAGCGGGCGGGCGTCGACCGGCAGCGCGGCCAGCGCGTGCCGCACGCTCGCGGTCTGCAGGTCGGGCAGGCGCAGCGCCTGGCCCGACGGGGGCAGCAGCAGCGCGCACTGCTCGTCCGGGCCCGTCGGGACGAAGTCGGCCAGCGCGGGCGACGTGAACGTCAGGCGGCGCAGGTTCTCGTGGACGTCCGTCACCGCGGTGAGGGTGATCGCGAACTGCTCGCGACGGGCGCGCAGGTTCATCTCGGCCCGCGCCGGTGCGGTGGCCTTGCGGAAGGTGTCGACGGTCTGACGCAGGAACTCGGGCACGGTGGCTCACCTTCGAAGGGCTGGGGCCCCAGCGTATCGGCGCGGAGGGCTCAGGGCGTGACGGGCCCGTCGACCCACCGCGTGCCCGCCCGCACCACCCGTCCGGTCCCGGACGTCGAGGCCGCGACCCGTCCCTGCACGGCCGTGACGTGGGTCTCGCGCACCGCCACCAGGAGGTCGACGGTGGTGCCCCAGGTGGTCCCGAGCACGGACGCGCCGTCGGCGCGCAGCTCGTGCTCGAGCCGGGCGGCGTCCGCGGGCGGCACCTGCACCGTGAGCTCGACGAGGCGGCGTCGCTCCCGGGTGCCCGCGGCCGCGAGCGCCGCGGCGGTCGCCTCCCCGTAGGCGCGGACGAGGCCGCCGGCGCCGAGCAGGGTGCCGCCGAACCAGCGACTCACGACCGCGACGACGTCGCTCGTGCCGGACCGGGCGAGCACCTCGAGCATCGGCGCACCGGCGGTCCCGGCGGGCTCGCCGTCGTCGTGGGCGCGGCGCTCGTCACCGGTCGGCCCGACCACCGATGCCGAGCAGTGGTGCCGCGCGCCGGGGTGCTCGGCACGCACCGCCTCGACGACGGCCCGCACCGCGGCGTCGTCCTGCACCCGCACCACCCGTGCGAGGAACCGCGAGCGCCGCACCTCGACGGTCGCCTCGCCGTCGCGGGCGGGGACGCGGTACGACTCGGAGGGCACCCGACCGAGCCTAGGGGGCGGCCAGGGACGCAGATGCTCCCGTCCGGACACGGTCAGGACGAAGGAATTTCACCATATTGTTACCAACTCGGACATGTTTGTGGACCGGTTCACGTGGGTATGGTCGCCGAGTTGCCCGACGTCGCGCCCCTGACGCGATGCCCGTGAAGGAGCCCCCGTGCCGCATCCCGCCCCCCACCGGACGCGGAGGACGACGGCGCTCGCCGCGGTCGTCGCCCTCGTCGCCGCCCCCCTGACGGTCCTGGCCGTCTCCTCCCCCGCGCAGGCCGCCGACCCCGTCACGGTGAACCTGCTGAACATCAACGACTTCCACGGCCGCATCGCCCCCGAGGCGGCGGCCACGGCCAACGGCGTCACCACCTACTCCGGCACCGTGACCTTCGCCGCGACGATCGAGAAGCTGCGCGCCGAGTCCGGTGCGGCCAGCACGCTCTTCCTGTCCGCCGGCGACAACATCGGCGCCTCGCTCTACGCCTCGTCGTCGCAGCAGGACCAGCCGACCATCGACGTGCTGAACGCGCTGAAGCTGCGGACGAGCGCCGTCGGCAACCACGAGTTCGACCGCGGCTCCAGCGACCTGACCGACCGCGTCGAGCCGGCCGCCGACTTCAGCTACCTCGGCGCGAACGTGTACCAGAAGGGCACCACCACGCCGGCCCTGAAGGCGTACGAGACCTTCGACGTCAACGGCGTCACGGTCGGCGTCATCGGCGCCATCACGCAGGAGACGCCGGCGCTGGTCTCGCCCGACGGCATCGCGGACCTCGACTTCGGCGACCCGGTCGACGCGGTCAACCGCGTGGCCGAGGAGCTGTCCGACGGCGACGCCACCAACGGCGAGGCCGACGTGGTCGTCGCGGAGTACCACGAGGGCGCGGGCGGCGACAGCACCACCGGCGTCGGCACGATCGACGCCGAGATCGCCCGCGGCGGCGTCTTCGCGAAGATCGCCACGCAGACCTCGGCCGAGGTCGACGCGATCTTCACCGGCCACACGCACAAGGAGTACGCGTTCGACGGCCCGGTGCCCGGCGGCACGGGCACCCGTCCGATCGTCCAGACCGGCAGCTACGGCGACAACGTCGGCCAGATCAAGCTCAGCGTCGACCCCGACACCGGCGACGTCACCGGCTACACCAAGGGCAACGTCAAGCGGATCGCCAACGTCGCCCCGGCCACGCTCATCGGCCAGTACCCGGTGCTCGCGGACGTGAAGCGCATCGTCGACGCCGCCGTGGCGAAGGCGAAGGAGATCGGCAGCGTCCAGGTCGGGTCCACCGACGCCGCCATCACCCGGGCCCAGCTGGGCACCAACCTCGACGACCGCGCCAGCGAGTCCACGCTGGGCAACCTGGTGGGCAACGCGCTGCGCGACACGCTCGCCCCCGAGCGCCTCGGCGGCGCCGAGATCGGCGTCGTCAACCCCGGTGGCCTGCGGGCCGACCTGGACGCGGGGCCGGTGACGGCCGAGGAGGCCAACAACGTCCTCCCGTTCGCCAACAACCTCAACACCACCACCCTCACGGGCGCACAGCTGAAGACGATGCTCGAGCAGCAGTGGCAGACCAACGCCGACGGCACGGTGCCCTCGCGCGCGTTCCTGCAGCTCGGCCTGTCCGACAACGTCTCCTACACCTACGACCCCGCCGCCGCGCAGGGCTCGCACGTCACGTCCCTCAGCATCGGCGGCGAGCCCGTCGACCCGGCCCGGGGCTACCGCGTCGGCACCTTCAGCTTCCTGCAGCAGGGCGGCGACAACTTCCGGGTGTTCCGCGACGGGACGAACCCGCAGGACTCCGGGCTGGTCGACTTCGACGGCTGGGTCGCCTACCTGAAGGCCAACCCCGGCCTGGAGCCGTCCTTCGCGCGCCGCGCCGTCGCCGCGGGAGCGCTGCCCACCACCGTCGAGGCCGGTGCGGCCACCACGGTCGCGCTGTCCAGGCTCGACCTGACGTCCGCCGGGAGCCCGGCGAACACCTCCGTGACCGCGCAGCTCGTCCAGGGCGGGACCACCACCGATCTCGGCAGCACCCCGGTGAGCGCCGGCGCGGCCGACGTCTCGCTCACCGTCCCGGCCTCGGCCGCGGCCGGGGCGGCGACGCTCGTCCTCACCGCCGCGCCCAGCGGGACCGTGGTGCGGGTGCCGCTCGCCGTCACCGCCGCCCCGGCTCCCGAGACCGGCCCGCCGTCGGCGCAGGTGAACGCGCGGTCCAAGGCCGACACCAGGACCGAGACGGTCGTCGTGGCCGCCTACGCCCGCAACACCGACACGGTGCCGCTCGACGTCCGCTTCACCCTGCCGGACGGCACCACAAAGAAGTTCTCCAAGGTCGCGCCGGGCAAGGCCGCGTACCACGAGTTCCGCACCGGCCGGGGCACCGTGCCGGCCGGGGTCGTCAAGGTCGCGACGTACAAGTACGTCGGCGGCCAGGGCTACTACAAGGTCTACGACGCGCCGTACTCGGCGCTGACCGCGACCGTCGCCCCGCGCGGCGTCGCGAACGGCAACAGCTACCGCGCCCACGGGAAGGTCTACCTGACCGGGTACTACGTGAACCGCGGCGCGCAGGCCGTCAGCGTCCGCCTCAAGACCGCGGTCGGCGACTCCGCCGCCCGGCAGGTCAAGCCCGGCAAGGCCGCCTACTTCGTGGTCCCCACCGGCAAGGCCTCCACCCGCGCGAGCCGGGGCGTGGTCGCGGCCTACAAGTACGTCGACGGCCGGGGCTACTACCGCGAGCTCCCCGTCTCCTTCCCCGCCCGCTGACGACCCACGAGTTGTCGGTGCCTCAACGCCCTATAGGGCGTCGAGGCACCGACAGCTCTGACGGTCGCGTCGCCGGCCGTCCGCTTCCTCCTGGTTCCTCCCCCCTCTCCCTGGAGCACACCCGATGAGATCCCTCCCCCGTCTCGGCACGTCGCTGGCGCTCGTCGCCGGTGCCCTCGCCGCCCTGCCCGTCTCGGCGGCCACCGCGGCGCCCGACGCCACCGGCGTCGTCATCAGCGAGGCGTACCTGTCCGGCGGCAGCGCCGGCGCCGCCTACACCAACAAGTTCGTCGAGCTCTACAACCCGACGTCGGCACCGGTCGACGTGACCGGCTGGTCGCTGCAGTACCGCTCGGCCACCGGCACCGGGGCGGGCACCAACCCGGTCACGCTCAGCGGCTCGGTCCCGGCCCGGGGGCACTACCTCGTCGCCGGTGGCAGCAACGGCACGAACGGCGCCGCGCTCCCCACCCCCGACGCGAGCGGCAGCATCAACCCGAGCGGCACCAACGGCACCCTGGCCCTGGTGCGCACCTCGGGCGCCGTCACGCTGCCGACCGGGTCGCTGACGGGCAGCGGCTCGGTCGTCGACCTGCTCGGCTACGGCTCGTCCAACACCTTCGAGACCAGGGCCGCCACCCCGCCCACCGGCAACACCGACGTGCGCTCGCTGAACCGCGCGGCCGACGGCAGGGACACCGACGACAACGCCACGGACTTCGCTCTCTCCGCGACGATCACGCCCGCCAACAGCGCCGGCGGCGGCACCGACCCGGACCCCGAGCCCGAGCCCGACCCGCAGGACGCGACGATCGCCGAGATCCAGGGCACCGGCGACACCACGCCCCTGGCCGGCACCGTCGTCACGACCACCGGTGTGGTCACCGCCGCCTACCCGACCGGCGGGTTCCGCGGCGCGTTCGTGCAGACCGCCGGCACCGGCGGCGACGTCGACCTGTCGACGCAGCGCGCCTCCGACGGCGTGTTCGTCTTCGGTGACGCCCTCGCGTCCGGCGCGAGGGTCGGCGACCACGTCGAGGTGACCGGCACGGCCGGGGAGTTCAACGGCCAGACCCAGGTCAGCCTGGCGTCGTTCCGCGTGCTCGACGAGCCCGCCGCGGCCGTCAAGCCCGCGACGGTGGCCTACCCGCGCACCGAGGCCCAGCGCGAGTCGCTCGAGGGCATGCTCGTCGCGCCGCAGGGCGACTACACGATCGCCGACAACTACGACACCAACTACTTCGGCTCGCTCGGGCTCGCGTCCGGCACGACCCCGCTCGTCGCACCCACCGAGGTCGCCCGTCCGGGCAGCCCCGAGGCCGCCGCGCAGGCCGCCGACAACGCGGCGCGTGCCGTCACGCTCGACGACGGAGCGACCACCAACTTCAACTCCGCCGCCAACAAGGGCATCCCGCTGCCGTACCTGGCCGCCGGCACCCAGGTGCGCGTCGGCGCCGCGGTCACGTTCACCGAGCCGGTGATCCTGGACTACCGCTTCGACGGCTGGAACTTCCAGCCCACCGAGCAGCTGACGGCCGCCAACGCCGACGCCGTGCAGCCCGCCACCTTCGAGCAGACGCGGACCTCGGCGCCCGCCGACGTGGGCGGCCGGGTGAAGATCGCCAGCTTCAACGTCCTCAACTACTTCCCGACCACGGGCGAGGACTACGCGGCGAGCGCGGGCACCACCTGCACCTACTACACCGACCGCGACGGCAACAAGATCACGGTCAACCGCTGCGCCGACGGGAGCGGCCCGAGAGGCGCCGCCGACGCGGCCAACCTGGCACGCCAGGAGGTCAAGATCGTCACCGCGATCAACGCGCTCGGCGCCGACGTCGTCGGGCTCGAGGAGATCGAGAACTCCGTGGTGTTCGGCCAGGACCGCGACGCCGCCCTGGCGACGCTCACCGCCGCGCTCAACGAGGCTGCCGGCAGCCAGGTCTGGGACTACGTGCGCTCGCCCGCCGTGCTGCCCCCGACGGCCGACCAGGACGTCATCCGCCTCGCCTTCGTGTACCGCAAGGCCAAGGTCAGCACGGTCGGCGCCTCGAAGGTGCTCGTCGGGTCGCCCGCCTTCGCCAACGCCCGCGAGCCGCTGGCCCAGACGTTCGTCCCCACGGGTGGGACGGCCGCCGACCGCTTCGCCGTGATCGTCAACCACTTCAAGTCCAAGGGCAGCGGTGACGGTGACGACGCCGACACCGGAGACGGCCAGGGCGGGTCCGTGGCCTCGCGCAACCGTCAGGCCACGGCGCTGGTGGAGTTCGCGAAGCAGTTCTCCGCCGAGGCCGGCACCGACCAGCTGTTCCTCTCGGGCGACTTCAACTCCTACTCCGCCGAGGACCCGGTGCAGATCCTGAAGGACGCCGGGTACGTCGACCTCGAGAGCCGCTACGACGCCGACGAGACCTACCTCTTCGACGGCCAGGTGGGCTCGCTCGACCACGTCTACGCCTCGCCCGCGGCCGCCGCGAAGGTGACCGGCCTCGACGTCTGGAACATCAACTCGGTCGAGCCGATCGCGAACGAGTACAGCCGCTTCAACTACAACGCGACGAACCTGTACGACGAGTCGCCTTTCCGCTCCAGCGACCACGACCCGGTGGTCGTCGGGTTCGGGACGGTCCGGCCCACGCCGCCCGCCCCGACCGTCAGGGCGACGGCGCGCGCGTTCTGCATCGGTCCGAGGGCCCACGTGGCGGTCTACGCCTACAACGACGGCGCCGGTCGGCTGGACAACGTCCGGCTGACCACCCCGTACGGCACCACGACCCGACCGGGCATCGCGCCCCGTCGCGCCGCGTACGCGCTGTTCGCCACGGGCAGGCGCGTGGTCCCGGCCGGTCAGGCGAGCGTCCGCACGTACGCCTACAACGACGGCAACCCCGCCAGCCGCACCTACACGCTGTCCTACGCGGGGGTCAGCTGCCGCTGACCTTCTCCGCCCCACCGTGCCCCCGGACGTCCGACGTGCGGGGGCACGGTCGCGTCCGGCCCCGGCGGATGAGGCACCGCCGGGAGAAGCGAACGGCCCCAGGATCGTGACGATCCTGGGGCCGTGCCCGACGTGGAGGGTCAGGTGGTCACCAGATGGACTCGACGTACTCCGGGTGGTCGACGAAGGGGTTCCGGTTGCCCTGGTACGTGCTGAAGATCAGCTCGTTGCGGCGGCGCTCGAAGGCGTCGGGCGGGTCCTCGGCGTGCCACTGCTTGAGCACCGAGAGCCGCCCGTGGTTCGGGGCCGAGCCGTTGGAGACCCGGTCGTTGACCTCGAGGTCGGGACGGCCGTCGTCGCCCTCGTAGCGGACCGACATGTAGAGGATCATCCGCGCGACGTCGCCCTTGTCGGCGTCGCGCGGCTCCCAGGAGTCGCTGTCGGTGAAGTTGCCCGGCGCCGCCGACACCGACGACCCGCCGTCGTCGAAGTCCTTGTTGCCGCGGGTGCCGTTGACGCCGACGTCGGCGGCGCGCAGGTGGTGCAGGTCGGTGCCGGGGCCGGCCGAGGTGCCGAAGTCGCCGTGCGACTGGGCCCAGACGTGCTCGCGGTTCCACTGACCGGTGCTGCCGCCGTTGGCGGACTTCGCGCGCGAGGTCCCGGAGTAGAGCAGCCGCACGTTGCTCGCGTTGGAGGGGTCCTGGTCGGTGGCCTTGAGGCCGTCCCACACCTGGGCGTACGACAGCGTGCGGTTGCCGTCGACCAGGTCGTGGAGCCCGGACTCGAGCGCGGCGCCGGAGAGCCCCGAGACCGGGTCGTAGTAGTCGGCGGCCTGCGCGGGGAGCGCCTGCGTCGCCGCGAGGGTGGTGGTGAGTCCGACGGCGGCCAGGAGCGCGCCGAGCCGCCGCAGGTGCGGTCGGCGTGAGGGGGTCGTGTGCATGGGCAGGCAGTACCCGCGACCCGGGCGGATCAAACCGCGGGAGGCCTGGACTTCGCATAGTGTTCGCTCGCCGGACGCCCCCGGCGACGCCCTGCCGGAGGACCCCGATGTCGCGCCTTCTCGCCCTGCTCTGCGGAGTTCTCCTCGTCCTCGGACTCTCGCCGGGATCGGCATCGGCCGCACCGAGCGCGCCCACGCCCCGCGGTGCCGCGCCGGTGTCCAGCACCCCGTCGCCCTTCGGCGCGCTCACTGGTCAGAACGGCGGTGCCCTCGACTCCTGCCGGATCGGGGGACGCCGCGTCCTCGTGGTCACGGGCGACATCACCCAGTACACCGCCGCTCGGGCCCGGCCGGGAATTGCGCGGGTCTGGTTCGTCGATGCGGACTCTGGACGGGCCCTCGGCCGGGTGACCGTCTCCGGCAGGCGAGGCAAGAAGTCGGGTGATCGGTTTGATGCGGGGTTCGTCCAGACCGCGTTGTGCCGCCCCACCGCCGGTGGTCGATCGGCCAAGGTCTACCTCGGGGGCTCGTTCACCCGCGTGCTCGGATCGGTCCGGCGACGCACGGCGATGGTCGAGGTCACCCCGCGCGGGGACGGACTCCGCGTCCGTGTCGACCGGTGGCAGCTTCCCTCAGCCGCTGCGGTGTCCGACATCTCCGCCGCGCCTCGTCAGATCCTCGTCGCCGCGAGCGCCACGCTTCGAAGCGTCTCCCCTTCCACCGCAAAGGTCCGGTGGGCGGTGCGCGGGAGCTGCGGCGGAGTCCGAACCGCGTTGTACGCCGCGGGTTCGGTCTACGTCGGCGGGTTCTTCAACTCCGTGCAGGGACCCGACGGATCGGTGTCGAGAAACCATGGCCTCGCCCGGATCAATGCTCGGAACGGGAGCGTGGCGAGTCGGTCGAATTTCAGGACCAGGCTGGCCAAGAACAGTCGGTGTACTCGCTACGACGGAACGGTCCCACTCTCGCTCGCTCACGACACGCGCCGCCAGCGCATCGTGGTATGCGCCGGCGGCCTGAAGAACCGGCTCGTCTCGGTCGACCGTCGCAGCGGACGGCAGGGGTGGTCGCGCAAGATCGACGGTGACGGCCAGGTCTGCGCCATCGTCAGGGACCAGGTGTTCGTCGGCCTGCACCGCGGAGGCCCCAACACCGTGACGGACGCGCGCGGCTGCGGTCGATTCAGCTGCGGCACGATGGGCGCCTTCTTCCGGCTCTCGGACGGCCGCCAGACCCGGTGGCTGCCACCCAGCAGCGACTTCTCGGGCAGCGGGCGCAACCACGACGCCCGCAACAACGGCATCAGCGGCG
This sequence comes from Nocardioidaceae bacterium, assembly GCA_030655315.1. Classification (GTDB taxonomy): domain Bacteria; phylum Actinomycetota; class Actinomycetes; order Propionibacteriales; family Nocardioidaceae; genus JAURVT01. Next base: position 95,452 of record JAURVT010000042.1, on the reverse strand, counting down.
CGACGGTGATCGGTCCCTGGCTCGTGGTCGCAGGTGGCTTCACCCGGATCGGCTCGACCCCGGTGTCCCGGATCGCCCGCTTCCGAATCCGCTGACCCACCCGAGCAGCCGGCTACTGGCCCCCGAGCAGGCGCGCGAAGTCGGTGACCGCGAACGGGTCGGCGACGGTCCGCGCGGGACGGGCGGCGACGAGGTCGACGAGCTCGCCGGCCGCGCGCTCGACCCGCCGGGCCAGCGCGGCACCGTCCTCGACCGAGCCCCAGTCGGCCGACGCCGCGTAGACCCCGGTGGGCACCAGCAGCGCGCCGAGGTAGGAGAACAGCGGACGGACCGCGTGGTCGAGCGCGAGCGAGTGCCGGGGGCTCCCGCCGGTGGCCGCCGCCAGCACGGGCACGCCGGCGAGGGCGTGCTCGTCGAGGACGTCGAAGAACGACTTGAACAGGCCGTTGTACGACGCGCTGAACACGGGCGTCACCGCGACGACGCCGTCGGCGCCCGACACCGTCGCGAGGGCCTCGGCGAGCGTCCCCGTCGCGAACCCGGTGAGCAGCCGGTCGGTCAGCTCGTGGGCCACGTCGCGGACCTCGACGACCGGGGTCCGGCCGTCGAGGCCTCGGACCGTGGCCGCGTCCGCGACCCCCGCCGCCAGCCGGTCGGCCAGCAACCGGGTGGAGGACGGCGCACCGAGGCCGGCCGCGACGACGGCGATCGTGCGCTGCGTCATCGCTGCGCCCCCACCGTCTCGGGCGCGACGACCGCGGCGGCGTCGCGCGCCGCGACGAGCGACGCGTGCGTCGGCGCGTCGGGCACGTGGGCCGGACGCATCGCGTCGAGCTCGCGGCGCAGCACGGGCACGATCTCGCCGAGGAGGTCCATCTGCTCGAGCACCGTCTTCAGCGGCAGGCCGGCGTGGTCGACGAGGAACAGCTGGCGCTGGTAGTCGCCGACGTGCTCACGGAAGGTCAGCGTGCGCTCGATGACCTCCTGCGGGCTGCCGACGGTCAGCGGCGTCTGGCGCGAGAAGTCCTCGAGCGAGGGCCCGCCGCCGTACACCGGGGCGTGGTCGAAGTACGGACGGAACTGCCGCACCGCGTCCTGGCTGTTGCGGGCCATGAACACCTGGCCGCCGAGCCCGACGATCGCCTGGTCGGCCGTGCCGTGCCCGTGGTGCTCGTAGCGCTCGCGGTACAGCCGGACCATCTGGCGCGTGTGCTCCATCGGCCAGAAGATGTGGTTGTGGAAGAAGCCGTCGCCGTAGTAGGCGGCCTGCTCGGCGATCTCGGGCGTCCGGATCGACCCGTGCCACACGAACGGCGGCACGCCGTCGAGGGGACGCGGCGTCGCGGTGAAGCCCTGCAGCGGCGTGCGGTGCCGCCCCTGCCAGTCGACGACGTCCTCGCGCCACAGCCGGTGGAGCAGGTGGTAGTTCTCGACCGCGAGCTCGAGGCCCTTGCGGATGTCCTTGCCGAACCAGGGGTAGACCGGCCCGGTGTTGCCGCGGCCCATCATCAGGTCGACGCGGCCGCCGGAGAGGTGCTGGAGCATCGCGAAGTCCTCGGCGATCTTCACCGGGTCGTTCGTGGTGATCAGGGTCGTCGACGTGGACAGCACGATCCGCTCGGTCCGGGCCGCGACGTAGCCGAGCATCGTCGTCGGGGACGACGTGACGAAGGGCGGGTTGTGGTGCTCGCCGGTCGCGAAGACGTCGAGACCGACCTCCTCGGCCTTCTTCGCGATCGTGACCATCGCGGCGATCCGCTCGCCCTCGGTGGGGACGGTGCCGTTCGTGGGGTCGGGCGTCACGTCGCCGACCGAGAACACTCCGAGCTGCATGGTGGTGGCTCCCCTTCTCGTGGCCCGGCCCGAGTCCGGTCTTGGTAGTTAACTCTTCAACTACCATACCGGCTGAGACATTCCCGGGCGACGGAGCCCTCAGATCTCGCGACCCGCGGCGGCGACGTGCACGGGCAGCGCCTGCCACCACCCGCGCGCCCGGTCCCAGGCCGCGGAGTCGGGTCCGTCCGGACGATCCCCGGTGCCGGCGTCGCCGAGGGTGCCGAGCCGTCCGAGCACGTACGCCCAGCCGCTGAGCAGGGCCGGGGGCGCGGGACGGTCGCCCCGCAGGGCCGCGTCGACCGCCGTGCGGACCCGGACGGTGACCAGGCCGACGTCGAGCGGGGCGAACGTGGCGTTGCCCACCGCCCAGCAGGCCTCGACGGCCGCCTGGTCGCGGTCACCGACGACGGCGGCGTCGCGCACGGCGAGGTCGAGGAGCAGCCGGAGGTCGTCCGCCGGGGCCAGGCACACCAGGACCCCGAGCGCCTCGTGCACCCGCGTCGCGTCGCCGGCGACGACCGCCGTCTCCAGCTCGCCGACGTAGGCGTGGCCGACGGTGCGCCCGAAGGGCAGCACCATCAGCAGGTGCAGCGCGTGGGACCGCAGGTCGTCGTTGGTCTGCGTCGACAGGCCGTCCAGGAGGTCGACCAGCTGCTCGTCGTCGTCGACGCCGACGCCGAGCGACCAGGTGAGGCGCTCGACGATCCGGCCGCGCGTGGCGGTCCTCGTCTCCCGCGGGACCGGGCCCCCGCCCGCCACGATCGACGCGACGGCGAGGTCCTCGGGGCGGTGGGACAGCTGCGTCGCGATCCGCCGTCTCGCCTGGTCGGACAACGCGCGGAGCACGTCGGCGGCGCTGCGGCGCACGCGGTACGGCAGCCCGGGGTCCCGGCAGTGCGCGAGCGCCACCTGGACCACCGAGACGGCCTGCTCGGGGCCGAGCCGGCGCGCCCTCAGCAGCCCCGCAACGGCGAGCAGCGACGCCCGCAGCGCGTTCGCCGACACCGGGCGCCTGATCGACTCGGCGAGCATCGCCCCCGCGCCGGGGTGCTCGAAGTACTGCACGAGCGTCGCGGCCTCGCTGTAGACCTGGGCGGCGGGGTCGGTGAGCACGTCCCGCACCAGGTCGAGCGCCGCGGGCCTCGCGCGCGGGTGGCCACAGAGCCGCGCCATCGCCTCGGACCGCTGCAGGTACGGCACGCCGATGCTGACGTCCATCTCCTCGAGCCCCCGCTCGAGCAGCGTGCGCCAGAACGACGGCGGCATCAGCGCCTGGTCGAGGCGCCCGACGAGCAGCGAGAGCTCGTCCCACTCGGCGCCGGTCATCGGCTCGTGGGCCAGCGCCCGCTCGAGCAGCGGCTCGGCCTCGCCCACCGGGTCGGCGGTCGACGGTCGGCGCAGGCGGGGCCGCGCACCGAGCGGCTGGTCGTCGCGGTGCACGAGGTCGACGGCGGCGACCAGCCGCCCGGGGGTCACGCCGCAGAGCGTCTCGTACCGCCGGACCACCTCGAAGGACGGTGGCGTCGTCCCCCGCTCCCAGCGGGTCACCTGGGACGGGTTCACCCGCGACACGCCCGCGCCGCCCTGGGCGAACCGGGACGCCACCTGCAGGTCGGGGTCGGCCGCGTGGGCGCGGGCCGTGCGCAGCACCCAGCCCACCTGCGCCAGCGTCATGCCGGTCAGTATCGAAGCGATGCGTCCCGAGACGGGGGGAGTTGCCCCGATCGCCCCCTGTCGCACGACCACGTGGAGGAGACGACGGCCCACGGGTGCGCCAGACGGATGACCCCCGGCCCGATCCTCACCGGCGGACGCGTCGGGACGCTCCCGGACGTGACGAGACTCCCAGGTCGATGACCTGGGAGCCTCGGGAGCCGGTCGACCACTGTCGACCCGGCCGTGGTGCGCGAGGGGGGATTCGAACCCCCACGCCCTCTCGGACACTGGCACCTGAAGCCAGCGCGTCTACCATTCCGCCACCCGCGCGCGGCACCACGGTTGAGATGCGTCGTCCGGCGTTGACCGCACGACCCGAGGGAGTCTAACAGGGGACCGGCGGCGGTCCGACCACCGGCCGCGCCCGCGGACGACGCCGATCGCGCCCTCCTGGTGGATAGTGGACCGGTGGAGTCCCGCTCACCGTTCACCGACCTGTTCGCCGGCGTCTGGCGGCACCACCTCGACCGCAGCGTGCGCCTGGCGCAGACCGCGTCGACCGTCGGCGTCCTCGCCGTCGTCGCGCTCGAGCGCCTCCTCACCCCGACGCTCCCCGTGGTCCTCGCCCTCGGGATGGTGCTCGTGTGCGGCGTCGCGGCCTTCGCGGTGCCGTGGCACCGGCTGCCGGCGCCCGCGTCGGCCGTCCTCCCGGTCCTGACGATCGCGGCGATCGCCGTCCTCTACTACTCCGGCCCACCACTGTCGACGGTCAGCCTGGTCGCGGTGGTCCCGGCCACCTGGATGGGCCTGGAGCTGCGCTGGCCGGGCGTGGTCGCGGCCACCGGGGTCGCCGCGGCCGTCGCCGTGGGCACCGCGCTGAGCGAGATCGGGGGCGATCCCGAGACCTCTCGCGCCGGCGACTTCGCGGTCCCGGTCGTGGTCTTCCTCGTCGCCAACATCATGTGCGTGGCCCGTGACCTGTGGGACGACCAGCACCACGTGCTGACCGCGCGCACCGGCGAGCTCGCCGCGGCGGCCGAGGAGGCGATCGACAGCGCCGAGGTCCTGGACGTGGTCTTCGAGGCCCTCGACGCCGGTGTGCTGGTGCTCGACCCCGACGGCGTCATCACCGTCATGAACCCGGCGATGCACCGGCTGCGGGCGCGGATCGGCGCGAGCGAGGTCCAGCGCACGGGCCAGTACTCCGCGGTCTACGAGCTCGACCGCTCCACCCCCGTGCCCGTCGACCAGCTGCCGACGGCGCTGGCGAGCCGGGGGGAGTCGTTCAGCGGCCGCACGCTCTGGTTCGGCGCCAACCCGCGTCGCCAGATCGCCGGCTCGGTCACCGGCCGGCCGATCATCGGTCCCGACGGCCAGCAGCGCGGCGCCGTGATGGTCTACCACGACGTCACCGACCTGGTGCTGGCCGTGCAGGCCAAGGACGAGTTCGTCGCGTCGGTCAGCCACGAGCTGCGCACCCCGCTCACCTCGATCATCGGCTACCTCGAGCTGGTCGACGAGGACGAGACCCTGCCCCCGATGCTGCGCCGGCACCTCGAGATCGTCGGACGCAACGCCGACCGCCTGCTCGCCCTCGTCACCGACCTGCTCTCGGCGGCGCAGGCCGAGGGCGGCACGATGCGGCTCGAGCGGGTGGAGTCCGACCTCGTCGAGATCGTCCGACGGGCGATGGACTCGGCCCGCGTGGCGGCCGACACCGCCGACATCGAGCTCGTCACCGACTTGACGCCCGTCGCCCCGATGCTGCTCGACCCCGGCCGCGTGGCCCAGGTGGTCGACAACCTGCTCTCCAACGCCATCAAGTACACGCCGGGCGGCGGCACGGTGACCGCGCGCGTGCACCCCGACGACCACGAGGCCGTCATCACCATCGTCGACACCGGCATCGGGATCGCCGAGGACGAGCAGGGCGAGCTGTTCACCAAGTTCTTCCGGGCCCGCGAGGTCGAGCGCAAGGCCATCCCCGGGGTGGGGCTCGGGCTCGTCATCACCAAGGCCATCGTCGAGGGGCACGGCGGCGAGATCGCGGTGTGCAGCGAGTCCGGCCGCGGCACGACGGTGACGGTGCGGCTACCGCGCTGACCGCGATCAGGCCGCGTCGAGCACCTGCCGGAGCCGCTCGCGGACCTCGGCGGGACGGAACGGCTTGAGCACGAAGCCGTCGACGGCCACGCCGGCCCGCGCGGCCACGGACTCCGCGTCGGGCCTGGCCGAGACGACCACCAGGCTGGCGTCGCAGCGCGACCGCAGGCGGCGGGCCACCTCCAGGCCGTCCATGTCGGGCAGCCCGAGGTCGAGCGTGACGAGGTCGGGGTGCACGCGGTCGGCCAGCCGCAGGGCCTCGGCACCGTCGGCGGCCACGTGGACGGTGTAGCCCATCGGCGCGAGGAGGGCCTCGAGGAGGGCTCGGATGTCGGGGTCGTCCTCGACGACGACCGCGGTCATGCCTGGGTCCGACACCGTGATCCTCCGGGGCAGCGGGCCGCGGTGCGGCCGTGGTCCAGCGTAGGTCGACGGACCCGTGCGGGACGCCCGCGAGCACAGGCTTGTGAGGGTCTTGACGCCCTGTTGAGCGCGCGGGCCGCGCGCAACGCCACGATGACGGGCCCGGCCCGATACGATCGACCGAGCATCCGCCCCACGGACCCGTGGGCGGGCACGACGATGCCGTGACGAGGAGGGCCCCGTGGGCGTGCTGCAGCGCTTCGAGCAGCGCCTCGAGAACGTCGTCACCGGCGCCTTCGCCCGTGCGTTCCGCAGCGCCGTGCAACCGGTCGAGATCGCCGCCGCCCTCCAGCGCGAGATCGACAACCACGCGCAGGTGCTCTCGCGCGGCCGGATGCTGGTGCCCAACGACTTCGCCGTCGAGCTCTCGGCCAGCGACCACGACCGACTCGCGCCGTACGGCCGCACCCTCGAGGACGAGCTCGGCAACCTGGTGCGCGAGCACGTCGCCGAGCAGAGCTACACGCTGGCCGGCCCGCTCACCATCGGCTTCGAGCAGCACGACGACCTCGGCACCGGCCGGTTCCGCATCCGCAGCCAGGCCAACGCCGTCGTCACGCCCGTCGCCGGGCAGCGCATGACCGACACCGCCGTGCACCGCGCCCCCGTCGTGCTCGAGGTCAACGGCGTGCGGCACCCGCTGTCACCCCCCGGCGTGGTGCTCGGACGCGGGTCCGAGGCCGAGCTGCGGATCAACGACCCCGGCGTCTCGCGCCGGCACGCGCAGATCCGCGTGGAGGTGACGAGCCGCGACGTCAGCGTCCGCGTCGTCGACCTCGGCTCCACCAACGGCACCGTCGTCGACGGCCAGCGCGTCACCGAGGCCGAGCTGCGCGACGGCTCGCAGATCCTGCTCGGCAACACCACCCTCACCGTGCGCAACCCGCACGCCGCTCGGTCCGGGAGCCTGTGATGTCCGACATCACCCTCACCCTCATCAAGCTCGGCTTCCTCGCCGTCCTGTGGCTGTTCGTGCTGTCGGCGGTGTCGGTCATCCGGTCCGACATCTTCGGCGCCCGGGTCGAGACCGGCAAGGCCGGACGCCCGCCCAAGGTCGCCAAGGCCAAGACCCCCCGGACCCCACGCGCCCGCAAGCCCGCCCGGGGCAAGCCGCGCCGGCTCCAGATCACCCAGGGACCCAACGCCGGCCAGAGCGTCCCGGTCTCCGACCAGCCGATCATCCTCGGACGCGGCACCGACGCCGCGATCCGGCTCGACGACGACTACGTCTCGACGCGGCACGCGCGGTTCGCCACCAACGGCGAGGACTGGTTCGTCGAGGACCTCGGGTCGACCAACGGCACCTACCTCGGCAGCCAGCGCATCACCACCCCCGTGCCCATCGCCCTCGGCACCGAGGTGCGCCTGGGCAAGACCGTCGTCGAGCTGCAGAAGTAGCCGATGACCCAGGCCCCCTCGCCCACCGGCGCGCTCACGTACCGCTACGTCGCGATGACCGACGTCGGTCGTCGCCGCTCGACCAACGAGGACTCCGCGTTCGCGAGCGGTCGGGTGCTCGCGCTCGCCGACGGCATGGGCGGCGCCGTCGCGGGCGAGCTCGCCTCGTCCGAGGCCGTCAGCGTGGTCCGTCGCCTCGACGTCGACCTGCAGGGCGACGCCACCGAGGCGGTGGCGGGCGCCGTCCACCGGGCCAACGACCGCCTCGCCGAGGTGATCGAGGCGCAGCCGGCCACCGAGGGCATGGGCACCACGCTGGTCGTGATGCTGTGGGACGGACGGCAGTTCGCGCTCGCCCACATCGGCGACTCGCGCGCCTACCGCTGGCGCGACGGCGAGCTCACCCAGATCACCAAGGACCACACGTTCGTGCAGTCGCTCGTGGACGAGGGACGCCTCACGCCCGCCGAGGCGCGCACCCACCCGCACCGCTCGCTGATCATCCGGGTGCTGCTGGGGTCCGACGACTCCGATCCCGACCTGTCGCTCGTCGAGCCGCAGGAGGGCGACCGCTACCTGCTGTGCAGCGACGGCGTGTCGGACTACATCGACGACGGGCAGATCACCGAGGCGCTCTCCGCCGAGACCATCGACCAGGCCGCGCTCGACATCGTCCAGCGCAGCCTGGCCGGCGGGGGCGGCGACAACATCACCTGCGTCATCGCCGAGATGGTGGCCGCCGACGCACCCGCCGACGACACGCTCGCCGGTGCCGACGGACGCCCGATGCTCGTCGGTGCCGCCGCCGAGCTGGCCCGCCCGCCCGGCTCGGACACCACCTCCACCGCGTCCCAGCCCGCGGTGCCGGCCACCGACGACGACGACACCGCCGGGTCCGCCGACGGCGACGTCGACCCCGAGGCGCTGCGCTACGCCCCGCAGGTGCCCAGCCGGTGGCGCTGGCTGCGGACCGGCATCATCCTCGCGCTCGTGGTCGTGGTGCTCGCGGTGGCGGCACGGCTGGCCTACGGCTGGTCGCAGGACCAGTACTTCGTCTCCGAGTCCGACGGTCGCGTGGTCATCTTCCGCGGCGTCCAGGCCGAGGTGCCGCTGGTCGACCTCCAGCACGTCTACGAGGTCACCACGCTCGACGTCTCCACCCTGCCCACCTTCGGGCGGCAGCAGGTGAGCACGGGCATCGAGGCGTCCAGCCTCGCCGACGCGCGACGCTCGGTGGCCAACCTGCGCGAGATCGCCAGCCGCTGCGCCGACCCGAGCACCGCGGGCAGCCCCGGCAGCGAGTGCGACGGGGCCGCATGAGCACGCCCGCCGGCCAGGCCGCCGTGCCCGCCTACACCCCCCGCAAGCGCCGCAACGCCGAGCTGCTGCTGATCGTCCTCGCGGTCGTCATCTCCATCGGCGCGTACTGCGCGGTCGGCATCGGCGTCAGCGGCGAGGTGCCGTCGTTCGCCTACCGGCTCGGCGGCGCGATCGTCGTCGTCGCGCTCGTCACCCACCTGCTGGTCCGGCGGTTCGCGCCGTACGCCGACCCCGTGCTGCTGCCGATCGTCATCACGCTCAACGGCCTCGGGCTCGCGATGATCTACCGGATCGACCTCGCACGGCTCGACAAGTCCGGCCCCGACGCCAACACCTTCGCCAGCCAGCAGCTGATCTGGACCGCGCTCGGCATCGTCGGCTTCGTCGCGGTGCTGCTCGTCGTGCGCGACCACCGCCGCCTGCAGTCGATGACCTACACGTTCGGCCTGGTCGCGCTCGTCCTGCTCGTGCTGCCGCTGCTCCCGGTGATCGGCCAGAACATCAACGGCGCGCGCATCTGGATCCGCCTCGGTCCGATGGGCCTGCAGCCCGGCGAGTTCGCCAAGATCGCGCTGGCGATCTTCTTCGCCGGCTACCTGGTGGTCAAGCGCGACGCCCTCGCGCTCGCGGGCCGGCGCATCCTCGGCGTCGACCTCCCCCGCGGACGCGACCTCGGTCCGATCCTCGCCGCCTGGCTCGTCAGCCTCGGCGTGCTGGTGTTCCAGCGCGACCTCGGCTCGTCGCTGCTCTTCTTCGGCCTGTTCGTGGTGCTGCTCTACGTGGCCACCGAGCGTCCGGGCTGGCTCGTCGTCGGTGGGGCCCTGTTCCTCGGCGGCGCGTACTTCGCGTTCCTGACGTTCGGCCACGTGCAGGTGCGCGTCAACGGGTGGCTCGACCCGTTCGCCGACCGCGACCGCAACTTCCAGATCATCCAGGGGCTCTACGGCATGGCCCACGGCGGTCTGCTCGGGCGCGGCCTCGGCCAGGGCTCCCCCGACATCACCCCGTACTCGTACTCCGACTTCATCGCCGCGTCCATGGGCGAGGAGCTCGGCCTGGCCGGCCTGATGGCGATCCTGCTCATGTACGGGCTGATCGTCGAGCGCGGCCTGCGCATCGCGCTGATCTGCCGCGACGGCTTCGGCAAGCTGCTCGCGGCCGGTCTCGCGGTGTCGATCGCGCTGCAGGTGTTCGTCGTCGTCGGCGGCGTCACCCGCCTGATCCCCCTCACCGGCCTCACCACGCCGTTCCTGTCCTACGGAGGTTCCTCGATCCTCGCCAACTGGGCCATCGTCGCCCTGCTGCTCCGCATCAGCGACCAGAGCCGGCGCCCTGCCCCCGCGGTGGTGCAGCTGGACGAGGAGGACGCGACCCAGGTGGTGAAGCTGCGATGAACAAGCCCATCCGCGTGCTCGCGATCGGCTGCCTCGCCCTGTTCGTGGCGCTGCTGCTGAACGCCAACTACCTGCAGTTCGTCGAGGCCGACAGCCTCAACGCGCAGAACGGCAACCGCCGGGTGATGGACGAGGAGTTCTCCCGCGACCGCGGCGCGATCCTCGTCGGCGGCAAGGCGATCGCCGAGAGCGTTCCGAGCGGCGACGAGTTCGAGTACCAGCGCCGCTACCCCGAGGGCCGGCTCTGGGCCAACCTCACGGGGTACTACTCCTACATCTACGGGCGCAGCGCGCTCGAGCGCTCGCAGAACGGCATCCTGTCCGGCTCGGACAACCGCCTGTTCGTCAACCGGGTCGTCGACCTGATCGGCAGCCGCGCCCCGCAGGGCGGCAGCGTGTCGCTGACCCTCGACCGCGCCGCGCAGGAGGCCGCCACCGAGGGCCTGGAGCGCCTCGGCGACGACGCCAAGGGCGCCGTCGTCGCGCTCGACCCCGAGACCGGTGCCGTCCTGGCGATGGCCGGGCAGCCCACCTACGACCCCAACCGGCTCGCGAGCCACGACCTGCCGGCCACCACCGAGGCGTGGGAGCGGCTGCAGGCCAACGAGAACGACCCGATGATCAACCGGGCGACGCAGCAGATCCTGCCGCCGGGATCGACGTTCAAGCTCGTCACCGCCGCGGCGGCGATGACCAACCTGAACCTCAACCCCGACAGCGAGGTCCAGGCCGGGTCGTCGCTGTCGTTCCCGGGCATCTCCTACCGCCTGGTCAACGAGGGCGGCGGCAACTGCGGCGGCGACCGGATCTCGCTCGAGCGTGCCCTCGCCGTCTCGTGCAACGTGACGTTCGGCAGCCTCGCCGGCCAGGTCGGCCAGGAGGCGCTCGCCGAGCAGGCCCGCAAGTTCGGCTTCGGCCAGGACTACCTGGAGGGGCTGCCGGCCAACGCGTCGCAGTTCACCTCGAGCCCGGGCACCGACCTCGAGGCGCCGCAGCTCGCGCAGTCGGGCATCGGACAGTACGAGGTCTCGGCCACCCCGCTGCAGATGGCCATGGTCACCTCGGCGATCGCCAACGGCGGCGACCTGATGCGCCCCTACGTCGTCTCGACGGTCCGCGCCCCCGACCTCAGCGTGCTCGACAGCACCCAGCCCGACCGCATCGGCGAGGCCGTCTCGAGCGACGTCGCGGCCGGCCTGCAGCAGATGATGGTCGAGACCGTGCGGGACGGCACCGCCGGCTCGGCCGCGATCAGCGGCGCGACCGTCGGTGGCAAGACCGGCACCGCGCAGTCCACCAGCGACCGCCCGCCGTACGCGTGGTTCACCTCCTTCGCCACCTCCGGCGACCGTCAGGTGGCCGTGGCGGTCGTGGTGGAGTCCACCGACACCGCCCGTCCGGAGATCTCCGGCGGCCGGCTCGCGGGCCCCATCGCGCGCAGCGTGATGCAGGCGGTGCTCGACCGGTGACCCGGCCCATGACCAGACGGACGACGACAGCAGGCGTGAGACGTCACGTGCGACACGCAGGAGAGGGTGCAGCATGACGGAGTTCCCGGGAGCACCCGGAGGCGGCGAGCACTCGGCCGCGACGGGCGCGGGTCGCCTCGGCGACCGCTACGAGCTCGGCGGCCTGCTCGGGCGCGGCGGCATGGCCGACGTGCACGTCGGCCGCGACCTCCGGCTCGGCCGCACCGTCGCGATCAAGCGTCTGCGCACCGACCTCGCGAGCGACCCGACCTTCCTGGCCCGGTTCCGCCGCGAGGCGCAGTCGGCCGCCGCGCTCAACCACCCCTCGATCGTCGCGGTCTACGACACCGGCGACTCCACGGGCCCGGACGGCCAGGCGCTGCCGTACATCGTGATGGAGTACGTCGAGGGCCAGACCCTGCGCGAGGTGATGCAGGACGGCCGCAAGATCATGCCGCAGCGCTCCCTCGAGATCACCGCCGACATCCTGTCCGCGCTCGACTACAGCCACCGCGCGGGCATCGTCCACCGCGACATCAAGCCCGGCAACGTCATGCTGACCCCGTCGGGCCAAGTCAAGGTGATGGACTTCGGCATCGCCCGCGCCATCGCGGACTCCTCCTCGGCGATGACGCAGACCGCCGCCGTCGTCGGCACCGCGCAGTACCTCTCGCCCGAGCAGGCGCGCGGCGAGCAGGTCGACGCGCGGAGCGACATCTACTCCACCGGCTGCCTGCTGTTCGAGCTGCTCACGGGCCGTCCGCCGTTCGTCGGCGACAGCCCGGTGTCGGTGGCCTACCAGCACGTGCGCGAGGAGCCGCCCGTCCCGTCGTCGATCAACCCCGAGCTGACGCGGCAGATGGACACCATCGTCGCCAAGGCCCTGGCCAAGCGCACCGACGAGCGCTACCAGAGCGCCGCGGAGATGCGGACCGACATCGAGCGCGCCGTCGCCGGGCTCGAGGTGTCGGCCACCACCGCCGCGCCCGCGGCCATGTACGGCGCCGGCGACCAGGCCACGCAGGTGGCCGGGGCGGCCGTGCCCGCGGCCGCCACCACCGTCCAGCGGCGCGAGCCCGTGGCGGCGGAGGAGGGCCGCAGCAGGCGCGGCCTGTGGATCGGGCTGCTCGTGGTGCTGCTCGTGCTCATCGGCGTCGGGGCGTACGCCTACACCCAGATGGGCCCCGACGAGGCGGCGCAGCCGCAGACCGTCGTCGTGCCGTCCTTCGAGGGCCTCGACCAGGCCGCCGCCGAGCGGCTGATCGACAGCGAGGGCCTCGGCCGCGGCACCGTCACCCAGGCGGCGTCCGAGTCCGTCGACGAGGGCGACGTGGTGTCGTCCGACCCCGAGTCCGGCACCACCGTCGACGAGGGCACCCGCGTCGACCTCGTCGTGAGCTCGGGGCCCGAGACGGTCGACGTCCCCAACGTCACGGGCCAGCAGGCCTCCGACGCGCGCGACGCCCTGCAGTCCGCCGGCCTCCAGGTCGAGGTCGCCCGCCAGGACGACAACGCGCCGCGCAACCAGGTGCTGTTCACCAACCCGGCCGGCGGCACGACCGTCGAGCCCGGCTCGACGGTGACGATCACCGTCTCCAACGGCCAGAGCGACGTGCCCGACGTCGTCGGCATGACGATCGAGGACGCCACCACGGCCCTCGAGGACGCAGGGCTGGAGATCCGCCGCACGCCCGACGACCCCTCGGCCGAGCAGCCGGCGGGCCAGGTCTCGGCGCAGACGCCCGAGGCCGGCGACAAGGTCAACCCGGGCTCGTCGGTGAGCGTGACGGTCTCGAGCAAGCCCGCCGAGCCCACCCTGCCCACCGAGCCGACCGACCCGACCGACGTGCCGACCGAGCCGCTGCTCCCTGAGGGCTGAGCAGACTAGTCGGCGACGGTCGCGAACCGCAGGTCGACGTCGCCCGCGTAGGCGGGGGCGTCGACCTGGGCGCGGGGCTCGACGGCGAGGCCGAGGCGGTAGCGGACCACGTACTCGCGGTAGGTGGACACCGCGGTCGAGCGGCGCAGCGCCTGCTCGAGGTCGGCGACGTCGCCGACGGCCTCGATCACGTAGGGCGGCGAGTAGGGCACGCCGTCGAGCACGACGGTGTTGCCGACGCACTTGATGCCCGTGGTGGAGATGAGCCGCTGGCCCTGGAGCGTGACCGCCTTCGCGCCGCCGGACCACAGGGCGTTGACGAACGCCTGGATGTCCTGCTGGTGGACGACGAGGAGGTTGGGGTCGAGCCCGGGCTCGTCGACCTCGCGCGGCGCGTCGGTGAGCCGGACGCGCAGGCCGGGACCGGAGACGTCGGTGAAGCCGGCCTCGGGACGCAGCCCGCGGCTGATCGCGCGCTGCTCCTCGACCGTCTCGGTGTCGACCCGGCCCGACATCGCCTCGACCTCGTCGCGCAGCGTGACGACGTCGGTCCGCTTGGCCTCGACGCGGTCGGTGCGCTCGCGGACGAGATCGGCGAGGTCGGCCCCGACGGGGCGCAGGTCGCCGCCGCCGGCCGACAGCGAGCTCGCGGCGAACAGCAGCCCGGTGAGCACGAAGACCAGCGGCACCGCCAGGCGCCAGTCGCTGCGCCGACGTGAGTGGACCGGCGGTGCGGGCTCCTGCTCGTCCATCGCGTCTCCCCGGCCGGTCGGGTGCTCGGCTCCACCCGCTCCGGACTACGCTAGCCGACGGACGAGACCCCGTCCAAGACAGAGCCGACCCTCCGTCGCGACGCGGCGGACCCGCGTTGTGAGGTGTGCAGAAGGTGGCCGAGCCCGACCAGAGGCCCGACGAGCAGGACGACGTCGTCGACCGCACGTCCGACGACGACGCGTCCGTGAGCGAGGCCGGCTCGCTCGAGGACGACGCGACCTCGGAGTACGGCGACGCGATCGACGACGAGGCGACCACCGGCGACGAGCACAGCGACATCGCCGAGGCCGACCCGCGCACCTCGGGCTACGCCGGGGGCCAGGCCGAGCAGAAGGCCGCCGCCGCCCGCGAGGCCGAGGCCCAGAAGCCGGTGGACGACGACGGCGCCGACGCCACCGCCGCCGAGGTCGCCGCCGCGAGCACCACCACCGGCACCCGGGCCGAGAAGGCCGCCAACAAGAAGGCCCTCAAGGAGGGCAAGGCCTCCCGCTCGGGCAACCCCGCCAAGGCGGCCAAGGGCGACGCCCCCACCAAGTCCAAGGTGAGCCGCACGCCCGTCAAGCCGAAGGTCATCGGCAACCGCTGGGCCGCGCCCCTGATGCTCGTCTGCGCCGGCATCGGCCTGGCCTGGATCGTGGTCTTCTACGTCACCCAGGACCGCGTCGACATCCCCTGGTACAGCGACCTCGGCTCCTGGAACCTCGTCATCGGCATGGGCTTCATCGTGGCCGCGTTCGGCTTCTCGATGAAGTGGGAGTAGTCCGGCACCGACTTACACCGATGTAGTTACCCACAGGGTTGTCCCCAGTGTGGAGAACTCACACCGCTGTCATTCACAGCGGTGGACAGCCCTGTGGACGGGTGGTGCGGTTCTGCGTCGCAGCGGGGGCCGGCGGGGTTCTCCCGGCTGACCGTGGGTCCAGCGGGGCCATGGTCGGCGGGAACCGGGACTCCGGCCGTCTCGAAGACCGAGGCTCGACCGGGCGGGGCTGCCACCGCACCCTCGCTGCGTCCTTCGTCCGTCGACCTCGCGGCGACGACGGCGAGCTAGGCGCTGAGGGCCATCGTCTGCAGGACGTAACCGGCCACGATCAGGACCCACAGCGCGGCGAAGGTGCCCCACTGGACCAGGCCGCGGGACTGACGGGGCGCGTAGGCGAACGCCGCACCGAGCACCAGGCCGGTGGCGAGCCCGCCGACGTGCGCCTGCCAGCTGATGCCGGGCACGAGGAACGTGATGCCGCCGTTGATGGCGAGCAGCACCAGCAGCGTGCGCACGTCGTAGCTGCGCTGGTGCATCATCACCAGCGCCACGCCGAACAGCCCGAACACGGCACCGGACGCGCCGAGCGCGAACGACAGCGGGTTGGACAGCACGTAGACCACGAGCGAGGCGCCCACGGCGCACGTCAGGTACATGGCGACGAACCGGACGGTGCCGAGCCAGCGCTCGAGCAGCGGGCCGAACAGGTAGAGCGCGTACATGTTGAACGCGATGTGCAGGATGTTGGCGTGCAGGAAGGCCGAGGTGACCGGCCGCCACCAGGCGCCGTCGGCGACGCCGCGGAGCAGCTGGCCCGACCCGGGGTCGATCGCGCTCTGGGGGAGCATCGCGCCCCACTGGACGAACGTCCCGTTGACCCCGCCGGTGGCGAGCTCGACCAGGAACGCGGCCACGTTCAGGCCGATCAGGACGTAGGTGACCAGGCCGACCTGGCGCGGGACGAGCCCGCCAGCCACGGTGCGTGGCTGGCGGACCGTCTTGGCGCCCTCGGCGACGCACTCGGGGCACTGGAACCCCACCGACGCCGGACGCATGCAGTCCGGGCAGATGGGCCGGCCGCACCGCTGGCACGCGACGTACGTCTCGCGGTCGGGGTGCCGGTAGCAGAACGGGGCCGGGCGTGACGCCGGTGCGCCCTGCTGCTCGGTCATGCGTGCCTCTTGTCGTGGGTGGTGGAGGGCTATTTCAGCCGCGGGTGATCTGGACCGACTCG
The DNA here is from genome assembly GCA_030655315.1 of Nocardioidaceae bacterium. Classification (GTDB taxonomy): domain Bacteria; phylum Actinomycetota; class Actinomycetes; order Propionibacteriales; family Nocardioidaceae; genus JAURVT01. Next base: position 79,203 of record JAURVT010000042.1, on the reverse strand, counting down.
ATGACGACGGGCTCGACGGGCTTGTCGCGACGGTCGGTCGGCGTGCTGTCGATCGCGTCGACGACGGCCTGGCTCTCGGTGTCCTTGACCTCGCCGAAGATCGAGTGCTTGCGGTTCAGGTGGGGCGTGGGCACCGTGGTGATGAAGAACTGCGAGCCGTTGGTGCCCGGGCCGGCGTTGGCCATGGCGAGCAGATAGGGACGGTCGAACGACAGCTCGGGGTGGAACTCGTCGCCGAACTGGTAGCCGGGGCCGCCGGTGCCGGTGCCGAGGCGGTCGCCGCCCTGGAGCATGAAGCCGGAGATGACGCGGTGGAAGCCGACGCCGTCGTAGAACGGTCCGCTGCCGGGCGAGCCGGTCTCGGGGTCGGTCCACTGGGTGGTGCCCTCGGCGAGGCCGACGAAGTTGTCGACCGTCTTGGGGGCGTGGTTCGGGAAGAGCTCGACGACGATGTCGCCCTTGTTCGTCTTGAGCGTCGCAGTCAGCGTGTCAGCCACTGGAGGTCCTCTCGGGTCGTGCAGATGGGCGTGCGGGGGGACAAGGATGTGCCCCACGATCCTGTCACGTCCCGCCACACCGGGCCCTGCGACCGTCCGGGCGAGCGGCCGTCCGCGCCGATGGGTAGGGTCGTGGCGACGATCGACGCAACCGCGGGGCCCACGAGGCACCCGTGAAGGAGGGTCACGATGGCGCTGCTGCGCAAGAAGTCCACGACCGACCAGGTGAAGGAGCGCGCCTCCGAGCTGTGGGAGGAGGCCACCGAGCTGGCGACCAAGGCCGCCGAGGTCGTCGCGCCCAAGCTGCACGACGCCGCCGACGCGGTCGCGCCGAAGATCAAGGACGCCCGCGACGCGGCCGCTCCCTACGTCTCCGACGCCCGTGACGCCGGTGCGGCCCGCCTGCACGACGCCCGCGACGCCGGTGCGTCCAAGGTCGCCGAGGCCCGCGAGCTCGCCGCCGAGCGCCTCCACGCCGCCGGCCCCGCGGCCGCCGCGGCGCTGGGCAAGACCCGCCTGGCCGACACCCGTCTGGCCGAGACGCGTCTGGTCGACCCGCCCACCAAGAAGCGCCGCTTCACCAAGCTGCTCCTGGTCGTCGGCCTCGGTGGCCTGGCGTTCTGGGCCGTCCGCACCTTCACCGGTGGCGGCTCGGCCGGCAGCACCTACACCCCGCCGCCCCCGCCGCCGCCGGCTCCGGCCCCCAAGCCGGCCGCGACGAACGGCACCCCGACCCCCGACGCGCCGAGCGCGTCCTGACGGTCGACCTGCGCCGCGACGGTGGAGCCGCCAGGCTCACCGTCGCGGCGCCGCCGCTCAACCTGTACGACCTCGAGATGCACGAGGCGCTCGACCGCGCCCTCGACGAGATCGAGTCCGACCCCCCGCGCGTCCTGGTCGTCGGAGCCGAGGGCAAGGTCGTCTCCGCCGGCGTCGACGTCGCGATCTTCGCCGCGCAGCCCGACGCCGCGGCCGGCCAGGTGCTGTTCGACCGGATGCTCGAGCTGCCCGACCGCATCGCCCGGCTCCCGTTCCCCACCATCTTCGCCGCCCACGGCCTCTGCCTCACCTGGGCGTTCGAGGTGGCGCTCGCGTGCGACCTCGTCGTCGCCTCCGATCGGGCGCGGTTCGGTCTGGTCGAGCGCGTCATCGGTCTCACGCCCACCATGGGCGGCACCCAGCGTCTGGCCGCGCGCGCGGGCGTCGGCCGCGCCAAGGAGCTGGTGATGACCGGCGACCTCTACGACGCCGGGACGCTGTCGCGCTGGGACGTCGTCAACCGGGTCTGGCCCGCCGACGACTTCGCCACCGAGCTCGACGCGCTCGTCGCCCACCTCGAGTCCGGCCCCACGCGTGCGTTCGCCGCCGCCAAGCAGGTCCTCGACGCCGCCGACACGGGCGGGGTGGCCGGCGCCAATGCCGAGGTCACCCGGATCGCCGCAGCGCTCTACGACACCGACGACATGCAGGGCGGGATGGCCTCGTTCCTCGCCGACGGCCCGGGCCGGGCGACGTTCAGCGGACGCTGACGCGGCCCGTCAGGCCGGCGCGGTCGCGTCGTGCCCGTCCTCGCCGCGCGCCATGATGGCGCGGGTGTGACGGGTGGCGCGGTGCTCGCTCCAGAAGCTGACGAACGGGATCGTGCCCGCCAGCAGCGTGGCGATCGTGAACGGGATCGTCCAGCGCGCGGCGCGGGCGAGCAGCGCGGCGGTGATCAGGAAGATCATGTACAGCCAGCCGTGCGCCACGCCGAGGTACTCGGTGATGAACTCACCCGCGTGCTGCGGGCCGCTGCCGTCGGCAGCGAGGTACTTCAGCGGCACGCCGACGACCACGAGGACGATGAGCAGGACGCCCACGACGTTGGCCATCACGCGGTACCGCAGCAGGGTCATGTGCACGTCCCCAGCCTAGCGAGGGCGCGGGTGGATCAGGTGCGCGCGTCGACCGTCACGGCGTCGTCCGTGGCGTGGGTCTCGTCGTCCTCGGCGTCCCACGCGGCGTGGGTGCGCGAGACGGCGTCGCGCGTCATCCGCCACCACATGAACACCGCGAAGGCGCCGAACACCCACCACTGCAGGGTGTAGGCGAGGTTGGTGAGACCGGTGGTCCACGACGCGTCGGGCAGTGGTGGCGGCACGGTCTCGAGGTCGGTGCCCTCGGCGGGCTCGGGTGCGGTGACGATCGCGAAGCCCGAGTACAGGTCGTAGGGCAGCTCGTTGGCGAGCAGCGGCAGCCGCACGGCGTCGAGCACGCCGTCCTGCGACGGGGCGGCGGCCGTCGACCGTGCCTCGCCGGGCTCGAGCACGCCCCGCAGCTCGACCCGTCCGGCCGGGGTGGGCGGCGGATCGTCCGGGGTGTCGGAGAAGCCGCGGACCACGACGATCGCGAGCGGGCGTCCGTCGTCACCGGTGGCGCCCGTCAGCACGGGGGCGACGAGCCAGTACCCGTCGCGGCCGTCGAGCTCTCGGCCAGAGACCCAGACCTGGGCGTCCGACGGGCCGTAGGTGCCCTCGATGACGACCGGCCGGTGGTTGGCGGTGCTCGTGAAGGCGGAGTCGGGGTCGAGGGCCTCGTCGAGCGCGACCCTCGGCACCTGCTGGCGGTCCGCCCGCTCACTGGCCTGGCGCGAGTCGTAGACGCCGAGCTGCCACAAACCCATCACGATGCAGAACACCAGCGCCGCCACGGCGAACAGGTGCAGCCCCACCAGCGACGGGCGCAGGACGATCCGCAGCGTGGACGGACGGCGGATCGGCATGCGCGACGGTCTCAGGCGGTGAACGGCGTGATGTCGGGGTACAGCGGGAAGGCCTCGGCGAGCACGGTGACGCGCTTGCGCAGGCTCTCGAGGTCGACGTCACCGGGCTGCAGCGCCGCGGCGATGATGTCGGCCACCTCGCCGAACTCCTCGGCACCGAAGCCGCGGGTGGCGAGTGCCGGCGTGCCGATGCGCAGGCCGGAGGTGACCATCGGCGGACGCGGGTCGTTGGGGACCGCGTTGCGGTTGACGGTGATGCCGGCCTCGTGGAGGCGGTCCTCGGCCTGCTGGCCGTCGAGCTCGGACTCGCGGAGGTCGACCAGCACCAGGTGCACGTCGGTGCCACCGCTCACGACGTTGACGCCGACGGCGCGCGCGTCGTCGGCGAGCAGCCGGTCGGCGAGGATCCGGGCACCCTCGATGGTGCGGCGCTGGCGGTCGCGGAACTCCTCGGTGGCGGCCATCTTGAAGGCCACGGCCTTCGCGGCGATGACGTGCTCGAGCGGACCGCCCTGCTGGCCGGGGAAGACCGCCGAGCGGATCTTCTTGGCGACGTCGTCGTCGTTGGTCATGATGACGCCGCCGCGGGGGCCACCGAGCGTCTTGTGGGTGGTGCTCGTGACGACGTGCGCGTGGGGCAGCGGCGAGGGGTGCAGGCCGGCGGCGACGAGCCCGGCGAAGTGCGCCATGTCGACCATGAGCAGCGCGCCGACCTCGTCGGCGATCTCGCGGAAGGCGGCGAAGTCGAGCTGGCGCGGGTAGGCCGACCAGCCGGCGATGATCAGCTGCGGCTTGTGCTCGCGGGCGAGGGAGCGGACCTCGTCCATGTCGAGCAGGTGGTCGTCGGCGCGCACGTGGTACGGCACGACGTTGTAGAGCCGGCCGGAGAAGTTGATCTTCATGCCGTGCGTGAGGTGCCCGCCGTTGGCGAGGTCGAGACCCATGATGGTGTCGCCGGGCCGGATCAGGGCGTGCATCGCGGCCGCGTTGGCCGTGGCGCCCGAGTGCGGCTGGACGTTGGCGTAAGAGGCGCCGAACAGCTCCTTGAGCCGGTCGATCGCGAGCGTCTCGGTGACGTCGACGAACTCGCAGCCGCCGTAGTACCGCTTGCCGGGGTAGCCCTCGGCGTACTTGTTGGTGAGCACGCTGCCCTGGGCCTGCAGGACCGCGACCGGGGCGAAGTTCTCCGACGCGATCATCTCCAGCGTGGACTGCTGCCGGTTCAGCTCGGCGTCGATCGCCGCCGCCACCTCGGGGTCGAACGACGCGAGGGACTCGTTGAGGCTGCTCATGCCCCCATCGTAACGGTCCTCGGCGCTGCGGCCGGTGGCCCAATTACCACGTGAACGTGGTAAGTGACGCGAAGCACGGTAGATCTACCGTGCTTCGCACCAAGTACCTCGTTCACGTGGTGTTTGGTCGCTGTGGTGTCCGGTCCCCGCGTCAGGCGTCTGCCAGGCGGGATGCCCGGGCCGTCAGGCGTCGTGCTCGGAGATCCAGCGGTCGAGGTGGGGGGCCTCGTCGCCGATGGTGGTGGAGTCGCCGTGTCCGGTGCGGACGACGGTCTCGGGCGGGAGGGTCAGCAGGCGGTCGCGGATCGACGCGATGATGGTGTCGAAGTCCGAGTACGACCGGCCGGTGGCGCCGGGGCCGCCGTTGAACAGCGTGTCGCCCGAGAACACGGTGCCGAGCGACGGGGCGTGCAGGCAGACCGCGCCGGGGGAGTGACCGGGCGTGTGCAGGACGGTCAGCGTCACGTCGCCGACGGTGATCTCCTGACCGTCCGCGAGCTCGCCGCTGGGTGCGGTGTCGGGGTAGACGTCGTCCCACAGCATCCGGTCGTCGGGGTGCAGCAGCACGTGGACGCCCGGCTGCTGGCCGACGAGGTCGCCGGCCACACCGATGTGGTCGTTGTGGCCGTGCGTGCAGACGACGGTCGTCAGTCGGCGGCCGGCGATCGCGTCGATGATCGGCGGGGCCTGGTGAGCCGGGTCGATGACGATGACGTCGTGGTCGTCGCCGATCAGCCAGACGTTGTTGTCAACATCCCACGAGCCGCCGTCGAGCTCGAACGTGCCGCTCGTGACGACGTGGTCGATGCGCACCTCGCCGCTCACAGCTCGACCACCGAGCGCAGGACCTTGCCGCCGTGCATCTTGTCGAACGCGGCCTCGACGTCGTCCAGGCCGATCGTCTCGGTGACGAAGCGGTCGAGGTCGAGCCGGCCCTGCTGGTACAGGTCGACGAGCATCGGGAAGTCGCGCTCGGGCAGGCAGTCGCCGTACCAGGACGACTTCAGCGAGCCGCCGCGGCCGAAGATGTCGATCAGCGGCATCTCGACGGTCATGTCGGGGGTGGGGACGCCCACCAGGACGACGGTGCCGGCGAGGTCGCGGGCGTAGAAGGCCTGCTTCCAGGTCTCGGGACGGCCGACGGCATCGATGACGACGTCGGCGCCGAAGCCGCCGGTCAGGGCCTGGATCGCCTCGACGGGGTCGCCGTCCTTGGCGTTCACGGTGTGGGTGGCACCGAAGTCCTTGGCCCACTCCAGCTTGGTGGGGTCGACGTCGACAGCGATGATCGTGCCGGCGCCGGCCAGGCGGGCGCCGGCGATGGCCGCCGAGCCCACGCCGCCGCAGCCGATGACGGCGACCGAGTCGCCGCGGGTGACGTGGCCGGTGTTGATGGCGGCACCAAGGCCCGCCATGACGCCGCAGCCCAGCAGCCCGACGGCCGCGGGCGAGGCCGACGGGTCGACCTTGGTGCACTGGCCGGCGGCGACGAGCGTCTTCTCGCAGAACGCGCCGATGCCGAGGGCGGGCGACAGCGGAGTGCCGTCCTCGAGCGTCATCGGCTGCGTGGCGTTATGGGTGTCGAAGCAGTACCAGGGCTCACCGCGCTTGCAGGCGCGGCAGTTGCCGCACACCGCGCGCCAGTTGAGCACCACGAAGTCGCCGGGCGCGACGTCGACGACGCCCTCGCCGACCGACTCCACGATCCCGGCGGCCTCGTGGCCGAGCAGGAACGGGAACTCGTCGTTGATGCCGCCCTCGCGGTAGTGCAGGTCGGTGTGGCAGACGCCGCACGCCTGGATCTTCACGACGGCCTCGCCCGGACCGGGGTCGGGCACGACGATGGTGGTGGTCGTCACCGGCTCGCCCTTGGCGAGGGAGACGACTCCGCGGACCTTCTGTGACATGGGTTGCTCCTCGTGTCCGGGCACGCCGGACTGGCTCTGGTCGATGAGGGGGCGGCGGGTCAAACCTAGGCCATCTGCGGGGGTGGACGCCCGTCGTGGGTGGGTGCCCTTCAGGCGGTCTTCAGCCCCGCCCGGAAGACTGACGACGTGCGCCACCCCCTGACCCGACGACGTCCGTCCACGCCCGACCTTCCGCACGGCGGTCTGCGCACCGCGTCGCTGCGACGCCGCACGTTCGTCGCGGTGCTCGGCACGCTGGCCGTCGTGCTCCTGGTGCTGGCGGTGACGGTCGACCTGGTGCTCGGTGCACGGCTGCGCGGCACCCTCGAGCAGCGCCTGACCGACCGCGTCGACACCGCCCAGGCGCTCGTCGGCGAGGTGAGCGACCAGCAGCTCGTCGACCGCCTCGCCGGCCAGGGCGTCTCGGTGCGGCTCACCACCGCAGGCGGCGAGGTCGTCGCCGCCGGGCCCACGCCCGAGCAGATCGAGCAGACCCCGAGCACCGACGCACCCGGAGGTCCAGGCCGCGACGGACCTCGCGACGGCCCCGACCCGCCCACGCCTCCCGACCAGGCCGCCGAGGTGACGCAGATCGGCAGCGTGCTCACCACGTCGACCCGCCTGGACGACGGCTCGACCCTCCAGCTCGCTGCCGACGCGGGCGACGTCGACCGCACGCTCAACCAGCTGCGTGTCGTCCTCCTCGTCGCGTCGGTCGTGGCGCTGCTCGTCAGCGCGGCCCTGCTCGGGTGGGTGGTGGCTCGCTCGCTGCGACCGCTCGACGAGATGACCGCCGTCGCGCGGTCGATCACGTCCGGCGACCGCGGACGCCGGCTGCGTCCTGACCGTCCCCGCACCGAGCTCGGACGCACCGCCGAGGCCTTCGACGAGGCGCTCGACGCCGTGGAGGGGGCCGAGGGGCGCGCCCGCGACGCCGAGCACCGCATGCGCGGCTTCCTGTCCGACGCCGCCCACGAGCTGCGCACCCCGCTCGCCGGCATGAGCGCCGCGGCCGAGACGCTGCTCCGCTCCGACCCGGACCGCGACGGACGCGAGGAGCTCGCCGTCGCGCTCGTCCGCGAGGCCCGTCGCGCCGGGCGCTTGGTCGACGACGTGCTGCTGCTTGCCCGCGTCGACGAGGGACTCACGCTCCAGCAGGAGGTCGTCGACGTCTCGCGGGCCGCCGCCGAGGCGGCACACGCGGCGCAGACCCGTCATGCCGCGCTGGAGGTGACGTCCGAGACGACCACCGACGCCACCGTCTGGGCCGACCCCGACCGTCTCGCCCAGGTGCTGGGCAACGTCCTGGAGAACGCCGCCCGCGCTGCCGGACCCGGCGGGCACGTGCGCGTCCGCTCGTCGTCGGCCGACGGGCGTGCCGTGGTCGACGTGACCGACTCGGGCTCGGGCGTGCCGTCAGGTGAGGAGGAGCGGATCTTCCAGCGCCTGGTGCGCCTCGACGCGGGCCGCGACCGCGCCCGGGGCGGGGCCGGGCTCGGGCTGTCGATCGCCCGGGGCCTCGCCCGCGCGCACGGCGGCGACCTCGTCGTCGTGCCCGGCGGTCCCGGTGCGACGTTCCGGCTCACCCTCCCGGTGCGCTGAGGCTCACTCGTCGCGGACGTCCACGACCACCCGGACGGGGTCGGTGAGCGCGAAGACGCGGAACGGCCGCTGGGTGCCGGTCAGCCCGATGAACGCCTGCTGCTCGCCCTCGTAGACGGCGCCGGGCGCGACCTCGGCCACCCCGGTCGTGCCGGTGCCGGGCACCCGCGTGTCGGCGTCGCCGAAGGGCTCGATGCCGGTCTCGAAAGGCATGCCGACCCCCCGCAGGACGACCTGGAGGAAGACCTCGCCCTCGATCGCCACGGGCTCGCCGGAGCCCTCGGACGTCGGCTCGGCGGTGTACTCCACCCGCCAGCCCGGGGTGCCGGTGCCGTCCAGGTCGAACACGACGCGGTCGAACCCGTCCTGTCGGGCGACGCGCACGCCGGTCACGCCGAGCCCGTTGCCCGAGCCCTGGCCACCGTCGTCGGCGCGGGTGTCCGCCGGGAACGGCGGGCCGCTCGCCTCGGGCGTGGAGGGGCTCGGCTCGGACGTCTGCGTCGTGGGCGGGCTCGACGTCGCCGGGTCAGTGCCGTCCGACGACGGGCTGCCGCAGCCGGCGACACCCGTCAGCAGGGCGAGGGCGAGCAGGACAGGTGCTGCGGTGCCGCGCATGTGTGCCTCCAGGTCAGAGGTGGTCATGCGGTGTGACGCACGGGGCGCTTCGGAGGTTGCACCCGAGGTCCGGGTGCCACTTCTGGTGGAGCCTAGGGGACTCGAACCCCTAACCCCCTGCTTGCAAAGCAGGTGCGCTACCAATTGCGCCAAGGCCCCGCGGTGGTGCTGGGTGGTGCGGGTGTGTCAGACGGTGTCGGTGGCCTCGGCCCAGAGGTCCTTCTCGGCCTGGGCCTGGCGGGAGCGGGATGCTGCCCAGAGAGCGGCGCCCGCGGCCGCGGCGAGCGCGAGGAGCTTCTTCATCGCCGGGCCTCCAACACGGTCGGTTCCCGGCGGACCGGGGTGGTGCGGTGGGCGTACCAGGACTTGAACCTGGGACCTCTTCCTTATCAGGGAAGCGCTCTAACCAAGCTGAGCTATACGCCCGTGAGGTGGACCGAGAGAACACTAGCCCACGCCCTCGGTCCCCTCCAAAGCGGGGACCGGAGGGTTCACGTGAAACCTAGTGGTCCTCGGCCAGCGTGACCTCGAGGCCACCGAGGAGGCTGGCCGAGAGGTTGTAGAGGAAGGCGCCGATGGTGGCGAGAGCGGTGAGGAGCACGACGTTGACGGCGGCGATCAGCAGGGTGAACCCGATGATGCGGCCGAACCCGACGTAGTCGGTGACGTCGAACGCGTCGGCGTTGTCCGACAGGATGGTCGCGACGCTGGAGTTGATCGCGTCCCAGACGCCGGCGAGGTCGAGCACGGCCCACACCAGGGTGACCGCCACGATCGTGACGATGGCCAGCGAGATGGACAACGCGAACGCCGTCTTCATCACCGACCACGGGTCGAGGCGCACCAGGCGCAGCCGGGCCTTGCGGGTGCTGACCGGCTCGGCCTCGGCCTCGGCGGCCTCCGCGGCGGCGAGCTCGCGCTTGCGGCGTCGGCGGCTGGCGGCCGTCTCCTTCTCGCCGGTGGCGTCGTCGTCCGACGTCGGGGCCGGGTCGGACGACGTGGGTGCGGGCGAGCCGGTGGTGGACGGCGTCTTCTCCCGCAGCGGCTCGCGGACGACGGGGATGGCCTGGGTGCGGTCGGGGGCGTCGGACTCGGCCGCGATCGATCCGGCGGTCGCGACCTTCGAGGTGGACTCGGACGGGCGCGACGACGCGTCCGCCGGAGCCTTCTCGGCCGTGCCCTGGTCGGTGCCGGGGCGGACCGCGGGGATCTGCTCGGTGGGCGGGTCGCCCGCGCCCGGTGCCCGCGGGGCCGACGGCCGGCCGGTGCCGTTCGCGGTCCCGTTCGTGGTCCCGTTCGACCCTGACGCCGGCGTCGCGCCGCCCCGTGGCTGCGCACCCGTCGGGCCCGACCCGTTGGACCCGCTCGGCTGGGGCCGCTGGGGCGGTGCCTGCGGGGGCTGTGCGCCCCGGGGCTGCGACTGCTGGGGTGACGTCGGCGCGCTGGCCTGTGGCTTGCGGTCCGTCATGGCGCCTCCACAGCGCTAGTCCTCGTCGACCGGGGACGTCTCGTCCCCGACCGTGTCCGTGGGCTCACCCTGCGAGGGATCGACCTCGGTGTCGGCCCCGCCCTCGATCTCCGCGACCTCGTCGTCGGGGAGCTCGTCGAGCTCGGCCTTCTCCTCGTTCCGGGCAATCGTAACGACCAGGTCCTCGCCCTTCACGTTCACGAACTTGACGCCCATCGTGTCACGACCCTTGTGCGGGACGTCCGAGGCAGGGCTGCGGGTCACCTGGCCGCTCGCACGGATCGCGAGCACCTCGTCGGTGTCGGACACCACCACGGCGCCGACCAGCACGCCGCGGTCGTCGGCGAGCTTCATGGCCTTGATGCCCAGACCACCGCGGCCCTGGCGCCGGTACTCGGCCACGAGCGACTTCTTGGCGTAGCCCGACGCGGTCGCGGTGAACACGTACTGCGCGGGCGGGTCCTCGCCGGACGCGTCGGCCGCGTCCTCGGCCGCGACCTGCTCGGCGCGGATGACGGCCATGCTCAGCAGCTCGTCGCCCTCGCGGAACTTCATCCCGGTGACGCCCGAGGTGGCGCGTCCCATCGGGCGCAGCTGCTCGTCGTCGGCGCGGAAGCGGATCGCCTGTGCCTTGCGCGAGAAGAGGATCAGGTCGTCGTCCTCGGAGACGATCTCGGCGCCGATCAGCTCGTCGTCGTCCTCGCGGAAGTTGATCGCGATGACGCCGGCCTGGCGCGGGGAGTTGTAGTCCGCGAGCCGGGTCTTCTTGATCAGGCCGCGACGCGTGGCGAGCACCAGGTAGGGCGCCTGCTCGTAGTCGCGGACGGCCAGCACCTGGGCGATCTCCTCGTCGGGCTGGAACGACAGCAGCCCGGCGACGTGCCCGCCCTTGGCGTCCCGGTTGGCCTCGGGCAGGTGGTAGGCCTTGCTGCGGTAGACCCGGCCCGCGGTGGTGAAGAACAGGATCCAGTGGTGCGTCGTGGTGGGGAACATGTGCTCCACCACGTCGTCGCCGCGCAGGGACGCGCCGCGCACGCCGCGGCCGCCGCGGCGCTGCACGCGGTAGAGGTCGGTCCGGGTGCGCTTGACGTAGCCACCGCGCGTGATCGTGACGACGACGTCGTCGTCGGGGATCAGGTCCTCCATCGACAGGTCGCCGTCGGCGGGGATGATCCGCGTCCGGCGGTCGTCGCCGTACTTCTCCGCGATCGCGGTCAGCTCGTCGGAGACGATCTGACGCTGGCGGGTGACGCTGGCGAGGATGTCCTTGAAGTCGGCGATCTGCTCCTCGAGCTCGGCGAGCCGGTCAATGATCTTCTGGCGCTCCAGCGCGGCGAGCCGGCGCAGCTGCATCTCGAGGATCGCGTTGGCCTGGGCCTCGTCGATCGTGAGCAGCTCGATCAGGCCCTGGCGCGCGTCGTCGGTCGTGGGGCTGCGACGGATGAGCGCGATGACGTCGTCGAGCGCGTCGAGGGCCTTGACCAGCCCGCGGAAGATGTGGGCCTGCTCCTCGGCCTTGCGCAGCCGGTACTCGGTCCGACGACGGATCACGGCGACCTGGTGGTCGACCCAGTTGGAGATGAAGGAGTCGAGCGAGAGGGTGCGCGGCACGTCGTCGACGAGCGCCAGCATGTTGGCGCTGAAGTTCGACTGCAGCTCGGTGTGCTTGTAGAGGTTGTTGAGCACGACGCGCGCGATCGCGTCGCGGCGCAGCTTGATCACCAGACGACGGCCCGAGCGCGACGACGACTCGTCGTTGACCTCGGCGATGCCCTGGACGCGTCCGGTGGTGGCGAGGTCGGCGATCTTCTGCGCCAGGTTGTCGGGGTTGACCTGGTAGGGCAGCTCGGTGACGACGAGCTGGATGGTGCCGCCGCGGTCCTCCTCGGTCTCGACGACGGCGCGCATCGTCACCGACCCGCGTCCGGTCCGGTACATCTCCTCGATGCCCTTGGTGCCGACGATCAACCCGTGGGTGGGGAAGTCGGGGCCCTTGATCCGCGCCATCAGCGCGTCGAGGAGCTCCTCCTTCGACGCGTCAGGGTGCTCCAGCGCCCAGAGCGCGCCCTCGGCGACCTCGCGCAGGTTGTGCGGCGGGATGTTGGTGGCCATGCCGACCGCGATGCCCGCCGAGCCGTTGACGAGCAGGTTCGGGATGCGCGACGGAAGCACCGTCGGCTCGAGCGTCTTGCCGTCGTAGTTGGGCGCGAAGTCGACGGTCTCCTCGTCGATGTCGCGCACCATCTCCATGGCGATGGGCGCGAGCTTGCACTCGGTGTACCGCATGGCCGCGGCGGGGTCGTTGCCCGGCGAGCCGAAGTTGCCCTGCCCGCTGACCATCGGGTACCGCATCACCCACTGCTGCGCGAGGCGCACCAGGGTGTCGTAGATCGAGGTGTCGCCGTGCGGGTGGTACTGACCCATCACGTCGCCGACGATGCGGCTGCACTTGGAGAAGCCGCGGTCCGGGCGGTAGCCGCCGTCGAACATCGCGTAGAGCACCCGGCGGTGCACCGGCTTGAGGCCGTCGCGCACGTCGGGCAGCGCGCGCGACACGATCACGCTCATCGCGTAGTCGATGTACGAGCGCTGCATCTCGACCTGCAGCTCGACCGGGACGGTCCGGTCGGTCTCGGGAACTTCAGTCACAGTGGTTACCTATCCGGTTCTCGTCGACGTGGCTGGGCAGCCGGTTGATCAGGTGCCCACGGTGTCGATAGCTGTGTTTTTTGCTCGACATCTTGCGGGGCTCGCTCGCTGGCGCTCGCTCACTCCTCAGATGTCGAGGAAACGGACGTCCTTGGCATTGCGCTGGATGAACTTGCGGCGCGGCTCGACGTCCTCGCCCATCAGGATCGTGAAGATCTCGTCGGCGTTGGCGGCGTCGTCGAGGGTCACCTGGCGCAGGATCCGGTGCTCGGGGTCCATCGTGGTGTCCCACAGCTCGGAGTCGTTCATCTCGCCCAGACCCTTGTAGCGCTGCACGGGCGCCTCCTTGGGCAGCCGGCGCCCGGCGGCGTCACCGGCCTCGAGGAGGACGTCGCGTTCGCGGTCGGTGTAGGCCAGCTCGTGCGCCGCGTTGGTCCACTTGATCTTGTACAGCGGCGGCTGGGCGAGGTAGACGTGCCCGGCGTCGATGAGCGGCTTCATGAACCGGAACAGCAGCGTGAGCAGCAGCGTGGAGATGTGCTGGCCGTCGACGTCGGCGTCCGCCATCAGCACCACCTTGTGGTAGCGCAGCTTGTTGATGTCGAAGTCGTCGTGGACGCCGGTCCCGAGCGCGGAGATGATCGCCTGCACCTCGGCGTTCTGCAGGATCCGGTCGATCCGCGCCTTCTCGACGTTCAGGATCTTGCCACGCAGCGGGAGGATCGCCTGGATGCGGGAGTCGCGTCCGCCCTTGGCCGAGCCGCCGGCGGAGTTGCCCTCCACCACGAAGATCTCGCACTCCTCGGGGTTGCGCGAGCGGCAGTCGGCGAGCTTGCCCGGCAGGCCGCCGCCGCCCATCAGGCCCTTGCGGTTGCGGGCGAGGTCACGTGCCTTGCGCGCGGCCATCCGCACCGCGGCGGCGTCGATCGACTTGCGCACGATCGTCTTGCCCTCGGCGGGGTTCTGCTCGAACCACGCCCCGAGGTGGTCGTTGAGCACGGTCTGGACGTAGGACCGCGCCTCGGTGTTGCCGAGCTTGGTCTGGGTCTGGCCCTCGAACTGCGGCTCGGCCAGCTTGACCGAGATGATCGCGGTGAGGCCCTCGCGGACGTCGTCGCCGGTGAGACGGTCCTCGGGCTTCTTGATCAGGTTCTGGGTCATCGCGAAGCGGTTGACCGTGTTGGTCAGCGCCGAGCGGAACCCCTCCTCGTGCGTGCCGCCCTCGTGGGTGTTGATGGTGTTGGCGAAGGTGTGCACCGACTCGGAGAAGCTCGCGTTCCACTGCATCGCGATCTCGAGGCTCATGCCGGACGCCTCGTCCTCGGCCTCGATCGCCACGATGTCCTTGTGGATCGGCGCCTTGCTGCCGGTGTTGATGTGGTGCACGTAGTCGATCAGGCCGGCGTCGTAGCGGAAGCGCCGCTCGAGGGTGCCGTCGCCGGCGTCGTGCGCCTCGGACTCGTCGACGACGTCGACGGCGGCGTCCTCGGCGGCGGCCGCGTCGCCCGTGGGGTCCAGCGTCGCGGTGGCGCCGCTGCGGCCGTCGCGGACGACGATCTCGAGGCCCTTGTTGAGGAAGGCCATCTCGCGGAAGCGACGGGCGAGCGTCTCGAAGGAGTAGGTGGTGGTCTCGAAGATGTCGGCGCTCGCGTAGAACGTCGTGGTGGTGCCGGTCTCGTCGGTGGGCTCGCCCTGGACGAGCGGCCCGTCGGGCACGCCGTAGGTGAAGGACTGCGTCCAGGAGTAGCCGTCGCGACGGACCTCGACGAGCAGCCGGGTGGACAGCGCGTTGACCACCGAGACGCCGACGCCGTGCAGTCCGCCGGACACCTTGTAGCCGCCGCCGCCGAACTTGCCGCCGGCGTGCAGCGAGGTGAGCACGAGGGTGACCGCGGGGATCTTCTCGATCGGGTGCTCGTCGACGGGGATGCCGCGGCCGTCGTCGACGACGCGGACGCCGCCGTCGTCCTGCAGCGTCACGTCGATCACCGAGCAGTAGCCGGCCAGCGCCTCGTCGACGGAGTTGTCGACGACCTCGTAGACGAGGTGGTGCAGGCCGCGCTCACCGGTGGACCCGATGTACATGCCGGGACGCTTGCGCACCGCCTCCAGGCCCTCGAGCACCTGGATGTTGCTGGCGTCGTAGCCAGAACCGGGGGTGGCGACCGGTGACGTCGGGGCGATCGCGTCGTGGTGGTCGACGTCGGTACGGGCGGGCGTCTCGGGGGTGTCGCTCACGCGGTGCGGCCTCCTGGTCGTCGGCGTGCGCCCTGGGGGCGCACCGCCGGACCCGTCGGGCCCGGACGTGTGCGAGGACCGCTCCGCCGTCGGGTCGGACCCTGCTCCTGCGCCTCGTGGGCCCGCTCGGCGTGGTGCTGGCCGGACGGACGGGGCGCGGTGGCGGGCCGCCGTGGGGTGAGGCGATCCTTCGCTGTCCACTATACCGGTCCTGGGGTCCGTTCAGGGGGATCCGGGCCCGGCGGATCGCGCTCCCCGATCGCCAGAGGGGCCCTCAGCGGCGCGCTAGGGCCCGTGAGAGGCGTTTCGGGCCTACGCGTGATGCCCCCCTCGCGACCCGGGGGCCGTGAGACGTCCAGGCAGGGCCGCAGGAGCGACGGCCCCCGCGCGGGCGACCACCGCGCGCAGGAGACCCGTCACCTCCCCGCCCGTCGGCGTGACGACGCTTGCGCAGATGGGGCATCGTTGAGGTGTGACCACCACGCCCACGCCACCGTCGCCGACCCGCCCCGCGGGTGCGCAGGCACGTCCGGACGTGGCCCGGCCCGGTGGCTGGGCGGTGCTGGTGTGGGCCGTGGCGACCGTGGTCGTGTCGGTCGCGGCCCTGGTCGTCGTGGCGCAGGAGGCTCTGAACACCCGCACCGGTCAGGAGCTCGACCAGAGCGCGATGGAGTCGGTCTACGCCCGCGAGGACGCGGTCGCGCAGCTGCTCAGCGTGCTCGGCTACATCTCGATCCTCACCACGGGCGTCGCGCTCCTGGTCTGCGTGGGCCTGGCGCTGCTGCGGCACCGCTACGCCGCCGCCGCCGCGGCCGCCCTCGTCGTGGCGGGCGCCAACGTCACCACCCAGGTGCTCAAGGGCCAGGTGCTCGAGCGCCCCGACTACGGCAACCTGGCGATCAACAGCCTCCCCAGCGGCCACACCACGGTGGTCGCCTCCATCGTGCTCGCCGCGCTGCTCGTCGCACCCCGCTCGCTGCGTCACCTCGTCGTCGGTCTCGGCACCGTCGCGGTCACCTTCACCGGCGCCTCCACGATCGTCGCCGGCTGGCACCGCCCCAGCGACGTCCTCGCCGCCCTCGCCGTCAGCCTCGCCTGGGGGTCGGCCGCGGTCGTCGCCCTCGCGGTCCGCCGTCGCGCCGCCTTCTCCCGCGACCTCGCCTCGGTCACCGCCGTCTCCCTGCTCGGCTCGCTCGTCGCCGGCGTCGCCCTCGTGGCCCTCGGCGTCCGCCCCCTCGGCGGCTGGTCCGGCTTCGCCGACGCCGCCGTCGTCCTCGGCCTCGTCGGCCTCGCCTGCTCCCTCACCGTCGCGTGGTTCTCGCGGCTCGCGTCGGTGCACGCGGCGTAGGGGTCCTGGTTCGTCGATCCGTCGCTGCCGTGCGGGCCGGCCGGGTGGGCGTCTCGGTCTGCGAGACGGACCGGCCCCGACGCGGCACCGACCACGGGAAACCTTGCGAAACGCGGCATATTCACCGTGGTCGGTGACTGTTTGCCACGGTTCGTGGAGGCGCGGGCAGCGACCGTCTCGCAGACCGAGACGCGCCCTCTCCGGCTGCCGCACCCGACCGTGACGGGCCGCCCACGCCGTCCTCGCTGCGCCCTTCCTCGCCACGAGCAGCTGTCGATCCGCTCGGGGCGAGGAACCACCCGGCGCAGCGGCACGACAGCACCCCTACCCGTACGTGTCCCGCGGCCCCCGCCCCTTGACCCGACGGTTGCCGCGCTTCCACGACGGCGCCTGGGGGCCCTGGACCTTGATGCGCTGCACCGAGCCGTCGCCGAGGCGGTCGTTGAGGCTGCGGACGACGGTGGAGGCGAGCAGGCTCATCTGGGTGGCCCAGGCGGTGGAGTCGGCCTGGACGAGCAGCTCGCCGTCGGTGAGGTGCTGGGGCTTGCAGTGCTGGGCGATCTCGGCGCCGACGATCTGGTCCCAGCGCGCGAACAGGGCATGGACGCGCACGTCGGTGGCCCAGCCGTGCTCGGCCACGAGGCGGGCCATCGTGGAGTCGAGCAGCTGGGGGTCGCGGTCGTCCGGGTGGGCGCCGGACGCCGACGGGTCGATGCGGCGGCGCCGGCGCGGCGTGCTCGCACGGCGGGCGGCCGGTCGTCGCGCGGACGGGTCGGCGTAGGCGCGCGCGATGCTGCGGGCGAGGTCGAGACCGTCGGTGCGGTGCTCCTCCTCGACACGGTCGGGGGGCGGCTCGGCCGCGGGCCCGTCGGCGTCCGGGTCCTCAGGCACGCTCCACCGTCCCCTCGTGCACCCGGAAGCGCACGCCCGACAGCCCCTCGGGGACGTCCTCGGCCACCGCGGCGGTCACCAGCACCTGCTCGGCGCCCGCGACGCGGGCGGCGAGGTGGTCGCGCCGGTCCCGGTCGAGCTCGGCGAAGACGTCGTCGAGCACCAGCACGGGGTCGTCGCCGTCGTCGTGCAGCAGGTCGTACGACGCGAGCCGCAGCGCCAGCGCGAACGACCACGACTCGCCGTGGCTCGCGTAGCCCTTGGCGGGCAGGTCGCCCAGCGTCAGCACCAGCTCGTCACGGTGCGGGCCCACCAGGCTGACACCCCGGTCGAGCTCGTCGGACCGGCGTGCGCGGACGGCCTCGACGAGCGCCAGCCGGAGCGACTCGCGGTCCGGCGCCTCGTCCGGCAGCTCGAGCGACGCGCGGTACTCGATCGTCGCGGTGGTGCGCCCGGGCGACGCGGCCGTGGCGACGTCGCGGTAGGCCGACTCGACGTACGGCGCGATCGACGTGACCAGCGCCAGCCGGGCCGACAGGAGCTCGGCGCCGGTCCGGGTGAGGTGCTCGTCCCACACGTCCAGGGTGGCCAGCGCACCCTCGGTGTCCGAGCGACGCGAGCGTCCCGCCGTCTTCAGCAGGGTGTTGCGCTGGCGCAGGATGCGGTCGTAGTCGGCCTTCACGCCGGCGAACCGCGGGTGGCGCAGCACCAGCAGCGCGTCGAGGAACCGTCGCCGGTCCGACGGGTCGCCCTTGACGAGGGAGAGGTCCTCGGGCGAGAACACCACCGACCGCAGCCAGCCGAGCACGTCTCGGGCGCGTGGCAGCGCGGACCCGTTGACGCGTGCGCGGTTGGCCCTGCCCGGGACGATCTCGACCTCGAGCAGGGCCTGCCGCTCGTCGCGCTCGACCCGCGCGCGCACGACGGCGCGCTCGGCGCCCGCACGCACGAGCGGCTGGTCCGAGGCCACCCGGTGCGAGCCGAGCGTCGCGAGGTAGTCGACGGCCTCGACGAGGTTGGTCTTGCCCTGGCCGTTGGCGCCCACGAAGCAGGTCGCCCCCGGGCCCAGCTCGAGCTCGACCGTCCCGTAGGAGCGGAAGTCCGCCAGCGACAGGTGCGTGACGTGCACGCGCCCCCTACTCGCCGGACTGCTTGGGCGGCGCGCCCGCCTTGACGGCGTGCCCGCCGAACTGCTGGCGCATGGCCGCGACGGCCTTCATCGCCGGCGACTCGTCCTGGCGGGAGGAGAAGCGGGCGAACAGCGACGCGGCGATGGCGTGCATGGGCACGGCGTGGTCGATGGCTGCCTCGACGGTCCAGCGGCCCTCACCGGAGTCGTCGGCGTAACCGGCGATCTGCGACAGGCCGGGATCGTCCTCCATCGCGACGACGAGCAGGTCCAGCAGCCAGGAGCGGACGACGGTGCCCTCGCGCCACGAGTCGAACACGGCCGTCACGTTGTCGACCAGCTCGGCCTTCTCGAGCAGCTCGAAGCCCTCGGCGTAGGCCTGCATCATGGCGTACTCGATGCCGTTGTGGACCATCTTGGAGAAGTGCCCGGCGCCTACGCGGCCGGCGTGCACGAAGCCCGAGTCACCGGGCGGACGCAGCGAGTCGAAGGCCGGCTGCACCTTGGCGATGTCCTCGGTGCTCCCGCCGGCCATCAGGGCGTAGCCGTTCTTCAGTCCCCAGACGCCGCCGGAGACGCCGCAGTCGACGAAGCCGATGCCCTTCTCGGCCAGCTCGGCGTGGTGGCGCTCGTCGTCGGTCCAGCGCGAGTTGCCGCCGTCGACGACGACGTCGCCCTCGGAGAGCAGGTCACCGAGGCCCTCGACGGTGGCGCGGGTGATCTCGCCGGCGGGCACCATCACCCAGACCACCTTGGGCGAGGGCAGTGCCTCCACCAGGGCCTCGAGCGACTCGACGTCGCTGAGCTCGGGGTTGCGGTCGTAGCCCACCACGGTGACGCCGCCCGCACGCAGGCGCTCACGCATGTTGCCGCCCATCTTGCCCAGGCCGATCAGTCCGAGGTGCATGTGCGTCTCCTTCGGGTGGGGCCCGGGGGCCGGAGGGGTGGGGAACGCGCCGTCAGCCCTGGAGGCGGACCGGCATGATCAGGTAGCGGAACGCGAGGTCGGGGTCGGCCCCGATCTCGCCGACGCCCGCGAGCGCGGCGGGCCGCGTGTGCTGGGTGAAGGCCAGGTGCACGACGGGCTCGCCCATGACGGTCAGGCCCTCGAGCAGGTACTGCGGGTTGAAGCCGATCGAGATGTCGTCGCCCTCGACGGTGGCGTCGATCGTCTCCGAGGCCTGCGCCTCGTCGCCGCTGCCCGCCTCGAGCAGCAGGACGCCCGAGCTGAAGCTCAGCCGGACGGGGGTGTTGCGCTCGGCGACCAGGCTGACGCGTCGCACGGAGTCGATCAGCTCCTGCGTCTGCACATAGGCCGTGGTTTGCGACTCGGCCTGGAACAGCTGGCGGACGCGGGGGAACTCGCCCTCGAGCAGGCGGGTGGTGGTGCGGCGGGTGCCGCCGGCGACCTGGCCCTCGAAGCCGATGATGCCGTCGCCGTGCTCGGGGGTGCCGATGGCGATGGTCACGTCGGAGCTGGACGAGAACGACTTGGCGGTCTCGGACAGCACGCGGGCGGGCACCAGCGCGTGCGCGGAGGCGTCGCCCGCCTCGGGGTACCACTCGACGTCGCGCAGGCTGGCGCGGAAGCGGTCGGTGGCCATCAGCGAGATGGTCGAGCCGTCGATCTCCAGGCGCACGCCGGTGAGCAGCGGGAGCATGTCGTCGCGACCGGCGGCGGCCACGGCCTGGCTGACCGACGTGGCGAAGACGCCGGACGACACGGTGCCCGACGCGCCGGGCATGCCGGGCAGCTGCGGGTACTCCTCGACGGGCATCGTCTGCAGGCTGAACCGCGCGCCACCGCACACGACCGAGACCTTGGTGCCGTCGAGCGTGACGTCGACCGGCTTGCTCGGCAGGCTCTTGCAGATGTCGGCGAGCAGCCGACCGGACACCAGGGCGCGGCCCTCGTCGGCGATCTCGGCCTGGAGCGTCGCGCGTGCGGACGTCTCGTAGTCGAAGCCCGACAGCGTGAGGCCGTCGGCGTCGGCCTCGACCAGCAGGCCGGCGAGCACCGGGACGCTGGGACGCGTGGGAAGGCTGCGCGCCGTCCAGGCGACGGCGTCGGCCAGGGTGTCGCGTTCGATGCGGAACTTCACGGCGCGGTGCCTCCCGGAGGGTGCCTGAACGTCAGGTCCGTCGTCCGCGTCGTGCGGGCGTCGCTGGCCACCCTACTCAGAGCCGGCCGGAGCCGATATCCCCAGGTCGAGCCGTCGAGGTGTTGTCGTTCGATCCAACCCTTGACTGTCATAGAAGGGTTAGTAGGCGCTGTGGATCCTGGGGACGGAGGTCGTCGGGCCAGGTCAGCGGCTGTCCCCAGCGGTGGACAACATGTGGATTTCGCCGGGGCGATCCCCGTCCGTCCGTGGACGGACCGCGGCCGTCCACCGCTCGTTCACCGTCCGACGCCGATGTGCCCGAGGTTGTGCACACCCCGGTCCCCAGCTGGGGAACTACATCTCTGCGGCTCAGCGACCCTGGCGGGCCTGCTGCTTGATCCGGTTGGTGAGCTCAGTGACCTGGTTGAAGACGTTGCGACGCTCGGCCATCAGGGTGCGGATCTTGCGCTCGGCGTGCATCACCGTGGTGTGGTCGCGCCCGCCGAACTGCTGGCCGATCTTGGGCAGCGACATCTCGGTGAGCTCGCGGCACAGGTACATCGCGATCTGACGGGCCTGCACCAGGCTGCGGCTGCGGTTCGTGCCGCACAGGTCGTCGATCGAGTACTCCGAGTAGGCGGAGGTCTGCGCGATGATCATCGCCGCGGTGATCTCGGGCTCGCCACCCTCGGGCAGCAGGTCCTTGAGCACGATCTCGGCGAGCTGGAGGTCGACCGGCTGGTGGTTCAGGCTGGCGAACGCCGTGGCCCGGATCAGCGCGCCCTCGAGCTCGCGGATGTTGGTCTGGATCTTGCTCGCGATGAAGCTGAGCACGTCGTCGGGCGCGGTGAGCTTCTCCAGCGTCGCCTTCTTGCGCAGGATCGCGATGCGCGTCTCGAGGTCGGGAGGCTGCACGTCGGTGGTGAGGCCCCACTCGAACCGGCTGCGCAGCCGGTCCTCGAGCTGCTCGAAGCCGCGCGGCGGTCGGTCGGACGTGATGACGATCTGCTTGTTGGCGTTGTGGAGGGTGTTGAAGGTGTGGAAGAACTCCTCCTGGGTCTGGATCTTTCCCTCGAGGAACTGGATGTCGTCGATGAGCAGGACGTCGACCTCGCGGTAGCGACGCTGGAACCCGGCGGCCCGGTCGTCGCGGATCGCGTTGATGAAGTCGTTGGTGAACTCCTCGCTGCTCACGTAGCGCACGCGGGCGCCCGCGTAGAGGCTGCGCACGTAGTGACCGATGGCGTGGAGCAGGTGCGTCTTGCCCAGGCCGGAGTCGCCGTAGATCATCAGCGGGTTGTAGGCGCGGCCCGGTGCCTCGGCGACGGCCACCGCGGCGGCGTGCGCGAAGCGGTTGGACGAGCCGATGACGAAGGTCTCGAACAGGTAGCGCGGGTTGAGGCGCGCGTCGGCGACGCTGTTGGGCGGGCGCGTGCCGCCCTGCGGTGCCGTGGGGGAGAACGCGGTGCTCGCCTCGTTGCCGAAGACCGCCGGGTCGCCGATGTGCCGGCCGGACTGGCCGGGACGGTCCCCGCCGCCCGCGTCGCCGAGCCGTCCGGTGTCTCGCAACCTGTCGTTGTCGCCGAACCGACTTGTCGACAAGTCGTTCTGTCGATCAGCGTCGAAGGGTCGGGGGTCGAAGCCGTCGCGTCGCTCACCGAGGCGGTCGCCGTGCTGCTCGCCGCGTGCGCCGTCGTCACCGGGCAGGGGGGCCGGTCCGGACTCGCCGCCTCCCCCGGTGCGGTGCCCGAGCTCGCGCTGGTCGACGTCGCCCGCGTGCGGGAGGTCGAGGTCGAGGTTGGCGTCGATCGTGACGGCCAGGCCGATCGAGCGCTGGAGCCGTGCGGAGAAGGCGTCCTCGAGCTGGGAGCGCAGCCGGGTCTCGAGCTGGGCCCGGGTGAAGTCGTTGGGAACGGCGACGATGAGCGTGCTGCCGTGCAGCGTCAGCGGGCGGGCGGTGCTCACCCAGGCGCGCGACGCGACCGGCATCGTCTCGGTGATCTCGAGCCAGGCCTGGGCCAGCTCGGGATCGGTGCCGGGGTCGGCCGGCTGGTCGTCGTGGGTGGGGTCGCTCACGCGTCACTCCTCTGGTGCGGACCCGTGGTCCACATTGTTTTCCACATGCTGTGCATGAACGGACGACCTCACCAGGACGCCGTTCCTCGCCCGAGATACCGGGGGAACCGAGCCCCGGGCCACCAGCTGGACCACGCACCGAACCCCGCCGACGCTAACAGTCCGGACCGGGGTCATCAATTACTTGTCCACAAGTCCACGGACCGCGGGACCACCGTCGTCGGCACCGTCGGCCAGCCCCGCGCCGCGCCGTGGGCGGCGTGGGTGGTGGACCTGGGTCCGCCGGTGTTGTAGTGCGGTTTGACCCGCCCGACGGGCGACCCGTACCGTGGTGCGGTCGAGGTGTACTCGACTCCTGCCGCATGCCCACGGGCCGGCGCCGCCTCGGTGGCTCCCGGTGACGCGGGCGGGCGGTGGACGTCGAGTCATCGACCGCCCGTGGACCACGAGATCAGGAGCCTTCCCCGTGAGCAAGCGCACCTTTCAGCCGAACAACCGTCGTCGCAGCAAGAAGCACGGCTTCCGCCTGCGCATGCGCACCCGCGCCGGACGCGCCATCCTCGCCGCGCGCCGCACCAAGGGTCGCGCGAAGCTCTCGGCCTGATCCTTCGTGCTGCCCCCGGCCGTCCGCATGCGCGACGGGCGTGAGTTCGGCACGACGCGTCGACGTGGTCGACGCGCCGGGACCACCAGCCTGGTCGTCCACCTGAACGTGGTCGACGTCACCGACCTCGACGTACCCTCGCGGGAGGTGGGCGTCGTCACCGGCAAGTCCGTCGGACCGGCCGTCACGCGCAACCGCGTGAAGCGGCGCCTGCGTCACCTGGTCGCCGATCGATTGGACACCCTGCCCATGGGCACCCGCCTCGTCGTCCGAGCGCTGCCGCCGTCGGCGACGCGCTCCTTCGACGACCTCGGTCGTGACCTCGACCGGGCGATCGACAAGGCCACGCGGACCGGCGCCCGCGCATGAGGTCGCTGCTCGTGCTGGCGCTGCGTGCCTACCGGTACGCCATCAGTCCGCTCTACGGGCAGGTGTGCCGCTACCACCCGACCTGCTCGGCCTACGCCCTCGACGCGGTGCAGACCCACGGTGCCGCTCGCGGCAGCTGGCTCGCGGCCCGCCGCGTCGGCCGCTGCCACCCCTGGGCCGAGGGAGGCGTGGACTACGTCCCCGGCTCCGAGGCCGAGGCCCGTTACCTCGCCGAACGCGCCGAC
This sequence comes from Nocardioidaceae bacterium, assembly GCA_030655315.1. Lineage (GTDB taxonomy): Bacteria > Actinomycetota > Actinomycetes > Propionibacteriales > Nocardioidaceae > JAURVT01. The sequence goes on along the minus strand of JAURVT010000042.1, from coordinate 55,410 downwards.
GACCCCCGGTCGTCGGACGCCCCCCGACGTCGCAACAACGAGGCGGCCCTGGTCGCCACCCGAGGAGCCTGATGCTGGACGCACTCTCGTCACTGGGTGACGCGATCATGACGCCGCTGTACTACGCGGTGTCGGCCGTGATGCTCGCCTGGCACTGGCTGTTCACCCAGGTCGGGCTCGACTCCGACTCGGGCTGGACCTGGGCGCTGTCGATCATCGGCCTCACCGTCACCATCCGCGCGCTGCTGATCCCGCTGTTCGTCAAGCAGATCAAGTCCAGTCGCAACATGCAGATGCTGCAGCCCAAGATCAAGGAGCTGCAGAAGAAGTACGGCCACGACCGCGAGCGGATGGCCCAGGAGCAGATGAAGCTGTTCAAGGACGCGGGGACCAACCCCTTCGCGTCCTGCCTGCCGCTGCTGCTGCAGATGCCGGTGTTCTTCGCGCTGTTCCGGCTGATCGACCACGCCGCGGTGCGCCAGCAGAACGAGGGCCTGCTCACCAAGGCCGACGCGATCTCGATCCAGCAGGCCCAGCTGTTGGGTGTCCAGATCGGTGACCGGTTCTCCGGTGGCGGCGGCGTCTTCGAGCTCGGCGACTCCTCGATCAACGTCAAGGTGATCACGGCGACGCTCGTCGTGCTGATGTGCGTCACGACCTTCCTGACCCAGCGTCAGCTGATGACCAAGAACATGCCCAAGGAGGCCATGAGCGGGCAGTACGCCCAGCAGCAGAAGCTGCTGCTCTACGTCCTGCCCTTCGTCTTCGCCATCGGCGGCGTGGCCTTCCCCGTGGGCGTGCTGCTCTACTGGACCACCTCGAACACCTGGACCATGGGCCAGCAGTTCTACGTGATCCGCAACAACCCGGCGCCCGGGACACCGGCGTTCAAGGCCAAGCAGGAACGAGACGCCAAGCACGGCAAGTCCGTCGCCGAGGACCCGGTCGAGGCGGCCAAGGCCCAGGCCGAGCTGGAGAAGCAGGCCGAGGAGGCCAAGGCGGCACGCCAGCAGCCCAAGAAGCAGACGCGCAACCAGCGCAAGAAGAGCTCCGGCGGTGCCCGACCGGGTGCCCAGCCCAAAGCCAAGAAGAAGTGAGCGGGGATGACGACCGAACAGGACACGGCCAGCACCACGGACACCGACGCAGTCGCTGACACCGAGCCCGAGGCCACCGAGGCCACCGAGGCCACCGAGGCCGTCAGCGCCGGGGCCGAGAGCGCCGAGACCGAGGCAGACGGGACGGACGCCGACGCGGCCGTCGTCGCCGGCGACGGCTCGGACCAGCCCTCGCGCCGCGAGCGCCTGGAGAACGAGGGCGACGTCGCCGCGGACTTCCTGGAGGAGCTCCTCGACATCGCCGACCTCGACGGCGACATCGACATGGACGTCGACGGCAACCGTGCCTCGGTGTCGATCGTCGGTGGTGACCTGGACGAGCTCGTCGGCCCGCAGGGCGAGGTGCTGGAGGCCCTGCAGGAGCTGACCCGGCTCGCGGTCTTCCGGGAGACCGGGGAGCGCAGCCGGTTGATGCTCGACGTCGCCGGCTTCCGCGCGCAGCGTCGGGCCGAGCTGGTTGACGTCGCCACGCAGGCCATCGCGGAGGTGCAGGCGTCGGGTGAGACGCTCAAGCTCTCCCCCATGTCGCCGTTCGAGCGCAAGGTCGTGCACGACGCCGTCGCGGACGCGGGTCTGCGCAGCGAGTCCGAGGGCGTCGAGCCCCGTCGCTGCGTCGTCGTGCTCCCGGCCGAGCCGGCCTGATCCACGCGGTGAGCGACCCGGTGGTTTCACGTGGAACACCCCCGCCGGCCTCGGCCGCGGGGGTGTTCGGCACGGCGCTGCCGTCAGCCGAGGCCTATGCAGAGCGGCTAGCGACCGACGGTGTCGAGTGGGGCCTGATCGGGCCGCGTGAGACGCCGCGGTTGTGGGACCGGCACCTGCTGAACTCGGCAGTGACGGCCGAGGTGCTCCCCCGTGGTGCCACCGTGGCCGACGTGGGCAGCGGTGCCGGTCTGCCCGGCATCCCGATCGCGCTGGCCCGCCCCGACCTGCGGCTGGTGCTCGTGGAGCCGTTGCTGCGGCGCGCGGCGTTCCTGGCCGAGGTGATCGACGAGCTGGGCCTGGGTGACCGGGTCGAGGTCGTCCGGCATCGTGCCGAGGAGGCCGTCGGGTCGGTGTCGGCCGACGTCGTGGTCAGCCGGGCACTGGCGCCGTTGGACCGCCTGGTCCGCTGGTGCCTGCCGCTGTGCTCGCCGACCGGACACGTCGCAGCCCTGAAGGGCGGGTCCGCGCCGGACGAGGTCGCGCGCGACGCAGTGGCCGTGCGGGCGGCCGGCGGGGGTGAGCCCGAGGTGGTCCGTTGCGGTGAAGGTCTGCTGGAGCAGCCGGCCACCGTGGTGCGCGTGCCGCGGGCGGACCAGGCCCTCCCCCCGCTGCCGCTCGCGTGAGAGCATGACCGACGGGCTCGACGCGTGCGTGCCGCACACCGTTTCACGTGGAACCACGGACCGGGCCCACCGGTCGAGGAGAGCATGGACCAGCACGACCACAGCAGGCTGAGGGCCCGGCGGCCCTCGAGCGCAGTAGCGGGATCGCTCCGGCGGTCCGTCCCGAGCGCGGAGGAGATCGCAGACCACGTGATGTTCGAGGACGCCAACACGCCGCTCGCCCGCGAGGTGGCCGAGCACGTCGACCGCCAGGCCCGGGTGGCCAGCACCACCGACTTCCCGCACCCGGCGAAGACCCGGGTGTTCGTCGTCGCCAACCAGAAGGGCGGCGTCGGCAAGACCACCACCGCGGTCAACATCGCGGCGGCGATGGCGATGCACGGGCAGCACGTGCTCGTGATCGACCTCGATCCCCAGGGCAACGCGTCCACCGCGCTCAACATCGAGCACAACGAGGGCACCCCCGGCGTCTACGAGGCGCTCGTCGAGGGCACCCCGATGGACGACCTGGTGGTCGGGTGCCCCGACATCCCCGGTCTCGAGGTGCTGCCGGCGTCCATCGACCTGGCGGGTGCCGAGATCGAGCTGGTCTCGCTCGTGGCCCGGGAGTCGCGCCTCGAGCGGTCGCTCGAGGCCTTCCTCGCCGAGCGCGAGGAGGCCGGCGAGCGGATCGACTACGTCTTCGTCGACTGTCCCCCGTCGCTCGGGCTGCTGACGGTCAACGCCCTGGTCGCCGGTCGGGAGATGTTGATCCCGATCCAGTGCGAGTACTACGCGCTCGAGGGGCTGGGCCAGCTGCTGCGCAACGTCGACCTCGTGAAGGCCCACCTCAACCGCGACCTCGACGTGTCGACCATCCTGCTGACCATGCACGACGCCCGGACGCGACTCTCGGCCGGCGTGGCCGAGGAGGTCCGGACGCACTTCGGTCCCAAGGTGCTGCGCACCGCGATCCCCCGCTCGGTCCGCATCTCGGAGGCACCGAGCTACCAGCAGAGCGTCCTCACGTACGACCCGTCGTCGCCCGGCTCGCTGTGCTACCTCGAGGCTGCCCGCGAGATCGCCGAGAAGGCCCGTCCGTCCACCGTCGACCCCCAGGAGCACTCGTGAGCCAACGTCGTGGACTCGGCCGGGGGCTCGGTGCCCTGATCCCCCAGGCGCCGGCCGAGCCGGTCGCGCCGCCGGTGCCCTCCGCCGGCGCGGAGGTCGCTCCCTCGTCGCCCGACGACCGCGGCGAGCAGGCGGGCCCGACGCCGGCGGCCACGCCGACGGCGCCCGAGCTGGCCCAGGTGGTCGGCGCCCGCTTCGCCGAGCTGCCCGTCGGATCGATCACGCCCAACGCCCGTCAGCCCCGCGAGGTGTTCGACGAGGACGCGATGGCCGAGCTGGTGCACTCGATCAGCGAGATCGGGCTGCTGCAGCCCGTCGTGGTGAGGTCGTCGGGGGAGGACACCTACGAGCTGATCATGGGCGAGCGTCGCTGGCGCGCGACCCAGCAGGCCGGGCTGGAGACCATCCCCGCGATCGTCCGCGAGACCGCGGACGAGGACATGCTCCGCGACGCGCTGCTGGAGAACCTGCACCGGTCCGAGCTGAACCCGCTGGAGGAGGCCGCCGCCTACCGCCAGCTGATCGACGACTTCGACTGCACCCACGAGGACCTGGCACGCCGCATCGGCCGCAGCCGTCCGCAGATCAGCAACACCCTGCGGCTGCTCCGTCTCACCCCGGCGGTGCAGCGACGGGTCGCCGCCGGCGTCCTGTCGGCCGGTCACGCCCGCAGCCTCGTCGCGGTCGAGGACGCCGACCGTCAGGAGCGGCTGGCCACCCGGGTGGTGGCCGAGGGGCTCTCGGTGCGCGCCCTGGAGGAGATCGTCGCCGTCGGCGAGGACGACGAGGCGGCACCCGCCCGTCGTCGTCCGAACCGTCCGACCGCGCCGCGCCTGGCCGACCTCGCCGGCCGGCTGTCCGACCGCTACGACACCCGGGTCAAGGTGGACCTGGGACGCGCCAAGGGCAAGATCACGGTCGAGTTCGCCTCGTTGGAGGACCTGGAGCGCATCGTCGGCCTGATGGATCCCCGGAACGACGGGGAACCTGAGAGCAACTAAGTGCTTTGTCGACAAAGCGCCTAGTTGCTTGAGCGACTTATGGTCAGGCTCGGTCGGGTCGGACGGCCAGGCCGACGAGGGCGGCGCACAGCCCCGCGAGGTCCCAGTCGGAGGCCTCGATCGCCAGCGGCACCGACGACGTCTCGGTCATCCCCGGCGCCACGTTGACCTCGAGGAACCAGACGGTGCCGTCGGCGTCCACGATCAGGTCCGAGCGGGACAGGTGCCGCAGGCCGAGGGACTCGTGCGCGGTGACGGCCACCCGGGCGACGTCGGACGCCACCTCCGGCGCGAGGTCCGCGGGCGTGTGGAACTCGGTCTCCCCCGCCGTGTAGCGCGCGGCGTAGTCGTACACGCCCGACCGGGGGGAGATGCCGACCGCCGGCAGCGCGGTGGGACCCTCGCCCGTGTCGACGACGCCCACGGCGACCTCGTGACCGGAGACGAACTGCTCGACCAGCGCCACCGAGCCGTAGGCGAAGCAGCCGACCATCGCGCCGGGCAGGTCGGCGACGTCGCGCACCACGCTGACGCCGAGGGCCGAGCCCCCGCGCGCGGGCTTGACCACCAGCGGCAGCCCGATCGTGCTCACGAGCAGCTCGATCACGGTCGACGCCCCCAGCTCGCGGAACATCTCGTGGGGCAGGGCGACCGAGCGCGGCGTGGAGATGCCGGCGCTCGCCAGCACCTGCTTGGCCACGGGCTTGTCGAACGCGAGCCGGCACGCACCCGGGGTGGAGCCCACGTAGGGCAGGTCGAGCATCTCCAGGACTTCGCGGATCGAGCCGTCCTCACCGGCCTCGCCGTGCACCAGCGGCACGACGCAGGCGGGAGGGTCCGCACGCAACGCGTCGAGCAGGTGGGCGTCGACGTCGGACTCCTCCACCTCGAGCCCGGCGGCCCGCAGGGCCTCGCTCACCCGTCGTCCGGACTTCAGGGACACGTCGCGCTCGTGCGACAGCCCCCCGGCGAGGACGACGACGCGCCCGGTGACGCTGTGGCTCATGCTGCTCCGATCGTGCGGGGACGGCCCGTCGGCCATCAGGTGAGGTCGGACTGCGGGCCGTCGTAGCCGCGCTCGCCGCGGGGCAGCGGGCCCCCGAAGGTGCGACGCAGGTCCATCTCGGCGTCGATGACGCCCCCGAGCCGGCGCACGCCCTCGGTGATCCGCTCGGGCGTGGGGTAGCAGTACGACAGACGCATGCAGGACGACCCGAAGCCGTCGGCGTAGAAGGCGGTCCCCGGCACGTACGCGACGCGGGCGGTGACGGCCCGGGGCAGCATCGCCTTGGCGTCGATGCCCTCGGGGAGCGTGACCCAGACGTAGAACCCGCCGGCGGGACGCGTCCAGGTGGTGCCGGGCGGCATCTGGTCCTGGAGGGCGGCGAGCATCGCGTCGCGTCGCTCGCGGTACATCTCGCGGAACTGCTTCACCTGGCCCTTCCAGTCGTGGTCGGCCAGGTAGGACGAGACGGCGAGCTGGGAGAACGTCGGCGGGCACAGGGTGGCCGACTCCTGGGCCAGCACCAGCTTCTCGCGGACCGCGTGCGGGGCGAGCACCCAGCCGACCCGGAAGCCCGGCGCGAACGTCTTGGAGAACGACCCAAGGTAGACGACGCGCTCGGACTCGTCGGCCCGGAGCGCCCGGTAGGGCTCGCCCTCGAAGCCGAGCAGACCGTAGGGGTTGTCCTCGAGCACGAGCAGGTCGGCCTCGGCGCAGATGTCGAGGATCTCGGCCCGTCGCGCGGCGGCCAGCGAGACGCCGGCCGGGTTGTGGAAGTTGGGGATCGTGTAGAGGAACTTGATCCGCCGACCGGACGCCTGCACCGCGGCGATCGCCTGGCGCAGCGCCTCGGGCACCAGCCCGTCGTCGTCCATCGCGACGTGGACGACGTCGCACTGGTAGGCGCGGAACACCCCGAGCGCGCCGACGTAGCTGGGGGCCTCGCACAGCACGACGTCGCCCGGGTCGCAGAAGATCCGGGTGACGAGGTCGACGGCCTGCTGGCTGCCGACGGTCACGCAGACGTCGTCGGGGTGTGCGTTGATCCCCTCGAGCCGCATCACCTCGGTGATCTGCTCGCGCAGCACCGGGTCGCCCTGGGCGGACGCGTACTGCATGGCGACGGTGCCGCGCTGCGCGACCAGCTCGGTGAGGCTCTGGCTGACCACGTCGAGGGGGAGCCCGGTGATGTTGGGCATGCCGCCGGCGAGGGAGACGACCTCCGGCCGGCTCGCCACCGAGAACAGGGCCCGGATCTCCGAGGCCGTCATGCCCTGGGTGCGCGCGGCGTAGCGGTCGACGTAGGAGTCCAGACGGGTCGAGCGACCCTGCGGGACCGGCGTGCTGCTCACCCGGACAAGACTAGGGCCCGGCACGAGGTTCTCGTGCCGGGCCCGACGTGTCAGGACCGTGGTCCTGGCTTCTGCGCACCCGGCTGGCAAGGCGCGCGGCCTGACGACGCATCGGGGTTCATGCTTCGAGGGCCGCGCAACGCCGCCAGGCGGGATGCGCAGGAGTCAGGAGGTGAACTCCTGGAGGTCCTTGAGGAGAGCAGCCTTGGGCTTCGCGCCGACGATGGTCTTGACGACCTCGCCGTTCTGGTAGACGTTCATCGTCGGGATGCCGGTGACGCGGTACTGCGCGGGCGTCTGCGGGTTCTCGTCGACGTTCAGCTTGACGATCGTGAGGTTGTCGCCGTGCTCGGCGGCGATCTCCTCCAGGATGGGGCCGACCTGGCGGCAGGGGCCGCACCACTCGGCCCAGAAGTCCACCAGCACGGGCTTGTCGGATCCGAGGACGATGTCCTTGAACTCGGCGTCGGTGACAGCGTTGATGTTGGCCACGGGTCATGCTCCTCGAGGGTCGACCGGTCGGTGGGCCGGTGCTGTGAGTGTTCTGGGTGGTACTTCTGCCTCAACGCCACGACGGGCCGAGGACATTCCCGGCCGTCGCCGGGCTCACGCGGAGGTGAGCTCGTGGGCCTCGAGCTGCTCCAGGGCGGCGAGGAACTTCTCGGCGTCGAGGGCGGCCTGGCAGCCGGTGCCGGCCGCGGTGATGGCCTGGCGGTAGGTGTGGTCGACGAGGTCGCCGCACGCGAAGACGCCGTCGAGGTTGGTGGCGGTGGATCCGTTCTGGACGAGGACGTAGCCCTCGTCGTCGAGGTCGACCTGACCGCCGAGCAGCTCCGAGCGGGGGTCGTGGCCGATGGCGACGAACAGGCCGGTGGCGGGCAGCTCGCGGGTCTCGCCGGTCACGGTGTCCTTCAGGGTCACGCCGGTCAGCTTGTCGTCGCCGTGGATGGCCTCGACCGCGGAGTTCCAGGCCATCTCGATCTTGTCGTTGGTGAAGGCGCGGTCCTGCATGATCGCGGACGCGCGGAGGCTGTCGCGACGGTGCACCAGCGTCACCTTGGAGGCGAAGCGGGTGAGGAAGGTGGCCTCCTCGACGGCGGAGTCGCCGCCGCCGACGACCACGATCTCCTGCTCGCGGAAGAAGAACCCGTCGCAGGTGGCGCACCAGCTGACGCCGTGGCCCGACAGCCGGTCCTCGCCGTCGACGTCGAGCTTGCGGTAGCCCGAACCCGTCGCCAGGATCACCGAACGGGCGCGGAACTCGCCGGAGTCGGTGCGCACGATCTTGACGTCGCCGCTGAGGTCGACCTCGATGACGTCCTCGGGGACCAGCTCGGCGCCGAACCGCTCGGCCTGGGCGCGCAGGTCGTCCATCAGCGCCGGGCCCATCACGCCCTGGGGGAAGCCGGGGAAGTTCTCGACGTCGGTGGTGTTCATCAGGGCGCCACCGGCGGTGACCGAGCCCTCGAAGACGAGGGGCAGCAGGTTCGCACGCGCCGTGTAGATCGCGGCGGTGTAGCCCGCGGGGCCCGAGCCGATGATGATGACGTTGCGCACGTCGCTGGACATGAGGACACTCTTTTCGAGTCGGAGAGGGTCCAGGTGGACCCAGGGACTGGAACCAAGCGTAGGCCGTGGGGATTCCCCGGCGCCTCAGCCGGTGGGCGTGAGGACCGCCAGCCGGCGCGCGGTGTCTCCGTCGCAGCCGAAGACGGCGTACTCGCGGTCCGTGGTGGCCGATCCGGGGAGCGTGACGAGGAATCCGAGCGCGCCCTCGTAGGACACCGAGAGCACGTTCGTCGCGTCCAGCTGGCCGCCGGTGCAGGTGAGGTCGGTCGGGGCGGAGTCGAGCGCGGGAGGCGCCAGCCCGGTGTCGACGGCCTCCTGGGCCTCGGCGAGGCGCCGTCCCTCGGCGTCGGCCGCGCCGCCGTCCGGCTGGGCGAGGGTGCCGGGCTCGGGCGCCGACGTGGTGCCCCCGGACTCCGCGGCCCCGCCGGCCGCCGAGCTGTCGTCGGCGCCGGACCCGCCGCCGCGCTGCACGAGCGCCGTGCCACCGACGGCCACCACCGCCACCACGGCTGCGGCGGCGGCGAGCGCGGGCAGCACCCGTCGACGTCGTGCCGTGCCGATGGGGGTGACGTCGCGGTGGGGTCGCGCGGCCGTGCCGCGGGCGGTCGACTCGGCGCGCAGGGCCGCCTGCAGCCGGTCGGCCACGTCGGCCGGCATCGCGGGCTCGGGCTCGGCGGCGAGGAGCGCGGACACGTCGGCGTGCTCGGGCCCGTCGGACGGCCGGTCGCGGTCGGTCACGGTGCTCCCTCCTCGGTGGGGTCCGGGTCTGTGCCGTCTGGGTCTGTGTGGTCTGGGTCGGTGTGGTTCGGGTCGGCGTGGTTCGGGTCGATGCGGGACGGTCCGGGCGCGCGGGCTTGCGCACCCGTCGCAGGTCCTGGGGATGGGACGGACGGGGACGCCACCTGGTTCCGCCAGTCCTCCAGCAGCGGCGCGAGCCCCGCCCGTCCGCGGGAGCAGCGGGACTTCACGGTGCCGGGGCGGGTCTCGAGCAGGTCGGCCGCCTCGTCGATCGAGTACCCCTCCATGTCGACCAGGACGAGCGCCGCCCGCTGGTCCACGGGTAGCTGCTGGAGGGCGGCCAGCACGTCGACGCGGCGCTGCCGGTCGGTGGCGGGGTCGCCGTCGGTGGTGGCGAGGGCCGCCAGACGGTCGGGGTCGTCGGGCAGCGGGTCGGCCGGGCGCACGGCCCGGCGCCGGGCCCGGTCGATGCAGGCGTTGACGACGACGCGGTGCAGCCAGGTGGTCACCTGGGCGTCGCCGCGGAACGACGCGGCGGAGCGGAATGCCTTGACCATCGCGTCCTGGAGGGCGTCGGCGGCCTCCTCGCGGTCGCCGAGCGTGCGCAGGGCCACGGCCCAGAGCCGGCCCTGGTGGCGCCGGACCACCTCGGCGAACGCCTCGGGGTCGCCGTCGACGTGCGCCTGCAGCAGCTCCACGTCGGACCGCTGGTCCAGCCGGTCGCCCGGTTCGCCGCTCACGCGCCACACCCTGCCACGGCCCGGCCGCCCGCGGGTGGTGTCAGGGCGTGCCGCGCACCTCGACCTCGCGCACCTGCCCCTGGAACACGCCGGGCCGGACCTCGGGCAGCTCGGTGAGCCAGAGGACGACGTAGCGGGTCAGGGCCGGTGGGTTGGTCAGGAACGACGCGCTCGGCTCGGTGCCGCTGAGCGTGCCGATGCGCTGCAGGCCGCGGACCGTGCGGGGCGTCCGGGTGACGCCGGCGGGCGCGGCGAACACCGCCAGCGACGTGGGCGACCCGCCGAGCGTCACCTGGAGCGCGTGGACGTTGCGCTGCCCGCCGAGGTCGACCACCAGGCCGACGCCGCTCTTGAGGCCTGCGAGGTCGGCCGAGCCGTAGTACTCCGAGGTGCGCCACGCGGTGCCGCGGTCGCCGTCGACCGCGAGCGGGGCCTCGTCGTCGTTCTCCTGCAGGTCGCCCTCGGGATCGATGGCGAGCACGCGCTCGATGGCCAGCGGCTCGACCTGGACGCGGTCGGCGCCGTCACCGCCCGCGACGGTGCCGGTGGTGCCGGGCGAGCCGGTGGTGGTGCGGCCGACGATCAGTCCGAGCGAGAGCGCGAGGACGATCGCGATCACGATGCCGCTGACGATCCAGGCGCGGTCGCCGCGGGTGGCGCGCAGCGCGCGGGCCTTGGACCGCTCGTAGGTGGTGGGCGGCGGCGGCGCGAGCGCGGCCGGCTTGGGCTTGGGCGGGTTGATCGCGGGCGGGGGCCCCCACGGCACGACCACCGGGTCGTTGCGGAACACGTCGGGCGAGGAGGTGCGGATCAGGCTGGGCTGGTCGTCCGGCCCGATCGGGTCGTCCTCGCCGCTGAGGTGCAGGTGGTGGGCGAGGTCGCGGGCCGTGCGCAGCGGCGTCTCGTGATGACGCGGCGGCGTGCCGAGGACCCGGTCGCAGACGGTGTCGACGTCGAGGGCCACCCCGGCCCGGACCTGGCGCGGCCGCATCAGCCGGCCGTGCTCGGTGGGTGCGCGCCGCAGGCTGGTGGGGGCCGCACCGGGCCACCGGCCGGTCAGGCACGCGTAGAGCAGGTGGCCGACGCCGGCGACGTCGACGTCCTCGGCGTGCTGCGGGTCGTCGACGCCCGGGTCGTGGCCGGCGATCACGTGGTCGATGGCCAGGCCGGTGATGCGGACGGCGCCGCTCGCCTTGAGCAGGATCGCCGCCGGGCGCAGCTCGCGGTGGTAGACGCCGGCCTCGTGGGCGTTGCCGAGCGCCTCGGCGACCTCCGCGACGACGGTCGCGGCCCGCCGGCTCGGCATCGTCGACTCGCGCAGCACGACGTCGAGCGGGAACGCGCGGGCCCACTCGCGGATCAGGTAGGTGACGCCGTCCTCGGCCTCGACGGCGTCGAGCACCCGCAGGAAGCGGGGGTCGGTCACCCGGGTGGAGGCGCGCGCGGCGACCAGGAAGTCGGCGGCGCGACGGTCGTCGGCGGCCATCGCCTGGATGCCGACCGAGCGGTGCAGCGAGGTGTCCTCGGCGAGCCAGGTCGAGACGCCGTCGCCCTCGTTGATCAGGTCCGTGAGGGCGTAGCGACCGGCGAGCACCTGCCCCGAGGACAACGTGGTCGTGTCCACCTGCTCGCCATCGCCTTCTGGCCGCCTGTCGCCGGGCTGCACGCGCCGTCCCACCGACGCGGGACGGGCGGCCGCACGTCCCGCACCCAGACTAGGCGAGGCCGCGCGAGGACGTGACGCGATCTCCCCACCCGGCGGCGTGGGCCGGGTCTCAGCGGCGTCGGGCGACGGCCCGCAGCAGCGAGCGGACCTCCTGCACCCGCAGCACCTGCGCCGCGAGCAGGTAGCCGCCGAGCCCGAGACCGCCGCCCACGACGGCGAGCAGGAGCGCCCCGGCGCGGGAGGTCGCGGGCAGCCCGAGCTGCTCGAGCGCGGCCCAGGTGCCGAGCATCAGCGCGGCCGCCACCGCGCACGCGACCGCGAGCTTCAGCAGGTGGAGCAGCATCGAGCGCGTGAAGATCGTGCCGATCCGCAGGCCCAGGACCGTCGCCGACAGGGTCGCGCCGACCAGGTAGGCGCCGCCGTAGCCGAGGGCGAGCCAGACCGCGAGCCGCGTCGGGTCGGCCAGCTCGCCGATCACGAGCGCGAGGCACACCTGCGTGCCGGACAGCCAGATCTGCACCAGGAACGGCGTCCGGGTGTCCTCCATCGCGTAGAAGCCTCGGAGCATCAGGAAGTGCAGGCAGAAGAAGAGCATCCCGGGGGCGAAGGCGCTGATCGTGTAGCCGATCACGTGGGTGTCGCCCGCGGCGCCGCCGTAGGAGGTGAGGATGGTCGCGGCCGCCTGGCCGAGGCAGGCGACGGCGACCACCACGGGGACGATCGCGGTGAGCACCACGCGCGCGGTCGCCCCGAGCTCGACCCGCATCGCGTCGAGGTCGCGGTCGGCGGCGTAGCGCGAGAGCGTCGGGATGACGGCGGTCATCACCGAGACGGTGATGATGCCGTGCGGCACCTGGCTGACGAGGAACGCGGCCTGGTAGACCGTGGCGCCCGCCACCTCGGCGCCGGACTCCGCGGCCCGGGTGGCCGAGCCCGAGGCCACCCGGTTGACGACGAAGAAGGAGACCTGGTTGGCGACGATGAACGCCAGCGTCCACGCGCCGAGCCGGGCGGTGTGGCCGAGGCCGGCGCCACGGAAGTCGAAGCGGGGGCGGTAGCGGAAGCCCGCCGAGCGCAGGTACGGGACGAGGATCGCGGCCTGCAGGACGATGCCGAGCGTCGAGCCGACGCCGAGGAGGATCTCCTCGCCCGAGCCGAAGCCCCCGGCCGTGTCGCTGCTGCCGTACACGACGATGTAGCCGCCGAGGATCGCCGACGCGAGCACGTTGTTGGCGATCGGTGCCCACATCATCGGGCCGAACCGCTCGCGCGCGTTGAGCACCTGGCCCACCAGGACGAACGCGCCGTAGAAGAACACCTGCGGCATGCAGTAGCGCATCAGCGCGTAGGCGGACTCGCGCGCGCCGGTGTTCTCCGGGGCGAAGAGGCCGCCGTCGAAGATCAGCCGGACGAGCACCGGCACGGCCACGACCAGCACGACCGTGGCGACGAGCAGGATCAGCAGCCCCAGCGTGATGACGCGGTTCGCGTAGGCCTCGCCGCCGTCGCGGTCGTGGCGCATCGCCCGGATCAGCTGGGGCACCAGCACCACGTTGAAGACGCCGCCGGCCACCAGGATGTAGAGCGCGTTGGGCACCGAGTTGGCGAGCGTGTAGACGTCGGCGTTGAGGCTCGTGCCCAGCGCGGCGATGACGAGCGCGAGCCGCAGGAACCCGGTGACCCGCGAGAGCACCGTGCCGAGCGCCATCCACAGGCTGGCGGACAGCAGCCGTCCCTGCGACGCGCTGCCCGGCGAGTCGGCCCGCTCGGTCGGCGCCGGCGCCTCGGGGACCGCCGCCATGCCGCTGACGACGGTGTCGGCCGTGGGGTCGACGGCCTGCGCGGGCGGCGCCCCCACGGGGTCCGGCACCACGGGGGCCGGTCCGGGGGAGGGCAGCGGGACGCCGGCGCGCGGCGCGGCGGGTGCGGGGGGCGGCGGCGCGGACGCGTCGTCGGTGGGAGCGGTGTCTGTGGAAGCGGTGTCGTCGGGCGTGGGGGACTCGGGAGCGGCGTCGACGGGATCGCGCCCGCGCCGGCGTCGGAACAGCCCGCCGCGAGGGGCGGCGCGGTGGCTGCCGCCCGTCATGCGTCGCCCCGGTCGCGACGCGCGAGGACGAACCGGCGACCGAACGCGACGAGCACGAGGGCTCCCGCGCCGGCCATGCCGATCCAGACCGTGCGGCCCACGACGCTCGAGCGCACGGTGAAGCGGGTGCCCTCGCCGAAGGGGGTGCCCTGCGGCGTGGTGAGGCGCGCCGTCATCACCGCGTTGGTCGACTCGCCGACGTCCACCTCGATCTTGATCGTCTGGCTCTGCGCGGCCTGCAGCACGAACGGCTCCACGTCGGCGACGTCGGGCCCGCCGGCCTGCGACTCGACGCGCACGCCGACGGTGACCGGGCGGTCGAGGTCGTTGGTCACCGAGAGCGGGATCCGTCCCTTGGTGCCCGAGAGCGTGAGGACGGGGATGGTCTCGACGTCGACGCGGCCGAGGCGCCCCGTGACCGAGCGGTCGACGGCCAGGGCACGGCGGGCGCCCTCGGCCTGCTCGCCGCGCCAGACCTGCGAGACCGCGAGGGCCGCGCCCTGGCGGTAGAAGTCGGTGACGGCCGCGTCGGCGGTGATCGCCCCGAGACGCCGGCCGGCGGCCAGGGCGGAGCGGGCCGAGTCGACCTGCATCGCGTCCACGGGAGTCGGTCGCAGCGACGCGGGCACCGCGATGCCGTCCGACCAGGGCCGCGGGTCGTCCGTGGGAGCGCCGGGGTCGGCCCACGGGGCGGTGAGGACCTGGGCCAGCCCGGAGTCCTCGGGGGCGGGGCCGGGGTCCCAGCCGGGGCCGAGCACGGGCACGACCTGGGCGGCGGCACCGCCGGCCCGGGCCGCGAAGAGGCTCTCGGCGAGGATGCGCTGACGCACCGAGAGGGCGTCGCGGTCGCTGCCCCCGCGCAGGTAGGTGGGGTCGCGGACGAGCACCGTCGGGCCTCCCCGCGCCCCGATCCGCAGCTCGCTGCCGTCGGACGGGGACCAGTCGGGCAGCACGCGCGGCGAGAGCAGGGTGACCTCGGCACCGCTCGACGCGGTGGCCTCGACGACGCCGCGGCGCGCGATGCCGTTGGCCGGCCACGAGACCCGCGTGCCCTCGAGGCCGAGGCGCTCCAGCGCCGAGTCGGTCGCGGCGTCGGCCGCACGGGTGAGCTCGCCGTCGGGCTCGTCGGAGCCGTCGAGCAGGGCCTCGACGTCGGGCTGTCCGTACGGGAGCACCCACAGCCGACGTCCCTGGGCGAGCTCGACGAAGTCGTCGACGAAGCGCTGGGCGTCGGACTCGCCGGAGGGGGCGTCGGCCTCCTCGACGTCCTCGCGGTCGGGTCCGTAGCGCCGGTCGGCGAGGTCCTCGAGCGCGTCGAGCAGGGCCGGGTCGACCATCAGCGTGGTGGCGTCGGAGGCGGTGGAGCCGGCCGAGCCGACGGTGGCGCGGGCGAGGTCGAGCAGGCGTCGCAGCCGGCCGTCGGGCGCGACGAGGGCGAGCAGGCCGGCGCTGTCGGTGTATCGGCCCGCGGTGGTGCGGCGCACGGGCGCGGTGAACGGGATGACGAGCGACGTCCGGACCTGCTCGGCGGCGTCGCCGAGCAGGGGCAGGAAGGTGAACGCGCCGCCGACCGCGTCGCCGGCGCGCTCGCCGGCGGCGTCGGTGGCGAGCACCTGGGCGCCGATCGGGTAGACGCCCTCGGCGCCGTTGATGCCGAGGTCGGCGTAGGGGACGGTGAGCCGGAAGGTGGCCCGTGCCCCCGGCGCGATCGTGCCGAGGGCGGCGGTCGTGCTGGCGGCGAGGCGTCGCTCGCCCGTCCGGATGGCCGACGGTCGGTCGATGGCGGCGTCCAGGCCCTCCCGCGTGACGTACGGCGCGGGCCGGACCACGAGGTAGACCGACGCGTCGGTCCAGGTGGTGCCCGAGTCGTTGGCCACGGTGCCGGTGAGCGTGACGGTGCTCGGCTCGCCGGTGAGCGCCGAGGGCGTCAGGCCGGTGAGGCGGACGTCGAGCCGGTCGCCGTCGCCGCCCGACGCGGCGGCGGGCCCGGCGCCGGAGAGCGTCACGAGCACCAGCAGGGCCACCGCGACCATGGCGCTCAGGCATGCGCGAGCGCGACGGGACGGGGACATCGGGGCCATCGTAGTGTCCGCGATCCAGGGTGCCGCGGGGCGCGCGGGAGGCCACGTAGAGTGTGCCGACGTGCCTCAGCCCAGCCCCTCGCGGCCCTCGTCCTCGGCGGACGGTCGCCGGACCGCGCTCCGGACCCTGGTCGAGGTGGCCCCCCACGTGGAGGACCTCGGTCGTCGGTTCGCCGCCGCGGGGCACGAGCTGGCCCTCGTCGGCGGCCCGGTCCGCGACGCCCTGCTCGGTCGCGTCGGCCACGACTGGGACTTCGCGACGTCCGCGCGTCCGGAGCAGACCGAGCGCGTCCTGGCCGGCTGGGCCGATGCGGTGTGGGACGTCGGCCGCGAGTTCGGCACCATCGGCTGCCGCTACGGCGACCACCAGATCGAGGTCACGACCTACCGCACCGACGCCTACGACCCCGCGTCGCGCAAGCCGCTCGTCGAGTTCGGCGACACCCTCGAGGGCGACCTGTCGCGTCGCGACTTCACCGTCAACGCGATGGCGCTGCGGGTGCCGGGCGAGCTGCTCGTCGACCCGTTCGGCGGCCTGGACGACCTCAACGCCGGGGTGCTGCGCACGCCCATCGCCCCGGAGCGCTCGTTCGACGACGACCCGCTGCGGATGATGCGCGGCGCCCGCTTCGTCGCCCAGCTGGGCTTCACCCTCGACCCGGCCGCCACGGCCGCGACCACCGCGATGGCCGACCGGATCGAGATCGTGTCGGCCGAGCGGGTGCGCGACGAGCTCAGCAAGCTGCTGCTCTCGGAGCACCCGCGCGAGGGCCTGTCGGTGCTCGTCGAGACCGGTCTCGCGCAGCGCGTGCTGCCCGAGCTGCCCGCCCTCGCGCTCGAGCGCGACGAGCACCACCGGCACAAGGACGTCTACGAGCACTCGCTGACCGTGCTCGAGCAGGCCATCGACCTCGAGCCGCGGCTGGGGCTGGACGGACCCGACCTCGTCACGCGGCTCGCCGCGCTGCTGCACGACGTCGGCAAGCCCCGGACCCGCCGGTTCCTCGACGACGGCACCGTCACCTTCCACCACCACGACGTCGTCGGGGCCAAGCTCACGCGCAAACGGATGCGGGCGCTGCGCTTCTCCAAGGAGGTCACCGAGCAGGTGGCCACCCTCGTCGAGCTGCACCTGCGCTTCCACGGCTACGGCAGCGGCGAGTGGACCGACTCGGCGGTGCGCCGATACGTCCGCGACGCCGGCGACCAGCTCGAGCGCCTGCACGTGCTCACCCGCGCGGACTGCACCACCCGCAACGCCCGCAAGGCCAACCGTCTCCAGCGCACGTACGACGACCTCGAGGCCCGCATCGCGGTGCTGGCCGAGGCCGAGGAGCTGCAGTCGATGCGGCCCGACCTCGACGGCAACCAGATCATGGAGATCCTCGGTCTCGGCCCGGGCCGCGAGGTCGGCGAGGCCTACCGCTTCCTCCTCGAGCTCCGCACCGACGAGGGCCCGCTCGGCGAGGACGCCGCCCGCACCGCCCTCCTCCGGTGGTGGGCCGACCGCCCCACCCCCGACCCCGCCCCCTGACCCGCCCCCGGTCCTTGCTCCTCGATCCTCGCTCCTCGCGCCCTTCCCGCCGAACGGCGCAAACTCGTCCGTTACTCGTGAGTAGACCGACGAGTCTGCGCCGCTCGGCGGACGGTTTGCGCCGCTCGGCGAGCCGGGGCGCCCCCGAAGGCGTGGACGCTCGGTCGAGTCAGCGCGGGGAGCGGCCCCTGCCCCGTCGAGGTGACGACGCGCGACGGCCGCCGTCACCTCCCGACGGCCGTCCGACCGGCGGACCGACGCGGACGCGGACCGGTCCCCGTCGTCGCCTGACGTGGCGTCCAGCGGCGCAAACCTGCCCCCGAGCGGCGCAAGCTCGTCGGTCTACCGGCAGGTAACCGACCAGTTTGCGCCGCTCGGCGGGAGGCGAGGACCGAGAGAGGGGGGATCGGGGAGAGGGTGGAGGCGCGGGTCAGGGGTGGAGGAGGCGGGGGGTGCGGGGGTCGGTGTTGTCGAGCACCAGGTCGGCGAGGCGGACGGGGTCGACCTCGCGCAGGTAGACCTCCTCGGCCGCGGCGTAGCGGTCGTGGTGCAGCTCCCAGGGGTCGGCGCCGCTCCAGGTCGGGTCGTCGCGGCGGATGCCGCGCTCCAGCGCCACCTCCGGCGGCACCTCGACCCGGATGCGCACGTCCCACCCGTCGACGAGCTCGGGCCGCAGGGCGAAGACGCCGTCGACGAGGAGCACGCCGTCGTCCGGGAGGTGGTCGACGACGTCGCGCCGGTCGACCTGCGCGAACGCGTCGAGCGCGCAGAGCACCACGTCGCCCGAGCCGTCCGGGCCGGCAGGGTCGAGCAGCAGGGCGCGGATCTGGTCGTGGTCGAAGGCGTTGCGGTAGAAGCCGTCGCCGGACGCCCGGTCGTAGAGGTGGCGCTCGGCCCAGGGACGCTTGTAGTCGTCGAGCGACGCGCGCAGCACCGGCCGTCCGGCGGCGGCGACGTGCTCGGCGAGCTCGTGCCCGAGGGTGCTCTTGCCCGCGGCGGTGCGGCCGTCGAGCGCGACGCGCAGCCGCCCGGGGCCGGCGGCGAGCACGTGGGTCGCCAGCCGCGCGACCACGTCGCGGCGCTCGGGCGTGGCGGGCGGGGGCGTCGCGGGCTGGGAGGTGGAGACCGAGACCCGGACCTGCGCGCGCTCCACGCCGCCAGCCTCCCACGCCCTCCGACGCGGAGCGCGGGCATATCGACGCACCCGTGGACGTTGCCGCAGGCACCACCCGTCGACGAAGGAGACCCCATGCGCGCCGCCGTGTTCACCACCACCGGAGACCCGTCCGTCCTCACGCTGGTCGAGCGCGAGCCGGCCGAGCCCGGCGACGGCGAGGTGCGGGTCCGCGTCGTGCGCTCCGCGGTGAACCCGACGGACTGGAAGACCCGCCAGGGCGCCACCGGGGCGGGCATGCCGTTCCCCGAGATGGTCCCCAACCAGGACGGCTCGGGCGTCGTCGACGCGGTGGGGCCCGGTGTCGAGCACCTCGCGGTCGGCGACCGCGTGTGGGTGATGCTCGCCGCCCACGGCCGCCCGACCGGCACCGCCCAGGAGCTGACGGTCCTGCCCGCCGACCGCGTCTTCGTCCTCCCCGACGGGGCCTCGTTCGACGTCGGCGCCGACCTCGGCGTGCCCGCGCTCACCGCCCACCGCACGCTGACGGTGTCCGAGGACGGTCCGACCCGCCTCGGACCCGGCACCCTGGACGGGGTCACGGTGCTCGTCGCGGGTGGTGCGGGCGCCGTCGGCAACGCCGCGATCCAGCTCGCCCGCTGGTCGGGCGCCACGGTCGTCGCGACCGTCAGCAGCGACGCCAAGGCGGCGCTGGCGACGGCGGCCGGCGCCCACCACACCGTCGACTACACCGCCGGCGACACCGCCGCCGCCGTCCGCGACCTCGTCCCCGCGGGCGTCGACCTCGTCGTCGAGGTGGCCCCGGCGCAGAACCTCCCGCTCGACCTCCAGGTCATCCGGCCGCGCGGCACGATCGCGTTCTACGCCAACAACGGCGGCGACGAGGTGACGCTCGACGTCCGGTCGACGTTCGCCACCAACGCCCGGCTGCAGGGCGTCCTGCTCTACACCGTCGGCGACGCGGCGCTGCAGGCCGGCGCGGAGGACGTCACGGCGGCCCTGCGCGACGGGGCGTTCGGCGTCGGCGAGGAGCACGGCCTCCCGCTCCACCACTATCCGCTCGAGCAGGTGGCCGACGCGCACGCGGCGGTCGAGGCCTCCGTCGTCGGCAAGGTGCTCGTCGACGTCTCGGACGCCTAGACCCACGGCAGCGCCACGAGCGTCCCGACCACGAACGAGGCGTTGTAGACGAGGTCGTAGACGGTGAACGCGCGACCGAGGAACGGCTCGTCGACGTGGCGCTGCACCAGGGTGTCGGTCCAGATCTTGGTGGACTGCGCCAGCAGGCCCACGCCCAGCGCGGCCAGGGCCCACGACCACGGCACGGGCAGCGTGGTGCCGACGAGGACGAGCACGGCCGCCGCCGCGAGGCAGCCGGCCACCCAGGCGCCGGTGCGCACGAACCGGGAGGCCACCGGGGTGCCCACCGCGCCGAGCCCGAAGCCGACGCCGCCGGTGAGCGCCACCACGGCGGCGTCGGTGCCGGCCGTTCCCGTCACGGCGAGCGTCGCGATGGTGAGGGCCCCGACGAGCAGGCGGGCCGCGCCCAGGCGAGCCAGCGCGGCCGAGGCGCGCCTGCGCTCGCGCAGGTGCCGGGCGACGGCGGCCAGGTCGCGCGCCGTCGCCCGGAGGCTCGGGGTGGGGCGCGGGTGGTCAGGACCGAGCTCGTCACGACCGAACCCCCGGGCCACGAGCGCCGCGACCGCCCACAGGACGACGGCGACGACCACCGCGCCCGCGGTCTGCGTCACCGCGGCCACGGCACCGCCCACGCCGATGCCGATGCCGGTGGTGACCGAGCCGGACGTGGGTCCGACGGCGTTGGCGTCGACGAACCGGTCGGGACCGACCACGTGCGGCACCGCGGCCGACAGCGCGGCCAGCACCAGGCGGTTCACCCCGAGCGCCACCAGCACCAGCGCGTACGTCCACGGGCCGGAGTCGCCGACCAGCGCGAGCACCGCCACGACGGCCGCGACCCCGCACCGCACCAGCTGGCCGGTGACCAGCACGCGCCGTCGGCGCCAGCGGTCGATGACGCTCGCCGCGAACGGGCCCACCAGGCAGAACGGCAGGAGCAGCAGGGCGAGCACGCCGGCGTAAGCGGCGGGCGTCTGCTGCGAGCCGGGCGAGAGCAGGACGAGGAACGCGACGCCCGCGGTGAAGGCGCCGTCCCCGGCCTGCGACGTCAGCCGCGCGGCCAGCAGCCGCTTGAAGCCCGGCGTCCACAGCACCCCCGCGGACGTCACGCCCCGATCGTAGGCCGCTTCTCCCGAGCTGTCGGTGCGTCGTGATGCCGGGGCGTCACCACGCACCGACAGCTCCGGGGCTCAGCGCTCGCGACCCTCGCTCGCTCCGGGGGCGACTCCGTCGACCCCTCGCTCGCTCAGCGCTCCTCCTCGCCGGTGATGTACGCCTCGAGCTTCTCCCGACCCAGGTCGTCCGGCCGCTGCACGGGTGGGGACTTCATCAGGTAGGACGACGCGCTGACGAGCGGTCCGCCGATGCCGCGGTCGAGGGCGATCTTGGCGGCGCGGATGGCGTCGATGATGATGCCGGCGGAGTTGGGGGAGTCCCAGACCTCGAGCTTGTACTCCAGGCTCAGCGGGACGTCGCCGAACGCGCGGCCCTCGAGGCGGACGTAGGCCCACTTGCGGTCGTCGAGCCACTGGACGTAGTCGCTGGGGCCGATGTGCACGTTCTCGGCGCCGAGGTCGTGGCCGATGTTGGACGTCACCGCCTGCGTCTTGGAGAGCTTCTTGGACTCGAGCCGGTCGCGCTCGAGCATGTTCTTGAAGTCCATGTTGCCGCCGACGTTGAGCTGGTAGGTGCGGTCCAGCACGACGCCGCGGTCCTCGAACAGCTTGGCCATGACGCGGTGCGTGATCGTCGCGCCCACCTGGCTCTTGATGTCGTCGCCGATGACCGGGACGCCCGCCTCCTCGAACTTGCGGGCCCACGCGGGGTCGGACGCGATGAACACCGGCAGCGCGTTGACGAACGCGACGCCCGCGTCGATCGCGCACTGCGCGTAGAACTTGTCGGCCTGCTCGGAGCCGACCGGCAGGTACGACACGAGCACGTGCGCGCCGCTGTCGCGCAGCACCTGCACGACGTCCACCGGGTCGGAGCCGTCCTCCTCGATCGTCTCGCGGTAGTACCTGCCGAGGCCGTCGAGGGTGTGACCGCGCTGGACGGTGACGCCGAGCGGCGGCACGTCCGCGATGCGGATCGTGTTGTTCTCGCTGGCGCGGGTGGCCTCGGACAGGTCGAAGCCGACCTTCTTGGCGTCGACGTCGAACGCGGCGACGAACTCGACGTCGCCCACGTGGTACTCGCCGAACGTCACGTGCATGAGCCCGGGGACCCGCCCGTCGGGATCGGCGTCCCGGTAGTACTCGACACCCTGGATCAGGGAGGTGGCGCAGTTGCCCACCCCGACGATCGCCACGCGTACCGCTGACATGTCTGTTCTCCCTCGTCGTCCGCGCGGCCCGCCCGTCGACGCGCCACGCGGCGCGACCGACCTGACAAACCTGCAGTATGTATGTGCCGAGGACAGTACCCCGGTGGCCCGCAGGACGGCGCGCAGCACTGGCGGTGCCCGCCCGGATGCCTGAGAATCCGATGAGAGGTCGGCCCCAGGACACCGCGGGATTCGGTTCGTCACCGATCGTTCGGCACACTGGGGAGGTTGCCCCTGACCTGGCACGCGGCTCACCCATGCCCGCGCGCCCGGCGTCGGGACGGACGAGACGACAGGAGACTGCACCCCGTGGCCACTGGTGTGAAGAACGGCAAGCCCGCTTCGCGACGCACGAAGGGCGCCAAGGCGCCCCTGTGGCGCCGCGCGTTCAAGTGGACGCTGATCGCTGGTGCGGTGGTCACGGTGCTCGGTGCGGTGGTCGGGTACCTGATCTACCGCAACGTCGACATCCCCGACGCGAACGCGGAGTTCCTCACCCAGACGACGACGGTCTTCTACTCCGACGGCAAGACCCCGATCGGCAAGTTCGAGGTCCAGAACCGGCAGAACGTCGAGCTCGACCAGGTCTCGCCCAGCATGCAGCAGGCGATCATCGCCGCCGAGGACCGCAGCTTCTACACCAACCGCGGCATCGACATCCGCGGCATCGTCCGCGCCGCCCGCAACAACGCCACGAGCAACAGCACGCAGGGCGCGTCGACGATCACCCAGCAGTACGTCAAGGTGCTCTACCTGACCCAGGAGCAGACCCTCAAGCGCAAGGCGCGCGAGGCGATCCTGTCGGTCAAGATCCACAACCAGCTCTCCAAGGACGACATCCTCGAGGGCTACCTCAACACCGTCTACTTCGGCAACGGCGCCTACGGCGTGCAGGCCGCGTCCGAGAAGTACTTCGACAAGGACGCCGCCGACCTGTCCGTCGACGAGAGCGCCATGCTCGCCTCGGTGGTCAACTCCCCCAGCGGGATGGACCCCTTCGGCTCCGACACCACGCGCGAGCGGCTGCTCGAGCGCTACCAGTACGTGCTCGACGGCATGGTCAAGGCCGAGGAGATCACCCAGGCCGAGGCCGACGAGGTCGGCGACCGCCTCCCCGCGTTCGCCGACCAGGCCCAGCGCAGCCGCTTCGGTGGCACCAAGGGCTACCTGCTCCGCCTCACCGACCTGCAGCTGCAGAAGCAGGGCTTCACCGACGCGCAGATCAACGGCGGCGGGCTGAACGTCCGCACCACCTTCAACCGCAAGGCGCAGAACGCCACCGTCGAGGCGATCAAGGAGACCGCCCCCGACGGCCTGGGCCAGCTGCACGTCGCGTCCACCTCGGTGGACGTCAAGACCGGCGCGGTCCGGGCCATGTACGGCGGGCCGGACTACCTCGACAGCCAGCTCAACTGGGCCACCAGCGGTGCCCAGCCCGGCTCGACCTTCAAGCCGTTCGCCGTCGCGGCCGCGCTGCGCAACGGCTACAGCCTGAACACCAGCCTCGACGGCAACTCGCCGATCCGGGTCGGCAACGACACCGTCGGCAACCAGGGCGACTCCGGCGGTGAGTCGTTCGGCCGCGTGAGCCTGCGCCGCGCCACGCAGAAGTCGATCAACACCGCGTTCGTCGACCTCACCGAGCAGATGGACAACGGCCCGACCGAGATCCGCAAGGCCGCCCGCGACGCCGGCATCCCGCAGAACGTCATCAAGCGCATCCCGTCGGTCCCGGTCACCTCGCTCGGCGTCGAGCCCGTGCCGGTCATCGACATGGCCAACGCCTACTCGACCTTCGCCAACGAGGGCCAGCGCCACGAGTGGTTCGTCGTGTCCAAGGTGTCCGACGCCAAGGGCGACGTCCTGTTCGACCACGAGGTCAAGACCGAGCGCGGCTTCTCCGCCGACGTCGCCGCCGACGTGACCTCGGCCCTGCAGGGCGTCACCCAGGCGGACGGCACCGGCCTGAACGGCCGCACGATCTGCCCGACCGCCGGCAAGACCGGCACCGCGACGTTCCAGTCCGGGCCGGGCGAGCCGCAGCGGGTGTCGTCGTCGTGGTTCGTCGGCTACACGCCGAAGATGGCCACCGCGGTGATGTACGTCCGCGGCAAGAACGGCAACGCCGACCTCGAGGGCTACCTGCAGCCGTTCTTCGGCGGCCAGTACCCCGCCCGCACCTTCGCCAACATCATGGACGGCGAGATCGACGGCGACTCGTGCGGCACGTTCCCGCCCGCGGCCAACATCCGCGCCACCGAGGGCACGAGCTACGTCCCGCCGGCCACGCGCTACACGCCGCGCCAGACCGAGCGCAACCGGGACGACGGCGACGACGAGGAGACCACGCGTCCCCGCGACGAGGAGACCGAGGACCCCAACGGCAACGGTGACGGCGAGGGCAACGCCGGTGGCGGCGGTGGCGGCAACGGTGGTGACGGCAACGGCACCGGCGAGGGCAACGGCGAGGGCGGCGGAGCCGGCAACGGCAACGGCACCGGTGAGGGCGGCGGAGCCGGCAACGGCACCGGCGAGGGCAACGGCAACGGCACCGGCGAGGGCAACGACCCGCCGGCCCCGCCCGCGCCCGCGGCGCCCTAGGTCCTCCCGTGCTCGGTCCGTCGGGGGTGCGGTCGCGTCCGCACCCCTGGTGGACGCCCGTCCGGCTCCTCCTCGCGGTCGCGGTCGTCGCGAGCGTGCTGGCGGTGCTGCGGTCGGTGCCGTGCGCCGGCGGCGACGACGCCGCCTGGTGGGACCCTCCGCGCGACCAGGCACGCCTGTGTGCCACCGATCTCCCGCGTGACTACGTCCGGCTCGGGCTGGCTGACGGCGTCCTGCCGCTCGCCGACGCCGGGGGCCGCTACGACGCGTCCGGCCTGAGCGCGCCGGTCGCGGTGCTGTCGTGGACGACGGCCGAGGTGGCCCGGACCCTGCGCGGCGGCGACCTCGCCGGTCGCGACGACGAGAGCCTCGAGACGCTGGCCGCGCAGCCCCAGGTGCGCGGGGAGGCCCTGACCTACACCGCGATCGCCACGCTGCTGCAGCTGCTCGCGCTGTGGGTGGTGGTGGCGGTGGTCGCGCGGCACGTCCGTCGCCGCGAGGTCGACGCGCTCCTCGCCGACGGACGTGCGCCGTCCGACCCCGGCGTGCCCGGCCGCCTGTGGTGGCTCGCGGCCCCGCCCGTGCTGGTGCTCGGCGGGCTGACGGACTGGTCGCTCGTGCCGGTCGCCCTGGCGGTGGTCGGGTTCGTGGCCTGGCGCGAGCGTCGGCCGCTGCTCGCCGGCGTGCTCTGCGGCCTCGCGCTCGCCACGGCCGGTCTGGCCGTCGCGGTCCTGGTGGCCCTCGTCGCCCTGGTCCTGCGGACCGCCGACCGCGTCGCCACCCGGACGCTCGCGACCGCCTTCGTCACCTGGGTGCTCGTCTCGACGGTCGCCTTCGTCTCGACCTCGGGCGACTCCAACGCCGCGATCACCCAGGCCCTCACCGCGGGCCCCGACCCGCGCAGCCCGTGGGGACTGCTCGCGTCGGCCGGCCTCGACCTCGAGCCGGGCCGCGTGGGCCTGCTCGCCGCCGGTGCCTGGCTGGTGGTCCTCGTGGGCGTGGTGTCGCTGGGCCAGGCGCGACGCCGGATCGACCCCGCCGCGCTGGTCGTGGTGTCGCTCGTCGGGCTGCTGACGGTCTCGACGACCGCGGTCGCGTCCCAGGGCCTGTGGCTGCTGCCGTTCGTGGTGCTCGCGCACCGCGGACCGACGGCCGTCCGCGACATCGGACTGTGGCAGGCCGTTGAGGTGCTCGCGTTCCTCACCGGCGCCTGGCAGGCGGTCGGCGCCACCGTGGCCGTCGACGGCAGCGACCCGCTCGCCGTCGCCGGGCTGCTGCTGCGGCTCGCCGCGACCTGGTGGATCGCCTGGCGCGTGGTGGTCACCGCGCCCCGCGACGTCGCCCGCCCGCCGGTCCTGCCCGTCAGCTGACGTCGACCACGTCGCTCAGCTGATGTCGACCACGTCGAAGTGGGTGGTGGTGAAGCGCACCTGCACGTCGAGCTCGTCGCCCACGGCGGGGACGGGCACCGACGACGGCAGCAGGAGCATGCTCGCCTGCATGTGGGGCGGCTCGGCGAACCAGCGCTGCTTGCCGGCGATGCGGAACGGCGACAGCGCGAGGCCGGCCGCCTGCAGCCCGCCCTTGGCGAGCGACGTCGCGCGCTGACGCAGGCCGGACGCGGCGGTCGGCGCCTCGAGGCCGATGCCGTGCGTGGTGCCGCCGGACACGACGAGCAGGGTCCCGCCGACCGGCATCGGACGCTGCCGGTAGCCGATCCGCTCGCCGCGCTCGACCTCGTGGGCGTCGAGCACCTGGGCCCGCACGCGCAGCGCGCCGCGGTCGCCGAGCCAGAGCTGGGTGCCGACGCGCGGACGCACGTCAAGGCCGGGTCGACGCTCGCGCAGCGTGGCGAGCTCGCCGGCGCCGAGGTGCGACACGAACAGCTGCGGCCGTCCCTCGAACCTCCCGGCCAGCTGGGAGGCCTCGACGGCGGCGGCCCAGCGGTCGGTCTCGTCGAGGTGTCCGCCCGTCATGGGCAGGTGCACGGCGAACCCGACCAGGCGCAGCCGACCGAGCGCCGCCGCCGCGTCGGACAGCGCGTGGCGGTCCAGGCCGTGGCGGGCCATCGAGGTGACGCCCTCGAGGACGACGCGGGTGCCGGCGGGCGCCGCCTCGCCGAGGGCCCGGAGGTCCGCGACGCGGCCGACGGTGTGGACGACCCGGGGGTCGTAGGCCTCGGGCTCGGCGAGCTCGGGCAGGAACGACCGCCACGGGCTGAGCACGAGCACGTCGCCGTCGAAGCGCGAGAGCACCTCGGCCACCTCGGCGTAGGTGCCGACCGCGACCGTGTCGACGCCGAGCCAGGAGGCGCGTCGGGCGAGCCGGTGCAGCCCGAACCCGTACCCGTTGCCCTTGAGCACCGGCACCAGGCCGGGGTTGGCGTCGGCGACCTGGCGCAGGTGGGCGCGCCAGCGGTCGCCGTCGACGGTGAGCGTGAGCGTCATCTGGACCAGGCCCTTCAGCGGCGCTTCATGTAGAGGTCGAACGCGGTGTAGAGCACCTTGGAGATCGGCAGGTCCCACTCACCGAGGTACTCCACGGCCTCGCCGCCGGTGCCGACCTTGAACTGGATCAGCCCGACGTGGCTGTCGGCCGGGTCGAGCGTGTCGGTGATGCCGCGCATGTCGTAGACGGTGGCTCCGGCGGCCATGGCGTCGCGGATCATCTGCCACTGGATCGCGTTGGACCCGCGGACGTCGCGCTTGGCGGTGGTGGAGGCGCCGTAGGAGTACCAGGCGTGGCCCCCGACGCGCACCATCGTGGTCGCGGCGACGAGGTCGCCCTCGTGGCGGGCGAGGTAGAGCCGCATCCGGTCGGGGTCCTCGGCGCGCAGCGCGTCCCACATCGTCTCGAAGTAGCCGAGCGGACGGGGGGTGAAGTGATCGCGCTCGGCGGTCTCCACGTAGGTCGCGTGGAAGGCGGCGAGGTCCGCGCGGTCGCCCTGGACCACCTCGACGCCCTGCTTGGCGGCCTTCTTGATGTTGCGCCGCCAGAGCTGGTTCATCCCGGCGAGGACCTGGTCCTCGCCGAGCCCGTCCAGCGGCAGCTGGAAGTTGTACTTGGGCTGGCCGGCCGAGAACCCGCCCTCGGTGGGCAGCTCCTTCCAGCCCAGGCGCCGCAGCGTCGACGGGACGGCGAGCGCCGCGTCGTGCTGGACGGTCGCGGGCACGTCGGACAGCGAGCGCAGGGCGTCGTCGGCGACGGCCTTCTTGATGGTCGCGGCGTCCCAGCGGCGGGTGACGACAGGCGGGCCCATCCGGATCCCGAACGCGCCCTGCGACCGCAGGTGGTCGCGCATCGGCTCGAGCCAGGCGGCGAGGTCGCCGTCGAGCCAGTCGATCACCGGGCCCTCGGGCAGGTAGGCCAGGGTGCGGCCGAGGCGCGGCAGGCGGCGGTGCAGCACCAGCCCGACCCCGACCGGCGCGGGCGTGCCGGACCGGAACCAGCCGATCGACTCGGCCCGCCACTCGGGCTTCACCGCCGCCCACGCGGGCGTCTGCAGGAAGCTCGCGCTCGGCTGCGTGGCCAGGAAGGCGAGGTGGTCCTCGGGCGTGATCGAGGAGACGGTCAGCGCTGCGGGAGTCACCGCTCCACGCTAGCGGACCCCGTGCGGCGTCCCCGAATCGTGGGCTCCGGGCGGTGTCCGGGCGCCGACGAGCACCCCTGTTTCACCTCTCACGAGATTTGTTCCCCGAACCCGCGTCACGATCGGCGACCCCCACCGTCCCTTCATCGAACGCAGCACGATCCGCACTCCTCTCGGGGCAGATCGTGCACAGCGGCCGAGGCCCGTCCCGGGGGGAATCGGAAGCAGGGACCGGCCCGGCCGGTCGGCAGGGTCGAGGGTGGCGGACACGGGGGTGCCGCCACCCCGACCCGGCCGCGGAATCCGGACGGGGCCCGGCGCGTTGCACCAGGGGTGAACGACATCGGCCTCTCCGTCCTGGACCTCTCTCCCGTCGCGAGCGGACGCAGCACCTCCGCCGCCCTGGCCGAGACGCTCGACCTCGCGCGCTCCGCCGAGTCCTTCGGCTACCAGCGGTACTGGTTGGCCGAGCACCACAACATCGGCAGCGTCGCCAGCTCGTCGCCGACGGTGCTGATCGAGGCCGTCGCCAACGCGACGAGCACGATCCGCGTCGGGTCCGGCGGCATCATGCTGCCCAACTGGTCGCCGCTGGTGGTGGCCGAGACGTTCCGCGTGCTGGAGGCGCTGCACCCCGGCCGGATCGACCTCGGGCTCGGACGCGCGCCGGGCACCGACCAGCTCACCGCGATCGCCCTGCGCCGCAGCCGCGAGGCGCTGACGGCCGACGACTTCCCCGAGCAGTACAACGAGCTGCTCGCCTACGTCGACGGCTTCCCCGACGACCACCCCTTCGCGCCGATCCGCGCGATCCCGGACGACGTCGACCTGCCGCCGGTGTTCATCCTCGGCTCCAGCCTGTACGGCGGCCAGGCGGCAGCGGCCTTCGGCACCGGCTTCGCGTTCGCGGGCCACTTCGGTGCGGCCGACCCGGCCGAGGCCGTCCGCGGCTACCGCGACGGGTTCCGCCCGTCGACGCGCCGCGCCGAGCCCCACGTGGTGCTGGGCGTCGCCGCGATCGTCGCCGACACCCACGAGCGGGCCGAGCAGCTGGCCCTGGCCAACGACCTGTCGATGGTCCGGCTCATGCAGGGCCGCCCGGGGCCGCTGCCCTCGCCCGAGGAGGCGGCCGAGCACCACTGGACGCTGCAGGAGCGCAACCTCGCCCACAGCCGCCGGCACTTCTCCAGCATCGGCACGCCCGCCGAGGTGAAGCACGACCTCGAGCGCCGCGCCAAGGAGGCCGAGGCCGACGAGCTCATGGTCGTCACGCAGGTGCACGACGCCGCCGAGCGCGTCCGCTCCTACGAGCTCCTCGCCGACGCCTGGTCCTGACCGCCCGTCTCGGCCCGCCCGGCCGCGCCCCCGTCCGCGATCCGATGCCCTGTGGTCCTCATCGCGGTGCCATGGGCACCACAGGGCATCAGATCGCGGACGAGGGCGCCGGGGCGACGGCGGACGTGAGCTCGCGGGACGACACCTGCGGGTCCGAACCCGTGCGCATCCGCCACCCGGCGATGGCGAGCGCCAGACCGGCTTGGTGGCCGGCGTCGTCCAGCGGGACGCCCAGCAGCGACTCGATCCGGGTGATGCGGGCGTAGAGGGACTGCCGCCTGATCCCGAGCACCTGGGCGGCGACGGCCTTGGTGGACCGCGAGGCCAGGTAGGCGTCGACGGTACGCACCAGGTCGGTCCCGTGCGCGGCGTCGTGCGCGATCAGCGCGCCGACCTGCTCGGTCACGAAGGCCATCAGCTCGGACGCCGGGAGCCGCGCGAGCATCCGGTGCGGACCGAGGTCGCGGGCCAGGACGACCCGCTCGCGCGACCCGATCCGACGCGCGAGACCGGTCACCTCCTGCGCGGTGGCGACCGCGGACGGCAGCGACGCGAGCGCGGCGACGGGCGCGGCCACCCCCATGACGTGCACCGGCGCCCCCTCGCCGCCCAGGTCGTCGAGCACGGCCGAGAGCGCGTCGCGGACGCGTCCGGGCTCGGGCCGCACCCAGCCGGGGCCGATCACCACCACGTGGTGGCCCTGCCAGCCGACCACGCCCGCGCCGAGTCGCTGGGTCACCGCCTGGCGCACGGCCGGCACGAGCTCGTGCGGCGGGACGCGCACGTCGACGTCCAGCACCGCCGCGACGGCGTGCCGAGCCGGGTCGGGGTCCCAGCCGGCCTCGCGGCAGGCCGAGGCGACGGCCGCGTCCGAGGTCAGCGTGCCGGCGAGCACCTCGGTGACGACCGCCTGGGCCGCCGACGGCGTGCGGGTCGCCGCGGGAGCGCGCCCGAGCTCGAGCGCGACGGCGACGGCCGCCTGCTCCACCAGCGACGAGCGACGGTCGGTCGCGGTGCCGGTGAGCACGAGCCTCCCCACGCTCCCGTGCGGACCCCGCACGTCGGCGGTCGTCGTCGGGTGCCCGGCGGGGAGGTCGCCCGGGCGGCTCCGCTCGAGCACCGTGCCGTCCGGGCCGACGAACCAGACCGTGCTGTCCGCGAGGCGGCCGACCGCGCGCAGCAGCGTGCCCATCCCCTGTCCGGCCACGACGATCCCCAGCAGCTCCTGCCAGACCGGGCCGGAGGTCCTGGACGCCGCCACCCGACGCCCGACGACCAGGTCGTGGAAGTCCTCCACGATCTGCTCGAACGGCACCACCTCGTGCAGCGCGAGCAGCACCAGGCCGCGTCGACGTGCCGCGGCCTCGATCTCGGGCGGCATCGTGACGAAGGAGCGGCCCAGCTCGATCGCGAGAGCCACGCAGCCCGCGTCGACGAGCCGGTCGACGTACGTGGTGAGCTGCAGGGGAGGTCGCCCGAGCAGCCCGAGGCCGGACGTCAGCAGCACCTCGCCGCCGGCCAGCAGGCCACCCATCTCGTAGACCTCCGAGGAGTGCACCCACCGGACGGTGGTCGAGCGGGGCGAGCCGTGCACCACCTCCACGCCGGCGCGACGGAACGACGGCGTGGCGAGGACCTCGGCGAGGGTGAAGAGCACGAGCGGAGTCTTCCCAGGGGGTGACACCCTGTCAACGACATGGCCGGTCCCAGGGGTCGCTCCGTCCCTTGTCGGTGCGGTGCGCGGACTGGTTCGGTGGCACCACCGACCGCGCGTCGTCCCGACCCCACCCCAGGAGCAGCCATGACCACGTCCTCCGCCCCTCCCGAGCAGGACCAGGACCGGATGTTCCTCGACCTCGCGATCGAGCAGGCCCGGATCGGCTGGGACGAGGGCGGCGTGCCGATCGGCGCCGCACTCGTGCACCGGGGCGAGGTGCTCGCCGTGGGACGCAACCGCCGGGTCCAGCTCGGGTCGCCGATCCGACACGGCGAGACCGACTGCATCGACCGCGCCGGGCGGCTCCCGGCCTCGGTCTACCGAGTCAGCACGCTGTACACGACGCTCTCGCCGTGCTTCATGTGCGCCGGAACGGCCCTGCTCTACGACGTCCCCCGGATCGTGGTCGGCGAGAACCGGACGTTCGAGGCCTCGGAGTCGCTGCTCCGCTCCCACGGCGTGCAGGTGGACGTGATGGACGACCCCGCCTGTCTCGCGCTGATGCAGAAGATGATCGCCGAGCGGCCGCAGATCTGGTTCGAGGACATCGGGGAGGAGGGATGACCGCCGACCCGCGCACGTCGTCCGAGCGCGTCGGCAACGCGCCGGTCGACCCGGACTACCCGGTCATGCCCGTCCCGCCGCATGCCCGCAAGTCGCTGGTGTCGCTGCTCTTCGTGCTGTGCGGGTTCACCGTCTTCACGCCGACGATGCTGGCGGGCGCCGCTCTGGCCCCGAACTTCACCGCCGCCGGGCTGGTCGGCGTCATCGCCGCCGGCTCGCTGATCCTCGGCACCTACGTGGCCGTGATGGGCTGGGTGGGCTCGCGCACGCGCCTGACGACCGTCGTGATGGCGCGCTACGGGTTCGGCACCCGGGGCGCCAAGCTGGCGTCGCTGCTCCTCGGCGGTACCCAGATCGGCTGGTACGGCGTCACCATCGGCACGATCGGCGACCTCACCGCCACGGCCACCGGCTGGGACTCGTTCGCCGCACGGGCCTCGATCATGGTGCTGACGAGCGCACTGATGTGCGCGACGGCCTGCTACGGGTTCCGCGGGATGGCGCTCGCGTCGATGGTGTCGACGCCGCTGATCGTCGTGCTGGCGTTCTGGGTGCTCTCGCGCTCGCTGGACGAGGTCGGCGGCTGGTCCGGCTTCGCCGCGATCGAGCCCTCGGGCTCCCTGGCCACCTCGGTGGCGATCACCACCGTGGTCGGCACCTTCATCTCGGCCGGCACCCAGGCGCCCAACTGGACGCGGTTCGCCCGCACCGGCCGGCAGGCGGTCTGGGCCTGCGTCGCGGCGTTCGTGCTCGGCAACGGCTTGATGGTCTTCTTCGGCGCCGTCGGCGCGCTCACCTTCCAGCAGGCCGACTTCGTCCTCGTCCTCTACAACCTGGGCCTCGTCGGCTGGGGGCTGGTGCTGCTGTTCGGCAACCTGTGGACGAGCAACGCCGACACCGCCTACGCGTTCGGCGTCGCCGGGGCCGAGCTGTTCGAGCGACCCACCAAGACCCCCTTCGTCATCGGCGGGACGATCATCGGCACCGTGCTCGCCCTGGTGGGCGTGCAGAACCACCTGATCACCTACCTCGGCCTGCTCGGGACGTTCATCCCGCCGCTCGGCGGCGTGATCATCGGCGACTTCCTGGCCCGCTGGCGCGGGGGCGTCCCGGACCGCGACGTCTACACGCCGCCGACCGTCCGCTGGGAGAACCTCGCGGTCTACGCGGTGGCCGGCCTCGCGGCCTGGGGCACCGGCGAGATCGGCTGGGGCATCCCGCCGCTGACCGGCGTGCTGCTCGCGGTGGGCCTCACCCTCGCGGTGAGCCGCCTGCAGCGCGTCACGACGCCGGCGTGATCGCGGTGAGGACGTCGGGCAGGGAGGCGGCCGCCTGGCGCTCGACCTGCTCGGGCGAGCGGCCGCTGGTGACGACCCCGAGCACGACGTTGCCCACCTGCGCCACCGAGCGGTGCTGGTAGGGCGCGACCGGGTCGTCGCCCTGCACCACCACGAAGCCGGTGGCCGTGCCGTCGACCTCGGTGCGCCCGTGGGTGACGGGCTCGAGCGGGACCCCGTCGATCTGGCCGGTGGCGGTGCAGTCGTCGACCGCGGCCAGGGTCGGCTCGACGGCCGCGGTGGCGGCCGCGGCGTCGGGGTAGACGAGCGTCACGACGGCCACCGCCTCGCTGGGCGACCCGAAGTGAGTGGTCGCGACCGTGGCGCCCTCGTCGGCCGACAGCACCGGCCCGCCCGGGCAGACGACCACCTGGGGCGGGACGCCGTCGAGGGGCTCGGTGCGGAGCAGGTCGCCGATCGACAACGACCCCACGGCCGCGGCGACCTGGTCGGGTGACTGCTCGGGTCCGGCGGCCTGCGCCGTGGGTCTGGGCGCGGAGGTGGTGGTGGTCGTCGTCGGGACGGGCTCGGGAGGGTCGTCCCCGCCCCCCGAGCAGGCCGCCAGCGCGAGCGTCAGCACCACCGGGGCGACGAGCAGCCACCGTCCGTCGCGTCGACGGCGCCCGAGAGAGTGTGGCGTCATCGCAGGAGCAGGACCCCTCGTGGTGGACCCGGGACGATCAGCAGCCGCATCCCGGCCTCGGCGGGCGTCCGGTCGGCCTTGCGGTGGTTGCACCGGACGCAGGCTGCCACGGCGTTGTCCCACGTGAGCAACCCGCCCCGGGAGCGGGGCACCACGTGGTCGACGGTCTCGGCGCGGCCGCCGCAGTAGGCGCACGCACCGTCGCGGGCCTTGACCGCGGACTTGGTGCACATCGGCTTGCGCCGGTGCACCCACTTCATCACGACGTAGCGGACGAGCCGGAGCACGAGCGGACGTGGGTAGCGGCCGAACATCTGCTCGGCGTGCGCCTCCTCGACCACGGCCACCTGGCGCACCAGCATCCGGATCGCGTGGCGCAGCGAGACCCGTTGCAGGGGCTCGTAGCTCGCGTTGAGCA
The DNA here is from genome assembly GCA_030655315.1 of Nocardioidaceae bacterium. Classification (GTDB taxonomy): domain Bacteria; phylum Actinomycetota; class Actinomycetes; order Propionibacteriales; family Nocardioidaceae; genus JAURVT01. The sequence goes on along the minus strand of JAURVT010000042.1, from coordinate 21,279 downwards.
CGAGAACGTGTCCGTCCATCGGCCTGTCCGTCTCTCTCGGCATGGTCAGCGTACCCGGGTCCGGCCCGTGGTCGCCCGGAACGACGGGCCGGACACGGGGTGTTCACCTGCCCGACCCCGATCCGGGACCGGTCAGCCCTTCACGCAGAGCACCTGCGTGAGACGGGCGACGACCTCGCGCCCGGTGCGCGCCGGGACCACGAGACGACGAGAGCCGCCCCGGTGGACCCGGAGCGGCTCTGGTGGTGGACGTGCGTCAGCGCGTCGGAGGTCGCTCGGGCGTGGACAGGTGCTGCTCGCACCTGCCCGGCTCCCGGAGACTTCCTCGCATCGACACGCCACCACCGTAGGCGTGCCCGACGCCCGCCCGCCACGGGTTTTCCCGCGGTAGCGGTGGGCACGGCCCCAGGATCCACGCGAACCTGGGGCCGTACCCACCGCCGGACGGCGTCGGTGGCCGGGCTCAGTGGCCGAAGGTGCCCACCAGGATCGCGCGGGCGAGGGTGTGGGACGAGAGGTTGAAGCCGAGGAAGGCGGGGCTCGCGCCGTCGGGCAGTCCGAGCGACGGGACGTCGACGGCGTGCACCACGACGTAGTAGCGGTGGTCGCCGTGCCCCGGCGGCGGGGCGGCGCCGACGAAGCCCCGGAAGCCGGCGTCGTTGGTCAGGACGGTGGCGTCGCCCGGCAGGTCGAAGCCCTGGTCGCCGGCGCCCGCGGGGAGCTCGGTGACGGACGCGGGCAGGTCCGCGACGGCCCAGTGCCAGAAGCCGCTGGCCGTGGGCGCGCACGGGTCGTAGACCGTGACGGCGTAGCTCTGGGTGCCCTCGGGCGCCCCGGACCACGACAGCTGCGGGCTCCGGTCCTCGCCACCGGGCACGCCCATCGCGCCGGAGCGGTGGGGCTCGGCGAGGGTGCCACCGTCGGACACGTCCTCGCTGGTGACCGTGAACGACGGCACCGGGGCGAGGAGCTCGTACGGGTTCGGGAACTGGTCGGCGGCGCTCATGGCGTCCTCTCGTCAGGCAGTGGGGTCGGCGTCCAGCCTGCCCGAGCCCCGGTGAGCCCGCACGCCGTCAGCCGCGCGACGAGATCCAGCCGGGCAGCACGCCGCTCGCGAGGGCGGACTCGCGCAGCGGCCGGGCCAGCTCGGCGACGCGGCGGGTGCGCTCGAGGCCGACGTGCGCCCAGCCCTCGAGCGCGAGCCGGTCGGTCTCGGCCTCGACGCCCTGCCGGAAGGTGCGGCCCTCGTCGGTGAGCGCGTCGCCGTCGACGAGCCCGCGGTCGGTGAGGCGCTCGACGGCGGCGGCCCACTGCTCGTCGCTCCAGCCACGGGTGGAGCGGACGAAGTCGGTGTTGCCCGAGAACAGCCCGCCGACGACGAGCGACTCGACGGGGTCGAGCCCGGCGCGCAGCAGCGCCGACACGTGGCCGTCGCCGCGGTGCTCGCGGATCAGCGTCGCCGCGTGCCAGAGCGCCAGCACGGGGTCGGCCGGCCAGTCGAGACCCGCGTGGGCGGCGTGCAGCGGCCGGCCGGGCGTGGTGAGCCCGGCGCACACCTCGCGCGCCAGCTCGAGCAGCTCGCCGACGTCGGGCGAGCCGACGGCGCGCTCGAGCACTGCCTGCATGCCCTCGCGGCGGGCCTGCTGCACGCGCTCGGGCGGGGCGACCTCCCACGACGCGGGCAGGGCCTTCTCGTGCAGCCAGGGTGCGAAGACGTAGAACGTCGCGATCGGGACCTGGGGGCCGACGGGCCCGAAGGCCGCGGACCGTGCGGCGAAGTAGCTCAGCCGGGGGTGCAGCCCGAGCGCCACGTAGGCCTCGCGCACCTCGTCGGCGAAGTAGCCGAGCACGTGGACCGGCTCCAGCGCGCCCCACGCGCGACGGGACCAGGTGAGCAGCTCGGCGTCGTCAGAGGGTGCGGGCATGCCCCGCACGATAGGACGCACCGAGGACGGGCGCTCGTCGCGTGGTCAGCGCGGCGCGTCCGCGACCTGCGCGGCGCGGACGTCGGCGGGCAGGTGCTGCGTGCGCAGGAACCGCCACGTGAGGACGGCCAGCGGCGTCCCGCCGAGCACCCGCGTGGACGGCACCCGGTGCAGCCCGCCGCCGATCCTCACCAGCGAGACCGGGTGGCCGGTGGTGCACTCGCGCCAGGTGACCTGGACGACGCCGCGCCCGAGTCGTCGCTGGGCGGGCGTGGTCTCGCAGCCGTTGACGATCGCCTGGTTGCGGATCCAGCGGGAGATGCGCGGCAGGGTGGTGCGGCCGAACTCCTCGGGCAGCCGCCCGCCCTGGTACGGGATGACGCGGTCGGCGGTGCCGTGCAGCTCGAGCAGCGAGATCGGCGACCCGACGCAGCCGGCGGCCCGGTCGTAGAAGGCGCCGGAGATCGCCACGACCGCGGCGACCTGGTCGGGCAGCGCGCAGGCGACGGTCACCGCCATCCCGCCGCCGTTGGAGTGGCCGAGGGCGTAGACGCGGTCGCGGTCGACGCAGAACCCCTGCTGCACCCGGGCGATCAGCGCCCGCGTCATCGCGACGTCGTCGACGCCGCGGGTCGCCTGCGGACCGATCTGCCAGTCGAGCCGTCCGACCTGGTTGCGCACGCCCTCGGGATAGGCGACGAGGACGGGGAGCCCTGACAGGCCGGAGTCGGCCTCGAGCAGCGCCCCGCTGCGGTGGCGTCCGTGGAAGGCCACGAGGAGGGGCGTGGGGCGGCTCGGGGAGTACGACGACGGCACGTGCAACCGGAACACGCGCTCGATGCCGTCGACCGGGAGCCGGACCTCGCTGGTGCGGCCGAGCGGCAGCGTCGACGGGCGCGAGCAGCCGCGGCTCACGTCGGTGGCGTCGGCGGCGGTGCGCGCGACGTCCTGGGAGAGCCGGGCGACCGAGACGACCGGGTTGGGTCGCTCGTCGCGGACGTCGGGCGCCATCGCCGACGACAGCACGTCGGTGGCGACGAGCAGGACGACCACGGCGGCGGCCACGAGCGCGGGCAGGCCGAGCCGTTGACCTGTCGACCGCACCTGCCACCCCCACGTCGTCCCGCGCCGCTGCCCGGGTGCAGCAGATCCTACGGGGGCGAGCGGTCGTCACGGGACGATCCGGACGATCGACCGGACCGTCCCCGGTGACCCGGCACCGCCGGGACGCGGGTCCTCCGGGTTCCCCCTAGGGTGTGGCGCGTGAGCCAGGCACCCCGCGACGATCTCTTCGGTTCGTACTCCGACCAGCTCGACTCGCGCACCTTCGACGAGATGTTCGCGGCGGACGACGTCCGCGACAACTACGCGGCCGTGCACACCGCGTTCTCGGAGATGGACGCGCTGGACGTGCAGGCCCGGGCGGACTCCCTCGCCTCGTCCTACCTCGACCAGGGGGTGACGTTCGGCGTCGAGGGCGAGGAACGGCCGTTCCCGCTCGACATCGTGCCCCGCCTGATCGAGGCCGACGCCTGGCGGACGGTCGACGTCGGCGTGCGCCAGCGCGTCAACGCGCTCGAGGCGTTCCTCGACGACGTCTACGGCGCCGGCGAGGTGTTCAACGACGGCGTCGTGCCGCGCCAGGTGGTCACCAGCTCCGAGCACTTCCACCGCGTCGTCGCGGGCATCACCCCGCCCAACGGCGTGCGCATCCACGTCTCGGGCATCGACCTGATCCGCGACGGCGACGGCGAGTTCCGCGTCCTTGAGGACAACGCGCGCGTCCCGTCGGGCGTCTCGTACGTAATGACGAACCGGCGGGCCATGTCGGCGGCGCTGCCCGAGGTGTTCGCCGACCATCGCATCCGTCCGGTCTCGTCGTACTCGCGGCAGCTGCTCGGTGCGCTGCGCGCCGCGGCGCCCGCGGGCGTCACCGACCCGACGGTCGTGGTGCTCACCCCCGGCGTCTACAACTCGGCCTACTTCGAGCACGCGCTGCTCGCCCGCACCATGGGCATCGAGCTGGTGGAGGGACGCGACCTCGTCTGCCGCGGCGGTCGCGTGCACATGCGCACCACCCGCGGCCTCGAGCCCGTGCACGTCATCTACCGCCGGCTCGACGACGAGTTCCTCGACCCGGTGCACTTCCGTGCCGACTCGATGCTCGGCATCCCCGGCCTGATCAACGCCGCCCGGGCCGGCAACGTCTCGATCGCCAACGCGGTCGGCAACGGCGTCGCCGACGACAAGCTGCTCTACACCTACGTGCCCGACCTGATCCGGTACTACCTCCACGAGGAGCCGGTGCTGAAGAACGTCGACACGTGGCGGATGGCCGAGAAGGACGCGCGCGAGGAGGTGCTCGACCGGCTCGACGAGCTCGTCCTCAAGCCGGTCGACGGCTCCGGAGGCAAGGGCATCGTCATCGGCCCGGCCGCCACGCAGGGCGAGCTCGACACCCTGCGCGCGGCGATCCTGCGCGACCCGCGTGCCTGGATCGCGCAGCCGGTCATCTCCCTGTCGACGGTGCCGACGCTGGTCGAGGACGGGATCCGTCCGCGCCACGTCGACCTGCGTCCGTTCGCCGTGAACGACGGCGAGCGGGTGTGGGTGCTGCCCGGCGGGCTGACGCGCGTCGCGCTGCCCGAGGGCGAGCTGATCGTCAACTCGAGCCGCGGTGGTGGCTCGAAGGACACCTGGGTGATGGCCGACCCGGCCGAGCCGGTCGCGCCCGAGGCGCCCGAGCTGGGCCACCACGGCGTCGTCGAGGGCCTGCCCCCCGACCACGGCCCGGCCCACGACACCGTCGAGGAGCCCGTGGAGCAGCAGCAACAGCAGCAGCAGGCCACCGACGACCCGGAGCACGCAACCGAGGAGGACCCGACGTGCTGAGCCGCATCGCCGAGTCGCTGTTCTGGATCGGTCGCTACGTGGAGCGCGCCGACGACACGTCGCGCATCCTCGACGTCCAGACCCAGCTGCTGGTGGAGGACCCGGGCATCGACGAGGCCGTCTCGTGCCGGCAGCTGCTGTCGGTCATGGGCGTCGAGGACTTCGAGGGCACCGCCAACCGTCGCGCGATCATGCGCGTGCTGGCCACCGACCCCGACTCGCCGACGTCGATGGTGGCCTCGCTCGAGGCGGCGCGCGAGAGCGCCCGTCGCGCCCGCGAGACCCTCTCCACCGACATGTGGGAGGCCATCAACACCACCTGGCGCGCGATCGGCAGCGGTCGCGTGCGCACCATGCGTCCGCCGGCGCTGTTCGCCTGGGTGCGCGAGCGCTCGTCGGTGATCGCGGGCATCGCGGACTCCACCATGAGCCGCGACGAGGGCTGGCAGTTCCTGATCCTCGGCCGCAGCATCGAGCGGGTCGACATGACCGCGCGCCTGCTGTCCACCGCCGCGCTGTCCGACGGCCCCAAGGTCGCCTGGCCCACCACGCTGCGCGCCGCCGGTGCCTACGAGGCGTTCCTGCGCACCTACCGCGGGCTCGAGGCCGACCGCGACGCCGCCGAGTTCCTGCTGCTCGACCGGCTGTTCCCGCGCTCGGTGGTCTACGCCCTGACGCGCGCCGAGCGCAGCCTGGAGAACCTCGCGAGCAACGGCGGACGTCGTGCCGGCTTCGACGACGAGTCGTTGCGGCTCCTCGGACGCGCCCGCGCCGAGCTGGAGTACCGCCCGCTGGCCGACGTCGTGTTCGACCTGCCCGTCGAGATGGAGCGACTGCAGCGCAGCTGCTCCAACGCGACCGACGCCATCACCCACCGGTACTTCTCCACCGAGACACCCATGAGCTGGCTGGGAGGCGCGCACTGATGCAGATGAGGATCAGCCACCGCACGGGCTTCACCTACGTCGACGGCGTCAACGCGTCGTACAACGAGGCACGGATGACGCCGCTGACGCTGCCGGAGCAGTACGTGCTCCACAGCCGGATCGACGTCACCCCGAACCCGTGGACCTACACCTACAGCGACTACTGGGGCACGCAGGTCACCGCGTTCGAGGTGCACGAGCTGCACCAGGACCTCACGGTCACCTCGACGTCCACCGTCGACGTCGGACGTCGTCCGGTCGAGCCCGCCGGCCTCTCGTGGGCGGACCTGCGCGACCCGGTGCTCGTCGACCGCCACGTCGAGCTGCTCGACCTCGGACCGCGCGTCGTCCCGCCGGACTCCCTCGCGGCGCGGACCCGTGAGATCGCCGCCGCGGCCGGCAGCCCCAGCGTCTTCGCACGCGACCTCTGCGGCTTCGTCCACGCCGAGATCGAGTACGTCACCGGCGCGACGCTCGTCGAGACGACGGCCGCCGACGCCTGGGAGTCCCGTACCGGTGTCTGCCAGGACATCGCCCACCTCGTGCTCGGCGGCCTGCGCGCCGCCGGCGTCCCCGCCCGGTACGTGTCGGGGTACCTGCACCCGAGCGAGGAGCCCGAGGTCGGCGAGACGGTCGCGGGCGAGTCGCACGCCTGGATCGAGTGGTTCGACGGCGACTGGGTGGGCTACGACCCCACCAACGACATCGTCCCCGGCGACCGCCACGTGGTCGTCGGCCGCGGCCGCGCCTACGACGACATCGCCCCCCTCCGCGGCATCTTCTCCGGCTCCGTCACCGCCGACATGTCGGCCGAGGTGCACGTCACGCGCCTGACCTGAGGGTGCTGGGGTTCTTCTTGGGTCCGACGCTGCTGTCGGTGCGGCGGCTGGGCGGACCCTCCGTGCCGGGGGGTCTGGAAGGGCGCAGCGAGGAGGGTGCGGGCGGGGACCTCGGTCGGGTCCGCGTCGGCGTCAGTCGGTCTCACTCTGCGAGACGGACCGGGTTTCCGAGGACACGAACCGTGGCAAACAGGCGCGAAGCATGGTGAATTACCACGGGAAGCGACCGTTTGCCACGGTCAGCAGCCTGCGGTGATGCGCCCGTCTCGCAGAGTGGGACGACCCGGACCCGACACCCGACCGGCACCGCCGCCCCCGCTGTCCTCGCTGCGCCCTTCCCGACCGTCCCCGGTCGATGGTCCGCCCGCGGGCCGTGCCGAGCGGCATGGTCGGACCCGGAGAGCAAGGCTCAGAGCGGCAGCGTCGTCAGGTCGACACGCGTGCGCAGCACGGCGGGCCCGAGGCGCAGGACGCCGTCGCTGAGCGGCTCGCACCGGACGCCGCCGTGGCCGCGGAGGGCGCGGTGGCCGCCGGGGCCGAGGGCCTGGTCCATCCAGCCGCACGGACGGGCGGGGCGGCGGACGGCGAGCCGGACCTCGCCCTCGCCGCAGTCGAGCACCACCTCGCTGCCCACGAGCCGGTCCACCTCGATCCCGCGGAGCACCACGTTGCGCCGCGTCACCAGCGGGTCGACCGGGCCCACCACGCCGATCCGACGGGCGGCGGAAAGGACGGCCGCCTCGTCGATCAGCGTCACGGCGGCGTGGGCGTGGGCGCGGCGGCCGAAGTAGCGGTCGCCGACGACGCCGAGACCGGCCCGCACCTCGACGCGCTCGCGCATCTCGCCGTCCTCGGCCGGGGCCGGTCCGTCCGACGGCCGTCCCTCGTAGCGGTGGCGGCGCGACGCGAGCAGCCCCACGACCTCGACGTCGTAGGCGAGCTCCTCGACGAGCGTGCTCACGCGTCCACGCGCTCGGCGGGGACGGACGGCCGCCGCGACCACCACCCGGCGAGCAGCGAGCCCGAGACGTTGTGCCAGACCGAGAAGATCGCGGCCGGCAGGGCCGCGGCGGGCCCGAACTGGCCGGCGGCGAGGCCGGCGGCCAGGCCCGAGTTCTGCATGCCGACCTCCATGCTGACGGCGCGCCGCGCGGGCTCGTCCAGCCCGGCGAGCCGTGCGGCGCCGTAGCCGAGGCCGAACCCGAGCAGGTTGTGCAGCGCCACGACCACGACGATCGTGAAGCCGCTCGTCAGCAGGGTTCCGGCGCTGCCGGCCACCACGGCGAGCACGACGAGGGTGATGCCGACGACCGACACCAGGGGCAGTGCGCCGATCGCGCGGTCGACCGCGCGCGGCACGAACCGGCGCAGCAGGACGCCGAGCGCCACCGGCACCAGCACGATCTGCAGGATCGAGACGAACAGCCCGCCGGTGTCGACGGGCAGGAACCGGCCCGCGAGGCCCAGCACCAGCAGCGGGGTCAGCACGGGCGCGAGCACCGTCGAGAAGGTCGCGATCGAGACCGCGAGGGCCGTGTCGCCCCTGGCCAGGAAGACCATCACGTTGGACGCGGTGCCGCTCGGGGCCGCGCCGACCAGGACGACGCCCGCCGCGAGCGCCGGCGGGAGCTGGAAGGCCAGGGCCAGGCCGAGGCCGAGCAGCGGCATGATCGCGTAGTGGGCCGCCACGCCGATGACGAGCGCGACCGGCCGCCTGACCACGAGGACGAAGTCCTCGGTGCGCAGCGTCATCCCCATCCCGAGCATGATCAGCGCGAGCAGCCACGGCACCGCGGGCTCCAGCGTGAGGAACGGGTCGGGCGCGGCGACGGCCACCGCCCCGGCCGCGACGACGATGACCGGGAACCACGTCCCGATCCTCTGGCTGACGGTCTCCAGCCGGCTGCTCACGTGCGACTCCTCCGAGTGGGGTGCGTGACGGGTCGTTGCTCCCGTCAACCTCCCTCGTTCCTACAGGCCGGGGTCGGGCCAGGGTGTGACGGGGGTCCTTCCGGAGCACCGGTGTCGCCGTCTGGCACTAGCGTCGAGGCAAGCACCGTCCGAGGGGGAGCACCGATGACGCACCTGGCCGCCGAGAGCACACCCACCCGCACCGTCGCCGCGCGTGCGGTCGACCTCCGGAAGTCCTACGGCCGGGGCGACGCGGCGGTCGACGCGCTGGCCGGGGTCACGATCGACCTCTACGCCGAGGAGTTCACCGCGGTGATGGGCCCGTCGGGGTCGGGCAAGTCGACGCTGATGCACTGCCTCGCCGCGCTCGACTCCCCGACCTCGGGATCGGTGCTGATCGGCGACGTCGACCTCGCCTCCCTCAAGGACAAGGCCCTGACGCTGCTGCGCCGCGACCGCATCGGCTTCGTGTTCCAGTCGTTCAACCTCGTCCCCACCCTCACCGCGCAGGAGAACATCCTGCTGCCGCTGTCCATCGCCGGCCGCCGTCCCGACGCCGGCTGGTTCGACACGGTCGTCGACACCGTGGGCCTGCGCGACCGCCTCAGCCACCGACCCAGCGAGATGTCCGGCGGCCAGCAGCAGCGCGTCGCCTGCGCCCGCGCCCTCGTCAGCCGACCGTCGGTGGTGTTCGCCGACGAGCCCACCGGCAACCTCGACTCCACCTCGGGCGCCGAGGTCCTGGGCTTCCTGCAGCGCAGCGTCCGCGAGTTCGGCCAGACCGTCGTCATGGTCACCCACGACCCCGTCGCCGCGTCCTACACCGACCGGGTGGTGTTCCTCGCCGACGGCGAGGTGGTCGACGAGCTGCGCGCGCCCACCGCCGAGTCGGTGCTCGAGACCATGGCGCGCATCCAGCTGCGCAGCGGGCACGCCACCGGCAGCACCCGGGAGCCCTGATGCGCCGGGTCACCTGGGCCAACCTCCTGGCCCGCAAGGTGCGGCTGCTCCTGTCGGCGGCCGCCATCGTGCTCGGGGTCGCCTTCGTCGCCGGCTCGTTCGTCTTCACCGACACCATCAGCAAGAGCTTCGACTCGATCGTCGAGGGCACCATCCCCGACCTCACCGTCCGGCTCGACGGGTCGCAGGACGGCGGCGGGTTCGTCGTCGACGACCGCACCATCCCGGCCTCGCTCGTGACCAGGCTCGCCGCGCTGCCCGACGTCGCCCGCGCCGACGGCAACGTCGAGGGCCAGGGCCTGTTCGTGCTCGACCCCGACGGCAAGCTGATCGGCGGCCAGGGGGCGCCCACCCTCGCGCTCAACTACAACGACGCGCCCTCCACCACCGGCGAGCCCACGGTCACGATCGGTCGAGGTCGCGAGCCCCGCGGCGCCGACGAGGTGGTGCTCGACGCGCGCACCGTCGAGGGCTCGGGGTTCCGCCTCGGCGACACCGTCGAGATGGTCACCGCCGGCAGCACCCCCCGCATCTCGGCCCGCCTGGTCGGCATCGCCGACTTCGCGGGCGGAGGCCTGGCCGGCGCCACGCTCGTGTTGTTCGACACCCCGACCGCGCAGCGGATCTTCCTCGGGGGAGCCGACGTCTACGACTCGGTCGCCGTGACGGCTCGCGACGGCGTGAGCCAGGCACGGCTGGCCGCCGACGTCGGTCCCGAGCTGGGCGACGACCTCCAGGCGGTCACCGGCGACGAGCTGGCCGCCGAGACCCAGTCGTTCATCGACACCGCGCTGGGCTTCCTCGGCACGTTCCTGCTGATCTTCGCCGGGATCGCGCTGGTCGTCGGCACCTTCCTCATCGTCAACACCTTCTCGATCCTGGTCGCGCAGCGCAGCCGCGAGCTCGCGCTGCTGCGCGCCATGGGGGCCTCGCGGCGCCAGGTCGTCGGATCGGTGCTCACCGAGGCACTCGTCGTCGGCCTGCTGGGCTCCACCGTCGGCCTGCTGCTCGGGTTCGGCCTCGCGGCGCTGCTCCGGCTCGTCTTCGGGCAGTTCGGGCTCGACCTTTCGGGCACGCCGCTGGTCTTCGAGCCGCGGACGGCGGTGGTGGCCTACGCGGTCGGCGTTCTCGTCACCATGGTGGCCGCGGTCGTGCCCGCCCGTCGGGCCAGCCGCGTGCCGCCGGTCGCGGCGATGCGTGACGAGGTGGCGCTGCCGGAGTCGTCCATCCGGCTGCGCCTGGTGCTCGCGGTGGTGCTGGCCCTGGCCGGAGCCGGCCTGATGGCGCTCGGGCTCGCGGGCTCGGGCACCACCGGCGCGTCGCTCGTCGGGGGCGGCATCCTCGGCGTGCTGCTCGCCGCGGCGCTCGGCGCACCCGTGATCGGACGCCCCGTCGTCGCGGGCCTCGGCTGGGTCTTCCGACGCACCGCCGGCACGGTCGGCGTCCTCGCCACCCAGAACGCGCAGCGCAACCCCCGTCGCACGGCCGCCACGGCCTCGGCGCTGATGATCGGGCTCGCGCTCGTCACCACGATGTCGGTCCTGGGGGCGTCCATCAACACCTCGATCGACGTGGGCGTGAAGAAGGAGTTCACCTCCGACTACCTCGTCACCTCGCCCACCTTCAGCGACTTCTCCACCACCCTCGCCCAGCAGGTGCGCGACACCGACGGCGTCGGCGAGGTGACCCAGATGCAGTCGCTCCCGGTCGAGGTCGACGGCGACGACGTGTTCTCCACGGCCATCGATTCCGCGAGCTTCACCGCCGTCTACGACCTCACGATGGTGAGCGGCACGATCGACGTCGAGAAGGGCGAGGTCGCGATCAGCCAGGACGACGCCCGCGACGCCGACCTCTCCGTGGGCGACGACGTGACGCTGGGGTTCCCCGGTGGCGAGCAGGACGCCCGGGTGGTCGGCGTCTACGAGCAGTCCAACGTCGTGGGCGGTGCGGTCCTGCCGTTCACGACCCTCGCCGCCGCGCAGATCCCGCGCAGCGACAGCGCCGTCGCGGTGAACGCCGCCCCCGGCGCCGACCGCGCCCAGGTGGGCGAGCGCCTCGACCGGATCGTGGCCGACCTGCCCACCGTCACCGTGCAGGACCAGACCGAGTTCATCGACGCCCAGCGCGCCCAGGTCAACCAGCTGCTGCTGCTCATCTACGCCCTGCTCGGCCTCGCCGTCGTCATCGCGGTCCTCGGCATCGTCAACACGCTCGCGCTCAGCGTCATCGAGCGCACCCGCGAGGTCGGGCTGCTGCGGGCGGTCGGCCTCAGCCGCCGCCAGCTGCGCCGGATGGTGCGGCTCGAGGCCGTCACGATCGCCGTCCTCGGTGCCACGCTGGGGGTGGTGATGGGGCTGCTGTTCGGCACCGTCCTGCAGCGCGCCTTCGTCAACGACGGCATCACCGACCTGTCCTTCCCGTGGGGGCGCCTGGTGCTGTTCGTCGTGGTCTCGGCCGTCGTCGGGGTGCTGGCCGCCGCCGTCCCCGCCCGTCGCGCCGCCCGCCTCGACGTCCTGCGGGCCATCTCCACCGAGTGACCGCCGACCTGTCGGTGCCAGGTGACGTCCCGGCATCACCAGGCACCGACGAGTCGGGGGGACGGGGCGGTTCGGACGCCTACCATCGGCGGATGCGACGCCTGACGGTCTCCGCCGACGCGTTCGACGCGCGTCCGGACCTGGCCGACGGCGGCGACGACCCCGCGCACGCGCGGATCGAGCGGTGGGTGGCCGGGCTCGTCCGCGACGGGAGCCTGGTGCCCACCGACCGTCTCCCGCCCGAGGGCGACCTCGCGGCGGCGCTCGGCGTCAGCCGGATGACGCTCCGCCAGGCGCTGGCGTCGCTGGAGCAGCGCGGGCTCGTCGAGCGGCGACGCGGCCGCCGGGGCGGGACGTTCGTCACCCGACCGCGGATCGAGCTCGACCTCACCGGCCTGCTCGGGTTCACCGAGCAGCTCCGACGCGCGCAGGTCCGCGCCGGTGCGCGGGTGCTGTCGGCGTCGCGCGAGACCGCGCCGGCCGACGTCGCCGAGGCGCTCGTCCTGCCCGCCGGGGCGGCGGCGCACCGCGTCGTCCGGGTGCGGCTGGCCGACGACGAGCCGCTCGCGCTGGAGGAGACGTGGCTGCCCGCGCCGCTGTTCGACGGCATCACCGACCACGACCTGACCGGCTCGATCTACGAGCTGATGGGGCGGCACTTCGACGCCGCCCCGCACACCGCCGACGAGTGGCTCGAGCCAGTGCTCGCGACGCTCGAGCAGGCCACGCTGCTGGGCACCGCGCCCCAGGCGGCCCTGATGCTCGTGACGCGGGTGGCCCACGACGCCAGGGGCCTGCCGGTCGAGCTCGCGCGCGACCGCTACCGCTCGGACCGCACCCGCGTGCACCTGCGCACCACCGTCCGCTGACGTCCGGTTGATCCCCCGGCGTCCGGTCGGCGTGTTGCGGTGCGATGAAATCTGCCGCGTGTCCTCGTCAAAGGTCTAGATGGTTGCGCCCGGCGGGTATAGCGTCACGCCATCCCAGCCCCGCTCCCCCACGGAGATCAGCGATGTCCGACGCACTGTCCAAGGACGACGAGCTCCTCGCCAAGCTCGGCTACAAGCAGGAGCTCAGCCGCAGCTGGTCCAGCTTCTCCAACTTCGCGATCTCGTTCTCGATCATCTCGATCCTGGCGGGCTGCTTCACCACCTTCGGCCAGGCCTGGAACAACGGCGGCCCGGTCGCGATCTCGTGGGGCTGGCCGATCATCAGCCTGTTCATCCTGATCATCGGCTTCACGATGTCCGAGCTGGTCTCGGCGTACCCGACGTCGGGCGGCATCTACTGGTGGGCGGCCAAGATGGGCGGCCCCGCGACGGGCTTCTTCACCGGCTGGCTCAACCTCGTCGGCCTGCTCGCGGTGACGGCGTCGGTCGCCTACGGCTGCGCGACGTTCCTCGACCTCACGCTGCAGACGATCAGCCAGGGCTGGGCCGACAGCTACAGCCTGGGCCGCGTCTACATCCTGTTCGTGGTGCTGTTCGTGCTGGCCGCGCTGCTCAACATCTTCAGCGGGCACCTGCTCGCCGTCATCAACAACGTCTCGGTCTGGTGGCACGTCGCCGGCGCCGCCGCGGTCATCCTGATCCTGGTGATCGTCCCCGACACCCACCAGAGCATCGACTTCGTCTTCACCGAGCGGATCAACAACTCCGGCTTCTCCGACGGCAAGTACTGGTTCCTCGTGCTGCCGCTGGGCTTCCTGCTGACCCAGTACACGATCACCGGCTTCGACGCGTCCGCGCACCTGTCGGAGGAGACCCAGGGCGCGGCCGAGGGCGCGGCCAAGGGCGTGTGGCGCTCGATCGCCTACTCCGCGCTCGGCGGCTGGTTCCTGCTGCTCGCGTTCCTGTTCGCCGTCCAGGACGCGCAGGGCGTGACCGACGGGTTCGGCGCGGTGGACGTGATCTTCTCCCAGGCCCTCGGCGAGGGCTGGCACTTCACCATCCTGCTGATCTCCACCGCGGGGCAGTTCTTCTGCACCATCGCGTGCCTGACGAGCGCCTCGCGGATGACCTTCGCCTTCAGCCGCGACCGCGCCATCCCCGGCTCGGGCCTGTGGTCGCAGGTCAACCCCCGCACCAAGGTGCCGGCCAACGCGGTGATCTTCGTGACCGTGGTCGGCATCATCATCACGCTGCCCGCGCTCAAGAGCGTCGGCGGCGTGCCCACCGCGTTCTACGCGGTCACCTCGGTCGCGGTGATCGGGCTGTACCTCGCCTTCGCGATCCCGATCTTCCTGCGCTGGCGGATGGGCGACGCGTTCGAGGCGGGCTCGTGGACGCTGGGCGCCAAGTACAAGTGGATGAACCTCGTCGCGGTCGCCGAGATCGCCGTCATCTGCGTCTACTTCATCCTGCCCTTCACGCCCGCGGGCGTGCCCTTCAGCGACGACTTCGCGTGGAGCAGCGTCAACTACGCGCCGATCCTCACCATCGGCACGCTGGTCGTGCTCGCGATCTGGTGGTTCGCGTCGGCGCGCCACTGGTTCACCGGCCCGAAGATGACGATCGACCCGGCCGTCTCGCAGGCGTTCGACGACTGACGTGCCGGTCGTCGACCGCGCGACCTACGAGGAGCGGCTGGAGCAGCTGGCCGCCCTCGCGGGGCGCTCGCGTCACGTCGAGGAGCTGTCGGGCGGGTTGACCAACCTCAACCTCAAGGTGACCACGCCCGACGGCGTCTTCGTCGCCCGGTGCGGCCGCTCCGACACCGAGCTGCTCGGCATCGACCGCGACGCCGAGCACCACAACTCGGTGGCCGCGGCCTCGGTGGGCGTGGGCGCGCCCGTCGTGGAGTACCGGCCCGACCTGCAGATCATGCTGATCGGCTGGCTCGAGGGCACCACCTGCACCGACGCCGACCTCCGTCGCCCGGGCGTGCTCCCCCGGGTGGCCGACGCGGTGCGCCGCCTGCACGAGGGTCCGCGGTTCGTGAACGAGTTCCACATGCCCGACCGGCAGGCCCGCTTCCGCCGGATCGTCGACGAGCGCGAGTTCGCGTTCCCGTCCCGCTACGACGACCACGCCGACGCGTTCGCGCGCGCCGTCGCCGCGCTCGCGTCCGACCCGGTGCCCACCAAGCCGTGCAACAACGACCTGCTCGCCGACAACCTGGTCGACGACGGCACCCGCGTCCACCTGATCGACTACGAGTACGCGGGCAACAACGACCCGTTCTTCGAGCTCGGCAACACCTGCACCGAGACCGGGCTCCCCGACGACGCGTGCGAGGAGCTGGTCACCTGCTACCTCGGCCGCCCCGACGCGCGGATGCTCGCGCGCACCCGCCTGCAGGCCGTGGTGTCCCAGTACGGCTGGGCCCTCTGGGGCTACATCCAGGCCGCCTCGAGCCCGCTGGACTTCGACTTCACCGGCTGGGGCGACGAGCGCCTCGACGGTGCCGCGGCCGCCTTCACCGGCGACCGCTACTCCCTTCTCCTGGACGAGGTGGCCCGTGCCTGACCTGCCCTCCCGTGCCCGCGTCGTCGTGATCGGGGGCGGGGTGATCGGCACGAGCGTGGCGTACCACCTCACCGAGCGCGGCTGGACCGACGTGCTGCTGGTCGAGCAGGGCCGGCTCTCGTCCGGCACCACCTGGCACGCGGCGGGGCTCGTCGGGCAGCTGCGGGCGTCCGAGAGCGGCACCCGGCTCGTCCAGTACTCGACCGCGCTGTACGAGCGGCTCGAGGCCGAGACCGGCCTGGCGACGGGGTACAAGCGCTGCGGCGGGCTGATCGTTGCCCGCACGGCCGACCGGATGACCCAGCTGCGGCGCACCGCCGCGAGCGCCGAGGCGTACGGGCTCGACTGCTCGATCCTCACGCCCGACCAGGCCGGCGAGCGCTGGCCGCTGATGCGCACCGACGACCTCGTCGGCGCGATCTGGCTGCCCGACGACGGCACCGCCAACCCCACCGACCTCACGCTCGCGCTCGCCAAGGGCGCCCGCCTGCGCGGTGCGCGCGTCGTCGAGAAGGTGCGCGTGCTCGAGGTCCTGACGGCGGGCGGCGCCGTCACGGGCGTGCGCACCGACGTCGGCGACGTCGAGGCCGACGTCGTCGTCAACTGCGCCGGCCAGTGGGCCAACGCGCTGGCCCGCAGCGTCGGCGTCACGGTGCCGCTGCACTCCGCGCACCACTACTACGCGGTGACCGACCAGGTCGCCGGCGTGACGCCCGACCTGCCGATCCTGCGCGACCCCGACGGCTGCACGTACATGAAGGAGGAGGTCGGCGGGCTGGTCGTCGGCGCCTTCGAGACCGACGCGCAGCCGTGGGTCGCCCCCGACGCCATTCCCTACCCGTTCGAGTTCAGCCTGCTGGGCGAGGACTGGGACCACTTCGGGCCCTGGATGGAGCAGGGCGTGCACCGCGTCCCGGCCCTCGAGACCACCGGCGTGCGCAAGCTCTACGACGGGCCCGAGAGCTTCACGCCCGACAACCAGTTCGTGATGGGCGAGGCGCCCGGGCTGCGGGGGTTCTTCGTGGCGGCGGGCTTCAACTCCGTCGGCATCGCCTCGGCCGGCGGCGCGGGGCGCGCGCTGGCCGCGTGGGTCGTCGACGGCGAGCCCGACGGTGACCTGACGAGCGTCGACGTCCGCCGCTTCGCTCCCTTCCACGGCAACGACGGCTGGCTGCGCGACCGCGTCGTCGAGGTCCTCGGCCTGCACTACGCGGTGCCGTGGCCCAACCGCGAGCTCGAGAGCGGACGCGGCCTGCGACGCTCGCCCGCGCACGACCGGCTCGCGGCGCGTGGCGCGTCGTTCGGCAGCCGGATGGGCTGGGAGCGCGTCAACTACATGACGCCGCCCGGCGAGGACCAGACGATGCGGTACTCCTGGGGACGCCCGTCGTGGCTGCCCTGGTCGGCGGCCGAGCAGCGCGCGACGCGGGAGTCCGTCGCGCTGTTCGACCAGACGTCGTTCTCCAAGTACGAGGTCGCCGGCGCCGACGCGCTCGCCCACCTGCAGTGGCTGTGCACCAACGACGTCGACGTGCCCGTCGGCCGCACCGTCTACACCGGCCTGCTCAACGCCCGCGGCACCTACGAGTCCGACCTGACCGTCACCCGCACCGGCCACGCCACCTTCCTGCTCGTGGCGTCGTCGGCCACCACGGTGCGCGACGTCGACCACCTGCGCCGGCACGTCGCGCCGGGACGGCACGTGGTCGTCACCGACGTGACGTCGGCCTGGGCGGTCTACGGCGTGATGGGCCCGCGGTCGGCCGAGCTGCTGGCGCGGCTGTCGCCCGACCTCGGCGCCGGCTGGGAGCCGGGGGACAGCCGTGCCGTCCGGCTCGGCCACGCGACCGTGCGCGCCACCCGGATCACCTACGTCGGCGAGCCGGGCTGGGAGCTGTACGTCCCGGTGGAGTCGGCCGCGGGGGTCTACGACGACCTGGTCGCCGCGGGCGCCGACCTTGGGCTCGTGGACGCGGGCTACTACGCGATCGACGCGCTGCGGCTCGAGAAGGGCTACCGGGCCTTCGGCCGCGACCTGCACCCCGACGTCGGACCCGTCGAGTCCGGGCTCCTGTTCACCTGCAAGCTCGGCACGGACGTCGACTTCCTCGGCCGCGCGGCCGTGGAGAGGGCCCGGGCCGACGGGGTGTCCCGGCGGCTGGTCTCGTTCGCCGCCGACTCCGCCGAGCCGATGCTGTGGGGCGGTGAGCTGCTGCGTCGCGACGGCGTGGCCGTCGGCCAGGTGACGTCGGCGGCCTGGGGCGCCACCGTCGGCGCGGCCGTCGGGCTGGCGCACGTCGCCGACCCGTCCGGCACCACCACCCGCGCGTGGGCCGCCGAGGGCTCCTACGAGGTCGACGTCGCCGGCGTCCGCTGGCCCGTCACCGTCACGCTGCGCGCCCCCCTCGCCTGACCTCCCCACCCGCCCGCCACTCGAGCACGGATCTGCGCCACTCGGCGGTGGGGGGACGAGGGGACGAGCAGCGACGAGCCGCGTCGGGTGCGACGGCGGTCCGGGCGTCCCGCGACCGAGGCCGTCCACAGGCGGGATTGGCCAGCCACGACGGTGCACGGCTAGACTTGACCGGTTGCCCGCACCCGCGTGGGCAGCACCCGCAGAGCCCTCCTGTCACGGAGAGACCGTGACCGCCCAGACCGAAGGAGGTGGAGTCGCTGTGCGCAAGTACGAATTGATGCTGATCCTCGACCCCGATCTCGAGGAACGAACCGTCGCCCCCAGCCTGGACACGTACCTGAACGTGGTCCGCAACGACGGTGGCACCGTCGAGAACGTCGACGTGTGGGGCAAGCGTCGCCTCGCCTACGAGATCGACAAGAAGACCGAGGGCATCTACGCCGTCGTCGACCTGACGGCCGAGCCCGCGACGGTCAAGGAGCTGGACCGCCAGCTCGGCCTGAACGAGTCCGTCGTGCGGACCAAGGTCATCCGTCCGGACGCCAAGTAGTCATCCCCCGCACCGCCCGGTGCGGCCGCCTGTGGACAGACGGCCGCGAACGTCCGAGCGATGCGGTCTACTGCTAGCCACCCAGACCACGCACCACCCCTAGGGAGCCCCCATGGCAGGCGAGACGATCATCACCGTCGTCGGCAACCTCGTCGACGACCCCGAGCTGCGGTTCACGCCGTCGGGCGCGGCCGTCGCCAACTTCCGCATCGCGTCCACGCCGCGCACGTTCGACCGGCAGACGAACGAGTGGAAGGACGGCGACACGCTGTGGCTGTCCTGCGCCGTGTGGCGCCAGGCGGCCGAGAACGTCGCCGAGTCCCTGACCAAGGGGACGCGCGTCATCGTGCAGGGCCGCCTCAAGCAGCGCCAGTACGAGACCCGCGAGGGCGAGAAGCGCACCGTCGTGGAGATGGACGTCGACGAGGTCGGCCCCAGCCTGCGCAGCGCGACCGCCAAGGTCGCCCGGGCCAACCGCTCCGGCGGCGGCCAGGGTGGCGGCGGTGGCTTCGGCGGCGGCCAGGGCAGCCAGGGCGGCGGCCAGCCCGCTCCCGCCGGCGACCCGTGGTCCTCGCCCGCACCCCAGGGTGGCGGCGGTGGCGGCGGCAACGCCGGCAACGACCCGTGGGCCAGCCCGTCCGGCGGAAGCCAGGACGAGCCCCCGTTCTGACGGGTCACCACACCACCTGATCACCGACGACACCGACCATTCCGGCCACCCGCCAGGGGGCCGGGCTCGACAAGAGGAGCACCACAATGGCGAAGCCAGTTGTCCGCAAGCCCAAGAAGAAGAGCAATCCGCTCAAGGCTGCGGGCGTCACCAAGATCGATTACAAGGACACCGCGCTGCTGCGCAAGTTCATCTCCGACCGCGGCAAGATCCGCGCCCGTCGGGTGACCGGTGTCTCCGTCCAGGAGCAGCGCAAGATCGCCATGGCGATCAAGAACGCGCGCGAGATGGCGCTCCTCCCCTACACCTCGACCACCCGCTGAGGAAGGCGACCACCATGAAGCTCATCCTCACGCACGAGGTGACCAACCTCGGCGAGCCCGGCGACGTCGTCGAGGTCAAGGACGGCTACGGCCGCAACTACCTGATGCCCCGTGGCTTCGCGATCCGTTGGACGCGCGGCGCCGGCAAGCAGGTCGAGTCCATCAAGAAGGCGCGCGACGCCCGTGCGGTCCACGACCGCGAGGACGCCGTCGCCATCCGGGCGAAGCTCGAGCAGGGCCCGATCAACGTCCCCGCGCAGGTCGGCTCCACCGGCCGCCTGTTCGGCGCCGTGACGGTCTCCGACGTCGCCGCGGCCCTCGAGGTCGCCGGCGCGAGCGTCGACAAGCGTCGCATCGAGATCGGCCAGCCGATCAAGGCCCTCGGGTCGCACACGGTCTCCGTGCGCATCCACCCCGAGGTCAGCGCGACGGTCAAGCTGAACGTCGTCGCCGCCGCCTGACGCAGGCACCCGCACGAAGGCCCGCACCCCCCTCGGGGGTGCGGGCCTTTTCGTCGTCCCCACCTCGTCCGCCCGTCGGTTTCCCAGGTAGGCACGGAGAACCGACAGAACCACGGAGAGTTCTCCGTGGTCCTGTCGGAAGACCGTGCCTACCTGGGAATCCGACAGCGGGGGTCGGGGCGGCGCGTCAGCCGGTGTAGGGCTCGGGGACGGTCTCGGGGTCACCGTCGGTGGCGGCGGCGAGACGGGGCTCGGCGATCTCGAGGACGGTCTGCAGGCTCAGCGGGCTGTTGAAGCCGAGCGCGGCGGCGAAGTCGGCGTCGAACGGGCCGAAGTCGATGTACCGGTTCTCGGTGATGGCCGGCATGCTGCGCGCGACGGGGCTCGACAGGACGTCGCCCTCGACGCCCTCGAACACCACGACGTCCGCCTCGAGCTCGTCGAGGCTTTCCAGCGAGATCTCGCCGCCGGTCTTCGGCACCTCGAAGCCGAGGTCGGTGAGCCAGCCGCTGCGGTAGTCGTCCTGGGCGATCTCGTAGCTTCCGGTGGCGCCCACGCCGAGCCCGAACGAGGCCGTCTTGCCCGCGAAGTCGGGGTTGCGCTCGATCACGTCGGCGAACTGCGCCTCGACGTCGGCGACGACGTCCTTGGCCTCCTCGTCCTTGCCGAGGGCCTGGCCGGTGAGGAGCGTCTGCTCCTGCCAGGGGGTGGCGCCGTCGGCGTAGTCGTCGGTCTGCGCCACGGTGGGGGCGATCTTGGCGAGCAGGTCGTAGGTGGCCTGGTCCATGTAGGAGTTGATCCCGAGGATCAGGTCCGGGTCCAGCCCGGCGATCTTCTCGAGGTCGAGCTCTTGGCCGCCGACCGTCGGGACGGTCTTGCCGCCGAGGGCGTCCTGCGCCCAGGGCCGCTGGGGGGCGTCGTAGCCGATGAACTCGCGGGCGCCGAGCGGGACGACGCCCAGCGCGAGCGCGTAGTCCTCCTCGTTGTAGCCGACGGTGACGACGCGCGTCGGCTCCTCGGTGATCTCCGCGGTGCCGAACTTGGTCTCGATCGTCACGGGCTCGAAGCCGCTGCTCGAGCCGGCGCTCTCCTCCTCGGAGTCGGACGAGCCGCCGCACGCGGCGGTGGCGAGGAGGACGGCGGTGACGGCGAGGGTGCGCAGTGGGACGGTCCGCACGAGAAGGCTCCTGGGCAGGTCGGGAAGGTCTTAGGAAAGGCTGACCTTATCGACTCCGCCCAGGAGCCTCGTGCGTCGGGGTGCTGCTCTGCGTCAGCGGCGACCGGAGGAGGCCGAGAACGACGCCGCGCCACCACGGCGCGGGGCCGAGGTGCCCGTGCCGGCGCCGGTGCCGCCGCCGGAGCGACGACGGGGGCCGCCGCGACGGTTGCGGGGCGCGCG
>JAURVT010000036.1 GCA_030655315.1 Nocardioidaceae bacterium | reverse complement strand
CGCGAGGCCGCCACCGCCGCGGTCAGCGCGCTGGCCGCCGGGGCCGGCGCCTGGTGCGTCCGCGTGCACGAGGTGCCGGCCACCCTCGACGCCGTCCGCGTGGGCGGGAGGTGGCGTCGTGGCTGATCCCGGAGCCGCCGGCCCCGTGCGCAAGGCGGTGCTCGCCGCCCACCAGGGCTTCTACGACGCGATCGAGACCGGTGACCTCGACCTGATGGCCTCGCTGTGGGCCGACGACGACGCCAGCGTCTGCGTGCACCCCGGCACCGAGGCGATCACGGGCAGCGGCGCCATCCGTCGCTCGTGGGCGATGGTGATGGCCCAGCTGGGGTACGTCCAGTTCATCCTGACCGACGTGACGGTGGCCCTGGTGCGCGACGCCGCGGGCGAGCCCGTCACGGCGGTCGTGGGCTGCACCGAGAACGTCCTGTCCGAGGCCCCCGACGGCACCGACGCCGGGTTCGCGGGCGGCCGCGCCGTCGCCACCAAGACCCTGGTGCGGGCCGCGGGCGGCTGGAAGGTGCTCAGCCACCACGCCTCGCCCGTGCTCATGCCCGACGAAGACGACGAGGACGACGAGTGAGCCAGGCGAGCGACCAGATCAGCGTGACCGGCATCCGGGCGTTCGGCCACCACGGGGTGCTGCCGGAGGAACGGCGCGACGGCCAGACCTTCGTCGTGGACGTGGTCCTCGGCGTCGACACCCGCGAGGCCGCCCGCACCGATGATTTATCGCGGACGGTCGACTACGGTACGTTGTCCGCAAGGGTCCATGACGCCGTGGCGTCCGATCCCGTGGACCTCATCGAGACCCTCGCCGACCGGGTCGCCACGCTCTGCTTGGCCTCCGGACCCGTGCAGTGGGTCCGCGTGACCGTCCACAAACCCCAAGCGCCCATCGCGGTGACGTTCGACGACGTCACCGTCATGATAGAGCGGAGTGCCTCGTGAGCGAGACGCCGAACCCCCACATCCTCGATGCCGACACGATGACCGGCGGGATGCGTCCCATCCGCCAGGCCGTGCTCGCCATCGGCTCCAACCTGGGCGAGCGTCGCGACAACGTCCAGGGCGCCGTCGAGGCGCTCGCCGACACGCCCGACGTCACCCTGGTGAGCGTGTCCGCGGTCTACGAGACCGTCCCGGTCGGTGCGCCCGAGGGCTCGCGCGACTTCCTCAACCTGGTCGTCCTGATCGACACCACCCTCACCGTGCACACCCTGCTCGACCGCTGCCTGGCCATCGAGGACGCCTTCGGACGCGAGCGCGCCGAGCGCAACGCCCCCCGCACCCTCGATGTCGACCTGATCGTCGTCGGCGACCGTATCGCCCACGACGACAAGCTCACCCTGCCGCACCCGCACGCCCACGAGCGAGCGTTCGTCCTGCGTCCCTGGCTCGACCTCGACATCGAGGGCGAGATCCCCGGCCAGGGCTTCGTCGCCGACCTCATCGGCGGGATCGACGAGAGCGGCATCACCAAGCGCGAGGACCTCGAGATCGTCCTGTGACGCGGATGCGGCGCACCTCCCCGGTCGCGCTCGCCCTCCTCGCCGCGGTCGGCCTCGTCGCCGGCCGCTCGATCCGCATCGTGGTCGAGAACGCCGGTGGCATCGTGCCGTCGGTGCCCTGGACGGCCCCGGTCGCGCTGTTCTTCGTGGCCCTGGCCCTCGGTGGCCTCGCCTGGTCCACCTACACCTCGCTCCACCGCGACCGGCGCCGGATGCAGGCCGACCGCGGCGTCCGCCTGCTGGCCCTGGCCAAGTCGTGCGCCATCGTCGGCGCCGTGGTCACGGGCGGGTACCTCGGCTTCGCGCTCAGCTTCGTCGATGCGATGGACGCCGCGCTGCCCCGGGAGCGGGTCCTCCGGTCGCTCGTCGCCGCTGCGGGCGCGGCCTGCCTGGTCGTCGCCTCCCTGCTCCTGGAGCGCTCGTGCGAGGTGCCCCGCGACGACGAGGACGAGCGCGCCGGCCCGTCGGGCGACGCGCGGGCCTGACCTGCGACGACGCGTCCGACCTCGGCGCGGCGTGGCTTCCCGGATGACCGTCCGGCGGTGCCTAGGCTGCGGGCATGTCCACCGAAAGACGCCGCCTCCGCTCCGGGCGCGCGCTGGGCGCTGTCGCCCTGCTCGCCGGTGCTTCCCTCGTGGTGACGTCGGCCGCCCTCCTCGCGACCTTCCCCGTGCTGGTCGTCGCCGCGGCGCTCGCCGTCGTGGCCGGGGTCGTGGCGGCCCGTCTGCTCTCCAACGAGGTCGCGCACACCCGACGGGAATGGTCCAAGGACCGAGCCCAGCAGGCCAAGGCGTACCAGCGCATCCTGTCCGACCGCACCCGTGAGCAGGCGGCCTTCGCCCTGCAGATGACCGAGCGGCTCACCGGCCGCGACGCCGACCTCCTGGAGGTGCGGGGCAACCTGCGCCTGTCCGAGGCGCGCGCCTCGGAGACGGTGCGCAAGCTCGACGCCGAGCGCGCCCGCTCCGCCGAGCTCGCCGAGACCGTCGACGGCCTGCGTGCCGACCAGGACCAGGTCGCCGAGGCGCTCGCGGTCTGGGACGGCGCCGACGTGCCGACCATCGTCGACCTCCTGAACTGGGAGCAGGCGGCCACCGCCGCCAGCACCCGCGCGCACGGCGACGACTCCCGTCAGCAGGCCTGAGACCCCGGCGACGACGGGGGACCGGACCATGGACGAGGTCGAGCGCGCCTCGACGATGTCGGTCGAGCGACGTGATGCCGGCTCGCCCGAGGAGGCCGCCTACCTCGACGCCGTCTTCGGCCTCTTCGACACCATCGTCGCGTCGCCCGAGTGGCACCGCTGGTGGCGCCGGGCCGACGAGGGACACCTGACCCTGAGGGTCGACGTCGGCGGCACCCGCAACTACCCCAAGGTGCTCCGCGTCGACGGCGGCGTCGTCGGCGCGGTCGCCCGCCGCGACCTCGACTTCCCCGACGCCGCGGCCGCCGCGCTCGTCGCCGAGGCCAACGTCCGGCACCTCGCCGCCGCCCTCCAGGAGCTGCTCGACCTGAAAGTCCCGCCGGACCTCTGACGGCGTCAGCCGGCGAGCGCTACATGTCGATGTCGCCCACGGTGCTCATGGTGGGCTCCGTCGACCGCTCGTTCCTCACTTGTCGATGTCGCCCACGTTGCTCATGGTGGGCTCCGTCGACCGCTCGTTCCTCACTTGTCGATGTCGCCCACGACGAAGAACATCGACCCCAGCACCGCCACCATGTCCGCCACCACGCAGCCGGTGAGCACGTGGGGGAGCACGGCGACGTTGTTGAACGAGGCCGAGCGCAGCTTGAGCCGCCACGGCGTCTTCTCGCCACGGGACACCAGGTAGTAGCCGTTGAGGCCGAGGGGGTTCTCGGTCCAGACGTAGGTCGAGCCCTCGGGCGCCTTGACGATCTTGGGGAGCCGGACGCCGACCGGCCCGGGCGGCAGGTCCTCGAGGTGCGCGAGGCAGGCGTCGACCAGGGCGAGGGAGACCCGGACCTGGTCGACCAGGCAGCAGTACCGGGCGTAGGAGTCGCCCTCGGTGCGCGTCACGACCTCGAGGACGCCCTCGTCGGCGAGCGTCCCGTAGGCCAGGTAGGGCTCGTCCCGGCGCAGGTCGAGGTCGACGCCGCTCGCGCGGGCGATCGGGCCGGAGACGCCGTAGGCGTGCACGAGCTCGGGCGACAGGTACCCGATGCCGCGGGTGCGGGCCCGGAAGATCTCGTTGCCGAGCACGAGGTCCTCGATCTGCGGCATCCGCGAGCGCACGGCGGCGACGGCGGCGCGCACCCGTCCGGTCCAGCCGGCCGGCACGTCCTCCTTGAGGCCGCCGACCCGGTTGAACATGTAGTGCATCCGGCCGCCGGACACCTCCTCCATCACCTCCTGGATGGTCTCCCGCTCGCGGAACGCGTAGAACATCGGCGTGATCGCACCGATCTCGAGCGGGTAGGAGCCGAGGAACATCAGGTGGTTCAGCACCCGGTTCAGCTCGGCCAGCATCGTCCGCAGCCACACCGCCCGCTCGGGCACCTCCATGCCGAGCATGTGCTCGACCGCCATCACGACGCCGAGCTCGGAGGAGAACGCGCTGAGCCAGTCGTGCCGGTTCGCGAGCACGATGATCTGGCGGTAGTCGCGCACCTCGAACAGCTTCTCGACGCCGCGGTGCATGTACCCGACGATCGGCTCGCACGCGACGACGCGCTCCCCGTCGAGCGTCAGGCGCAGCCGGAGGACGCCGTGCGTCGCGGGGTGCTGCGGCCCGACGTTGAGCACCATGTCGGTGGTCGCGATCGACGAGCCCGGCCCGCCCCCTCCACGCTCGTGGTCGAACCCGGCCGCCCCCGCGCCGACCCCCACGACCACCTCGCGTGCTCCGGGCACGTCGGCGTCGGTCATGGGGTCACCCTAGACACGGCCTACGTCCGTCTCGGCCGGTATCGGGTGCTGGTGCGCGGTCGTCGGTACGGATCGAGGCGGGCCGGTGGGATGAACGCCGGTCGCCTGTCGTCGGTGTCGAAGGTGATGACCCAGTCGTCCTCGTGGATCATCCGGTGGTGGAAGGCGCACAGGAGGACACCGTCCTCCAGATCCGTGGCCCCGCCGTGGGCCCAGGCTTCCCGCGCGTGGTGGGCCTCGCACCACGACGGTGGCCGGTCGCAGTCGGGCATCGCGCACCCCTGGTCCCGGTGCGCGAGCGCGACCCGCTGGGCCGGGGTGAACAGTCGTTGCTTGCGGCCCAGGTCCAACGGGAGGGACTGGCCTCCGAGGACCTGCGGGACGATCCCGACCCGGCAGGCGTGCTGACGGACCTGCGAGGCACTCATCCGCTGCCCGGTGGACGTGGTCGCGGTCCCGATGCCGTCGATGAGCTGCTGGAGGTCGAGGTTGACCGTGACGGTCATCCCGGACCCGCCGGCGTCGGGGAGCCCGTCGGTGGGAAGGTGGTCGATGAGCGCCACGAGCGCGCGGCCTTGGCGCTGGGGGTAGGTGAGGTCGGCGTCGGCCTGGCCGTCGTCGAGGTGGCGGCGGCGCGGGGCGGAGTACCCGTCGAGGACGTTCGTCAACGCGGCCGCCTGGGCCGCGGGGATCCGGAAACGGCCGAGGAACGTGCCGTCCTGGTCGTCCCTCATCCAGAGCTCTGACCGCTCGTACGCCAGGCGCTCCCGGTCCTGGACCGTCCGCCCCTCGTCGACGTCCACCTCGGTAATGGGCTTGAAGAGGTCGCTGATCCGGTCGGCCCGGTACTGCAGGTCGCGTATCGTGAGCGTCTTCGCGTCCTCGATCAGCTCCCCCTCACACGTCTCACGCGTCTCGACCGGAATGTCATCGGGCAGGCCAGAGATGGCCCGGGCGATCAACCGCGCCTGCTCCTTCGAGATCAGCCCGTCCGCCAGGGCCCGCTCGGTCAGCGACGCCTTCTCCAGCGCCCGACCCAGGTGCACGTCACGTGCGGCCGCGTGGCGGTCACCACCGAACTGGCTCGCCAGCAACGACCCCGTCGAGGAGGAGCCGGCCTTCCTGGCAGCCCCCGACCGGTCCACCGAGCGCGTCGCGGCCATCGCGTGGGCGGCCACGCGGGAGTTCACGCGGCTCCACCGGCCCGCGAGCGTGACCGCGTCCTCGGCCGACAACCCCTCGTAGACCGACAGGTCCGTGCTGGCCAGCGCGCCCTCGACCGGAACCAGCACCGCGTAGGCGGGGTGCGCGGAGAGCGGCAGAGCGGCGACGGTCATCTCAAGTCCTCGGTGGATCGAACGTGTGCTCGATTCTACCAAGTCGAAGGAGGCGCGTGAAGTGCCTTGCAGTCATCTGTGGACGATGCACATAGGCCGTCCACACCCGGCCACCGACTCCAGCCGCCGCGGACCGCGCCGGCCCATGCCGCCAGGCAGCATCCCGACAAGCACCCAGCCGGGAGCACCCACCCATGACACCCGCGTGACGGTCACGTTCCAGGCCGCGGTGCCCATTGCCAGCACCCGGTGCCGGTGGTTCGATCACCCCATGACCCTCACGCCGGGCTCGCCCGCCCCGTCGTTCACGGCGCAGATCTTCCGCCGCAAGCCGATCGAGCCCGACGGCGACGAGGGGTCCGGGCTCGAGCGGACGATCGGGCTGTGGCAGCTCGTCGGCCTGGGCGTCGGCGCGACCGTCGGCACCGGGATCTTCTTCGTGCTGTCCGAGGCGGTGCCGGACGCGGGGCCGGCGGTGATCATCTCGTTCGTCATCGCCGCGATCACCGCGGGCCTGACGGCGCTCTGCTACGCCGAGCTGGCGTCGAGCATCCCGGTGTCGGGGTCCACCTACTCCTACGCCTACGCGACGCTCGGCGAGGTGGTCGCGATGGGCGTCGCCGCGTGCCTGCTGCTCGAGTACGGCGTCTCGTCGGCCGCGGTGTCGGTCGGGTGGTCGCAGTACCTGAACCAGTTCATCGGCAACGTCACGAACGGCTCGGTGCAGATCCCCGAGGCGATCGCGTCCACCGAGAACGGGGTCGTCAACCTGCCCGCGATGGTGCTGGTGGTGCTGTGCGCGCTGCTGCTCGTCCGCGGCGCGAGCGAGTCGGCCAAGGCCAACGTGATCATGGTCGGCATCAAGCTCGGCGTGCTCACTCTGTTCGTCTGCGTCGGCGCGACGGGCTGGAACAGCGACAACCTGAGCGACTTCGCCCCCTTCGGCGTGGCGGGCGTCAACCTCGCCGCCGCGACGATCTTCTTCTCCTTCATCGGCCTCGACGCCGTGTCCACCGCGGGCAACGAGGTCAAGGACGCCAAGAAGACGATGCCGCTGGCGATCGTCATCTCGCTGGCCATCGTCTCGACGGTCTACATCGCGGTGGCCGTCGTCGGCGTCGCCGCCCAGCCCTACGACGAGTTCGAGGGGCAGGAGGCCGGGCTCGCGCAGATCCTGCAGAACGTCGTCGGGGCGTCCTGGCCGGGCACGGTGCTGGCCGCGGGCGCGATCATCTCGATCTTCAGCGTCACGCTGGTGACGCTCTACGGCCAGACCCGCATCCTGTTCTCGATGGGACGCGACCGGATGCTGCCGCCGGTGTTCGCGAGCGTCAGCCGCCGCACCCGCACGCCCGTCAACAACACGATCATCGTGGCGGTCGTCGTCGGCCTGCTGGCGGGCCTCGTGCCGCTGGACTCGCTCATCGACCTCACCAGCATCGGCACGCTGGTCGCCTTCAGCGTGGTCTCGATCGCCGTCATCCTGCTGCGTGTGCGCGAGCCCGACATGGAGCGCGGGTTCCGCGTGCCGGGGTACCCGGTGACGCCCGTCCTCGCCATCCTGGCCTGCGCCTACGTGCTGGCGGGCCTGCACTGGGTCACCTGGGTGTACTTCGGCGCGTGGGTGGCGGCCATGCTGGTGTTCTACTTCCTGTACGGGTACAAGCACTCCCGCCTCCGAGAGGACGTCCAGTCGTGACCATCGTGGTGGGCTTCGGCCCCGACGTGCAGAGCAATGCCGGCCTCAACCTCGCCGGGCAGCTGGCCCGGTCGACGGGCGAGCAGCTCGTCCTGTGCTGCGTGGTCCACGACTCCTGGGAGAGCCCCACGCTCGCCCGCGGCATCGACTCGGACTGGCGCAACCACCTCGAGAGCCTGGCGGGCGAGGCCGTCCAGCGTGCCCGGGCCGAGCTGCCCGACGACCTCGACGTCGACCAGGTGGTCCGCACCGGACGCTCGGTGCCGCGCGTCCTGCTCGAGGAGGGCAAGCGTCGCGAGGCCAGCCTGCTCGTGGTCGGCTCCTCGACCGACGGCGCGTTCGGCCACGTCGCGCTCGGCAGCACCAGCGACCGGCTCGTCCACAGCTCGCACGTGCCCGTCGCGCTCGCGCCCCGCGGCTACCGCGCCGGCGACGTGCCGGTGAAGCGGATCGTCCTCGCGCTCGACCCCACCCGCAGCGACGTCTCGCTCGCCCGCACCGTCGCCCCGCTCGCGGCGAGCGTCGGTGCGAGCGTCGAGGCCGTCACCTTCGCCGTCCGCGCCCAGAGCCGCTCGGCGATGGGCGCCCGGATCGACCAGGGCGTCTACGACGCATGGCGCGAGCAGGTGGAGGAGGCGCACCGCGTCGTCGCCGCCGCGTTCCGCTCGGCCAACCCCAGCACCGTCATCACCGGCACCCACCTGCTCGAGGGCGAGCGCTGGTCCGCCACCCTCGAGTCGTTCGGCTGGGAGGACGGCGACCTCCTCGTCGTCGGCTCCAGCGAGCACGGCCCCCTCGCCCGCGTCTTCCTCGGCTCCACCGCCACCCGCATCCTGCGTCACGCTCCCGTCCCCGTCGTCGTCGTCCCACGCTGAACGAGCCCCGGCATCCCGGCCGGCGGCGTTGCTGCCGGCTTCGACGAACGAGACGGGTTCGCCTTCGCACGGGCGCCCCTGGGTCACTGACCGTGGTGAACCCCCGCTGACCGTGGCAAGTTCATCGCGGTCAGCGGGGGTCTACCACGACGTCGTGGTAAACGAGGGACGTCCGACCGGTCACCTCTCGGTGAGGACCCACCAGAAGTCCCCGAGCCCGCCGGGGGCGAGGAGCTCGGCCTCCTCGGACGCGCGGGAGAGGGCGGACAGGTACGCGACGGGGTCGGCGTGCGCCAGGTCGAGCGGCGGACGGGCGCCGGTGAGGCCGAGGTCGAGCAGGGCGTCGCGCTGGCGCAGGAGGCGCCCGTCGACGCGGGCGGCGAGGGAGTCGACGGCCACGTGGGCGGTGACGTCGCGGCCGCCGTCGGGGACGACGTCGACCTCGCGGCCGCCGCGGTAGGCGCGGAGGGACCCCAGCGGGGGGCGGGTGTCGGCCAGGTGCCCGTAGTCGACCGCCAGCGCGACGCCGCCGGGGGAGACGCGGGCGACGGCGTCCGCCCAGGCCTCGTCCCGCGCCGACCCCACCTCGACCCGCTCGCCGGCGACGGCTGCGGGCCACCACCGATCCGCCCAGGGCGAGCGGACGGGGCGGCCGAGGCTCTCGTGGCCGGCGGCGTCGACGAGCACCTCGCGCGCGGTGCCGTCGTCGTCCACCTCCAGGACGTCGCAGGGCACGTCGTCGAGCCACTCGTGGGCGAGCAGCAGGCCGGTGCAGACGGCCGGCAGCTCCTGCTGCCAGTCGACGGCGTCGGGGAGCCCCGCGGGACGGCCGCGCAGGTCGACGCCCACCAGGTCGAGCTCGCCGGGCTCGGCCAGCCGGTGCAGCGCCGCGAGCACCTCGCCCGACCCGGCGCCGAGGTCGACCACCTCGCGCAGACCGTGACGACGCGCCAGCGCGAGCAGGGCACGGGCCAGCACGTCGCCCACGTGGGCGGAGGTCCGGAAGTGGTCGGCGGGCACGTCGTGGCGGTAGAACCCGTCGGGTCCGTAGAGAGCGGCCGTCCACGCCACACGCCAGGGCCTCGCGCCGTTCACCCTGGGCACACTAGGGCCCCCTAGGGTGGCGGCGTGGATGCCCGAGCCCGAGCGCGCGCCGTCGCCCGGGCCGTCCGTGTGCGCCGACGCCTGCGGGCGCTGCGCACCGAGATGCCCGCGCCCGCCGCCGCGCCCCGCAGGGTCCTCGTCGGCCCCGCCAACTCCGCCGGCCAGTCCACGGCCTGGGCGCGCGCGCTCGACGAGCACGCCGCGGGCACGTCGGCGCAGTCCTACGACTTCGCCCGCCCCGGCCACCCCTACGTCGGCGACCTGCAGGTCGACCACGCGACCTACGTGGACGACGCCACCTGGGCCGCCGCGTTCGGGCGCCTGCTCCGCGAGCGCTACACGCACGTGGTGATCGAGTCCAACCTCGGCGTGGTCGGCAAGGCGGGCCGGGGCGGTGCCCGGCGCGACGCCGACGCGCTGCGCGCCGCCGGCCTCGGGGTGGTGCTGCTCGCGCACGGCTCCGACGTGCGCCTGCCCAGCCGCAACGTCCGGCTCGAGCGCTGGTCGCCGTTCGAGGTCATGCCCCCCGAGCGGGTGCGCACCATGGAGGGCCGGGCTGGACGCAGCGGCAAGGTCCTGCGTCGCTACGACGGGCCCGTGCTCGTCTCCACGCCCGACCTCCTCGACGACCTGCCGGACGCCACCTGGTGCCCCGTCGTCGTCCGCCCCGACGACTGGGCGGCCACCGACCCGCCGCTGCAGCGCGAGGTCCCGGTCGTCGTGCACGCGCCGAGCCGGTCGGTGATGAAGGGCTCGCAGCACGTCGACCCCGTGCTCGAGGCGCTCGCCGTCGAGGGCCTGGTGGAGTACCGCCGCGTCGAGGGCGTCGCGCCGGGCGACATGCCCGCGCTCTACCGCTCGGCCGACGTCGTCGTCGACCAGATGAGCGTGGGCATCTACGGCGTCGCCGTCTGCGAGGCGCTGGCGGCGGGACGGGTCGTCGTCAGCCACGTCCGCGACGTGGTGCGCACCCGCGTCCGCGAGGCCACCGGGCGCACGCTTCCCGTGGTCGAGGCCGACCCCGAGTCACTCCGCGTCGTGCTCCTCGACCTCCTGGCCGACCGCGACGCCGCCCGCGCGACCGCGGCCCACGGCCCGGCCTTCGCCCGCGCGGTCCACGACGGACGACGCTCGGTCGAGGTGCTGACGGCCGCCCTCGACGCGTCGCGCACGACCCCGTCCGAGGTGTCCGGGTTGCTACGATCTGCGGGCTCCGACAGCCACCGAGGGGGAACGCCGTGACGTCCTCAGGGACCCCGGGCACGCGCGGTCGCGTGGTGATGATCGTCGACAACGACGTCTCCCGCGACTCCCGCGTGCAGAAGCAGGCGAGGTCGGCGGCCGAGCGCGGCTGGGACGTCGTGCTGCTCGGCGTCGCCCGCGGCACCCGTCGCGAGGAGCTCGCCCTCGGCGACGCCGTGGTGCGGCTGCTGCCGGTCGCCGGCGCGCTGGGCTCCCCCCGGCACACGTTCAGGCGGGCACCGCTGCGCGCGCCGCTCGCCTACCCCTCCGCCGCGGCGCAGTCCCGCCGCCGCCAGGAGGCACGGGTGCGCGCCGTCGACCTGCTCAACCGCGAGGGCCGACTCCTCGCCGACGCCGAGACCGGAC
>JAURVT010000022.1 GCA_030655315.1 Nocardioidaceae bacterium | reverse complement strand
GCTGCTCGCGCGCGAGGTGCGGGCCGAGGTCGCGACGGCGTCCCGCCGCCCGGCCGACGCGCGCCACCAGCTCCGCGCCGGCCTGCGCGACCTCGGCTCCTGGCAGGCCACGTTCGGTGGCCTCGACCTGCAGACCTCGGTGGTCGGCCACGGCCGCCGGCTCGCCCTGCACGGCCTGCGGCTCGCGGTCGCCGACGGACGTCCGGGGGTCGTGCTCGAGTGGTCCGAGCGCGCCCGGTCGCTGGCGACGCGGGTGGCACCCCTGCGTCCGCCCGCCGACCCCGAGGCCGCCGCCGACCTCGCGGCGCTGCGGGCCCTGCGCCAGGCGGGCCGGCCACAGCAGGACGAGCGCGCGCTCGTCGACCGCATCCGCGGCCGGGCCTGGGCCGGCACGGGCTCGGGCCGGGTGGACGAGCCGCTCGACCTGGACGAGGTCCGCGAGGTGCTCGTCGACCCCGCGGGCACGCTCGTGGCCTACCTCGTCGTCGACGAGGCGGTGCACGCGCTGGTGGTCACGTCCACGGGCGAGCGGGTGGTGCCCCTCGGTGCCGTGGCGCCGGTCGTGCGCCTGCTGGACGGGCTCCCCGCCGACCTCGACGTCGCCGCGTCGCACCCGACGGGGCCGCTCGCCGCGGTCGTGCGCGACGTGCTCGACGACCGGCTCGCCGCCCTCGCCGAGCACCTGGTCACGCCCCTGCTCGCCGATCTCGACGGCGGCCCGGTGGTCCTCACGCCGTCGGGCGCGCTCGCGGGCGTCCCGTGGTCGATGCTGCCCGGGCTGGTCGGCCGCACCCTCACGGTCGCGGGGGCCGCGTCGGCGTTCGTGCGGCGGCACCGCACGGCCCGTCGGCCGCGCACGGCCGGGTTCGTCGGCGGGCCCGACGTGCCGCGGGCCGCCGAGGAGGTCCGGACGGCCGCCGCGGCCTGGGTCGGCGCGCGGGTGCTGCTGGGCGATGACGCCACCGCCGCGCGCGCGGGCACGCTCGCCTCGTCCTGCGACGTGCTGCACGTGGCCGCGCACGGACGGCACTCGTCGGACCACCCGCTGTTCTCGGGCGTCGAGCTCGTCGACGGTCCCTGGTTCGGGCACGACGTCGACCGGCTCCCCCGGGTCCCCGAGGTGGTGGTGCTGTCGGCGTGCGAGGTCGGACGCTCGACCGTGCGCTGGGGCGAGGAGCTGGTCGGGATGACCGCCGCCTGGCTCCACGCGGGCGCCCGGTGCGTGCTGGCCTCGCCGGCCCAGGTCTCCGACGACGTCGCCTGCGTGGTGCTGGCCGGGACCCACCGCGCGATGGCCGCCGGGGCGAGCCCGGCCGCCGCCCTGGCCGCGGCGTCAGGGCCGGTGGGCGCGACGTCGTTCGAGTGCTTCGGTGCCGGCTGGTAGGTCGCGGGCATGATGGGGGCGCACCGTCCTCCACCCCAGGGAGCCCTGATGCCCGCACCGACGACCGCCCTGATCGTGGTCGACGTCCAGAACGACTTCTGCGAGGGAGGCTCGCTCGCGGTCGCGGGGGGCGCCGACGTGGCCCGCCGGGTCGCCGAGCTCGTCACCGCGGGCGGGTACGCGACCGTGCTGGCCACCCAGGACCACCACGTCGACCCGGGCGCGCACTTCAGCGACACCCCCGACTTCGTCGACTCCTGGCCGCCGCACTGCGTGGTCGGCACTCCCGGTGCCCGGCTGCACGAGCCCCTCACGGACGACCTGTTCGACGCGATCTTCCGCAAGGGCGAGTACGACGCCGCCTACTCCGGCTTCGAGGGCGTCGACTCGGCGGGCACCGGGCTCTCGGTGTGGCTGGAGGCGCACGGGATCACCGCCGTCGACGTGTGCGGCATCGCCACCGACCACTGCGTCCGGGCCACCGCCCTCGACGCCGCCCGGGCCGGTCTGACCACCCGGGTCCTGCTCGACCTCACCGCGGCGGTGTCGATGTCCAACCTGCCCACCACCCGTGCCGAGCTCGAGGCGGAGGGCGTCACGCTCTGAGCCCGTTCAGGGCTGCGAGAAGGCGTCGCGCAGCGTGCGCACGATCTCGGCGAGCGCCGGCTGGGCCGCCGGGACGGCGCCAGGCAACGAGATGTACCCGTGGATGGCGTCGCGGTAGCAGGTGTAGGTGGTCGGGACGCCCGCCGCGACCAGCGCGTCGGCGTACAGCCGGCCGTTGTCCTTGAGCGGGTCGTGCCCGGCAGTCTGGACCAGCGCGGGCGCCAGGCCCTCGTGCGACGCCGCCCGGATCGGCGAGGCGGTGGGCACCGTGCCGTCCGCCCCGGCGAGGTAGAGGGCGGTGAAGGTCCGCATGCCGCGCGAGGTGAGCACGGGCGCGACGGCGTGCTCGACCTCGGAGTCGTAGACGTCGATCATCTCGGTGCCGGGGTAGATCAGCACCTGGGCGCGGAGCCGCGGCCCGCCGGCGTCACGGGCGAGCTGGGCGACGACGGCGGCGAGGTTGCCGCCCGCGCTGTCCCCCATCACGGCCAGTCGGTCGGGGTCGCCGCCGAGCTCGGCGGCGTTCGCGTGCACCCAGCAGGTGGCGGCCCAGCAGTCGTCCAGGCCGGCGGGGAACGGGTGCTCCGGCGCGAGCCGGTAGGCCACCGAGACCACGACCGCCTGCGTGCGGGTGGCGACGCGGCTGGCCAGCCACTCGTCCTGCTCGGGGTCGCCCTGCACCCAGCCGCCACCGTGGAAGAGCACCACCAGCGGCAGCGCGCGCGACGACCGCGACCTCGGCCGGTAGACCCGCAGCCGCACCACGGTCCCGTCGAGGTCGACGCGACGGTCGGCCACCGCACAGTCCGGGTCGAGCCCGCCGTAGACGCGCCGGCCCAGCCAGGAGGCGCGGACCTTGGCCCGCGAGGTGCGAGCGGCCGGCAGCTCGGCCGGGTCGAGGTCCTCGATCCCGGGTCCGCGTGCGAGCAGGGCGGAGAGCGCACGGGTGCGCCACCGCATGGGCAGGGCGCGGGACCGGGAGGCGTCGAGGGGCACGGCGTCACGATGCCACCTGTCGGGCGGGCAGCGTGTGTCGGGCAGATTTCGTTGCGTCGATAAACGGCTGCGGGGGTCACATCGGCTCCCCGCGGGTCTACTGTCACCGGGTGGACATCACACGCAAGAAGAGCGTCGACGACGTCATCCACCAGAACGACGAGGCACCGGACGGTGTCGAGGACGGCCACGGTGGAGGCCAGCTGAACAAGTCGCTGTCGTCCTGGGACCTGATCGGTTTCGGCATCGGCATCGTCATCGGCACGGGCATCTTCACGCTCACCGGGCTGCAGGCCAAGGAGAACGCCGGCCCCGCCGTGATGATCTCCTTCCTCATCGCCGGCTTCGTGAGCCTGCTCGCGGCGCTCTGCTATGCCGAGCTGGCCTCGGCCGTCCCGACGGCCGGCAGCTCGTACACCTACGCCTACACGACGATCGGCGAGATCTTCGCCTGGATCATCGCGTGGGACCTGATCCTCGAGTTCGCGCTGGGCGCCGCGGTCGTCGCGCGCGGCTGGTCGGGCTACGTGGCCGGCGTCTTCGACCTGCCCGACAAGTGGTTCGCCGAGGACGGGTCGGTGGTCAACGTCGGCGCGGTCTTCATCGTGCTAGTGCTCGGCTGGGTGGCCATCCGCGGCATCCGCGAGTCCAAGTGGGTGACCAACGGCCTGGTGGTCATCAAGGTCATCGTCTGCCTGTTCGTCATCGCGGTCGGCGCGTTCTACGTGCGCAGCTCCAACCTGGTGCCGTTCATCCCGCCGGCCAAGGCGCCCGAGGGCGGCGGCACGAGCAGCACGCTCACCGCTCCCCTGTGGCAGTTCGTGTCGGGCGTCGAGCCGTCGTCCTTCGGCGTGGCCGGCGTCTTCGTCGCCGCGGCCGTCGTCTTCTTCGCCTACAGCGGCTTCGAGGCCGTCGC
Source organism: Nocardioidaceae bacterium (assembly GCA_030655315.1). Taxonomy (GTDB): domain Bacteria; phylum Actinomycetota; class Actinomycetes; order Propionibacteriales; family Nocardioidaceae; genus JAURVT01. Next base: position 95,237 of record JAURVT010000022.1, on the reverse strand, counting down.
CAACCTCGGCGAGGAGACCAAGAACCCCGGTCGCGACATGCCGCTCGGGCTGCTGGGCACCCTCGGCATCTGCACGCTCCTGTACGTCGGGGTCTGCCTGGTCGTGACCGGCATGGTCGAGTACCGCGACCTCAGCGAGGGCGACGCCGTCGCCGACGTCTTCGACCAGGTCGGCCTGCAGTGGGCCGGCATCCTGATCGGCATCGCGGCCGTCGCCGGCCTGTCGTCGGTCATCCTCGTCGACCTCGTCGCCATGGGCCGGATCGGCTTCGCCCTGGCACGCGACGGCCTGCTGCCCCCGATGTTCAGCCGGATCCACCCGCGCTGGGGCACGCCCGTGCTGATGACGTCGATCACCGTCGGCGCCGTCGCCCTGCTGGCCGCCTTCATCCCGATCGCGGTGCTCGCCGAGATGGTGAGCATCGGGACCCTGTTCGCGTTCCTGGTGGTCTCGATCGCGGTGGTCGTGCTGCGTCGCACCGCGCCCGACATGGACCGCCCGTTCCGCACCCCGCTGGTGCCGATCATCCCGATCCTGTCGGCCCTGTGCTGCCTCGGGCTGATGTCGAGCCTGGCGGTCGAGACCTGGCTGCGCTTCCTGGTGTGGCTCGTGCTCGGCTTCGTCGTCTACTTCGCCTACGGCTACAAGCACGCACGGCTGAACAACCAGCCGGCGAGCTCGGCCAAGAAGATCTAGCCGGGGCCGTTCAGCGCGTCGACGTCGGCTTGCGCGCGCTGAACAGCCACTGCCGGAACAGCGGGTCGAGGTTGCGACCCGTGATCTTCTCGGCGAGGTCGATGTACTCGCGGGTGCTGCCCAGGCCGTCGGGGTTGTCGCGGTACCAGCGGGTGCTCAGCCGGTGGAAGGCGCGGTCGCCGATGCGCTTGCGCAGGACGTGCAGCGTCATCGCGCCGCGGTCGTAGACGGCGTCGTCGAAAATCTTGGACGGGCCGGGGTCGCCGATCCGGGTCTTCCAGAACGGGTTCGAGGCCTCGTAGTTGCGGTAGACCCGGTTGAAGTGCGCCTGGGTGGACGTGCCGCCCCGTGCCTGCGACCACAGCCACTCCGAGTAGGTGGCGTAGCCCTCGTTCAGCCAGATGTGCTTCCAGCGCTTGACCGCGACCTCGTCGCCGAACCACTGGTGCGCCATCTCGTGCACGACGATGCCCGACGAGGCTCCCCGCTCGAAGAAGCCGGGGTCGTAGACCGGGCGCGTCGCGTTCTCGAGCGCGAAGTCAAAGGTGACGGCCGGCACGACGCCGCCGATCGAGCTGTAGGGGTACGGGCCCCAGCGGCGGGCGAGGAAGGCCGTGACGCGCGGCGTGGTGCGCAGGCTCTTGCGCGCGTTGGCGGCGACCTTGGCCGGGAGCGCCTTGTCGAGGGCGTACAGGTAGCGGTAGCCGCCGGCGGTGCCCTGCTCGATCGTGTAGTCGCCGATGGCCACGAACGCCAGGTAGGTGGCGATCCGGGAGGTCATCTTCCAGTGCCACAGGACCTTCGAGCCCGACGGCCTGGTGCCGACGAGCGTGCCGTTGCTGATCGCCTCGGTGCCGCGGGGCACGAGGACCCGGATGTCGAAGGTCGCGGGATCGGACGGGTGGTCGTTGCTCGGGAACCACCAGGCAGCGACCTGCGGCTGGCCGACGGCCAGGCCACCGGTCGGCGTGGTGAACCAGGCCTTCTCGCCGCGGCTGCTCAGCGCCGACGGCACGCCCGCGTAGGTGACGGTGACCGTGAACCGCTGGCCCTTCGCGAGCGCGCGGGGCGGCGTGATCGTGAGCTCGCGGGCGCCCTGGGTGAACCGCGCGGCCCGGCCGTCGACCTTGACCGCGGACGCGCGCAGCAGCAGGTCCAGGTTGAAGCGGGTGAGCCGCTGCGTGGTGCGGGCGGTCAGCGTCGCGGTGCCGGCGAGCCGCTTGCTCGGGTGGTCGTAGGCGATCCCGAGGTCGTAGTGCCCGACCTGGTAGCCGCCGTTGCCGTCCTGCGGGAAGTACGGGTCCCCGATCCCCGCCCCTCCCGTGGGCCCGGCCAGGGCCGCGCCGGGCACGGCGGACACCAGCCCCAGGCAGAGCGAGATGACCATGACCCCGAGAATCCGGACGAACCGCGTCGACATGCGCGCACCATACCCGCGATCGGGGGGTCTCTAACCTGGGACGCATGAGCCGCCCGCTGGATGACCTCGACATCGACCTGATCGAGCTGTTCAGCGCCGATCCGCACGTGGGCGTCCTGGGGGCCGCCCGACGTCTCGGGGTGGCCCGCGGCACCGTCCAGGCGCGGCTCTCGCGGCTCGAGGCTGACGGGGTGGTGGCCTCGTGGGCCCCCACCGTCGCGCCCGCCGCGCTGGGCTACGCGGTGACGGCCTTCCTGTCGCTCGAGATCCACCAGGAGGCCGGGCACGAGCCCGTCGCCGACCAGCTCGCCGCGCTGCCGCAGGTGCTCGAGGCGCACACCACCACCGGCACCGGCGACCTGTGGGTGCGCTGCGTGGCGCGGTCCAACGTCGACCTGCAGCGCGTGATCGACGCGGTCGGGAGCATCGACGGCGTCCTGCGGACGTCGACCGTGATCGCCCTCGAGACCCAGGTGGCGCCCCGCACCGGCCCGCTGGTGCGGTCGGCTAGGAGCCCAGAGCCCGGGCCACCTCGCGCGCGGCCATGACGACGAGCGGGCCGACCCGCTCCTCGTCGAGGCGGGCGAGGCTGACCAGCCCGACCGACGCCTCGAGCCCGCCCTCGCGCGGCAACGGCGCCGCGATGCCGTGCGCGCCGGGCTGGACCTCGCCGTGGCTCGCCGTCCAGGCGTCGGGATCGGGGCTCTGGCCGCGTCCGACGACGATCGCCCGGCCCGAGGCCGCCTCGTCCAGGCGGTGTCTCGACCCGACCCGGTAGGCGACGTGCACGTCGGTCCAGCCCGGCTCGACGACGACCACCGCGACCACCTCGTCGCCCTCGGCCACGCTCAGGTGGGCCGTCGCACCGACGTCGTCGGCCAGGGCCCGCAGCAGCGGGGTGGTGCGCGCGAGGAGCACGGGCCGGACGGTCTGCCCGAGCCCGAGCAGCGCGGGGCCCGCGACGACCCGCCCGTGCGCGTCGCGGGAGACCAGCGCGTGGCCCACCAGGGTGGTGACCAGGCGGTGCACGACGGTGCGGTTCAGCTCGAGGGTCTCGGCGAGCTCGGCGATCGAGAAGCCCGCCGGGGCCTCGGCCACGGTCAGCATCAGGCGGACCCCGCGGTCGAGGGTCTGCGAGGTCTCCGGAGCCATGCCGCCCAGCGTAGGAGGGCGACCCCAGCCCCCTCAGGACGTCAGGAGGGCTTCGAGGCCCAGCCGCGCAGCGTGTCGATCCGGGTGGTGAGCTCGTCGGCCGACGCCTGGGCCGCCGGTGGGCCGCCGCACGTCTCGCGCAGCCGGTGGTGGATGACGCCGTGCGGCGTGGACGTGCGGTGGTGCCACGCGCCGACCAGGCCGTTCAGCTCGCGACGGAGCATCGAGCGCTGGGCGTGGGTGGCCACCTCGGGCTCCGGCTCCGCGGCGGCCGGCGGCGCGGCAGCCGCCGCGGCGGCCGTCTGCGCCGAGCGACGGGAGCGGGCGTGCCGGAGCAGGTCGCGCACCTGGTCGGGCTCGAGCAGGCCGGGGATGCCGAGGAAGTCCATCTCCTCGTCGCTGCCGACGGCGACCTCGCCCTCGTGGCCGAACTCGCCGCCGTCGTAGAGCACGCGGTCGAACGAGGCGTCGCTGCCGAGCGCCTCGAACTGCTGGTTCAGCTCGTCGCTCGCGCCCTCGCCCTCGTTGGCCTGGGCGAGCAGCGACTCCTCGGCGGCGAAGACGTCGTCCTCGTCCTTGACCCGGCGGCCGAGCACGTGGTCGCGCTCCACCTCGAGGTCGGAGGCGAGCCGGAGCAGCCCGGGGGCGCTGGGCAGGAAGACCGAGGCCATCTCGCCGCGCTTCCGCGCGCGCACGAACCGTCCGACGGCCTGGGCGAAGAACAGCGGGGTGGACGTCGTGGTGGCGTAGACGCCGACCGCGAGCCGCGGCACGTCGACGCCCTCGCTGACCATCCGGACCGCGACCATCCAGCGGTCGTCGGAGGCGGAGAAGTCCGCGATGCGCTTGCTGGACTCGCGCTCGTCGGACAGGACGACGACGGGCTGGGTGCCCGTGGCCTCCTTCAGGATCTTGGCGTAGGCCCGGGCCTGGGTCTGGTCGGTGGCGATCACCAGGCCGCCGGCGTCGGGGACGTGCCGCCTGACCTCGGACAGCCGACGGTCGGCGGCCCGCAGGACCGCCGGGATCCAGGCGCCGGCCGGGTCGAGCGCGGTGCGCAGCGCCTGCTGGGTGATGTCCTTGGTCAGCGGCTCGCCGAGCCGGGCCTCGATCTCGTCGCCGGCCCGGGTGCGCCAGCGCATGTCGCCGGAGTAGGCCATGAACAGCACGGGCCGCACGACGCCGTCGCGCAGCGCCTCGGCGTAGCCGTAGGAGTAGTCCGCGGCGCTGCGGGTGGCGCCGTCGGCCTCGGGCTCGTAGGTGACGAACGGGATCGGGTTGGCGTCGGAGCGGAACGGGGTGCCCGTGAGGGCGAGGCGGCGGACGGCCGGCGCGAACGCCTCCTTGACCGCGTCGCCCCACGACCGCGCGTCGCCCGCGTGGTGGATCTCGTCGAGGATCACCAGCGTGCGGAAGCGCTCGGTGCGCATCCGGTAGGCGGTGGGGTTGCCCGCGACCCCGGCGTAGGTGAGGACGAAGCCGCGGAAGTCGCTGGCCATCTTGCCCTGGCTGCCGGTGAACGCCGGGTCGAGCGGGATGCCCGCGCGGGCGGCCGCCTCGGCCCACTGGGTCTTCAGGTGGTCGGTCGGCGTGACGACGACGACGCGCTCCACGACGCGGGCGTCGAGCAGCTCGGCGGCCGCGCGCAGCGCGAACGTGGTCTTGCCCGCGCCGGGCGTGGCGACCGCGAGGAAGTCGCGCGGGGCGCGCTCGCGGTACTGCGCGAGGGCGTCGGCCTGCCAGGCGCGCAGCGCCGGTGCCGTCCCCCACGCCGCCCGCCCGGGAAAGGCCGGGGGGAGGTCAGCAGCGTGGTTCATCGTCAACGACGGTACGCGTACCAGGCCAGCTTCATGCGCTCCACCTGTCCTGCGGTGAACTGGTTCATGCAGGTGTCGTAGGAGTAGTCCATGAAGTTGTGGATCGGGTCGGCACCCGGCGCCGGGCACGTGTCGCGGCCCTGCGGGCAGGTGAAGCTCGGCGTGCGCTCGGCCGGGGTGTCCGAGACGTAGTCGTTGCGAGCCGAGCAGCCGCCCTGGAACGTGTGGAACAGCCCCAGCCAGTGGCCGACCTCGTGCACGGCGGTGTCGCCGCGGTTGTAGCCGGTGTACCGGCCGCCGGGCACGGCGTCGATGTTGATCACGACGCCGTCGCTGCGCGGGGCGCGGGCGGCGCGCTGCGGGAACGTCGACCACCCGAGGGTCTTGCCCACGTTGCTCTTGGGCGAGCTGAAGTAGAGGTTCAGGGTGCGCGCGTCGCCGCGGTGCAGGCGTGCGGCCATCTGCTTGGCCGCCGCGGTGCGGTAGTCGGCGTCGTACCAGGCGCGGTTGGCCGTGTAGTCGATCCCCTTGAGCACGAACCGGATGCGGGCGTCGGCCGAGGCCGACGACTGCCGTCCGGCGAACGCCTTGTTCATGATCGAGATCTGGCGCTTGACCTTCGCCTTGGTCATCGGGGTCTTGGCTCCCGACCGCGGCTTGATCACGTGGACGCGCACCGGGATGCGCACCTGACGGGCGACGATCTCGGCGGTGGACGGACCGGCCCGACGGGCGCCGGTGGCAGCGGTGGTGCGCGCCACCAGGTCGCGCTCCAGGCCGGCGGCGGCGGCCGCCGAGAACCCGCTGTCGCGGTTGAAGCCGTCACGTCGCGCATCGACGCCGTCGCCGGGCAGGCACGGCTCGGCGGACGTGGCCGCGGCCTGGCGCTCGGGTGCGGCGCCGGCCGACGTGGGCACGACGCAGACGAGGGCAGCAGCGAGCCCGAGGGCTGCGAGTCCGAGCAGGCCGCTGCGCGCGCGACGCGCGCTAACGGTCGTCTCCCTGGTCGTCGCCGGCGTCGAAGGACTCCCACTTCTCCTTGCACTCCGGGCACACCGGGAAGCGCTGCGGGTCGCGGCTGGGCACCCACACCTTGCCGCACAGGGCGACGACCGGGGTTCCCTCGATCATCGCCTCGGTGAGCTTGGCCTTGGGGACGTAGTGCGAGAAGCGCTCGTGGTCACCGTCGCCGGCCTGCGGCTGGGTGCGGCGGTCCTCCACGGTCTGCGTTCCGGGACTCAGGAAGCCGGGGCTCATGGGGGGCGTCACGCGACAGAGTCTAGGCCACGTCCGGGCGGGATCGACTCAGTTCATCGAGGGGTCGTCCGGATAGCTCGCCAGCAGGCGCAGCTCACCGTCCTGGCGGCGCAGCACGCCGCGCCACAGGTCGTCCGGGTGCGGGCTCAGCACGTCGTGGTCGTCGGACCGGGCGACGAGCCAGGACCCGGACGCGAGCTCCTCCTCGAGCTGTCCGGGCGACCAGCCGGCGTACCCGGCGAACACCCGCACGCCGGCGAGGGCGTCCTCGACCGCGGCGACCGGCGCGTCGAGGTCCACCAGTCCGACCCGGCCGTACATGGGCCGCCAGCCGAGCGGCTCGTCCTCGACGCCCTCCTCGAGCACGCCGACGGCCAGCGCCGCCTCGGCCCCGACCGGGCCTCCCTCGAACACGGTGACGGGCCCCGCAGCGACCGCCGACCAGCCCGGCAGGACGGCCTCGAGGTCGGCGTCGGTGGGCCGGTTCAGGATGACGCCGAGCGCGCCGCCCTCGTCGTGGTCGAGCAGCAGGATCACCGCCCGACGGAAGGTCGGCTCCTCCAGCGAGGGCGAGGCCAGCAGCAGGCGACCGGTCAGCCACCCGCCGTCGTGCTCGTCCATGCCTGAAGGGTAGATCGTGAGAACCTGTGCGGACCCACTCCGCACCGAGGAAAGGCCCACGATGACCGACCCGGACTCCACGTCCGAGGACGAGCTGACGATCGACGAGCTCGCCGCACGGGTCGGCATGACCGTCCGCAACGTCCGCGCGTACGCCGGTCGGGGCCTGATCCCCGCCCCCCGGCTCGCGGGTCGCACGGGCTACTACAACGACGTGCACGTCAGCCGCCTGCGCCTGGTGCGCGAGCTGCTGGACCGCGGCTACACCCTCGCCGCGGTCGAGAAGGCGGTGCTGAGCAACCAGGACAGCACGGCGGCGCACGCGCTCGACCTGCTCGAGGTGCTGGAGTCCCCCGTCGCCGACGACGACACGCAGGTGGTCTCCCGCGACGCCCTGGCCGCGATGGCCGGCACCGAGCGCGACGACGCCCTGGTCGACCGGCTGGTCGCCGGCGGTCTGGTCGAGGTGCAGGACGACGACTCGCTGCGGCTGATGCAGCCCAGCGTCGTGCGGGCCGGCACCGCGGCGATCGCGATCGGCCTCTCGGCCGACACGGTGATGACGCTGCTGCCCACCCTGTCCGAGCACCTCGGGTCGGTGGCCCACACGCTCGTCGACCGGGTGCGCGCCCAGGTCTGGCAGCCGTTCGTCGAGGCCGAGATGCCCGAGGAGCGGTGGCCCGAGATCCTCCAGCTGATCGAGGGCCTCCTCCCCGTCGCCGGGCAGGCCGTGCTCGCGGTGTTCCGCCGCGAGCTCGCCTCGGCGATCGAGGAGGTGCTCGGCGACGAGCTGCGCAACCTCGGCGAGAACGTGGCCCCCGCCTAGCGGCTCAGCTGGAGGCGCGGCCCTCGGCGGCCTCGGAGGCGGCCTGGACGGCCTGCGCGACCTTCTCGTGCACATCGGCGTGGAAGACGCTGGGGATCACGTAGTTGGCGTTGACCTCCTCGTCGGTCACCGTCGCGGCGATCGCGTCGGCGGCCGCCACGAGCACGGACTCGTGGACGCCGTGGCTGCGCGCGTCGAGCAGGCCGCGGAAGACCCCGGGGAACGCGAGCACGTTGTTGATCTGGTTGGGGTAGTCCGAGCGACCGGTGGCGACGACGGCGGCGTGGCGCCGCGCGACGGCCGGGTCGACCTCGGGCGTGGGGTTGGCCAGCGCGAACACGATCGAGTCGTCGGCCATCGCGGCGACGTCGGACTCCTGCAGCAGGTTGGGCGCGCTGACGCCCACGAACACGTCGGCGCCCGGGAGGTTGTCGCGCAGCGTGCCGGTGCGGCCATCGGGGTTGGTGTGCTCGGCGATCCAGCGGATCGAGTCGTCCATGTCGGAGCGGCCGGTGTGGATGACGCCGTCGACGTCGCACACGGTGACGTCGCGCAGGCCCGCGGCGAGCAGCAGCTTGAGGATCGCGGTGCCGGCGGCGCCCGCGCCGACCATCACGAGGCGCACGGCGCCGATGTCCTTGCCGACCACGCGCAGCGCGTTGCGCAGCGCGGCGAGGACGACGATCGCGGTGCCGTGCTGGTCGTCGTGGAAGACCGGGATGTCGAGCATGTCGCGCAGGCGGCGCTCGACCTCGAAGCAGCGGGGCGCCGAGATGTCCTCGAGGTTGATGCCCGCGAAGCCGGGCGCGATTGCCGCGACGGTGCGCACGATCTCGTCGGTGTCCTGGGTGTCCAGGCACAGCGGCCACGCGTCGATGTCGCCGAAGCGCTTGAACAGGGCCGCCTTTCCCTCCATCACCGGCAGCGCCGCGTGGGGGCCGATGTTGCCCAGGCCGAGCACGGCCGAGCCGTCGGTGACGACCGCGACGGAGTTGCGCTTGACGGTGAGCCGGCGCGCGTCCTCGGGGTTCTCCGCGATCGCGAGGCAGACGCGGGCGACGCCCGGGGTGTAGACCATCGACAGGTCGTCACGGTTGCGGATGGGGTGCTTGCTGTCCATCTCGATGACGCCACCGAGGTGCATGAGGAACGTCCGGTCGGACACCTTGTGCACGGTGACGCCGTCGACGGCGCGCAGGGCCTCGACGATGGCGGCCGAGTGCTCGGTGTCGGACGCGGCGCACGTGACGTCGATCTGGAGCCGGTCGGTCTCCGATCCCGTGACGTCGAGCGCCGAGACGAGGCCGCCGGCCTGCTCGACGGCGGACGTCAGCTCACCCACCCCGGCGCCGCCGGAACGGACCTCGAGACGGACGGTGATGGAGTAGGACACGCTCGGTGCAGTGGTCACCCGCCGGATTGTCGCAGACGCGGTCGACCGGGCGGCCACCCCGAGGTGACCGCCCGGTAGCGCGTCAGGCGGCGAGCGCCTGGCGCAGGCGCAGGAACCACCCGCCGTGCGAACCCGCGGACGGCGCGTCCTCGATCGAGATGGCGCGCGCCTCGGCCCGCAGGCGTGCGCCGATCCGGGGCGCCGCCGGGTGGTGGAGCGGTGCCCGGCCGGCGGCGTGGGCCAGCATCGAGAGCTCCTTGGCGTGCGCCTTGGCGAGCAGCGGGTCGTCGTCGTGGGCGTCGAGGATCGCGCGAGCACCGGGTGCGTGCGCGGCGGCCTGACGCCACGCGCTCACCGCGGCCGACTCGGGGTCGACGTCGCCGCGGTCGATGCGGCGGTCCACCTCTCCGGACAGTCGCTGGAACCAGTGCATCTGCAGGTCGAACAACAGCTCTGAGGGGGTCTCGAAGACCTGCTCGACGCGGGCGTCCCAGGGAAGGACGCCGTCACGGCGGAGGTCGGCGACCTCCAGCAGCTCGCGGAGCACGGTCTTGCGACGGTTGTAGGCATCCCAGGTCATGGTCTGCTCCTTTCGTCATACCGTCGGTACGTACTCTCAGTATGTGTCATACCTTCGGTGGTCGCAATGCCGCGCCGCGTGAGCCGCGCCACCTGCCCGTAGGGTTCGCAGGTGACCACGCGCAAGGTGCTCCGCGCCGCGAGCGGACGCCCGCCGTCCTCGCGTCGGCAGGAGTACTCCTCCTCCACCCGTCGCGCCCTCGTCGAGGGCGCGACGACCCTGTTCGCCGAGCGGGGCTACGCGGGCACGTCGCTCGACGAGGTCGTCGCGGCCGCCCGGGTGACCAAGGGCGCGCTCTACCACCACTTCGGCGGGAAGCTCGACCTGTTCGAGCACGTCGTCGAGCGCGAGCAGAAGGCCGCCAGCAAGAAGATCGCCCGCTCCCTGCGCCGCGAGAAGGACCCGTGGGAGCGGGCCGAGATCGGCCTGCGCGGGTTCCTGGAGATCTGCCAAGAGCCCACCTACCGGCGGATCGTCATGCAGGAGGCCCCCGTCGCGCTCGGTCCCGAGCGCTGGCAGGAGATCGAGCGCTCCTCCACCTACGGCATCGTCGAGCAGATCGTCCGCGACCTCCTCGCCGGCACCGGCGTCGAGGACTCCTTCGCCCAGACCTTCGCCACCGTCTTCTACGGCGCCATGCGCAGCGCCGGCGCCCTCGTCGCCGACGCCGAGGACCCCGAGGCCGCCAGCGCCGAGGTCGAGGTCGTCATCGGCACCATCCTCGTCAGCCTCCGGCAGGCCGGTGGCCTGGCCTAGCCCCAGCCCCAGCTCCCGCTCCGTCCGCGATCTGATGACTTGTGGGGGTCACCAGGGCCCCTGAACACCCGCAACGCATCAGATCGCGGACGGGACGGACGCGTGCCGGCCGGGAGAAACCCTCTACCCCGTCACCGCGACCGATCCCGTCCCCTCGGGGACGAGCTCGATCCAGGTGCGACCGGCGGGGACCTCGAGGGCGGAGCCGTCGGAGGTCTCGAGGCGCAGGCGGCTGGAGACCGACGACTTGCGCCACCGGCCCTCGACGAGCCGCCCACGGTGGAACAAGGTGGCCTCGCCGGAGCCAGCGAGCACGGTCTCGGGTACGTCGTTCCCGGCGACGTCGGCGTAGCCGGCGGAGGTGACGGGGGCGCGGAGCACGAGCACGTTGTCGGCCTTGAACTCCTTGCCGGGGGCTGCCAGTCCGTCCTGGCGGCGGTAGCGCTTGCCCTGCAGGGCCCAGCGCGTGCTCGACCCGGCGGAGAACCGGACGGAGAAGGACGTGGCCGGGGTGGTGCCGGGCTGGGCGCCGGCGGGGCCGAAGGGCAGGTAGCCCTTGACGAACGAGGTGTCGTCGGCGGTGGCGGCCAGGGCACCGAGGTCGAGGATCCGGTCGTACGGCGCCCGGCGGTCCGGGGCCTTGACCAGGACGCCCAGCTGGCCGGTGTCCTCGCTGATCACGTCGATGCCGGACTGCTGGATCCGCTCGATCGTGGCCGGCGCCCCACCGGACGCGATCAGGGTCGCCTCGGCCGGGCGGGCGATGGCCACGTCGGTGTCGCGCATCGACCGGACGGGGCCGATGGCCGCGGGCGTCTTGGAGTAGTACAGCGCCGCGAGGCGGGTCAGGCCGCCCTCGACGAGCTCCTCGACCACGAGGTCGGCATGGATGACGCCCACCTGGGGGCGCGAGGCGGACGTGTTGTCGACCTTCACCACGTAGACGGGGTGGGACGGCAGGCCGTCCGCGAGGGTCAGCCCCGTCAGCGGCGAGACCACGGGACCCTCGGGCAGGACCTCCGTCGTCTCGGGGTCGCCGGTGGGGTCGAGGGACGGGATCTTCGCGCACCCGGCGGCGAGCAGGGCCGCGGCCAGCACGGGGACCGCGAGCACGACGGCGCGTCGACGGAGTCCGAGATCCACCGCCACAGCATGACGCAGCGCCGGCACCCCGAGGGGTACCGGCGCTGCGAAGTGGTGCGTGTCGCGCGTCAGAGACGCAGCGTGCGGACCTTGTAGCTGTTGGTCCAGATGCGGTTCACCTTCACGGGGGTGCCCGACCGCGAGGCGTGCATGATCAGCTTGTGGCCGTTCTTCTTGCCCATGTAGATCGCCGCGTGGTAGACGCTCTGACCCTTGTAGAAGTAGATCAGGTCACCGCGCTTCATCTTCGACTTGGAGACGGGGCGCAGGGCAGCAGCCTGGGCGCGGCTGGTGCGGGGGATGTTGATCCCGGCCTTCTTGAAGGCGTACTGGGTCAGACCGGAGCAGTCGAAGCCGTTGGGACCGTTGCCGCCGGCGACGTAGGGGTCGCCCAGCTGCTTCTTGCCGATCTTGACGGCCTTGACGATCTTGGCGTTGCGCTGCTCGGCCTTCTTGGCGGCAGCATCGGAGTGGTTGGCGGTGAAGACCATGAGGCCGAGGGCCACGGCCAGGACGAGCGGCAGTGCGAACACTGACCGCCAGCGAAGATTCGCGAGCATGGGTGTGCAGACCTTTCCACGCCTACGAAGTGAGCTGTCGGGTTAGGGCTGAAAGGTGCCCCGTCCTGTGAGGGACTGCACCCCGAGCCCGGATTGCTCCGGGCAGATGGTGGGTCCTCCGCTCCTGCCTGGGTGGTGTCGATGACGGGGACGTGACACCGGCGGCAGGACTAGGCGATGACCGGTGCACGCTATGAAGTTGGGTGGTCGGGAGGCGCCGGGTCACGGTGCGATCACGATCGGGAGGAATATAAGCGTCGATCCGACGAGAAATCAAACCCCAGATGGCGGGCTGGAGACCGATGCGGTAGAGCCAGGTGTCGCGCCGACGTCGCCGACCGCCCGTCCCACGGCGAATCCGGCCTTCTCGACCTCCTCCAGGTGGGGGAGATCAGAAAAAGTGAAACGTATCGATGTCGCGGCCACCTCGGGGTCGATCCCGCAGGCGAGGAGCACCGCGGAGGGCTCGTCGCTGCCGGCTGCGCACGCCGATCCCGGCGAGCCGACGACCCCGTGGTCCTGCTCCAGGCGGAGCAGCACCGACTCCCCGCTGGTGCCCGGCACGCAGAACGACGCGTGGCCCGGGAGCCGCCGGGTCGGGTGCCCGGTGAGGAACGCGCCGGGGGCGCCCGCGAGCACCGCGGCCACGAACACGTCGCGCGCCGCGGCGAGGGCCACGTGGTCGTCGGTCGCGGCGAGCTCGAGCGCGCGCGCGAGCCCGACGGCGCCGGCGACGTCCTCGGTGCCCGAGCGACGTCCGCGCTCCTGTCCCCCGCCGTGCAGGACCGGCTCGAGGCGCAGCCCGCGGCGCACGTACAGCGCCCCGACGCCCTTGGGGGCCCCGAGCTTGTGGCCCGAGATCGCCAGGCTGTCGACGCCGAGCGTCCGCACGTCGAGGTCGAGGCTGCCCGCCGCCTGCACCGCGTCGGTGTGGAACGGGACGCCGCGCTCGCGGGCGACGGCCGCGAGCGCGGCCACGTGCTGCACGGTGCCGATCTCGTTGTTGGCCGTCATCACCGTGCACAGGGTGGTGTCGTCGCGCAGGGCCGCGGCGAGGTCGTCCGGGGCGACGGTCCCGGTGGCGTCGACGCCCACCCGCGTGACCTCGAACCCGTGCAGGCGCTCCAGGTAGGCGCACGACTCCTCGACGGCCGGGTGCTCGATCGCCGACGTCACCACGTGCCGGCCGCGCGGACGGGCGAGCGCGACGCCCTTGACCGCCAGGTTGTCGGCCTCGGTGCCGCCGGAGGTGAGGACCACCTCGGCCGGCCGGCACCCGAGCACCGCGGCCACCCGCGCCCGGGCGTCGGCGAGACCGGCCGCGGCGGCCTCGCCGTAGGAGTGGTGGCTGGAGGCGTTGCCGAAGGTGCCGGTCAGGTACGGCCACATCGCCTCGAGCACCTCGCGCCGCACGGGGGTCGTCGCGGCCGCGTCGAGGTAGAGCATCAGGCCCCGGTGGTGACGTCGAGGCCGAGGTCGAGGGCGCGGGCGGCGTGGGTGAGGGCACCGACCGAGATCACGTCGACCCCGGTGGCGGCGACCGCGGCGACCGTGCCGAGGTCGATGCCGCCGCTGGCCTCGACGAGCGCGCGTCCGGCCACCTGGGCCACGCCCGTGGCGAGGTCCTCGAGGGAGAAGTTGTCGAGCATGATCGTGTCGACGTCGGCGGCGAGGACGGCCTCGACCTGGTCGAGGCGGTCGACCTCGACCTCCAGGTGGGCGGTGTGCGGGATCCGCGTCCGCGCCGTGCGCAGGGCCTCGGTGAGGCCGACGCCCGACGCCTGGAGCACCGCGAGGTGGTTGTCCTTGGCCATCACGGCGTCCGACAGGCTGAAGCGGTGGTTGCTGCCGCCGCCGCAGCGCACCGCGTGCCGCTCGAGCGCCCGCAGGCCGGGGGTGGTCTTGCGGGTGTCGGCGATGCGGGCGCGGGTGCCGGCGACCGCGGCGACGTGGGCCGCGGTGAGGGTCGCGACGCCGGTCAGGCGCTGCACGAGGTTCAGCGCGACCCGCTCGGCGCCCAGGACCGACCGCGCCGGTCCCGCGACGCGGGCGATCACGTCACCCGCCTCGAACCGGTCGCCGTCGCGCAGCAGCAGCGTCACCTCCACGCCGCCGCCCACGAGCTCCATGGCGCGCGCGAACACGTCGACGCCGGCCAGCGTGCCCGGCTCGCGGGCGACGAGAGCGGCGTCGGCCCACGCGTCCGCGGGGACCAGCGCCTCGCAGGTGAGGTCGCCCCAGGGTGCGTCCTCGGCGAGCGCGCGGGTGACGACCTCGTCGACGACGGCCCGCGTCAGCACGGTGCCACCTCGCCCTTGGCGACCAGGAGGACGGCGCGGGCGGGGCCCGGCGCGTGCCCGGGGGCGTCGGAGCGGTGGTGCGCCCCGCGGCTCTCCTCGCGAGCCGTCGCCCCCGCGACGAGCGCGCGGGCGAGGTCGAGGAGGTTGCGGTCCTCCAGGGCGGTGACGACGTCGTCGCCGGGCGCTGCGACGGCCGCGTCGAGCGTGGCCGCGGCGGCCGCGAGCCCGGCGGCGTCGCGGACGAGACCCGCCCCCTGCCACATGACCGCCTGCAGGTCCGGGCGCGACAGCGGCTCGGTGCCGCCCCCCAGGGCGACGACGTCGACGTCGACCACGTCGGGCTCGCGCCGGGGCAGGTCGAGCGCGCGGGCGCAGCGGGTGCCGAACACCGCCCCCTCCAGCAGCGAGCTGGACGCGAGGCGGTTGGCGCCGTGGACGCCCGTGCGGGCGACCTCGCCCACGGCCAGCAGCCCGGGCAGCGAGGTGCGGCCGTCGAGGTCGGTGCGCACGCCGCCCATCCAGTAGTGGGCGGCGGGCGCGACGGGGACGGGCACGCGGCCCCAGTCCAGGCCGTGCGCGGCGCACTGGGCCGTCAGGCCGGGGAACCGTCGCGCGAGGTGCTCCGCGCCCAGCGCGGTGGCATCGAGGACGACGGGCGCGCCCCCCTGCTCGGCCATCCGACGGGCGATGGCCCGGGCGACGACGTCGCGCGGCGCGAGCTCGGCCCGGGGATCGACGTCGAGCATGAACCTGCGCCCGTCGGCGTCGCGCAGCACGGCCCCCTCGCCGCGCACGGCCTCGGAGACCAGCGAGCCCCCCGGCACCGCGAGCATCGTCGGGTGGAACTGGTACATCTCGAGATCGCCGACCACGGCGCCGGCGCGCAGGGCGGCGGCGAGGCCGTCGCCGGTGGCCACGGCGGGGTTGGTCGTGAACGGGTAGAGGTGACCGGCTCCCCCGGTGGCCAGCACCACCGCGTCGGCCGCGATCTCGGCGCCGCGGGCCGTGCGGACCCCGACCACCGCCCCGTCGCGCACGACGAGGTCGGCGACGGCGGTGTGCTCGAGCACGGTGACGCCCGAGCGTCGCAGCGACTCGACGAGGGCGGCCTCGACGGCCGCGCCGGTGGCGTCGCCGTCGACGTGCAGCACCCGCGCCGCGGAGTGCGCGGCCTCGGTGGCCCGCGCGTAGGCCTCGCCCCGGCGGTCGAAGGCCACGCCGCGTCGCACCAGGTCCGCCACCGCGGCGGGTCCCTCGGAGCAGAGCAGCTCGACCGCGGACGGGTCGCAGAGCCCGTCGCCGGCGGCCAGGGTGTCGGCGACGTGCGCGGCCACCGAGTCACCGGCCGCGGCTCCGTCGGCGTCCCAGACGACCGCCACGCCGCCCTGCGCCCAGCGGGTGGCGCCGTCGGCCACGCCCGCCTTGGTGACCACGGTGACGTCGTGGCGGGCCGAGGCCTCGAGCGCGCAGGTCAGGCCCGCGATGCCGCTCCCGACGACCAGGACCCTCACGGCCTGGCCGCCAGCATCCGCTCGAGCGCGACCCGTGCCGGCGCGGCTACCTCGTCGGGCACCCGGATGCGGTTGAGCACCTCGCCGCCGACCAGTGACTCGAGCACCCAGGCGAGGTAGCCGGGGTGGATGCGGTACATGGTCGAGCAGGGGCAGACCACCGGGTCGAGGCAGAGGATCGTGAGGTCGGGCCGCTCCTGCGCGAGCCGGTTCACCAGGTTGATCTCGGTGCCGATCGCGAACGTCGAGCCGGGCTCGGCGGCGGCGATCGCCTTGACGATGAAGTCGGTGGAGCCCGCCGCGTCGGCCGCGTCGACCACCGGCATCGGGCACTCGGGGTGCACGATCACCCGGACGTCGGGGTGCTCGGCCCGGGCCTTCTCGACCTGGGCCACGGTGAAGCGCTTGTGCACCGAGCAGAAGCCGTGCCACAGCAGCACCTTGGCGTCGGCGAGCGTGGCCTCGTCGTTGCCGCCGAGCGGCTTGTTCGGGTTCCAGGTGGGCATCTGCTCGAGCGGGACGCCCATCGCCTTGGCGGTGTTGCGACCGAGGTGCTGGTCGGGGAAGAACAGCACCCGCTGACCGCGCTCGAAGGCCCACTCCAGCACCGTCGCGGCGTTGGACGACGTGCAGACGATGCCGCCGCGCTCGCCGCAGAAGGCCTTGAGGGCGGCCGAGGAGTTCATGTAGGTGACCGGGACGACGGGCACGCGTCCGTCGGCGTCGGGCTCGGTGCCGTAGAGCTCCTCCAGCTCCTCCCAGCACTGCAGCACCGAGTCCTCGTCGGCCATGTCGGCCATCGAGCAGCCGGCGGCGAGGTTGGGCAGCACGACCTGCTGGTCCGGGCGGGACAGCACGTCGGCGGTCTCGGCCATGAAGTGCACGCCGCAGAAGACGATGGCCTCCGCGTCGGGCCGGGTGAGCGCGGCGTTGGCGAGCTGGAAGGAGTCGCCCACGAAGTCGGCGTACCGCACCACCTCGTCGCGCTGGTAGAAGTGCCCGAGCACCACGACCCGCTCCCCCAGCGTGCGCCTCGCCGCGACGATCCGGTCGTGCAGCTCGTCGGGCGAGGCGTCGCGGTACTCCTGCGGCAGCGCGCCCTGGCGGGGCGTGTCGGCCGGGACGGGATCGGCCACGGACGCGCCCGGCCCGTAGGTGGGCGGGGCGAGGTCGAAGACCCAGGGCCCGCTCGCGAGGTCGGAGTCGCAGGTGCTCACGGCTCCGGTGCGGATGGTGGTGTCGACCGACGGTGCGCTCACGGCGTCTCCTGGTAGCGGTAGAGGCGGGGCGGCCGGTGCCGCCCGCCGGTGAGGTGGCGCCCGGTGGGGACGACGGTGCCGTCGGCCTCCACCTGACGCCGGAAGTTCGCGGGGTCGAGCCGCTGCTGCAGCACGACCTCGTAGACCTGGCGGAGCTGGGCGAGCGTGAACTCCTCGCCGAGGAACGCGTGCGCGACGCGGGAGTAGGAGACCTTCGTGCGCAGGCGCCAGAGCGCGTACGCCACGATCGCGTCGTGGTCGAAGGCCAGGCCCTGGACCTGCTCGGCCTCGAACCAGCGGACGTTCTCGTCCTCGACGGCCGCCGCGGCCTCCTCGGGCTGCACGAGCGCCCAGTAGACGATCGACACCACGCGGGCGCCGGGCGAGCGGTCGGGCGTGCCGAAGGAGTACAGCTGCTCGAGGTAGGTGGGGCTGAGCGCCGTGGTCTCGACGAGGTTGCGGGCCGCGGCGTCGTCGAGGCCCTCGCCGTCCTCCAGCGGACCGCCCGGCAGAGCCCAGCGTCCCTCGTAGGG
Source organism: Nocardioidaceae bacterium (assembly GCA_030655315.1). GTDB lineage: Bacteria > Actinomycetota > Actinomycetes > Propionibacteriales > Nocardioidaceae > JAURVT01. The sequence continues at coordinate 77,412 of JAURVT010000022.1, read as the reverse complement.
CTCGCGGATCCGTCGCACCAGCGGGATCCACAGCGACGACGACGCGCCGTCGTCGCTCTGGCGCAGCGCGAAGATCACCGTCGAGACGGCGAGGTCGACCTCGGCTGGCACCGGGGACCACCTCCGTCCGAACCGCCGATCAGTAAAGGTCACGATGACCTGAAGCAATAATAGTCATCGGAACCTTTACACGGCAAGGCGTACGGTCGAGCCATGGTCGGCACCTCCTCCCCCACCTCCCCCGCCCCCTCCATCAGCACCCTCGGCGAGCTCCGCGCCAGCGGCGCCGTCCCGCGCTCGGTCAAGGCCGAGGTCCGCGAGAACCTCGTCGCCCGGCTCCGCTCGGGCGAGCCCTCCTTCCCCGGCATGGTCGGGTTCGAGGACTCCGTCGTCCCCGCGATGGAGCGCGCGCTCCTCGCCGGTCACGACGTCGTCCTGCTCGGCGAGCGCGGCCAGGGCAAGACCCGGCTGATGCGCAGCATCGTCGGCCTGCTCGACGAGTGGACCCCCGTCGTCGTGGGCTCGGAGCTGCGCGAGCACCCGCTCGCCCCGCTCACCGACGCCACCCGTCGCCGCATCGACGAGCTCGGCGACGACCTGCCCGTCGGCTGGCTGCACCGCGAGGACCGCTACGGCGAGAAGCTCGCGACGCCCGACACCAGCGTCGGCGACCTGATCGGCGACGTCGACCCCGTCCGCATCGCCGAGGGCCGCACGCTCGGCGACCCCGAGACCATCCACTACGGCCTGCTTCCGCGCACCAACCGCGGCATCTTCGGGCTGAACGAGCTGCCCGACCTCGCCGAGCGCATCCAGGTGGGTCTGTTCAACATCCTCGAGGAGCGCGACCTCCAGGTCCGCGGCTACGCGCTCCGCCTGCCCCTCGACGTCATCGTCGTCGCCTCGGCCAACCCCGAGGACTACACCAACCGCGGGCGCATCATCACGCCGCTCAAGGACCGCTTCGGTGCCGAGATCCGCACCCACTACCTCGACGACGTGCAGGACGAGGTGGTGCTGATCGCGCAGGAGGCCGAGCTCGTCGCCGAGGTGCCCCGCCACGTGCTCGAGGTGCTGGCCCGGTTCGTCTACGAGCTGCGCGGCTCGAGCGCCGTCGACCAGCGCTCGGGCGTCTCGGCCCGGTTCGCGATCGCGGCCGCCGAGGAGGCCGCCGCGGCCGCCCTGCGTCGCGGCGCCCTGTCGGGCGAGGAGCCCGCCGTCGCCCGCGTGTCCGACCTGCCCGACGTCGTCCCGGCCCTGCGGGGCAAGGTCGAGTTCGAGATGGGCGAGGAGGGGCGCGAGGACGAGGTCCTGTGGCACCTGCTCCGGGTCGCCACCGTCGACACCTTCCGCCAGCGCCTGGGCGGCCTCGACCTCACCGCGTTCACCGAGCACTTCGCCGGCGGCGAGATCATCGAGACCGGGCCGCTGGTGCCCGGCTCGTCGCTGCTCGAGCAGATGGGCCAGATCTCCGGGCTCGCCACCGTCCTCGACCGCCTCGGCGTCGAGGAGGACACCGTCTCCCCCGGCCAGGCCGCGGCCGCCGTCGAGTTCGTCCTGGAGGGGCTGCACCTCACGCGTCGCCTCGCCAAGGACGAGGTCGACGGTCGCACGGTCTACGGGGCCTGACGCCGTGCCCTACCGCGGCCGGGGTCACCGGTACGGGTCGTGGCGCGGCGGGCCCGACCCGCTCAAGCCGCCGTTCGACGTCCGGGAGGCCGTCGACCAGATCGGCAAGGAGGTGCTCGAGGGGTCGGACCTGCGCAGCGCGATCGACCGGCTCCTCGCGCGCGGCGCGTCCGGTCGTGACGGTCTCGACGAGATGCGCCGACGTCTGCGCGAGCGCCGCAAGATGCTCGAGCGCCGCGGTGACCTCGGCGGCACGCTCGACACCGTCCGCGCCGCCCTCGACCAGGCGCTGGCGGCCGAGACCGACGAGCTCGCGAGCCGCCCCGACGACGACGCCGCGCGGATGGCCGAGATGGAGCTCGCCGAGCTCTCGCCCGACACCGCCAGCGCGGTCCGCGAGCTGAACGAGTACCAGTGGTCCTCCGACGAGGCCCGGCAGATCTTCGACTCCATCAAGGACCTGCTGAAGCGCGAGGTGCTGGACGCGCAGTTCGCCGGGATGAAGCAGGCCCTCGAGGGCGGCGACCCCGCGGCGATGCAGGCCGTCCGCGACATGCTGGCCGACCTCAACCAGCTGCTCGCCGAGCATGCCAAGGGAGCCGACACCACCGAGCAGTTCGAGCAGTTCATGGAGCGGCACGGCGAGTTCTTCCCCGAGCAGCCCCGCGACACCGACGACCTGATCGACCTGCTGGCCCGCCGTCAGGCCGCCGCCGACCGGCTGATGCGGTCGCTGACGCCCGAGCAGCGCGAGGAGCTCTCGCAGCTCATGCAGGACGCAATGGGCGACGACGTCGACCTGCAGTCGCAGCTGTCCCAGCTGCAGGACAACATGCACGGGCTGCGGCCCGGCATGATGCGTCCCCAGGGCCGCGTCGACGGCCGGGGCGACCCGGACGGCGAGCCGATGGGCTACGGCGACGCCGTGGGCGCGGTGGCCGACCTGTCCGACCTCGAGCAGCTGGAGGCCCAGCTGTCGCAGGACTACGGAGGCGCGTCGCTGGACGACGTCGACGTCGACGCGATGGAGCGCCAGCTGACGCCCGCGGCCGTGGAGGACCTACGCGCGCTGCGCGAGCTGGAGAAGGAGCTCGAGCGCCAGGGCTACCTGCACCGCGACGGCGGCGAGCTGTCGCTGACGCCCAAGGCGCTGCGCCGGCTCGGCGAGTCCGCGCTGCGTCGCGTCTTCGACCAGCTCGACTCCCAGTCACGCGGGGACCACACCCTGCACCGCCCCGGCGCGGCCGACGACCGCACCGGCGCGAGCCTGCCGTGGCACTTCAGCGACGAGCGTCCGCTCGATGCCGTGGGCACCGTCCGCAACGCCGTCCTGCGCACGGCCGGCAGCGGACGGGCGCTCGACGGGCGGCTGCGGCTCGACCCCGACGACTTCAGCGTCGAGGAGACCGAGCACCGGACCGTCGCGGCGGTCGCCTTGTGCGTCGACCTGTCGTTCTCGATGGTGCAGGAGAACCGCTGGGGCCCGATGAAGCAGACCGCGCTCGCGCTGTCCCACCTGATCGGCACCCGCTTCCGTACCGACGCGCTGCAGATCATCGGGTTCTCCCGGATGGCGCACCGGCTCACCGACACCGAGCTCGCCTCGCGCGAGCCGTCCTTCGAGCAGGGCACCAACCTGCACCACGCCCTGCAGCTCGCCGGACGACACCTGCGGCGGCACCCCGAGGCCGAGCCGGTGGTCCTCGTCGTCACCGACGGCGAGCCGACCGCGCACCTCGAGCCCGACGGCCACCCGTTCTTCTCCTGGCCGACCACCCAGGAGACGCTCCGTGCCACGCTCGGCGAGGTCGACGCCATCACCAAGCTCGGCGCGACGATGAACTTCTTCCTCCTCGGCGACGACCCCGGGCTCGCCCGGTTCGTCGGCGCGGTGGCCCGGCGCAACGGCGGACGGGTGTTCTCACCCAGCCTGGACCGGCTCGGCGAGTACGTCGTGAGCGACTACCTGCGCACCCGTCGGGGCTGATCAGCCGACGGCGAGGTCGCCGCGACGCTCGCCGGGGAGGTCGGCGCGCTCGCGCTTGCGCTCGTACATCCGCCCGTCGGCCACGCCGAGCAGGCGGTCGACCGGGAGACCCTCGTGCGTGCCGGCCATGCCGAGGCTGGCCGAGAGGACGGCCCGGTGCGGCCGCTCGGCGTCGCGTGCGAGGGCGTCGAGCGCGAGGCTGATGCGGTCGGCGACCAGCGGCCCGTCCTCGGGCCCGCAGTCGCGGAGCACGATGACGAACTCGTCGCCGCCGAGGCGCAGCGTCAGGTCGGGGTGGCGGGTGTTGTCGACCAGCGCCGACGCGAACGCGCCCAGCAGGTCGTCGCCGGCCTCGTGGCCCCAGGTGTCGTTGACCAGCTTGAGCCGGTCGACGTCGTAGAGGAGCAGGGTGCAGGGCGCCTGACCGGCCTCGGGCGAGGCGAGCCACTCGTCGAACGCGCGCCGGTTGCCCAGGCCCGTGAGCGGGTCCTCGCGTGCGGCCCGGCGGTCGCCCTCGTTGGTCTGGTAGCGGGCGTAGCCCGAGATCGCGGCGCGCATCATCTCCAGTTTGTTCTCGCGCTGGCCCCACCAGCCGCGGGCCACGGTGGCGCCGAAGGCCAGCCCGGACGCGGCCCACCCGTCGCCCTCGGCCTGCTGGACCGTGAGACCGACCCAGCGCACGTAGCGGTCGAGGCTGGTGTCGGCGTCGGGCGTGAGCACGTCGACGGCCCGGCGGGCCTCGCGGGCCGCACCCGCGACGTCGTCGGCGCCGGCGAGCACCTCCGCGAGCGTGGCGGTGCACTCGACGGTGCTCGCGTCGTCCTCGGCGGCGCTGAACAGCCGGCGCAGCTCGAGCAGCTCGGCCAGGCGCGGGCCGGCCTCGGCGTCGACGTCGTTGGCGGCCAGCAGGAGGCGGGCCCGCAGGACGAGGTGCGGGAAGGCCGACGGCGTGCGCAGCGCGATCGCCCGGCGGGCGTGGTGGGCCGCCACCCGGCGCAGGCGCTCGACTTCGCGCTCGAGGCTCGCCCTCGTCCCGCCGAGCATGGACATCTCGCGGGCCCAGATCGCGTGGATCGAGGACAGGTTGAGCTCGTCGATGAGCTCGGACTCGGGGAAGTCCAGGGGGTCCGCACGCAGGGCCGACGTCCGCTCGTAGTGCGGGCCGGCGAGCTCGAACAGCCGCAGCTCCTCGTAGGCGGTGCCGAGACCCGCGTGCGCCCAGGCCGACAGGCCGGGGTCGTGGGTGCGGCTCGTCTCGAACTCGCACCTCACCAGGTCGTCGATCGACTCCGCGGCCCGACCCAGCCGCTCCATCGCGAGCGCCCGGAGGCTCAGCGCGTTGGCGGCCCAGCCCGGCTCCTGCAGGCTGGTGCCGATCGCGGAGCACGCGTCGGCGGCCCGCACCGCCTGCTCGAGGTTGCCGGCCAGCAGGTGCGCGACGGCGAGGACGTACTCGGTGCAGGCGCGCTCGTGGGACAGCTCGCCGCCGAGCCCGTTCAGCAGGACCTTGAGCTCACCGACCACCGCCGGGGCGTCGCGTCCCTGGGCGCGCTGCATCGCGCTCGCGAGGCTGCGCCCCAGCACACCCCCCACGCGGACAGCCATCGGCCCCGGTCCTCCTTGTCAGTCCTGGTGACAGGATGCCCCGTCGACCCCCACGACGTCCCTCGTTCGACGGAATCGTCGGGTTCGACCGGATGTGCGTCCCACCCCTCAGGACGAGAGGTCGTACACCGTGGTGCCGCCCACGGTGGTCGAGTCGAACGTGGCCTCCACCCAGGCGGTGATCTCGCTGCCCGAGGAGCTGCCGCCCCCGGGTCCACCGCCGCGCGCGTCCCCGCCGGACAGGAAGTAGGTGACGTCGCCGTCGGCCACGTACTGCTGGAACTGCGCCAGCGTCGGCGAGTCGTCGCTCCCGCTGAACCCGCCGATGGCCATCACCGCGACGTCGCTCGACAGGATGTAGCCGGCCGCGGACTGCGAGCCCACGGTGGCGGCCGCCCACCGGCTCGTGGTGCTCTCGAGCAGGTCGGTCACGGCGCTGCTCGACGTGCCCGCGCCGCCCCCGCCGGGACCGCCCTGGCTGCTCGAGGTGGTGGGTCCGGCCGTCGGCGTCGAGCCCGTGTGGCCGGAGGTGACCGTGGCCGCGGTGAACGCGGTGGTGCCAACCACCGAGAACAACGAGCCGACGACGACCGCCACCACGGCGACCTTCCTGAGCCGCTCGGTGGAGAACGCGAGCACGAGCGCCGAGGCCCACCCGCCGGCGAGCATCGCCCAGGCCAGCCACGTCATCCAGCCGGGGGCGTCGCGGGTCATCAGCGAGAAGCCCCAGACCGACGTCGCGAAGATCATCAGCGCGAGCGCCGACCGGGCGACGTGGTCGTCGCGGTGCGTCCACAGGTAGGACCCGCCGATGCCGACGAGCGCCCCGATCGCGGGCACCAGCGCCACCGCGTAGTAGGGGTGGATGGTGCCGGACATGAACGAGAAGACGGCCACGGTGACGAGCAGCCACGAGCCCCACAGGACGATCCCGGCGCGGGTGCGGTCGGTACGGCCGGCGCGTCGGGTCAGCAGCAGGACCGCCACGAGCGCGACCAGCGCCGCCGGGACCAGCCACGACACCTGGGCGCCGAACGCCGTCCCGAACATCCGGGTGATGCCGCTGGACCCGCCGAACATCGTGTTCTGTCCGCCGCCTCCTCCTCCGCCGTTGCCGCTCCCGCCGAGGATCCGACCGAGGCCGTTGTAGCCGACTGCCAGCTCCCACAGCGAGTTGTTCGTCGAGCCGCCGATGAAGGGCCGGGACGCCGCGGGCCACAGCGCGACGAGCGCGATGAACCAGCCTGCCGACACGACCATCGCCGCCGCGGCCGCCAGCAGGTGGCCGATGCGGGTGCGGACGCTCGTGCTCGCCGCGAGCAGGTGGACCAGCCCGAAGGCGGGCAGCACCAGCAGGCCCTGCGCCATCTTGGTCAGGAACGCGAACCCGATCGCCGTGCCGGCCAGCAGCATCCAGCGCAGCGCCCGCGACCGTCCCTGGGACGAGGTGGAGTCGATCGCCCGGACGACGCAGTACGCGGCGGCCGTCATCAGCAGCACCAGCATCGCGTCGGGGTTGTCGAAGCGGAACATCAGCGCCGCGACGGGCGTCAGCGCGACGGCGAGCCCCGCGAGCAGCCCGGCCGCCGGACCGGACCAGCGCTTCACCGCCCCGTGCACGAGCGCCACGGTCCCGACGCCCATCAACGCCTGCGGCAGCAGCAGCGAGAAGGACGAGAACCCGAGGATCCGCGCCGACAGCACCATCGCCCACAGCGACGCGGGCGGCTTGTCGACGGTGATCGCGTTGCCCGAGTCCAGCGACCCGAACAGCCACGCCTTCCACGACTCGGTGCCCGACTTCACCGCGGCGGCGTAGAAGTCGTTCGCCGTCCCCGACTGCGACAGCCCGACCACGTACAGCGCCGCCGTCGCCGCGATCAGCAACCAGAACAGGGGCCTGGCCCACCGCGGTGACTCGGCGTGCGTCGTCGGGACCGGGGCGACAGGCGCGGCGGTCGGCCGCTGCAGGGTGGTGGCAGTCATGAGCCCTACCCTCGAGCCCCCACCTGTGACCCCCACCGGTCGGCGCTGGGAGGTGGCTGTGAGCGTGGCCGAGGACGAGCAGGACACGACCGAGCTGCTGGCTGCTGAGCTGTCGGTGGAGCTGACGTCGTTCATCGGCTGCTTCGGCGGCGGCTGGACATCGCTTCCGTCCGACGGCGTCGACCTCGACGTCGACACGACCGGACTGGGCAATCTGTTCGGGCCGTGGCACGTGCACGGCCGGCCCTTCCAGATCGCGATGAGGCCGACCGGCCGACGCGAGGTCGAGATCGGGACGCCCCTCGGCCGATGGGTCGGAGCAGGATCGCTCCTCTGGGTCGTCGACCGGCGTGAGCGCATCGACGTGGACGATCCGGAACTGTCCGCGCGCCTGTCCCGGCTGGCCAAGACACGTCGAACGACATTTCGCTACTGCACGAGCTGCGCACGGATCGTCGGTCCCGAGGACCGTGACGGCAGCACGTGTCACGACTGCATGTCGCGGTGGCTCGGCGTGGTCTTCTGAGCGCGGACCGCTGGGCTACGTGCGGAGCCGGGTGGTGAGTCCGTGGGCGACCTCGAAGACCTGGCCGGTGGGGCTGGTCCAGACGGTGGTGCCGGGTGCGGTCTTGGTCGCTCTCCAGCGGCCGTGGGTCTTCACGCGGTGGTGGTACCGGCACAGCAGGTGGGTGTTGGACGAGGTGGTGGTGCCGCCTGAGTCGTAGGGGTCCACGTGGTCGACGTCGAAGCCGATGGTGCCGTGTCGGTCGCAGTGCGGGAACGCGCAGAGGTTCCGTTGGTTGAGGCGCAGCTGCTCGCGGAGGCGGGGTGGTGCGACGTACCCGGTGGTGCTGATCTCCGCCGCCAGGTCGATCACGGGCTTGATGGTGACGGTGCCGTGGCCGACGATGCTCTCGGCCTCGTCGACGCGGATGGTGCCGATGTCGTCTGCGGACCAGGTGCCACTCAGACGGTCGAAGTGCAGGTACAGGACGGTCTGGGCGAGGCCGGGGTGGACGACGAGCCGGCCGAGCGCCTCGGCCCGTCGGACACCGCGTGAGCGGGTGTCGCCCTCGACGTCGGCCATCTCGGACGCGGTGTCGTCCAACGCCTGCTCGAGGCGGTGGGCGTCCTCGTTCGACAGGGTCCCGGCGATGTCGGTGGTCCCGTCGAGGCCGGGCTTGAACGCGACGTAGCGGCGGGCCCGGGCCTCGTGGTGGGCGTCGGTGGTCTGGGCGGGGTCGGTGTGGGCAAGGAGGTGGTGGTCGATCACGTCCTGCAACGTGGACCTGGTCAGGCGGACGATCCGCGGTGGTGCACCGCGGCGCGCGGGGGCGGCGAGCTGGCAGTCGATGACCCCGGCCACCGTCGCCGGCAGCTCGCGGGTCGCAGCAGCGACCATGCGTACCTTCCAGGCCTCGACCTCACCCTGCTCCAACAGGGTGAGCAGATCAGGCAGGCGGTGCACCAGGGACAGCGCGTCCGACAATAGCTTCTGCGCGGCGAACGCGGATAGGCCCAACGTGGCGCCGAGCTCTGCGGGGAGGAACTCGGGAATGTCCGGTGAGCCGGGGCCGCCGAAGGGGACGCGGCGATCCTGGCCGGGGAGGACTCGGGCGGGCCCTCGCTGGGACGTGGTCCGGGCTGCGGCCCAGGCCGCGATGGTGCGCATCCGCTCGGCCTCCGCGCGCCGGATGGTGACGCCCAGGTCGAGGGCGTCGGCGAGCTCCTCGCGGGTGTCGAACCAGACTTCTGCGGCCATGGACTCAACCTAGGGCGAGGGTCGGACAGTCAGTTTTCGCCAGCGCACGGTGCGTCGGGGTGCTCGCACGACGGCGCCGATCCGTCGGTTCGTCCGCACCCATCCGCTCGGAGGTCAGACACCCGCGGGCAGACGTCCGGGGCGGATGGGTGCGGCCGAACAGACGGATCGGCTCCCCAGTTGCTGTCGCCTGCTGGGGCGGATGGGTGCGGCCGAACAGACGGATCGGCGCCCTGGTTGCTGTCGCCTGTTAGAGCGGATGGGTGCGGCCGAACGGACGGATCGGCTCCCGGTTGCTGCACGCGTCGAGGGGGACGTGAACGCACGAGACGCGCCGCCGGAGGGGCGACGCGTCTGGCGCACAGGGGGTGAACTGGTGGAGCTGGCGGGAATCGAACCCGCGTCCTTCGACGTCCGTTCAGGTCTTCTCCGGGTGCAGTCCGTCAGATCGCTGTTCTCAGCCCCGGTGCTCGGACGGACACGTCACCGACAGGCTCAGTCGCTGTTGATGTCCCACTCACGCCCCGCGACCGGACGTGAGCAGCAAGTCTCCTAGATGACGCCAGGCTCCGGAACGGAGACACATCCGGTCTGACGGTTCACCGGCCGCTCAGGCGGCGAGGGCGAACGAAGTGCGACTGTTATCGGCACTTGTTGGTTTCCAAGGAACGTTTACGAGATGACCTTGGCTTCTCGACCCGCTTCTCCTGACCGCCACGACCGAAGTCGAAACCGATCAGCCCCTCTGTAGTTGTCTTGCTGCTCTCGCAGCGTACCCGTCCCAACCGCCCCGGCGCACTCCCTATTCCGCGGGAAGCGGCTCGGCCGGTGACGTGGGGTGCTGGACGACCCACCCGGCGAGGTCGCCGACGGCCATGGGCGGCGCGATGCCGTAGCCCTGGACGAGGTCGACGCCGAGGCTGCGCGCGAGCTCCTCCTCGACGTGCGTCTCGACGCCCTCGAGCACCACCTGCGCGCCCAGGGCGTGGATCATCGACACGGTCGCGACGAGCAGGTCCGTCGACCGCGGTCCGGCGTAGATGCTGCGCTCCACCAGCGTCCGGTCGATCTTGATCAGGGCCGGGCGGAGGCTGTCGAGCACGCTGAGGTTGGAGTACCCGGTACCGAAGTCGTCGATGCTGAGCGTGGCGCCGAGGCGGCGGAGCAGCAGCAGGGTGTCGTAGGCGCGGCTGCCGCGCTCCAGCGCCACCGACTCGGTGATCTCGATGATCAGCCGCTCGAAGCCGCCGGGGACGTCCCACCGCAGCAGCCGGTCGACGAAGTCGCGCTCCCCCAGCTCGCTCGCCGAGAGGTTGATCGCGGTGCGGAGGCCGGCGGTGCCGATCGACTCGTCCATCAGCACCATGTCGGTGGTGACCAGGTCGTTGGCGATCCGGCCGAGGACGCGCAGCTGCCCGGTGTCCTCGGCGAGCGCGATGAAGTCCTCGGCCGCGACCGTCTCGCCCCCGCGCTGCCACCGCAGCAGGGCCTCGACGGCGACCGTCGTGCCCGAGACGAGGTCGACGATCGGCTGGTAGTGCAGCAAGAAGGTGCGCTCGCGGACGGCGACCGCCAGGTGCTGGCGCAGGGCGGCACGTCCCTCGGCGACGGCGTTCATCTCCCGCCGGAAGTAGGCATGGCGGTCGTGGCCGTCGGCCTTGGCCGAGTACATCGCGGTGTCGGCGTTGTGCATCAGGTCGTCGGGCACGAGCCCGTCCTCGGGCGACACCGCGATACCGACCGACGCCGACAGGAACACCACCGAGTCGGTGAGGGAGATCGGCATCCGGACGGCCTCGAGCACCCGCTCGGCGACGTTCTCGACCTGGTCCTGGCGCGTCGTCCCCGCGACGAGCACGGCGAACTCGTCGCCACCGAGGCGCGCGACCAGGTCGTGGCGTCGCGCGACGGACTGGAGCCGGGCCGCGACGGCCGAGAGCACCTCGTCGCCGGCGCGGTGGCCGTACCGGTCGTTGATCTCCTTGAACCCGTCGAGGTCGATCCACAGCAGCGCCGCCGCGGCACCGTCCTCGAGCGCCTCGGACAGCCGTGTCCGGAAGTAGCCGCGCGTCATCAGCCCGGTGTGGTCGTCGTAGCGGCCGCGTCGCTCGAGGTCCTGGCCGAGCCGGCGCAGGCGGGTCTCGTCGTGGACCATCAGGACCGATCCGGCGGACTCGCCCCCGACCATCGCCAGCGGCGTGCGGACGGCCATCGTCTGGTGCACCGCGCCCGACCGGTCCACCAGGCGGAGCTGGGTCGCGGCGGCGGGCTCGCCGGCGTCGAGCGACGTGGCCGGCTCGCCCAGCAGCGCCAGCGGCGCGCCCACGAGATCGGCGCGGTCGTGGCCGACGAGCGCGGCGAACGTCGCGTTGGCCTCGAGGATCCGGCCGTCCGGGTCGAGCACGACCACGCCGAACACCTCGGTGGTCAGCAGCGCCTGCAGCACGGCGTCGCGGGACCGAGCCAGGTCGGCGACGGCCCGCCGGCCGGTCACGTCGACGACGGTGCCGACGACGAGCGGGCCGTGCGGGCCCTGGACCGTCGTGGCGCGCTCGTCGACCCACCGCACCTCGCCGTCGGGGCGCTGGATGCGGTGGTCGACCTGCCAGCGGAGGGTCGAGCGGGCCGAGGCGTGCCGCTCGCGGTCGCCGGGGTGCACCGCGGCGGCGAGCAGGTCGGGGTCCTCGAGCGCCCGCGCGCGGGACACGCCGTAGACGGTCTCGACCGCGTCGTTGACGAACAGCAGCCGGCCGTCGGCGTCCCGCGACCACAGCACGACGTCGACCGCCCCGGTGATGCGCGCCAGGTCGTCGTGCGCGCGCCCCGACGTGCGGCCCGCGCGGGCCAGCTCGGTGACGTCGACGACGACGACGGCCGCGCCCGGCGCGCACGGGACCACCTGCACCACGAAGTCGAGGTCGTCGCCGTGGGCCTCGACCACGCCGGAGACCCCGGAGGCGACGGCGTCGTCGAGCAGGCCCGCGAGCCCGGCGACGTGGGCCGACGTGGGGATCCCGACGATCTCGTGGCCGACGTCGGCCTCGATGAGCGAGAACAGCCGCACCGCGGGCGGGGTGAAGGACAGCACGCGCAGGTCCTCGTCGACCAGGACCAGGCCACCACCGAACGTGGAGGTGAGCTCAGGGGTCCCGCGCATGGCTCAGGTTAGACCTCGCGGGAGAACAGTCGAGCCCCGTTGTTCCAGCACACGTCGCGCAGCCAGTCGTCGCCGAGCCCGACCTCCTGGAGCGCCTGCACCTGGTGGGCGTAGGTGTAGGGGATGTTGGGGAAGTCCGAGCCCAGCAGCACCCGGTCCTGGATCGCCGCGAGACGCGGGAGCAGGTCGCGCGGGTACGGCGCGTCGCGCTCGGTGAAGTCGGTGAACACCATGGTGGTGTCGAGGTGGACGCGCTCGTGGGCCTCGGCGAGCTCGAGGAACTCCTCGTACTCCGGGGTGCCCATGTGGGCCACCACGAGTGGCAGCCGCGGGAACCGGCGGAGCACCGACCGGACGCCGTCGACCCCGGTGAACCGGCCCGGCGCAGGCCCCGAGCCCGCGTGCAGCACGACCGGGCGTCCGGTCTGGGTGAGCACGTCCCAGACGGGGTCGAGGAGCGGGTCGTCCGGCGCGAACTGGCCCACCTGCACGTGCGCCTTGAAGACCTCGACCCCCGCGTCGACCGCGGCGGCGACGTACGCCCCCGCGTCGGGCTCGGGGTAGAAGGTGGCCGAGCGGAGCGACTCGGGGTGCTCGTCGGCGAACGTCGCCGCCCACTCGTTCAGGTAGCCCGCGATGCCGGGCTTGTGCGCGTAGGGCAGCGCCGAGTAGTGCCGGACGCCCATGGCACCGAGGTGCGCGACGCGCTCGTCGTCGCTCCAGCGGTAGGTGATGGTCCAGGGGCGCCCGATCAGCGGACCCGCGGCGTCGAAGTAGGCCCACACCTTGCGCAGGATCGGCGGCGGCAGGAAGTGGACGTGCACGTCGAAGAGCCCGGGGATGCCGAGGTCCGACGCCCAGCGGGGCAGGTCGAGATCCTGCAGCACCGGTGGGGTCAACGGACGCCCCCGATCACCGCAGGCCCTTCAGCCGGCGGTCCACCTCGGCCTTGGCCTCGCGGTCGAGCTGGCGCTCGGCGAGCGCGTGACGCTTGTCGTAGGCCTTCTTGCCCTTGGCCACGGCGATCTCGACCTTGGCGCGTCCGTCCTTGAAGTACAGGGCGAGCGGGACGATCGTGTAGCTGGACTCCGAGGACTTGCGCTCGATCTTCTCGATCTCGTGCTTGTGGAGCAGCAGCTTGCGCTTGCGTCGCGTGGTGTGGTTGGTCCAGGTGCCCTGGGTGTACTCGGGGATGTGGACGTTGTGCAGCCAGATCTCGCCGCCGTCGACGTCGCCGAACCCGTCGACGAGCGACGCACGGCCGGCCCGCAACGACTTGACCTCGGTCCCGGTGAGGACGATGCCCGCCTCGACGGTGTCCTGGATCAGGTAGTCGTGCCGCGCCTTCTTGTTCTGCGCGATGAGCTTGCGCCCCGTCTCCTTGGCCATCTGTCCATTGTCGCGCAGGTGCGCAACCCCTTACAGCCAGCCCATCGGGTTCACGGTGTCGCCGTCCTCGAGCACCATGAAGTGCAGGTGGCAGCCGGTCGAGTAGCCGGTGGTGCCGGAGTACGCGATGACCTCGCCGCGCTTGACCTTCTCGCCCACCCGCACGGTGAAGCGCGAGAGGTGGTTGTACGTGGTGGCGATGCTCTTGCCGCGCATCTGGCCGTTGGCCATGATGATGCGGTTGCCGTAGCCGGCGTTGAAGTACTTCTCGATCACGCGCCCTCCGGCCGCGGCCCGCACGGGCGTGCCACAGGGGACGCCGAAGTCGGTGCCGTCGTGCAGCTTCCAGACCTTGAGGACGGGGTGGAAGCGCATGCCGTAGCGCGAGGTGATCGGGCCGTCGACCGGACGCGAGAGCGCGCCGCCGCCGTCGGCCGCGTCGCCGGCCCCACCGGTGTCGTCGGAGTCGCCCGAGGACGAGCCCCCGCCGTTGCCGCTGCCCCCGCTGCTGTTGCGCTTCTTGGCCGCGGCCTCGGCGCGCTTGCGGGCGGCGGCGGCGCGCTCACGGGCGGCGATCGCCTTGAGCTTGTTGCCGAGCCGGCTGCGCTCGGACTCCAGGCGGCCGAGCTCGGCGAGGTCGTCGGCCTTGAGCGAGGCCGCGCTGGTCTCGGCCTGCGCGGCGGTGCCGACGAGGGCCGCGACCTTGGTCGTCTGCGCCGCCTGCTCGGCCTCGAGCCGCTCCTTGGTCGCGAGGTTCTCCGCCGCGGCGACCCGCTGGGCCTTGACCGAGTCGCGCAGCTTCTCGACCTTCTCCTCGTTCAGCTTGAGCATGACGCGCGACGCGTCGAAGGTGTCCATCTTGGCCAGCTGGGCGTCGCCGACCGAGCCCGAGAGCACCATCTGCTCGGTGAAGGACGACGGGTCCTCGCCCTGCAGCAGCCCGCTGAACGCCCGCAGGCTCGGGTCGCCGTTCTGCAGCGACTCGAGCGTGAACTCCTTGACGTCGGACTCCGCGGTGCGCAGCTTCTTGCGGCCCACCTTCAGCGCGGTGCGGGCGCCGTCGAGCTGCCCCTCGGCCTGGACCAGCCTCGCCTGCATCGCGGTGTCCTGGGCCTTGGCCGTCGCGAGCTGCCCGCGGACGGTGGTCAGACGGGTGCGCGCGGTCGCGAGCGAGCTCTGCGCGGACGAGAGCGCGGCCGCGGCCTGCGCGTACTGCTTGCTCGACTGGTCGAGGCTCTGCTGCGCGCCGCCGATCTTGCCGGCCACGTCGCGCTGCTTCTCGCGGACCTTGTCCCGCTGGTCGTCGGCCGTGCCGGGCGAGGCGATCGCCAGCACGAGGCCGCACGCGACGAGCAGGGCGAGCAGGGCCTGACCACGGTGAGGGAAGCCGTCGGGGACGGCGGACCGGGACCGTGACCGACCGAGGGGGAAGAGTCGGACCACGTGAGGACGCTACGTCACATGGACCAGAAATCGCGGCATCTTCCCGCGAGTCTCGACGTCAGGTCGAGGTCGAGGCTCAGACCTTGAGGTACTTGCGCGTCATCACCAGGGTCGGGACGAGCGCGAGCAGCAGGGCGAGGAGCGAGATCCAGCCGCCGACGACGAACGCCTCCTGCCATCGCACCCAGGTGGTGATCTGGCCGAGGGACGGACGGAGGTAGCCGTAGACGGCGAAGTGCATGAAGGCGGCCAGCCCTCCGCAGGCCAGGGCCGCGGAGATGATCGCGGCGGCCAGCGACTCGAGCAGGAACGGTGCCTGGATGTGCCAGCTGGACGCGCCGACGAGGCGCATGATGCCGATCTCTCGGCGGCGGGCGAAGGCCGTCATCCGGATCGTGTTGGACACCTGGAGGACGGCGGCGATGACCAGCACGAGGGCGGTGCCGAGGGCGGCCCAGCGCAGGATGCCGAGCGCCTGGAACAGCGGGCCGAGCAGGTCGCGCAGGCTGTTGACGTTGCCGACGCCGTCCATGCCGCGGACCTGGCTGGTGACGCCCTCGAACTCGCGCGGGTCGTCGAGGGTGACAAAGTAGGAGACCGGGAACGCCTCGGGGCCGAGGGTCTCGAGCTGCTTGCGGCCCGTCTCGGTCTGGCCGAGGTACTCCTGTGCGCGCTCGTAGTTCTGCTGCGGGCTGCGCTCGTCGAAGGTGCGGACCTCGGGGTTCTCGCGCAGCGCGGCCTGGACGGCGGCCTGCTGCTCGTCGGTGGACCCGCCGTCGATGCACTGCTCGCTCGGCGAGTTGTCGGTGCACATGTTGACCTGCAGCTGCAGCCGGTCGCCGAAGTACTGCTCGGTGCGGTCGGCCTGCTGCTGGATCAGCAGACCAAGCGCGGCCAGGAGCAGCGAGACCGTCATCGTGACGACCAGCGAGACGGTCATCGAGAAGTTGCGGCGCAGGCTCGTCCCGAGCTCGGTGAAGACGCTTCGCACGGCCATCAGTTCTGGTACCCGTAGGCGCCGCGGGACTGGTCGCGGACGAGCTCGCCGGCCTCGAGCTCGATGACGCGCTTGCGCATCTGGTCGACGATGCCCGCGTCGTGCGTGGCCATGATCACGGTCGTGTCGGTGCGGTTGATCCGGTCGAGCAGCTTCATGATGCCGACGGACGTGCCGGGGTCGAGGTTGCCGGTGGGCTCGTCGGCGATGAGGATCATCGGCCGGTTGACGAACGCGCGGGCGATCGCGACGCGCTGCTGCTCCCCGCCGGACAGCTCGTCGGGCAGGCGGTGGCCCTTGCCCTCCAGCCCCACCAGCTCGAGGGTCTCGGGCACCAGCTTGGCGATCTCGGACCGCGAGCGGCCGATCACCTGCAGGGCGAACGCGACGTTCTCGGTGACGGTCTTGTTGGGCAGGAGCCGGAAGTCCTGGAACACGGTGCCGACCTGGCGACGCAGGCGCGGCACCTTCCAGTTGGCGAGGCGGTTGATCTCCTTGCCGGCGACGAACACGCGGCCCGAGGTGGGGCGCAGCTCGCGCAGCACCAGGCGCAGGAAGGTGGACTTGCCCGATCCGGAGGTGCCGACGAGGAAGACGAACTCGCCCTTCTCGACCTCGAGGTTGATCGCGTCCAACGCCGGGCGTCGCTGCCCGGAGTAGGACTTCGTCACGTTCTCGAATCGGATCACCGGGACAGCGTACGGGCGCCGCCCGCGGCTTCGACGGACCCCGCTGCCGGGGGTGTCGGTAGGGTCGGAGGATGTGCGGCATCGTCGCGATCCATGATCCGAACGGCCCCGACGAGACCCTCGGCGGGAGGATGCTCGACCGCATCACGCACCGTGGACCGGACGGCTCGGGACGGCGCACCGTCGGCCCGACCTGGCTCGGCCACGCCCGGCTGTCGATCGTCGACCTCGACCACGGAGCCCAGCCGCTGGGCTCGACGGACGGCCACTGGGCCGTCGTCAACGGCGAGATCTACAACCACGCCCAGCTGCGCGAGGTCTCCCCGCGCGACTTCCGCACCGACTCCGACAGCGAGGCCGCCCTCGCGGCCGCGGTCGGCGACGATCCGGCGGGCCTCGCGGACCTGCGCGGCATGTACGCGTTCGTCGTCGCGCACGAGGACGGCGAGGTCGTCGCGGTGCGCGACCCGGTCGGCGTCAAGCCGCTGTACTGGGCCCGGGTGGGCGACGCCACCCTGTTCGCCTCCGAGATCGGCGCGTTCGACCCCGAGCACCGCCACGCGGTCGCGGAGTTCCCGCCCGGGTTCCGGTGGACGCCCGGCGCCGGCCTGGTCCGGTTCCGTGACCTGCACGTCGAGGGCGAGGAGATCTCCTCCCGGGAGGAGGCGATGACCGCCGTCCGCGAGACCCTCGAGACGGCCGTGCGTCGACGCATGATGGCCGACGTCCCCGTCGGGGTGTTCCTGTCCGGGGGCCTCGACTCCAGCCTGGTCGCCGCGATCATGGCCAGGTACGCCTCCGACACCACCGGCCCGATCCACTCCTTCGCCGCCGGCACCGCGGGCAGCTCGGACCTCGTCGCCGCCCGTCGGGTCGCCGACCACCTCGGCCTGGAGCACCACGAGCGCGTCTACGACGCCGACGAGGTGATCCGGGTGCTGCCCGCGGTGGTGCAGAGCATCGAGTCCTACGAGCCGTCGCTCGTCCGCAGCGCCGTGCCCAACTACCTCCTCGCCGAGACCACCGCGCGGACCGTCAAGGTCGTGCTCACCGGCGAGGGAGCGGACGAGCTGTTCGCCGGCTATGCGCACTACCGCGACATCGCCTCCGACGAGGAGCTGCGCGACGAGCTGGTGCGCAGCGTCGCCGGACTGCACAACCTCAACCTCCAGCGCTGCGACCGCGTCACGATGGCGCACGGGCTCGAGGCGCGCGTGCCGTTCCTCGACCGCGACCTGGTCAACCTCGCCGCGCGCATCCCGATCGGCTGGAAGCTGCCCGGCGAGCTCGGGCAGGAGAAGGCGCTGCTGCGCGAGGCCTTCACCGGCTGGCTCCCGCACGACATCCTGTGGCGCGCCAAGGAGCAGTTCGGCGACGGCAGCGGGACCGCCGACGTCATGGCGGCCCGCGTCACCGACCTGGTGCAGGACGAGGGCTGGCAGGACGAGCGCGTCGCCGGCCTGCCCGCTCCGCGCAGCCAGGAGGAGCTCGCCTACCAGCGGATGTTCGCCGAGCGGCTGGCCGGCGTCGACGCCGCGGTGCTGGGGCGGTTCGCCACCGCCTAGCCTCACCCGCATGACCCTCGACGAGGTGCTCGCGGACGTCTCCGGGCGCGACGGCGAGCTGCGCGCGTTCGTCCACGTCGACCCGGCCGCCACGGGCGGCGACGGCCCGCTGGCGGGTCGGCTCGTGGCGGTGAAGGACAACGTCGCGGTCCGCGGTGCGCCGTGGTCGTGCGGCTCGGCCACCCGCTTCGACGACCCTCCCGCCGACCGCGACGCCGAGGTGGTGCGCCGGCTGCGGGCCGCGGGCGCGGTGGTCGTCGGCACGACGAACCTGGACGAGCTCGCGATGGGGGCGTCCACCGAGAGCTCGGCCTGGGGCGCGACGCTGAACCCGCACGACCCGCGCCGGACGGCCGGGGGCTCGAGCGGCGGGTCCGGCGCCGCGGTCGCCGCGTACGGCGTGCTCGCCGTCGGCACCGACACCGGGGGCTCCATCCGGGAGCCCGCCGCGTTCTGCGGCGTCGTGGGCGTCGCCCCCTCCCCCGGCACGGTGCCCACCGACGGCGTCGTCGAATTCGCACCCACGATGGACCGCGTCGGTCCGCTGGCGCCCACGGTCGCGGACGCCGCCCTGCTGCACGAGGTGATGGCCGGGCTCGACGACGGTCACCTCGTCCACGCGGCTCGGATCGGCACACGCGAGCGCCTCGTGGGCCGGGCCGTCGGCGTCGTCGTCCCGATGTCGGGCGGCCGCAACGCCCCGGAGGTCGTCGACCGGTTCGAGGCCGGCGTCGACGCGCTGCGCGAGCGGGGGGCGTCCGTCGTGCACGTCGACGTGCCGCGGTTCGGCGACCTGCTCGACGTCTACTACGCGATCACCTGCGTCGAGGCGCTCCCGGTGCTGGAGGCGCACGCGGCCCGGCGCGGACGCGGCCCGCTCGGCGACGAGGCCCTGAGCCGGCTCGAGACGGGACGCCGGCTGCTCGGATCGACCGAGCACCGCGACGCTCTGGCCGTGCGCGAGCAGATCCTGCGCGACGTCGCCGAGGCCTTCGACCGCTGCGAGGTGATGGTGAGCCCGACGGTGCCGCTGGTCGCGCCGCTCGTCGGACGGGTGGGCGTCGACGACCCGCTCGCCACGCCCCGCACGGACTGGTGGACGGTCGAGGCCAACCTCGCCGGCGTCCCGGCGATGTCGGTGCCCGTGGGGCTCGGCGCCGGTCTGCCCGTCGGCCTGCAGCTGATGGCCCCGCCGGGGCGGGACGACCGGCTCTACCGGTTCGGCGCCGCCGTCGAGGACTTGCTCAGGACGCGGGCGTGACGTCGACGCCGCGACGCCAGCGGATGCCGGCCTCGATGAAGTCGTCGATCTCGCCGTCGAGCACGGCCTGGGTGTTGCCGGACTCCTGCTCGGTGCGCAGGTCCTTGACCATCTGATACGGGTTGAGCACGTAGCTGCGCATCTGGTCGCCCCAGTTGGCGTTGCCGCCGGCCTCGCCGCGCAGCTCGTCCAGGTGGGCGCGCTCCTCGGCCTTCTTGAGCGCCAGCAGCTTGGCCTTGAGGATCACCATCGCGCTGGCCTTGTTCTGCAGCTGGCTCTTCTCGTTCTGGCAGCTGACCACCGTGCCGGTGGGGATGTGCGTGAGCCGCACCGCCGAGTCCGTGGTGTTGACGCTCTGGCCACCGGGGCCCGACGAGCGGTAGACGTCGACGCGCACCTCCTCGTCGGGGAGGTCGATCTCGTCGGTCTGCTCGAGCACCGGCACCACCTCGACGGCGGCGAACGACGTCTGGCGGCGGCCCTGGTTGTCGAACGGCGAGATCCGCACGAGGCGGTGGGTGCCGCCCTCGACCGACAGCGTGCCGTAGGCGTAGGGGGCCTTGACCGCGAAGGTGGTCGACTTGATGCCGGCCTCCTCGGCGTAGGAGGTGTCGTAGACCTCGACGGGGTACTTGTGGCGCTCGGCCCAGCGCCCGTACATGCGCAGCAGCATCTCGGCGAAGTCGGCGGCGTCGACGCCGCCGGCGCCCGAGCGGATCGTGACGAGGGCCTCGCGCTCGTCGTACTCCCCCGACAGCAGGGTGCGGACCTCGAGCGACTCCATCTGCTTCTGCAGCCGCGCCAGCTCGGTGTCGGCCTCGGCCATCGACGTCGGGTCGCCGTCGCCCTCCTGGCCGAGCTCGACGAGCACCTCGAGGTCCTCGATGCGCGAGCGCAGGCCCGTGACCCGCTCGATCTCGGACTGGACGCTGGACAGCCTCGCGGTGACGCGCTGGGCGTTGGCCTGGTCGTCCCACAGGTCGGGGGCCGCGACCTGCTCCTGGAGATCGGCGACCTCGCGGCGCTTGGCGTCCAGGTCGAGCACCTTCTCGATGGACGTCAGGGTCGCGTCGAGCTTCTGGATCTGCTCGGGATAGTCGGTAGCCACGTGTTCGAGGCTACCGCGATCTACCGACGCAGCCTCACGTCGGCGTGGACGAGGTGGTGGTCGGAGTCGAGCAGGTCGCGCGGGTCGCCCGACGTGCGTCGCGTCTCGGGCACCAGGGACCACGAGCGGACCGTCGTCCCTCGCGCCACGAGCACGTGGTCGATCTTGCCGCCCTCGGGCAGCGGGATCCTCCCGCCGTTGAACGACGCGAGCTCGCGGTGGCGATGACGTCGCGCGACGGCCTCGGCGTCGACGAAGCCCGCGTCGGCGAACGCGTCGAGGGCGCTGGCGCCGTCGGCCGCGGACGCGGAGTTCATGTCACCGGCGAACACGATCGGCAGGTCGCGGGTGGCGGGCTCGACCTTCGTCAGGTGGGCGACGGTCCGGGCGGCGTCCAGGTACCGCACCCGGTCCCAGTCCCTGGTCCAGCCGTTGGGGTCCGTCGCGCCGTTCCTCCGGAACTCCAGGTGCAGGTCGACCACGACGAAGCGCGCACCGCCGCGGCGCTCACGTAGGACGTTCCACGTCATGGTCTTGCCGTAGATCTCGGTGGAGTCGGGCAGCCAGAGCAGGTCGTGCGGCAGGTCGCGACCGCGCCCGTCCCGGTGGCTGTACCGCTGCGCGTCGTAGTACGTGTAGCGGCCTGCGCCGGACCTGAGCGGGTACCCCTCGATGGGGTGCCGCGTCCCGGCGTAGTCGGCCGGCGCCTCGGCATACCCCCGGCGCTCCATCGCCCGCGTGAGCGGGGCACGGAACGACTCGACGTCCACCCCGGTCTGCGTCGGCGTCGGGTTGTTGCCGATCTCCTGGGTGGCCACGACGCCGACGCGCCGGTGGTCGACCCGCCTCGCGACGGCCGCGGCCCGTCCCTCGGCCCACGGACGCAGCTTCGTCGCGCAGTCGCGGCCGATCGTCGCCTCGCAGATCGCCCTCGTCGGCAGGCAGCCGTGCCCGCAGACGTTGTAGGTGCCGACCCGGACGTCGATGGTCCGTGGGCGCGGTGCGGCGTCGGCCGTGGCCGACGGGGCGAGGAGCGGGACCAGGGCGAGGCCGAGGGCGGCGGCGAGGAGGCGCATGCTCCCCTGCTTTCCCACCCGGCGTGAACGGGTCGCCGCAGGCAGGTGAACTCTGCGAGGGTCCTCCCATGACGTCCCGCGTGCTCACCCTCGGCGGCGGCGGCTTCTCGATGGAGCCCGACAACCCGCTGCTCGACGACTTCTGCCTCTCCCTCGTCCCGCACGGCCGGACGCCCCGGGTGTGCTTCGTGCCCACCGCGAGCGGCGACGCGCAGTCGTACGTCGACGGCTTCGAGACGGCCTTCGCCGGGCGCGCCGAGACGTCGGTCCTGCGGCTGTTCGGCCGCGAGGTCCGCGACCTGCGCGCCCTCGTCACCGCGCAGGACGTGGTCTACGTCGGTGGCGGCAGCACCCTCAACCTGCTGGCGCTGTGGCGCCTGCACGGCCTCGACGTCGTGCTGCGCGAGGCGTGGGAGGCCGGCGTCGTCATGGCCGGGGTGAGCGCCGGCATGAACTGCTGGTTCGAGGGCTCGATCACCGACTCCTGGAGCCCCGATCTCGCCCCGCTGGACGACGGCCTCGGGCTGCTTCCCGGCACGGCCTGTCCGCACTACGACGGCGAGGAGCGTCGTCGTCCGGCCTACGAGGCCGCGGTCGCCGACGGGTTCGGCGAAGGCCACGCGGCTGACGACGGCGCGGCGCTGCTCTTCACCGACGGCGTGCTCGACGAGGTCGTCTCGTCCCGGCCCGCCGCCCGCGCCCACCGCGTCGAGCGGGGCGAAGGCGGCGTCACGAGCACCCCGCTCCCGACGCGCTACCTGGGCTAGGGCGTTCCCTCGCAGCGCACCACGGTGGTCGCCGTGCAGTCGTCGGCGCCGCGGCCGCCGTCGGCGAGCGCGTCGGTGCGGATGGTGTCGTCGCCGCTCTGGCCGAACGCGACGGTGCCGATGCCGATCGCGTCGATCCGGTCGTCGCCGCCGCCGGCGCGGATGACGTCGGCGCCGACCGCCTGCGGGTCGCCGGGGACGCGGTAGAAGTAGACGATCCCGTAGAAGCGGTTGTCGTGCGCGTCGCCGACCATCACGTCCGGGTGGCTGCTGCCCCCGATCGAGCGCACCCGGACGAGATGGTCGGTGCCCGAGCCCGAGGCGCGGCCGCGGCGCAGGTCCACCCGCACCGGGACGGGCGAGTGGCCGAAGCTCACGACGTTCTGGGGGTTGCCGGCGCCGTAGTAGAGGTCGGGGCCCTCAGCGTCGGACATCGTCACCTGGGAGTCGCGGGTGCCGGCGACGACGTCGAAGCCCTCGTCGCCGAACAGCGTCCCGCCGCCGGTGCCGGTGAGCAGGTCGTTGCCCGGGCCCCCGTAGGTGGCGTTCGTGGTGGCCACCCGCACGACGTCGTTGCCGGCGTCGCCGTTGACGTAGTCGCTGGAGCCGCCGATCGTGATGACGTCCGCGCCGTCGCCACCCGAGGTGTAGTAGACCTGCGCGGTCGAGGTCAGGCGGTCCCGACCGGGTCCGCCGATCAGGTAGTACGCCTGGTCGACGCAGATCCGGTCGTCGCCGCCGAGACCCTGCAGGTCCCGGGCCCCGGTCGCCACGATCACGTCAGGCCCGTCCGTGCCCAGCACG
This sequence comes from Nocardioidaceae bacterium, assembly GCA_030655315.1. Classification (GTDB taxonomy): domain Bacteria; phylum Actinomycetota; class Actinomycetes; order Propionibacteriales; family Nocardioidaceae; genus JAURVT01. The sequence continues at coordinate 54,187 of JAURVT010000022.1, read as the reverse complement.
GACTCCTGGCCCGGGGTCGAGACGATCGTCGCCGCTCGTCCCTGGCAGGTCGGGACGTCGGCGGCGTGAGCGGGAGCGGCCACGAGCGCCGAGATCGCGACCACCCCGGCGGCGAGGGTGAGAGCAGGACGGACGTGCATGGGTGCCTCCAAGGCGCTGACTCAACGTACGCCTCGGGTGCCGCGCTGAGAAGGAGCTCAGCGCACCCGGAGGAGCACCGCGGCCTCGCCCGTGACGCGCGTGCGGTCGCCCCAGCCCGGCGGGCCCAGGGGCAGCTCGATCGTGGCCGCCAGGCGGACCCGGACCGCGTCGCCGTCGGGGCTCACCTGCCAGCGCAGGTCGGGGTGGTCGGCGACGGCTCCGGTGTCGGCCAGGTAGTCCGCGACGTAGCGCCGGGCCGCGACCGCGTCGACCGCCGCGTTCTCGCCCAGGCCGCCCTCGTAGACCTGCTCGCCCTGCACCCCGTCGGCCGCGGCGAGCGCCGCGCCGTCGGCGAGGTTGTCGAGCTCCTGGCGGGTCAGGAACGCCGCCGAGGCGTTCACCACCACCGCGGCCAGGAGACCCACCACCAGGAAGAACCCGATGATCATCGGGGTCACCGACCCCCGCTCGCCCCTCACGTGCGGTCCTCGCGGAAGGTCCCGTACGGCTCGACGTGGGTGGACTGCACCCGCACCTCGGGCCGGCCCGAGCCGAGGAACGACGGCACCAGCGGCAGCGGCTGCCGGGCACGCACCAGCACCGTCACGACCGCCCCCGGCGCCAGGCACCGGGCCGGGTCCGGCCGGCAGCTGACCTGCACCTGCGCTTGCTCCAGGTCCAGGCCCTGGTCGCGCATGGCGACCTCTGCGGCGTGCTGGGCGCGCGCCTGGGCCGTCCGCTGGTCCGGTGCCAGCACGAAGGCGCGTCCCGCTGCCCGGCTCGCCGCGCTCACCCCGTACGACGCCCGCTGCAGGTCGAACACCGACAGGAGCAGGTACACCAGCGGCACCATCAGGATCAGCGCGAGCCAGGTGACCTCCACGATCGCGCTCCCCCGCTCGTCGCGCCGCCTCACGGGAGCTCCTCCTCGACCGCGTGGCCCTCGACCTCGAGGGCGATCCCCGGGCCGAGCAGACCCAGCGCCGGCACCTCCGCGCGCGCCACCACGACCGTGCCCGCCAGGCCGTCGACCCTCGTCGGCCGCGCCGTCACGTCGCCGGCGTACCGGGCGGCGAGACCCTGGTCGATCAGGTCGCGGGTGCGCTCGGCCCCCTGCTCCGGCCCGGCGTCGAACGTGGCCGCCAGCCGCGCGCCCGACGACGCCGCGGCGGTCATCGTGTTGCGCACGTGCAGCACGAGCGCCACCTGCATGATCCCCAGCACCAGCGGCACGAGGACCACCATCACGAGGCAGAAGTCGACGACGGCGGCTCCGTCGTCGCGGTGGCTCAGCCGCCGACGGAGGACAGCGCCGACTCCAGCATCGCCCTCAGCTGCGGCCCCGCGAACGCCGTCAGCAGCGCCACCAGTCCGGCCGACATCACGGTGATCATCACCCAGCCGGGCACGTCGCCCCGCTCGTCGCGGACACCACGTCCGGCGTGCAACAGGTGGCGAAGATTCATGACGACTCCTTGATCGGTGATGGACGGACATCGCTCAGCGCGTGGTCAGGTCGAGGCCGACGAGGCCGGGGTAGAAGGCGAAGACCACGGTGACGGGGAGGAGCAGGAACACCACCGGGACCATCATGGCGACCTCCTTGCGCGCGCCGGCCTCGATCAGCTCTCGGCGGCTGGCCTCACGGACGTCGGCGGCCTGGGCGTGCAGCACGTCGACGAGCGGCGTGCCGCGCTCGACGGCGACCGCGAGGCCCTCGGCGAAACGCGACAGGCTGGCGAGCCCCGTGCGGGCGGCGAGGTCGTCGAAGGCCTGGGTCATCGGGGTCCCGGTGCGGATCGCCGCGAGCACGCGACGCAGCTCGCGTGCCATCTCGCCGTGGCTGGCGGCGACGACCCGCTCGAGCGCGGCCACGGGCCCCTCGCCGGCGGCGACGGCGAGGGCCAGCAGGTCGGCCACCGTCGGGAGCTCCTCGATCATCCGGCGCTCCCGGTCGCGGACGGCACGGGTGAGGGCCTGGTCGCGGAGCAGGACGCCGGCGACGGCCGCCACGACGCACAGCAGCAGACCGGGCAGCGGTCCGACCGGGTTGGCCAGCGACCACAGGAGGACCGCCGCCGCGGTGGCCGCGAAGGCCCCGGCGCCCCAGAGCACCTGCTCGACGCGGAACGCCTCCACCGACTCGGGAACGCCGAGCCGGCGCTGGCGCCGCCTGATGCTGGCGCCGCCGCCGAGCACCTGCTCGACGCCCACGGCGGCGCGACGCACCGACGGCCCGAACACCGACCACCAGGCCGACGCCGGCAGCAGGGACGACGCCGAGGCACCACCCGACCGCTCGGCGACCTGCGGCACGTCGCGCAGGTAGGGGACGAGACGGTCGTCGAGGCTGGGCCGCCGCGCACGGACGAGAGTGGCCACCACGAGCCAGAGGCCCCCGGACAGTCCGAGCCCGAGCAGCGCGCCGCTGACCGCCGGGCTCATGCGAGGATCCGTCGCTCGTCGGGCAGGCGACCGATCCGCATCATCAGGCGGTAGGCCACGACGCAGGTGCCGGCACCGCCGACGAGCACGACGAGGCCGGTGCCCGAGGCGAACCGGGTGACCACGTCCGGCTGGAGCGACATCATCAGCAGGACGATCCACGGTGCGGCGACCGCGAGCCGGGCGCCGTTGACGGTCCAGGCCTGACGCGACTCGAGCTCGCCGCGGGTGCGGGCGTCGTCGCGCAGGAACCCCGACAGGGCCCGCAGCATCCGCCCGAGATCGCCGCCGCCGACGTCGCGCGCGATGCGCAGCGCCTCGACCACGCGGTCGCCGACGGGGTCGGCGAGGCGGGTCTTCAGGGCGTCGAGGGACTCCGCGAACCGGCCCGAGGCCTGGTAGTCGCGGCCGAACCGGGTGAACGCGTCGCGCAGCGGCTCCGGTCCGCGCTCGCCGAGCTGTCCGAGCGCCTCGGGCAGCGACAGCCCGGCCCGCACCGCGGACGCGAGGTTGTCGACGGCCTCGGGCCAGCACTCGGCGAGCTCGCGCGCGCGGCGCTGGGCCCGTCCCCGCAGCACGGCGACGGGGAGCCAGGCCGCCATCAGGGCGAAGACGAGTGCGACCGGGAGCGTGCGGGACACCACGAGCATGACGATCGTGGCCACGACGAACCCGACCGCCGACATGGTCGCCAGCGCGATCGGGCTGACGTCCTCGACGCCGGCGCGGCGCAGCAGCTCCTCGGCCCGGCGACCCGCGGGTGGACGCGGCCGCCTCGGCTGCTTCTCGGCGGTGTCGGTGAGGGCCAGCCAGATCATCGCCAGCCCGAGACCGAGCCCCAGCCCGAGCAAGGTCGTCATCGTGCGACCTCGGCGGCGAGCAACCGGTCGAGGTCGATCCCCGCCTGGTCGAACCGGTCGCGCCGCACCGGCACCCCGGCGCCGCGGACGAGATCGCCGTCCCGGCTCACGAACACCGACTCGGTCTCGATCAGGTCGTTCTCGACGCGGCCGGTGACGCTGGCGACCTCGCGCACCGACCGGTGACCGCGGGCGTCCATGGCGGCGTGCACGACCAGGTCGACCGACGCGGCGACCGTCGGCACGACGAACCGCGAGCCGATGTTCTCTCCCGCCAGCAGCGGCAGCGTGCACATCTTGACCAGCGCCTGTCGCGCGGAGTTCGCGTGGATGCTGGCCATCCCGGGCAGCCCGGCGTTGAGCGCGAGCAGCAGGTCGAGGCACTCGGCCGACCGCACCTCGCCCACGATCACCCGCGACGGCCTCATCCGCAGGGACTCCTTGACGAGCGTGCGGAGCGGGATCTCGCCGGTGCCCTCCAGACCGGCCTGTCGCGTCTGCAGCGCGACCCAGTCGGGGTGGCCGAAGCGCAGCTCGTAGACCTCCTCGGCCGAGACGATCCGCTCGTGGCCGGGGATCGACGCCGCGAGGCAGTTCAACAGGGTCGTCTTTCCAGCCTGCGTCCCTCCGGAGACCACGACGTTCAGCCCGGCGACGACCGACGCGTGCAGGAAGGCCGCGGCGTGGGGCGACAGGGAACCCAGCTCGACGAGGTCGTCCAGGCCGTGGGCCCGCGCGACGAACTTGCGGACGTTCACCGCGGCGAACCCGCGACTGATCCCTTCCAGCACCACGTGCAGACGGTGGCCGCCGGGGAGCGTCGCGTCGACGAACGGCTGCGAGACGTCGAGGCGGCGGCCGCTGGACTTGAGCATCCGCTCCACCAGCTCGCGCACCTCGTCGGACGTGAGGATCACGTTGGTCAGCTCGTGACGTCCTCCGCGCGCGACGAACACGCGCGACGGGACTCCGGTTGCTAAGGGGTCTCCACCAAATCCGGCCTAGAACGGTCGCAGATCGGTGAAGCAAGCACCGACCTGCGACCTCGACCCACGGAGGTACCCGTGAACCGTCCCCGCACCGTATCCGCCCCAGGCAGGGCGCGCCGCGCTCTCCACCACCTGATCCCCACCGCTGTACTGGTAGCCGCTGTCGTGGCGACCTACGGCGCCGGCTTCGGCCTCGAGACCCTGGCTGGGGTGGCCTGATGCTGATCTGCAACCGCAATGAGAAGCCTGACCACCCGCACTTCAGCGTCCGGGGAGAAGTCCTCGAGATCCGCGAGAAGGAGGGCGACACGTGGCCCGTGCTCGAGCTTTACCTCAGCAGGGGTGAGCTGGTGGACCTGTGCCACACCCTGCACAACGCCCTTCGCCGATGGGACGAGCACGAGGCCCAGGCCACCGCCGACGCCAAGCGGCGAATGGCTGTCCCCCGCAGTGAGCTCCCGCTGCGACACGAACCGTGGTGCACAGACCACAACTACGACGGCGTCCCCAGCTGGTGCGTCACCGACGTCGCCGTCGACGAGCGCACAGACCTGTACCTCGCCCCCGACTCGTACACCGGCGAGCCTGAGATCACCCTCAACATCGGCGCCACGCTGCTGACCATGACGGCCAGTTCTGCCGCCGACCTGTCCGCCGGGATCGAGGAGAACGGGCCCCAGATCTCGGCCGCACTCCGCCAGCTCGCCGACGCCACGGCGGTGACGGCATGACCAGCCGCGACGACCTCCGACACCCCGCCTGGTGCACCCACGACGACATCGAGCTCGACGGTCACCCTGACGACTCCCTGATCCGCCACAAGGGCGACACCGTCACCATCAGAACCGTCCGCGACACCGAGGTCACCGCGCAGATCCGATGGATCGAGTACCTCAACGTCCGCGAGACCCACGGGCCCGACGTGCGCCTCGAAGGCAACGACGGCTCGGGCTCGATGGGCACCGACGAGTTCGAGGCCGGTGACGTCATCTCGGTCGGCTCGGTGCTGATGAACCTCGGCCGCCAGATCGAGGCAGCCGGCTGGTGGGTCCAGGGACCGGAGGCCGCAGCATGATCGCCCTCACCGACCGCCTCAAGGTCACCCCCGCCTGCCAGCCCTGGTGCGCCGAGCACCGACCCACCGCAGACGGGTCTCTAGGCCACCTGTCACCGGTCGTCTCCTGGGAGCGGTCCGAGGGCGAGCAGGTGTCGGTCCAGCTCGACACGCTCGAGGCCGCTGACGGCATCTTCGGACCCCGCATCTACCTCACCCAGGACGGCGTAGATGACGCCCTGAGCCTGGACGACGCGCGCACCCTGGCCGACGCCCTCAACGAGCTCATCGCCGCCGCAGAGGTGACCCGATGAGTGCCGAGATCCTGCAGATGGGCGCCTACGACCCGGACATCTGTGACCGCCGCGTCGACTACTCCTACAACGGCGACCTCTTACTCGCCCGCAAGCGACTCGGCATCCACTTCGACGAGGGGGCCGAGGACGGCATGGTCCTGGTCTCCCACGGCGTGGCCGGCGACGGCTGCATCGAAGTCCTGCTCGATCCGCCCGTCGGCAAGGGCCTGCCCGACGTCGAGCTCCTCGACCAGACCATCGCCGCGCTGACTGTCGCGCGCAACGAGCTGGCGGCCCGCCGGTGACCCCACTGCCCATGCCCGGCCGAGACCCACCCACGCCGCACGCCTCCCGGGGCGTGCGGTTCTCCCACGCCAGCAGCCCCACCTCAGACAGGACAGCCATGCCCGACCGCCCCACCGTCGAAGTCCGCGACGTCGACCCCGCCATGGCCGAGACCTGGCTTGGACTCAACCCGAGCAACAGAAATTTGCGACGCGCAGTCGTCGACTCCTACGCCCGCGACATGGCCGCCGGCGAGTGGGCGCTCAACGGTGAGACCGTGAAGCTCGACCGGGCCGGCAAGCTCATCGACGGACAGCACCGCCTGTCAGCGGTCGTCCAGGCCGGCGTCACCGTGCCCATGATCGTCGTGCATGGCGTCGAGGCCGAAGCGATGGACACCGTCGACGCAGGCGCCAAGCGCACCTACGCAGACGCCCTCAAGCTCCGCGGCGAGACCAACCCGTCGACCCTGGCCTCAGTCGCCCGTCGAGCGGTCATGTGGGAACGCGGGATGCGCACCAACACCGGCGCCATCCGACCGACAGCCCGCGAGATGCACGCCTTCGTCGAGGCCAACCCGCGCGTGCGCACCTCAGCCGACCTCGCCTCGAGACTGGCCAACCGCGAACGCCTGCCCGCCTCGGTCATCGGGCTGTGCCACTTCCTGTTCAGCGACCTCGACCCCGACGAGGCCAACACCTTCCTATTGCGCGTGGCAGACGGAGACGGCGTCGCGGCCGACTCCCCCATCGCCGTCCTCCGCAGCAGGGTGACCCGTCTGCGCATCACCGGCGGGCGCATCAACGAGACCGAAGGTCTCGCCCTGACCATCCGGGCATGGAACGCACACCGGGCCGGGGAGAAGCGGACCAAGCTACAGATGCCGAGAGGTGGGCTGACGAACGAAAACTTTCCCGAGCCCAAGTGATCAGTTCGGTTTTGCGAACCCGGCGAAGGACATGGCTCGGGCAATGGCGAACTGCTTGAATCTTGGGTCCGCGACCACCTGCACGAGCTCCGGTCTGCGGGCTGCGGCGTTCAGGATCGCTGCGGCAACGGCGCTTGGGTCGGACGTGGCTGATGCGCTGTTGGCGCTAGCGGCTACGCCGTTGATGGTCTTCCACAGAGCTTCGCGGGCGGGCGGACGGAGTTGCTGCCCATCGAGTAGTTCGTCAAGCAATGTTCTCCATGGGACTGACACCGACTCGTCCAGACTAGTGACGCTGCGCATCCAGATCACCGACCGGTTTCGGTACGTAGCCCTTCCCCGGTCAACTGCTGTCGAGAGCCACGCGGGATCGACGACTACGCCTCTACGAAATCCGGGGCTCACTGTTTGAGGCGCCATGTGCCAACTGATCACCGTGTCGTTGTCCGACACAACCAAAAGGGCATAGCCAGGACTGAGGGAGTCGCTATATGCCCTCATTGCGGCGGTCGCGGAAACGTTGGTCGACTCAAGCTCGACGCAGGCTTCGCGAACGCTTAAGCCGCGAAGTGTGTCCAGGAAGCGGCGTGGCACCAGGATTCTTGATGCGAAGCGGTCAGCCTCATCCTCCAGTGACCGGTAGCCCCGCGACGAACTAGACGACTCCTCGGCTGGCTGATTTGTACCGTCGTAGTCGTTACTGAGGGGATGGCACTCAATTGTCCCCACGTGCCAGGGGATCAGCAAGTGCGCCAACTCGTGAGCCAGAGTGAAACGGATCCTCTGCTCACTCTTCTGCGGATTTAGAAGCAGCAGGGGCTTGCTCTCTTCTAGAAGCCCGTACATAACAGCGTCCGCGTTGCCTAGGAAATCGTCTTGAACAACGTCGCAAAATTGCGACAGCAGCGCACCGACGTCTACAGGCGGCCGCAGGTCCAAGCGTGCCACCAACTTGTCGGCCAGCGCTTGCTCAGGGTGGAGCCTGGTCGCACCTGTCATAACTAAACGTTTACTCCGTGCCGACTCAAGAGCCTAGCTATCCGCTTGGCGGACTTTGCGTCGTATGTTCGAGCGGCGAGTACGAAACTGCCACGACGAGAGGCAGCCGGGCCTAGAAACTCGGATTCCACCTCTACAAACGACCGGCCTTGATGGCGGGCAAGCAGTACAAGCCTGATGTTTGATGGCCGAGTTTTAACTGCCAGCGCCTCGCGGTGGTCCAGACGGTCGACAGTCTCATCCACTCGCGAAAGGAGCTCTGGGAAGGTAAGGCCGCCGCTCAACGCCTGTCGAAGCGGGTCGGCACTCTGTCGAGCGCGCTCGTCCAGGGCGTCGCCGATAGCCGCAGTCACTTGACGGCGCCTACTCTTCGCTAGCTTGTCTTCGGCCTCGGCCATCGCCAAGCGTGCCGAGGCCTTCAGCTCAAGATCCCCCTGGATCTCCGCGTGCATCAGCTGCTCCTGAGCACGGGCAAGACGGATCACCGCGTCCTGCTTGTTCTTGCTCTCAGGCACGAACCTGTCCCTTCAGGGGTAGCGCGTGATGCTACACCACCAGCCTGTCACGGTCGGCAAACCAAGCCGGTAGGGCTGTCGGCGTGTCACACAGGCAGCGAGATCAGTGTTCCGTTGTCGCCGAATGCCCCGTCCCCACGAACCACACGCGCAGGACTGTCCTCAGTGTCGATAAGGGCCCACCCATCCACCGCCTCAGTCCTGAGAGCGGCATTGAGTGCTCTTACTGGGCGAAGGTTTGACCCCCAGATGAGGTCCAGAGGGGTATACCTCCCATCGCTGAGGGCTCGTCTGGTCGCACGAATCACCGCTTCGTCGGCGGAGCACTGGGTAACCAGGACGAACACGGTCCACCCACGCTCGGCCAGTGCCGTCACGCTACCCGGCAGGTACTTCGGGTCTCCGACAACGTCGATCATCACTAGCGACCCCGCGTGCGCCGTTCGCATCACGCCTTCCTCGAGACTACGGGCCCGCGGTCTTGAGGAATCTCCGTAGGTCATCGAGACAACCTCTTCTTGGAGGATGTCTGATCCCAGTCCGCTCGCAAACTCGGGCAGCGCCTTCCTCAGCTGGTCAGCGTCGCTGACCCGATTTGATAGTGCGAGACCCGCAGCGGCCGCGTGCGCCCTCGCAACCTCACGCAACACCGAAGTCTTGCCGGACCCAGGCAGACCAAGGAGGAAATAGCACGCGTTCGGGCTGCCCTCCGCTGACCCCCCTGCCTCGCCCAGCTCGTTCGCTATGAGTGTGTCTTGCAGTAGTTCACGAACGGGAATCCAATGACCGGCATCTTGGTAGACATTCGACGTAGGGATTCGCCGCCCATCTCTCGCCATAGTGTCGAGCGCTGACCGGAGGTGTGGCGCCGACTTCAGGCGAGACTTCTGCGGCTCGTCGGCGAGGTCCCACCATGTCGACGCATAGACGTCGACAGCCAGGGCGTACTGATCGAAGTCAGACTGCTCCTGCATCGTAAGAGGCGACGACGCCACGTAAGTCTCCTGATGGGGCGGGAACCCCGAGGGTACGCAACGCACGCCCGATTGAAAGGCTGACGCGCTGTTGCAGCATGGCCTGACACGCGAAGAGCCCTCACTTGCACCAGTCAGCCGAGCCGCCAATGCGGCCTGCCCTATCCTTACGCGCTGCGGCCGCCGCGCAGACCACGCTCACGCCCCAGCGCGAGCCCCTCGGTCATCCCCGGCAAGCCCCATGGTTGTGCCGTCTTCGCCAACTGGAACCACAAATGCCACCAACGAGTGCACGGCGTGGTCGTCGAGATTGGTCCGGTTTCGGTCATAACGCATCGTCGTCCTCGGTTCGGTGTGCCGCGCCAGATCCTGAACCTTGCGCAGCGAAGCACCAGACTCCAAAGCGTTCGTGATGCTGCTGTGTCGCAGCACATGCGAGGTCACCTTGGACTCGATCCCGGCACGTTTTGACATCGTGGCGACTAGCGTGTTCAGCCCCTGCCGCTGCATGCCCCGAGTGCCATCGCGGACCAGTAGCAACGGCCCCGACGCGCGCCCTCCGGCAGCAGCCTCGAGAGCTCGCAGGACAGGCACGGGCAGCGGCATCCGCGCTGGCACCATCCCCTTCCCCACGAACTCAAGCACGCGGTGCCCACGCATCGTCTTCTCGAAGCTCTCGCAACGGATGGAGCAGGCCTCACTCGCGCGCAGTGCCATGCAGGCGAGCAGGAAGGCTGCGGCGTAGTACCGGCCACCCATCTCGGCGCCCACCGCCAAGAAGGCCCTCATTTGGTCGCGGTCGAGCCCAAGGGTGTCGCTCAGCCCTGTGTGCACCTTGGGCCGGCGGGCGTAGATGGCTGGATCACGGTCGACCGCACCCTCGTAACAGGCGAACCGGTAGAAGCCACGGACCGGCGTGAGCGCGGTGCAGACACTTGACGGCTTCAGGCCCTTTTCGACGAGCAGATAGTGGATGTAGAGCTCGATATGAGTGCGCGTGGCGGCAAGTGGGCCAAGGCCTGCGTCGGCGCACCAGCGAAGGAAAAGGGCCAGGTGCATCTCATATAGGCACCTCGTGTTGCCCCCGTAAGGCAGCAGGTAGTCGGTGAGGAGTTGATCAATCACGGGTGGCAAGTCGCGGTCGCGCAGCGGAATCGTGGCGGCGCTTCGTGTGTCTGTCATCCGCTCACGCAACTACGGCAGTCACCAGTCGTCCAGGCCCGGCTAGGTGGTTACTTACACCCAGACTCGGCCTGGTCCGGCCTTGACCCGAGACTTGGCTGGACCACGCACCCAGAAGCCGACGATCATCCCGAGCTCGGCGGCCGGTAGATCGGTCCACTCCCCCGCGGTCTCCTGCAGCTCGGCGACGAGCCATCTCGGCCGCCGGGCGAAAGTTGTCGACCGTGTTGCTGGCCGCGGCGTTAAGGCGGACGGCGAAAGCCTCTTCTCGACTGAGGCGCCGACTGGGCGTTCGTTAGTATCGATCACTAGTTCGATCCCGACGGCGGGCTACTAAAGTCCAACCATGATCGGGACCTTCCAGGCGGTAGTTGTCTTCCTACTCGCCTTCCTGCCCGGGGCGTCTTACACCTACGCCTTCGAACGAGTGGTCGGCCCCTACGGCGTGCGACTCGGCGATCGGCTGCTCCGCTTCTTGGTGGTGTCCGCCGTATTCCACACGTTGTTCCTCTGGGGGGAGGTCAAGATCTACCGTGCGTGGGTCGAGTCGGGCGCATTGGTGAGTGGAGGCGTACCAGCACGAGATCTGTGGGCGGCAGCGGGCGTATACCTTCTGATACCCATCTCTGCTGGGCTCTTGATCGGCAATGGAACGCGACACGAGTGGAGGGTGATCACCTTCATCTTCGGCGCCAACCCGCAGCCCACCGCTTGGGAATACGTCTGGACTCAGGGCAAGTCGGTCATGGTTCGAGCTAGGCTCAAGAGTGGCTGCTGGGTGGCCGGCGTGTACGGAACCTTCGAAGACGTCGGCAGTTCCTACTCCTCAGCCTTCGGGGAGGCGCAGGACGTCTATCTAGCCAAGACCTTGAAAATTGATCCTGTTACCGGGAAGTATGTTGACATGGTGGACGGCGTGCCCGTTTGCCGCAACCCGCCCAGCGGCTTGCTGGTGAGATGGGACGAGATCGAGTACCTCGAAGCTCAGGTGATGTAGGCCATGCGGGACCAGTCGAACCAGACGCCGAATCGGGATGGGCTCGAGAAGAAGGGTGGGAATCGCAGCCCTAAGCAGGTGGTGACCCAGTTGCCGAAGGTTGATCAGAGCGACCCGCCGGGCGGCACTCACCCATCCCAACCTTCGAACACTGAAGGCCAGGGCGGTCAGGGTGTGGACGGTCCACCCGCCTAGCCCTTCACTTCTCGCTTTCCGCTCGTCCCGGCTGCCATCCGGTTGGCATCATCGACCGATGGACTGAAGTCACTCTGAAACAGTTCGTAGTAGACGCCAAACAGTCGTCTGATGACAGTCACCAGCGTGAGGGCAAGATGACATCCGGTGGATACTAGAACCGCGGCTGTCAGAGGTTGCTGCGGGAAGTCGCGGAGCCACTGGACGCTTGCGACGGTGGCGATCTCGAGGGCCACGAGCATTGCCAGGCAGGCAACGTAAAGCGAGCTGACTGCGGCACCTCCCACGAGTTGTTGCAATCTGGTCCGGAATGCGTAGGTTGCGCTCTCGCTGATCTTTATGCGCAAGTTCGTCAAGAAGACGAACAAGGTGAGCATCGCTCCAACAAGTAGGGCGGTTGCGGCAAGGACTTGAGAGGTGCCGTCTCGGAGGTCGAGGCCCAAGGCGACCAGGACTCCCACTAAAGCGCCGGCTCCAACCGGCACGCCCAGCATGGCCGCCCGCACGGCCGTCGACTGCCGCGGCTGGCCGGGTGGGCGGAGCGCAGCAAAGTGCCTCGCCACTATGGGGCCCAGGTTGAACGCCTGGAGTGAGCTTGTCATTCGGACACCTCATCGTCACGCACAGCTAAGACCTTCATCTTGTGGGCCTGCGGCCACCATGTCGACGGTCGATCGACCCCGAGCTCGGCTAGCACGGCCTGCGCGTCGTCTCGACACTCTCCTAGCAAGGTCTTCAGGTCCAGTGGCTTGTCCGACGAGATCTCGTGAATGAATGCTGGCCAGCTCTGCTCGACCTTTATTGTCCTTTCGCGCTTATTCTTCACGTAGACGATCTTTTGCTCGTCGAAGTCGTCATCACCGGCAGCCGTCATACCGACCAAGTCAGTGAGCTCCGGCCGCTTGTTCTCCGTGAACGCCTCTCGCATCCGGCCAAGCACACTCTTCTTGGTATCCCCAGCGTCCGACAGAACTAGGGACAGAGTGGCCCTGACGACACGCCCATCGCCGAAACTAGTTCGGTCGGGGGAGGGCACGTGCTGAACCAGCTGGATCTCCTTCACGTCCACTCCATCGCTGTTCAAGTAGTCGTTCCACGCGATCTCATCGGTCAGGTTGGCCTCCAACCGGAGGTGAAAACCGCGCTCATGCAAGGCATAGTTCACGTCTCGCAGCAAGGCGCTGGTTAGGTGCGACCGCCCCTGCGTCTGAGCTATCAGCAGCCCATCGCAGCCAAAGTTCGGCAGCACGAGAAGAGTCATCAGCCGGTTCAGAACGGCGTCACCCGATCCGATTGGCTGCTTAGTCGCGCCAGTAACTACATCAACGACATCTCGTTCGACGCCGTAACCGCCACCACTAGCGGTCAGGGCAATCACCCACCCGCCAGCCCTCGCGTCATCCACACGAAGGAAGTGGCTGCTACTTTCGTGCACTTCTCCGCCGGCTTCGACTCGATCTACCACTGCAGCCGACATCAATCCTTGTATGCCGTCAGGACCGAGGTCGGGATGGTCGAAGGGGATCTCGTCGTAACTGCGTTGCTGCGTAAGGAACGCCCGAAAAACCCGAAATCCATCCGTCACGCTGTACCCCAGTCTCGTTGCCGCGCCGACACGGAGCCGTGGGCGCCGCACTTGGTCCCCGCAGGCTAGTCGGATGCACGCGCGCGTGGCCGGTTTGGGCGGAACCGACGGCCTACTCGAGAAGCAACTGTCGCCGCTGGGCCTTCCTCGGAGAGGGATTGAGCGGCGCGGTCCGCCCATCAGCGGCCGTGTATGCCATCGGCAAGTGCTGAGAAGTCGAAGAACTTCCGCCGCAGACTCACAGGCGAGTTGACCGATCCGAGCGGACCCAGCGGAGTCACTTTCGCCGCCCGGGTCTCGGGCAGGGGGTGGTTCTTCTCGTAGCCGATGATCTCGCGGTACCAGCTGGGACCGAGCGTCGAGCCCACGACGACCTCGGTGTTGTAGGTGTCGGCCATCGCCTCGGCCGCCTGCCAGGCGTGGCCGCTGAGGTGAACCCTGGGGCCGACACGGGCGTACTGCGCGGTCAGAACGCTCTCGGGCTCGGCCTCGGTCTCGCGGGTGGGCACCATCGTGCCCCAGCACTCGACCGTTCCGACCACATCCAGGGTTTCCCACAGGCCCCACTCCTCACGGTGGCGCATGTAGTCGTAGCTGATGTTCGACCAGTCGTTGATCGCGCCGGCGCCGAGATTGACCGGTTGAATAGACAGCAACTCCTCGATCGTCGGCACCACCCTGATGCCGCACAGGCAGTCCGGGTGAGGTGACTCGTGCACCGTCGAACCGGCCTCCAGCGCCCACCTCGGGTACTGGCAGCGGGCCCGGTAGCCCTCAGCCGGCCAGGGCACCCAGGGGTCCTGCGACGGCGCCTCGAGACCTCCCAGGTTCGTGGGACGCCAAACCCTCCATCCGACGGTGGTCTCGGTCGGGTTCTGGTCGACCTCGGGCACCAGCGGGTCCGCGGACACTGCGCGAAGCCACCGAGCTATCTCGGCTACCTCGGACGGCAGGACAGGCGACAAGTCCAACAGCTGCTTGATCCGATCCCGCAGCGCGGGCCAGGTGTGTGCAGATTGGTCCAGCATCTGCGCCGAACTGACCGCCTCGAGCGGCGCCCACACCAGCCCTGACGCGTCGGGGCCACTGGGCTTCAACTCGGTCGGCCCGTCGTACTCGCAGATCAGCGTCGTGTAAGCCCACCCGCCGTGGTCGTCGACCATCTCGCCGACGACACGGATCGCGGACACGTCCAGCCCGGCGAGTTCGGTGCGAGCTGCCCGCTTCGCTGCCCGCAGTGGTGACTCGCCGTGTTCGACTGGGCCCCCAGGTAGTGACCACACCCCGTTGGCCATTGCGAACTCCGAATGATGGCAGATCAGCAGGCGTCCGTCCCTGATCAGCGCCAGACCGGCGGCTCCGTGAGCGCCATCGTGCTGGCGTCCACACGTGCAGTCGAGAGTCTCCATGTCAGTCCTCCACCATCAGGCCGAACAGGTCGGCGATGTCGTTGCGGCGGTCGATGATGACCTGAGTGTCGAGACGCAGGTCGGCATCGAGTGCGAACTGCGCTTTGGCGGACAGCTGCTGGATCGTGCGTGCTGAGACTGAGGCGACCATCTCGGCGCCTCTGATTAGTGCTTGCTCGGAGACGTCTGCGAAGAGCTTGGCGCCCTGCTCAGTCGCGACGGCCGGGTCGCGCATCGACTCCACATCTGCGCGAGCGTGACGACCCAGCCTTCGGGCAACTCCCATTGCGTGGAAGAACAGCGCCCCGCCGGCATCGATGCGCCAGACCCGCCCGTCGTCACCCAGGCGCATGTTGCCAGTGCCTGCGACGTCCCAGTTGCTCAGCCATGCATCGACCATGAACCCGTCCTGCGCGTCGGCGCGGACTCTGTCGAGCTCCTCGGACGTCAGGTCGCTGAGTGGTCGTCCCTCGACCCACCTGCTCGCGTGGAACCGGCCCGTCTCGTCGGTCACCACCTCGGGTACCAGCACCCCCGCCGCGCGATACAGATCGTTGCCGAGCAGCTCGTTGGCAGTCTTGTTCTTGTATGGCAGACCCCAGTCCTTCAGGTACCAGAGCTGCCCGTCCTCGTCTGCCATCGCCGCACCCTCGGTCGACCCCAGGTGCGGCGAGGACGCGAACTCCCACTGCCTCATCGAGACCCGGCGCATCAGATGGCCTCCGGATCGAACGCGTCGTCTGCGACCGAGCCGTCGACCGCAAACTCTTCACTCGAGTGGGCCGCCTCGATCTCCTTGGCGATCTCAAGCATCCGACGGGACAAGGCGGCAAGGTCAGCGCCTCGGATGTTCGGGTCATCCAGGGCCGTGGCCAGGCGAGCCCTCATCGCAAGAAGGAGTTGGAGCGTTCGGCCGTCGGCAACCGCATCAGTGATGGACCGCGGGACGGACGGCTGGCCGGTCTCTCCGCGTGCGACCGCGCGCAGACGCTTACCAGTCACGACGATGCCCCGATGTAACGACTTACGCCCTTGAACTGCACCATTGCGCCCCGGTGGTGGGCCCGAACGCGTGCCGGCCCTGGCCGCATCCGGGGGATCGAGCGGTCATCGCCACCGCGGCCGGGGCGCACCGGGCAACCTGGGCGCTCCTGCGAGGCAGTCTGGGGAGCGCGAAAAAACCGTGGAGAGAGATTGGCGCTATGCCGAGAGGGAGCCTGTGAGGTCGAAGGGGGTCCCCCGCCACCCCTCTTGCCGGCCACGCCAGTGGGGCGTGCCCCCCGAAGGCTTTTAGAGTCGCCCGGATGGCATAGGCGCTCAGCCTGGCTACGGGTCTGGCACTTTTCGGCGTGCCGCATCAGCGAGCGCCCTCCTGCTCCCACAGCTGGTTCATCTCGTAGCTGCCAAAGCGCGGCAGTTCGTCCTCGCCAGCCTCGAGCCGACGCTTGTTCTCCTTCGCGTAGGCCATGCGGTCGTTGCTCGGGTTGAACATCGCGAGGTAGAGCTCGTCGTCGTCCGCCTGCTGCTGCTCGGGGGTGCGCGTGTCCAGGTCTGTGTTCTCGATCCAGTCCTGGAGTCGGTACTGGGCGGCGCGCAGCCCCTCGTGGTCGATGACAGCACCGTCGACGTCTGCGTACTGCTCGAAGTACCCATGCACCACCGTGACGTCAGGCTCAGCCGCAGCTGCATGTCGTACCCCGTAGGGAAGCCGCAGCAGGAGCTGAGGGTCGATGCCTGAAGCCGTGAACGCCGGGGTGTCCGAGGTGCCGCCGGCGAACATCTTGGGCGGCGCCTTGGCGGCCGACACTGCTTCGAACCGCTCCGGGTGGGTCTGGGCGTACTGGTCCGCCAGCGGGTTCGGCGAGTAAGGGTCGGCCATCACGCGACCTGCTCGATCGGCCGGGCGTACCCGAACTCGAGCAGTTGCCCCAGATCGGTGTCGCTGATCCAGGAGGGCAGCGTGTCGCCTTCGCGGTACTGCTTCTCGTAGACGTGGTTGGGCCCGATGAACGGTCCCTCACTTGTCGTGAGCTGCACCAGCGGCGCGAGCACCACGTAACGCGTGGTGGTCTTGTGGTCCGACTTGGTCACCATCTCGCTCACGCCACCGTCTGGACGTAGTTCAGCCCCTGCAGCCTGGCAAGGTCTGCCGCGCTGACCCAGTCGGGCAGCACGTCGCCCTTCTCGTAGCGCTTCTCGTAAGACGGGTTCGGGACCACCGCGGGGGTCGTGGTGAGGGTGACCAGGGGCGCGGTGACGATGTACTTCGGCATCAGGCGGACTCTCTTTCCAGTCGGTGGGCCAGGACCGCTGCCCTGTCCAGCTGCCAGGACTGCCCGACCTTTCGACCGGCGATGACGCCGTCTCGGGCCAGGCGGCGCACGTGCCGTTCGGTCATGTTCAGCTCGTGCGCCGCCGCAGTGATCCCCAGCTGCATGACCAACGATGGCGAATCGGGCTCCTTGCGGACGTCCGCGTGTCCGCTGGCGGACATGCCTGCACGCTCAGCCGCGACCTTCAGTGCGGCGAGGACGCCCAGCACTCGCGGATTGGCCGAGATGTGGTCGGTACGTTCCTGGTACTGGATGCCCTGTCGCACCAGGCGGAACGCCTCGAGGGCCGCGGCGCCTCGAAGGACCACTGCGTCGCCTAGCACCTGCACGTCGGGCGACGCGGGGATCTCACCCCAAACGCTGTTCACCCGGCCACCTTCTTTCGCCTGCCGACGGCGCGGCCGTCTCGGGCTCTCTCGGTGAGCCCGGCCCACACGCCGCCCGGCTCGGGCCACCGCTCGAAGTACGACCCGCAAGCGGCCAGCGCCGGGCACCCGGCACACTTCTGAGCAGCCTCGGCCTGCGCCTGGCGGTCGTCGCTGATCCACCGATCGTCACCGACGCACGGAATGCGCTCGCCTGCCTCTCGCAGGTCGGTGAGCTTGGCCATGAACCTGTCGTGGTCCACCGCAAGGCGGGGCAGGTCTTCGAGCCGAATGGGCCGTCTGCGGGCTTGGGACGAGGGGACGAGGTTGTCGTGTGAGTTCTGCTTCTCCAGACCCTCGTCCCTCGTCCCTCTTCCTATAGAGCGGGAAGAGGGGACGAGGTCGATTTGAGGGGTACTGGCCCCGTCCTGGGAAGAGGTGGGAAGAGGTTGGGAAGAGGGGACGAGATCAGGCATTGGAACCGCCCCCATCCCAGGGCTTGAGCAACGTGTGCGGTGTCCCGTCCGAGACGTACCCGTCGATTTGCAGCAAGGAAATCGCCTGCCGAATCGTCGTTGCCTTGCCAGTCACAAGAGCGTTGATCTTCGCCCCCGAGAGCGGTCCCTTGTCCTCGATCGCTTCGCAGATCTTGCCCATGATCGCGGTGGGCCTGAACTCCTCTGTGGCCTTCTTCTCGGCCGGCACCACCTCGACTTCGGCGAACGCCTCGTCGTGGGAGTCGAGCGTCAGGTCTGCGAACCACACCCCCTGCGCGTTCGGCACGCCGTGCTTGCGCAGCTGCCCCGGTCGATCCTTGGCAATTCGAATCGTCGTGATGCCCTTGAGGCCGATGCCGAACGGCTTGCGATTGTCGAGAAGGAAAGCGGCACCGTCGACAGCGTTCAGCTTGTGCACGCCACCGAGGGCGTAGCGGCCTCGGCCCTCACGGTCCTTGACGACGTGGTCCAAGCAGACGACAGCGGGGCCGTCGTCTGCCAGCCGTCTGGGGATCAGCCGCCCGAAGGTCGCGATGTCCTTGTTGGACAGCGGGTCCAGCCCGTGCAGCGTCATCGCCTCAGTGATGCCATCGACGATGGCCAGCGTGGGCCGGTAGGTGACCAGCAGATCGCGCAGGTCGTCCGAGTGGATGCCGCTGCCGAGCGCGGACTCGGGTCGCACGTAGTGCAGCCGCTCCCGCACCAGCTCGGCGCCGAGCTGCAGGGCCAGGAGACGGCCGACCACTCCCCCGGCGTCGTCCTCGAAGTCGACATACAGCACGTGGTTGCCGGCCATGATCTCGTCAATCACCGCGGACAGCGCGAACCATGTCTTACCGGCCTCGGACTCGCTGGCGACCGTGTGGACCTTCCCGGGGTAGAACAGGCCCACCCCGTCGCTACGTCGGCCCACAGTGGGCTGTGGAGGCTCCCAGGTGCCCTCGAGCACGTCCGTGAGGTCAACGGCCTTCCAGTCGCGCTTGAACGTGACGTCGGCGGCCTCGTCTTCGAGCTCGGGCGGGTTGAGCCAGAAGTCCGAATCAGGCTGCGTCGTCAAAGTCCTCACCCCCAGCGCTGAACACCACGGCGTATCCGGCGTGCTCAGCGACGGCCAGGAGGTCGCGACCGACTTCAGACGACGTGTTCCACGCGCGCCGAGTGGCAGACCACAGCGGCCGTCCGCCGGCGCGCTCGATCAGCGGGCGAACATTCTGACCGCTCACCCAGGCCACGCGGCTGTCCGGCTCGATCTCGATGGAGATCCACGGGCGGCGCCTCATGCGGCCGCCTCAGCGCTGTCGAGATCCGAGATGCCCTCGACCCACCGCGGCGCAATACCGGCGTGAGCGCGGCAGGCGTCGGCCTTCGCCTTTAGGCGGGCGTTGATGTCCTCGATCTGCTCGACCGAGGACAGCCCCGCGAAGTCGCCGGGACGGTGCATGGCCCGCTCGAAGTCGGCTGCGCGCTTCAGCCACCACCCGCGGGTCGCGGACTCGAGCGCTTCCTTGAGCGCGTCGACTGCGATCTGCTCGGCCAGCTCCTCACTCAGTCGCACGCGCCTCATGCGCGGTCACCGCCGACCGGAACCAGCGCGCAAAGTGTCATGGTCGCCGTGTGGCCGCGGGCCTCGGCTCGAGTGATGGCCTTGAGCGCACCGTGCAGCGACAGGAACAGCCGTCGTGATTCACGACCCTCGGTGGTCTCAACAAACACTGCATAAGCGATCGCGTCGCCTAGAATGGGAGTGTCGAGGCCGCCAGCCGAAGACTCTGCAGCTCCACGGTTCGTCCCCGTGGGGCTGCTTCTTTTCTCATGCGACATTCGCGTCACCCCGATCGGCAGGGGTGGCCGTGAGCAGAGCCGCCAGCCTGCGCCGCTGCTCGTCGGTCAATGGCGGAGCGGCGTCGACCGTTCGTGCGATGTACTCGGCGAGACGCTCGGTACGAAGCCGCCGGCGAGCATCGAGAAGTTCTGGATCGTCTGGTCGACGATCACGAGAGAGTGACGCGACACGTGCGCGTTCGTGGGTCCAAGACACCGCTGCCTCCAGGCACGGCTAGGAGACCCTTGGTGAGAGGGTCAGCTAGACCAGCGCTTGGGCGCGGGTATCGAGTACGGAGCTCGACGCGGTCTTACGACACTGCCAGTCTACGACCGCGAAGGTGCTAGCCGTCGAAGATCCCTCGGCGTGGCGTCGTGGCGGCTCGAACGATGAGGCCCAGTTCGACCGTCGAATGGCCGGCCGCCCGAAACCCGTCAAGAAGCAGACAGAGCTTGTCGTGCTGCATGGTCAGATGAAGCCCGCAGCCACAATGCAGATCTCTATGGGCTCGAGCGCCAAGGAACTCGACGTCGATGGCATCAGGGCCCCCGTCAGCGCCCTCGACCGTGCTGCCCTCCCTGACCGACAGCTCGATCCAGTCCTTGACCTCACTCACGTCTAACTCGCCACGATCGTCGATGACGACCAGACTTGTGGGCCTCAAGGTCCGGTCCGACTGATGGGCCTCGTCCAGCGAAACGGACGACGCCTCTCGTCGATGCTGGAGCTCCACCCACTTGCCCCCGACGGCATCCAACGCACCGAACTCGGCAATCGTGGTCGCGCCTCGGCGTTCGTGGTGTCGGCCGCGCTCCGAGCACACGATGGCCAGCAAGAAATCGAAGGTGAAGGCGGGGGGAATGCGCGGCATCACTGGCTCCGCTGCGTATCAGGCTCGCGTGTGTCCGCCCAACTGATGCAGACGGACTCAGGATCGAATGTCCGCCCATTGCCGGAACCAACCCGCTCGATGCTGACTTCCATGCCCAGCGTTCTGATGATCCGCTTCCTGACCTCTACGTCCGCCCTCTCCCAAGCCTCCGCGACGTCGGCGCCCGTGAAACTCGCTAGCGCAGGATCAGGCTGGGACTGCATCAGCCGACCACGCTCCGCCTCGAGCTGCGGCCGAAGACGCTCGCTGATGCGCTTCATTTGGTCACCGGTGATGACGTCCTCGGCGTATTGATCAGCGGCAAGTGCGAGTTTGGCTTCAAGCGCGTTAACCCGGTCGCGCGCCTGCGCAGCAGCCACCGGGTCGCCACCGAGAAGTCGGACGCCGTTGCGCTCCAGCACCCCGACGACGACCCCGCTAACGAGCTCATCGACTTCGGCCATGTTCCGCTGCACCTTCATGCAGCCGGCGTGAGGGCACTTGTAGGCATGGAGGAACGTGCGCGTGCGCCCGCTCTTCAGCTTGTACGTGTGCTCGTTGGTGCCGACCACGTACTTGCCGCACTCGCCACAGCGGGCGACCGAGGTCAAGAGGTACTTCGGTGCGGTCCCTCTGTTGTTGGAGCGACGAGCGGGATCAGTGAGCAGCGCGACGACCCGCTCGTGCGTCTCGCGGTCGACGACCGCCTCCCACTGCCCCTCCCCGGCCTCTTTGCCGTTGTGGGTGCGCACACCACAGTTGCGCCACCGGAGCACCATGCGCCGCAGCACTTGGGGAACCCATGGCCTTCCGGTGCTCGTGAGGATGCCTCGGTCGTTCAGGTCGCGACAGATCTTCCAGATGCCCTCGCCGGCGAGTACGCGGTCGACGCACTCACGGATGACCGCCGCTTCGGCCGGGTTGATTGCTAGCGATCGGTCTTCGCGAAAGTCCCACCCGAATGGTCGCGGGCCGTTGTGCCGGCCACTCGCCGCCAGCTCCACGTGTTTGGCCCTGAGTCGTCGGCGAGATTGCTCGATCTCGTAGCGGGCCACCGTGCCCTTCATGCGGGCCATCATCCGACCTTGCTCAGTCCCGAGGTCGATGTCGCCGCCTACGGATGCCAGGCGCAGGCCCACGCGGTCGGCGAAGTCGATGACGTCCTCGAGCTCGCGAGGCGTGCGGGTCAGGCGGTCCACGTCCCATACGACGACGCCTGTCACCGCGCCGCGCTGGACGGCCTCCATCATCCGCACGTATGCCGGCCGCGGTTTGGACTTAGAGGCCGACACGTCGTTGTCCTCAAACACCTCGACCACGTTCCACCCGAGCCGAGCTGCGAGGGCTTCGCAGTCGGCCCGTTGCCGCTTCACGCCGAGTCCGGCGCCCTCGGCATCCCGTGAGATCCGGACGTAGATCGCGGCTGCAGTGGAGATGTTTCGGCCCTCCTGTGGACGCCTAAGTGAGATACCTGTAGCGTACCCGACTAGGGTCGTTGATCCAGATCTCCTCGACGGTCTCGTCGTCGAGCAGCGCCTGGAGCGGTCCGAACCCCGACACCCGGTCGACCAACGACCCGACCACGCCGGCGACGTCGTCGAGCGGTGCGACCGCGCCGGTGAGGCTGCGCTCGTCGTGCGCCCGGGCCACCTGCTCGGCGATGCGCCGCACCAGCGGCGCCTGTCGCACCGGGTCGATGCCCTCGTCGCGGACGCGGGCGCGGACCTGCTCGGCGAGGACGCTCGTATCCACCACGCCCATCGGTCCACCTCCGGCTCGGTCTCGGTGGCACCGATGCTCCCCCGAGATCGCGGGGATGAAACCCCCCGAAACCGAATCTGTGGACAACTCCGGCCGTCGACGTCACAGGAGTTCACTGCTGTCACACGGCTCGTCAACACGGCTCGTCCGGGTGAGGGAGGGTGCGCGGCGCCGCCCGATCGAGACCGTCGGTCGCCCGTCGTCCACGCCGTCCCGTCAGCCCCACCTGGCACGGAGATCCGACGGGACCACAAAGATTTCGCCGTGGTCCCGTCGGAAGACCGTGCCTACCTGGGAATCCGACACGCGGGGGACGGGCTGCTGAGCACCCCGGCCATCCTGTCTTCGTCTTGCAGTTGGCTCGAAGGTGCACACTCGAACACATGACCACCATCGACGCCTCCGCCGAGACGCTGTCCATCGCCGAGGCGGCCGAGCGCACCGGCCTGACCACCCACACCCTGCGCTACTACGAGCGCGACGGGCTGCTGCTCGGGCCGGTCTCGCGGACCGCCGCCGGGCGCCGCGCCTACGGGCCGGCCGACCTGCAGTGGATCGAGATGATCAACCGGCTCCGCGCCACGGGGATGCCCATCCGCGAGGTGCGGGCCTACGCCGACCTGTGCCGGATGGGCGACGGCAACGAGGCCGAGCGGCTCGGCATCCTGCACGCCCACCGCGACCGCGTGCTGGCCCAGCTGAGCGAGGTCACCGAGCACCTCGGTGCCATCAACCGCAAGATCGGTATCTACGAGGACCGCGTCGGCACGCCGTCCTGACCCTCGGCTTGCGTTCGAGCGCGCTCCAAGGTGCAGCGTGGAGGGCATGACCCAGATCCCCACCCGCACCCTCGGCAGCACCGCCCACGACTCCGCCCTCGACGTCTCCGCCCTCGGGCTGGGATGCATGGGCATGTCGGAGTTCTACGGCACCATCGACGAGGCGGAGGCCGTCCGCACCCTCGACCGCGCGGTCGACCTCGGCGTCACCTTCTTCGACACCGCCGACATGTACGGCCCGTTCACCAACGAGAAGCTGGTCGGCCGCGTGCTCGGCCGCAAGCGTGACGGCGTCGTCGTCGCCACCAAGTTCGGCAACGTCCGCAACCCCGACGACCCGTCCGACCGCAGCATCAACGGCAGCCCCGAGTACGTGCACCGCGCGTGCGACGCGAGCCTGCAGCGGCTCGGCCTGGACCACATCGACCTGTACTACCAGCACCGCGTCGACCAGAGCGTCCCGATCGAGGAGACGGTCGGCGCGATGAAGGAGCTCGTCGAGGCGGGCAAGGTGCGCCGCCTCGGCCTGTCCGAGGCATCGGTCGACACCATCCGACGCGCCCACGCGACCCACCCGATCACCGCGCTGCAGACCGAGTACTCGCTGTGGACGCGGCACGTCGAGGACGAGATCCTCCCCACGCTCCGCGAGCTCGGCATCGGGCTGGTGCCCTACTCGCCGCTCGGCCGCGGCTTCCTCACCGGCCAGATCACCTCCCCCGACGACCTCGAGGAGGGCGACTTCCGCCGGCACAACCCGCGCTTCCAGGGCGACGCCTTCGCGGCCAACCTGCGTCTCGTCGACGCGGTGAGGGCCATCGCCGAGTCCAAGGGCGTGACGGCCGGCCAGCTGGCGCTCGCCTGGGTGCTCGCGCAGGGCGAGGACGTCGCCCCCATCCCCGGAACCCGGCGCACGACCTACCTCGAGGAGAACCTCGGAGCCGTCGAGGTCGAGCTCACCGCGGACGACCTCGCCGCGCTCGACGCCGCGATCCCGGCCGACCAGGTCGTCGGCGAGCGCTACCCGGACATGGCCTCCATCGACCGGTGACACTTCGAACACCTGTTCGATAGAGTGCCCCGGTGGGCAGCAACCGGCGGTACGGCCAGGAGGCGGCGCGACCGCTCCTCGAGCCGGTCGTCCCACGGGTGCGCCACGTGCTGGTCAAGGAGTCGTCACGAGCCGACCTCGAGCCCTATCCGGGCCTGGTCGTCTCGTGGCGGCGCCAGCAGGACGGCTGGTGGGCGCTCGTCGCCTTCGTGCCCACCGGGGCCGAGTCGCTGGTGGTGCGCTGGGTCGCCGCCGGTCACCTGCGCCCCGTCGGAGATCGGTGAGCGGCGCTCAGAGCAGCCCGCGCACCACCCGGAGCGCCACCGACAGGCGGGCGAGGTCGGCCTCGTCCTCGGACCAGATCGCGTCGAGGGTGTCGGAGGCGCGGTCCATCGCGGCGCGGTGCGTCTCGACCCAGGCGTCGACCCGCGCCTGCGGGTCGTCACCGGAGGTCTCCTCGAGCACCTGCTCGGCGAACAAGACGTGGACCGCGTGCAGCTCGTCGCGCAGCGACGCCCTCGCCATCGTGCGCCAGCGGTCGTCGCGCGGCAGCCCTTGCACCCGCGACGCGAACAGGTCGAGGCCGAGGGCCTCTCCCACCCGGACGTGCACCGCGGCGACGAGCTCGGGGTCGACGTCGTGGTCGTGGGCCAGGTGGGCGATGCCCATCGCCGAGTAGGCCGGGCCGACGCTGGCGGCGCGGTGGGCGACGTCGTCGGGCAGCCCCGCCTCGAGGAACGTCGCGACGGCGGCGTCGAAGGCCTCCTTCTGACGGCCCACCAGCACCCGTGGCATCGCCGCCACCACGCGTTGGACCGTGGTGCCGAAGTAGTCGACGATCTGCTCGGCGTCGACGTCGCGCTGGTTGTTGACCAGCCAGCGAGTCACCCGCTCGTCGAGCGTGCGGAGCGCGAGCCGGACCTGGGTCTGCACCTCGGCCGCGACCTGGTTGTCGAGCGCGTCGACGTCGTCGTTGAGCGCGTTGGTGCCGTAGATCTCGACGGCGACGGCGTGGGCGCGGGCGAGCTCGTCGATCGAGGCGCCGGTCTCCGAGCGCAGGCGGTGGTAGAACGTGATCCCCGCGGAGTCGACCAGCTGGTTGACCAGGCGCGTCACGACGATCTCGCGGCGCAGCGGGTGGTCGTCGATCTGCGCGCGGTAGCGGTGCTGGATCGCGCTCGGGAAGTACGAGTACAGCTCGCTGCGGAAGAACGGGTCGTCGGCTATGCCCGAGGCCAGCAGCTCGTCGGACAGCACGATCTTGGTGTAGGCGAGCAGGACGGCCAGCTCGGGCGCGGTCAGCCCGCCGCCCTCGGCGCGACGGCGCGCGATCTCGTCGTCCTGCGGCAGGAACTCGATCTCGCGGTCCAGGTGGCCCTCGCGCTCGAGGGCACGGATCCAGTCCTCGTGCGCGTGCACGAGGCTGCTCGAGTTGGCCTGCGAGTTGGCGAGCGCCTTGTTCTGGTCGTAGTTGTGCGCGAGCACCAGCCCCGCGACCTCGTCGGTCATGGTGGGCAGCAGCTCGTTGCGGCCGGCGACGTCGAGCTCGCCGGACTCGACGACACGGTCGAGCAGGATCTTGATGTTCACCTCGTGGTCGGAGGTGTCGACCCCGGCGGAGTTGTCGATGAAGTCGGTGTCGATGCGCCCGCCGGCGGACGCGTACTCGATCCGGCCCAGCTGCGTGAGCCCGAGGTTCCCGCCCTCGCCGACGCAGCGGGCGCGCAGGTCCGCCCCGTCGACCCGGATCGCGTTGTTGGCCTTGTCGCCCACCTGGTCGTGGGTCTCGGTGCTCGCCTTGACGTAGGTGCCGATGCCGCCGTTCCAGAGCAGGTCGACCGGCGCCTTCAGCACGGCGGTGAGCAGCTCGGTGGGGCTCATCTGCACCACGCCGTCGGGCAGGCCCAGCGCGACGCGGACCTGGGGCGTGACCGGGATGGTCTTGGCGGTGCGGGGATGGACGCCGCCGCCCTCGGAGATCAGCGACGCGTCGTAGTCGGCCCAGCTGGAGCGCGGCAGGGCGAACAGCCGCTCCCGCTCGGCGAAGGACGTCGCCGCGTCCGGGTCGGGGTCGAGGAAGACGTGGCGGTGGTCGAACGCCGCGACGAGCCGGGTGTGGCGCGAGAGCAGCATGCCGTTGCCGAACACGTCGCCCGACATGTCGCCGACGCCGACGCAGGTGAAGTCCTCGCTCTGGCAGTCGATGCCGCGCTCGCGGAAGTGCCGGCGGACCGACTCCCAGGCTCCGCGGGCGGTGATGCCCATGGCCTTGTGGTCGTAGCCGATCGAGCCCCCGGAGGCGAACGCGTCGCCGAGCCAGAAGCCGTAGTCGAGCGAGACCCCGTTGGCGATGTCGGAGAAGGTGGCGGTGCCCTTGTCGGCGGCGACGACGAGGTAGGAGTCGTCGTCGTCCCAGCGCACCACGCGCTCGGGCGGCACCGTCTCGGTGCCGCGGCGGTTGTCGGTGACGTCGAGCAGGGAGGAGATGAAGGTCCGGTAGCAGGCGACGCCCTCGGCCAGCCACGCGTCGCGGTCGACGGCCGGGTCGGGCAGGTGCTTGCAGTAGAAGCCGCCCTTGGACCCCACCGGGACGATCACGGTGTTCTTGACCATCTGTGCCTTGACGAGCCCGAGCACCTCGGTCCGGAAGTCCTCGCGGCGGTCCGACCACCGCAGGCCGCCGCGGGCGACGGGTCCGAACCTCAGGTGCACGCCCTCGACCCGCGGGGAGTAGCAGAAGATCTCGAACCGGGGACGCGGCTCGGGCAGGTCGTCGATCGCGCGCGCGTCGAGCTTGACCGAGACGTACGGCTTGGGCCGGTCGTCCTCGTCGAGCTGGTAGAAGTTCGTGCGCAGGGTCGCCCGGACCAGGCCGACGAAGGCGCGCAGGATGCGGTCGGCGTCGAGGCTCGCCACCTCCTCGAGCGCGGCCGTGATGGTCTCCTCGATCGCGGTCGACCGCGCGACCCGCTCGTCGCGGGTACCGCCGTCGGGGTCGAACCGGGTCTCGAACAGCTCGACGACGAGCCGCGCGATCTCGTCGTTGTCGAGCAGCGCACGCTCCTGGTACTCCTGGCTGAACGGCGAGCCCGCCTGCCGCAGGTACTTGGCGTAGGTGCGCAGCACGACGACCTGGCGCCAGGTGAGCCCGGCCCCCAGCACGAGGCGGTTGAACCCGTCGGCCTCGGCCTTGCCGCCCCAGCAGGCGACGAACGCGTTCTGGAACTCACCGAGGACGGCGTCGGTGACCCGGCCCTCGTAGTTCAGGCCGAAGTCGTAGACCCACGCCTCCTCGGACCCGATCGAGATCCGGTAGGGCCGCTCGTCGACGACGGCGACGCCGAGCGAGGTGAACACGGGCAGCACGTCGGCGAGCGACAGCGCGGTGCCGTGGCGGTAGATCTTGATCCGGCCGCTGGCCTGCCCGTCGGTGGTCGAGCGTCGGAACTTCAGGGCGATCGTGCCGCCCGCCAGCGACTCGAGCCACTGCAGGTCCTGCACCGCGACCCGGGCGGCGAAGTCCTCCTTGTAGGCCTCGGGGAACGCGCCGGCGTAGGTCGCGAGGGTCTCGGTGGTGGCCGCCTGGCCGAAGGCGGCGTCGATCGCCGTCGCGAAGTCGTCGTCCCAGGTGCGGGCGGCGTCGACCAGCCGGCGCTGCAGGTCGTCGACGTCGGGCTCGGCGACGGTGCCTCCGGCCGGACGCACCACGAAGTGCAGGCGCGCGAGGAGCTGGTCGCTCACCAGCGCGGTGTACTCGACGGTCGCGCCCTCACCGACCGCGGCCTTGAGGAGGTCCTGCATCCGCACGCGGACGTCGGTCGTGTAGCGGTCGCGCGGGAGGTAGACCAGGCACGACCAGAAGCGGCTCAGCTCGTCGCGGCGGACGTAGGACCGGACCTGGCGACGGTCGCGCGAGTGGAGCAGGTCGGTGGCGATCGCCGCGAGCTCGGTGACGCGGGCGCCGAACAGCTCGTCGCGCGGGTAGCCCTCGAGCATGTCGACCAGGGCCTTGCCGTTGTAGCTCTGCGGGTCCCACCGCAGGTGCTCGAGGACGGCGCGGGTGCGTCGTCCGAGCACGGGCACGCGCATCACGCTCTCGGCGTAGGCCGACGACGTGAACAGACCGAGGAACCGGCGCTCGCCGACCACGGTCCCGGCCTCGTCGTAGGTGCGGACGGCGATCCGGTCGAGGTGCACCGGCCGGTGGACCGTCGAGCGGGTGTCGGCCTTGGTGACGATGAGCAGCGAGCGGTCGCTGCCCCGCGCGGCCGCCGCCGCGGCCTCGCCGCCGGCCTCGCTGGACACGATCCGGTCGCTGCGGAGCAGCCCGAGGCCCGTGTCGGGGACGACTCGCATGACGCCCGCACCGCCCGTCCCGGCCGAGTCGTCGATCGCGTAGTCGCGGTAGCCCATGAAGGTGAAGTGGCCGTCGGCCAGCCAGGTGAGCAGCTCGCGGGCCTCGTCGGCCTCGTCGGTCGGGACGCCGGGCAGCGGACGACGCATCTCGTCGGCGAGCTCGAGCGCCTTGGCGTGCATGGGCCGCCAGTCGGCGGTGACCTCCTCGACGTCGCGCAGGACGCCGCGCAGGCCGTCCTCGATCTTGGCGTACACCTCGGGGTCGCTCGAGGAGTCGAGGTCGACGTGGATCCACGACTCCCGCACGTCGGTGAGGTCGTCGTGCTCGTCGCGCGACGGTGCCGCGGGATCGGGTACCCGGACGTCGAGCAGCCGGCCCTCGGCGTCGCGCGAGACGAGCAGCTGCGGGTGGACGAGCCGGTCGATGCCGTAGCCCTGCTCCACGAGGTAGGACGTCACCGAGTCGACCAGGAACGGGCGGTCGGCGGTGACGATCTCGACGACGATGTGGCCGCCCGCGTCCCAGCCGTCGGCCTCCACCGTCGGCGAGAACGCCCGCACCAGGGAGGTGCCGCGGGGGCACGAGGCGGCGAGCGCGCGGTGGCTCTGCGCGACGGCCTCCAGCTCGCCCGGCTGCTCGGCCGCGAGCTCGCTCGCGGGGAGGTCCCGGTAGTAGTCCTCGACCAGTCCTGCACGGTCCGTCATGGGCTGCACACGCCCCCTTCGCGTCGCGACGCCGCACGCCGTTGTGCGACGAGGCGACACTAACGCCCTAGTCTGACGCCATGAAGATCGAGGAGACCGTGACGTACCCGGGCGCCACGCCGGAGGCCGTGTTCGCGCTGATCAGCGACCCGTCCTTCCGCGACGAGGTGTGCACCACGATGGGAGCCACCCGCCACGACGTGGACGTGACCTCGCAGGGCGGGGCCGCCACCATCACCATCGCGCGCACGCTCCCGGCCGACCTGCCGGACATGCTCAAGAAGATGGTCGGCGACACGGTCAGCGTCGACCAGGTCGAGCACTGGGACGCCCCCGACGCCTCCGGTGACCGCACCGGTCGCGTCGCGGTCGACATCAAGGGCCAGCCCGCCAGCATGAAGGGCGCCACCACCCTCGCCGCCCGCGGCGACGACACCGTCCTCACCGTCGTCGGCGACGTCACCGTCAAGATCCCCTTCATCGGCAAGAAGGTCGAGCCCGAGGTCGCGAAGGCGATCGTCCAGGCGCTCCGCCTCGAGTGCCGCGAGGCCAACAAGAAGCTCTGACGGGCCCCGGCATCCCGCCTGGCGCCCGGACGGCAAGGCGCCGCGTCGAAGGCGAACTGGTGTCGTTCGTCGAGGACGCGAGCAACGCCGCCAGCCGGGATGCCGGGGGCCTCAGACGCGGAAGACTCGGAGCTGGAGGGCGAGCATCCGGTAGTAGCCGACGACGGTGGTGAGCTCGAAGACGGTGCGCTCGCCGAGGAGCGAGGCGACGCGGACCCAGGTGTGGTCGTCGACGTCGCCGTCGAGCAGGGCGCGGACCAGCTCGAGGGCGGCGGTCTCGTGCTCGTCGAGACCGGTCGGCACCCGGTCGGCGGCGAGCGCGACCATCTCGTCGTCGGTGAGGCCGACGCTCGCGCCGACGGCCTCGTGCGCCTGCTTCTCGAACGCACACCGCTCGCGGGCGGCGACGGCGAGGATCGAGATCTCGCGCACGCGGTCGGTGAGGCCCGAGCCGAAGCGCACCGCCGCGCCCAGCTCCTGCAGCGCGTGCCCGACGGGCGGTGACAGCAGGAACGCGTCGAACGGCCCCCGCAGCGACCCGTCGTCGTCGGTGAGGGCGAACGCCTGCGGACCCTCGGCCCGGCGCCCGCCCGCGACGGCGTCGTAGACGCGGCGCTGCGCGTCGTCGAGGTCGCGCGGACGGTGCGGCTCGAGTCGGCGGGACATCAGAGCATGTGCGGGTAGGTGTGGTCGGTCGGAGCGTCGAAGGTCTCCTTGATCGACCGCGTCGAGGTCCAGCGGAGCAGGTTCTGCAGGGCGCCGGCCTTGTCGTTGGTGCCCGAGCCGCGGGCGCCACCGAAGGGCTGCTGCCCGACGACGGCCCCGGTGGGCTTGTCGTTGACGTAGAAGTTGCCCGCCGCGTAGCGCAGCCGGTGCATCGCGTCGCGGACGGCGTAGCGGTCCGAGGCGATGATGGCGCCGGTCAGCGCGTAGGGGGCGACGCTCTCCATCTGGTCGAGCACCTTGTCGTAGTCGGCGTCGGCGTAGACGTGGACCGCGAGGATGGGGCCGAAGTACTCGGTGGTGAAGACCTCGTCGGTGGGGTCGGAGCACTCGAGCACCGTGGGGCGCACGAAGTAGCCCTCGGAGTCGTCGGCGGTGCCGCCGGCCAGGACCTTGATGCTCGAGGTGCGAGCGGCCCGGGCGAGCGCGGCGTCGTGCTTGGCGAACGCGCGGTCGTCGATGACGGCGCCCATGAAGTTCGACAGGTCGGTGACCGG
Source organism: Nocardioidaceae bacterium (assembly GCA_030655315.1). Classification (GTDB taxonomy): domain Bacteria; phylum Actinomycetota; class Actinomycetes; order Propionibacteriales; family Nocardioidaceae; genus JAURVT01. Next base: position 23,007 of record JAURVT010000022.1, on the reverse strand, counting down.
GCCCTGCTTGATGGCGTCGGTGATCGCGACGAGGTCCTTCTTGATGACGTTCCACAGGCTGCGCGGGACGTAGGCACGCGAGGAGGCGGAGCACTTCTGGCCCTGGTACTCGAACGAGCCGCGGATCATCGCGGTGCGGAGCACGTCGGGGTCGGCGCTGGGGTGCGCCATGATGAAGTCCTTGCCGCCGGTCTCGCCGACCAGGCGCGGATAGGTGCGGTAGCCCGAGATGTTGGCCCCCACCTCGGACCACAGGTGCTGGAAGACCGGCGTGGAGCCGGTGAAGTGGATGCCGGCGAGGTCGGGGTCCTTGAGCACGACCTGCGAGACGGCCTGGCCGTCGCCGGTGACGAGGTTGATGACGCCCGGCGGCAGCCCGGCGGCCTCGAGCAGGCGCATGGTGAAGAAGGCGGCGAACGTCTGCGTCGGCGCGGGCTTCCAGACCACGGTGTTGCCCATCAGCGCCGGAGCGGTGGGCAGGTTGCCGGCGATCGCGGTGAAGTTGAACGGGGTGATCGCGTAGACGAAGCCCTCGAGCGCCCGGTGGTCCATCCGGTTCCAGACGCCCGTGGAGTTGGCGATCGGCTGCTCGGCGAGCAGCTGGCGACCGAAGCCGACGTTGAAGCGCCAGAAGTCGATCAGCTCGCAGGCGGCGTCGATCTCGGCCTGCACCGCGGTCTTGGACTGCCCGAGCATCGTGGCGGCGTTGAGCGTCGCGCGCCAGGGTCCGCTGAGCAGCTCGGCGGCCTTGAGGAACACCGCGGCGCGCTCGTCGTAGGGCAGGTCGCGCCACGCGGGGGCAGCGGCCTTCGCCGCGGCGACGGCACGGCGGGCGTCGACCTGCGTGGCGTTCTTCATCGTGCCGAGCACGTGGGCGTGGGCGTGCGGCTGGACGACCGCGATCTTCTTGCCGCCACCGAGGTCCTGCTCGCCGTCGATGGTCTGCGTCAGGTCGATCGGGGTCGCCGCGAGCTCGACGAGCGCCTTCTCCAGCTCGGCGCGCTCGGCGCTGCCGGGGGCGTAGGTCAGGACGGGCTCGTTGACCGGGGCGGGGACGACGGTGCGTGCTTCCATGCGTCCCACCCTGCCACCTCGTCCCGACACGGCCAAAGCGCACGACGTCCACGCGATGGTGCGATGGTCCCGTCGTTCCCGACGCCCGGACGGTGGAGCCGGGCCGGGTCTGCCCCGCGAGCCGGTCGTCAAACCGCCCGGCGCGATGCCGGGGGCGTCAGGGCAGCGAGTCGAGCTCCTGGACGGCGTACCAGGCGAGCTCGTCGCCCACGAGGAAGCACGCGATCCGCGTGAGCGGGACGTCCTCGGCGGGGTCCTCGGGGTCGTCGAGGTCGGCGACCACCACGAGGGCCTCGCCGTCCTCCTGCTCGGCCCAGTCCGCGGCCGACGCCGCCGCGTCGGTCTCGTCCTCCTCGTCGTCGCTCTCCGAGACGAACGCGACGGTGCCCTCGCGGCGCAGGACGCCGTCGGACGCGAGCGATCGCAGGTGGTCCCGACTGACGGCGAGGTAGGCGCGCGTGCTCACGACTTGGCCGCCGGGCGCTTGCGGCCGCGCGGGGCGCGCTGACGGGTGGGGCTGGTGCTCTCGACGAGCTCGTCCAGCGCTTCGGAGATGCACTGGCCGAGCACGTCGGCGTCGGGGATGGCCTGGCGGTCGGCGACCAGCCCGAAGTAGACGCCGCCGTCGTAGGACGTGACGCCGATCGACAGCAGCCGGTCGTGGGCGAGCGGCAGCGCCGGGTAGGTCTCGGCGACCCGTGCACCCGCCATGTACATCGGCTCCTGCGGCCCCGGCACGTTGGTGATGACGAGCTGGAACGAGCGGCCCGACGCCGAGTCGGCGACGCGCGCGCCGACCGCGTGGAAGGTGGTGGGAGCGAACCCGGGGAGGCCGGCGAGGGTGTTGGCCGCGACGGCGACCCCGGTCTCGCGGTGCGCCTTGAGGGCGTAGGAGACCTGGTGCAGCCGGACGACGGGGTTGCTCTCGCCGACGGGCAGCGTGAGCAGGTGCCCGCGGACCTTGCTGCCGAGCGAGGTGGGCGCTCCGTCGGGCGACACGACCGACATGGGCACCATCGCGCGCAGGCGCATCGTGTCGGCCACCGGCTCGGCGCGCGTGAGCAGCCAGGCCCGTACCGCGCTCGCGATCGTGGCGAGGATGACGTCGTTGACCGTGCCCCCGTGGGCGTCGCGGACGCGCCGGTAGTCCTCGAGCCGGGTGGCCACGGTGACGAAGCGGCGGTGCTGGCTCAGCTCGCCGGTGAGCAGGTGGTCGTGGTCGGCCCGCGGCGGACCGAGCACCGGCAGCAGCGACGCGGCGCGTCCCAGCAGCGCGCCGGCGAGACCGGCCGCCTTGGTCGGGTGGGTCGCGAGGTCGGTCAGCGAGTCCGCGACGAGCGTGAACGGGCTGGGCGCGGCGCGCGGGGTCCAGCCGTCGTGCGGGACGTCGCGGTCGCGCGTGGTCTCCTCGAGCAGGACCTGCGCGAGGTCGACCGTCTCGGAGCCGTCGACCAGGGCCTGGTGGGACTTGATGAGCAGCGCGACCCGTCCGTGCTCGAGGCCCTCCACCAGGTAGGCCTCCCACAGCGGCTTGTCGAGGTCGAGCCGACGCGAGATCAACCGCGAGACGAGGTCGCGGAGGGACTCGCTCGTGCCCGGGCTCGGCAGGGCCGAGCGGCGCACGTGGTAGGTGAGGTCGAAGTCCTCGTCGTCCACCCAGACCGGCGCGCCGACGTGTCCGGGCACCGACATCACCCGCTGGCGGTAGCGCGGCACGAGCGCGATCCGCTCGGAGATGACGCGCACGAGGCGGTCGTAGTCGAACCCGTCGGGCCCGGGCTCGAGCACCGCGAGGGTGGTGACCTGACGCGGCGTGGTGCGGGTCTCCTCGCTGAGGAACAGGGCGTCGATCGGGTTCAGGCGTGCAGGCATCGGGGGTCCTCGCGGGGGTAGGCGCCCGGTCAGGCTAACGGGCGGACCCGACGCCGACCGCGCGCCCGTGCCGGTGCTCCGCCCACGGGCACCACGACGCGACGGGTGAGGCCCGCCAGGTCACGGCGCAGCGGCGAGTCCGGCGCGCACTCGACCAGGGCCTGGCCGTGCACCCAGGCACGGTCGACGGCGGCACGGTCGTCGCGCAGGAAGACCGAGGGCGCGACGCCCGTGAACCGCTCGAGCGACCGGGACACCTCGTCGTGGTCCCACCCCAGCGACTCCCGGGCCCGGTTGACCACCACCAGCGGAGCGCGGTCGGGCACCACCTCGCGCAGGTCGTGGAGGCCCCGGGTCAGCCGGGCCAGCCCGAGCGGGTCGGCCGACCCGACCGCCACGACGGTGTCGGCGCGCGCCAGCGCCGACGCGGTGGTCGCGGACCGCCGCGGTCCGGCCGGGTCGAGCGGGTCGTCGCCCGGCTCGAGGTCGAACCCGACGTCGACGACCACGAGGGCCGCGGTGGTGCGGGCCACCTCGAGCACCGCGTCGAACGCGGCCGGTCGGAGCGCCGGCCACCGGTCCGCGCGCGGCAGGCCGGTCAGGACGTCGAGACCGGGCGTCACCTCGCGGGCGTGGCCCACGAGTCCGGCGGCGTCGAGGCTCCCGGTGTTGGCCGCGCGGGCCGCGGCGAGCAGCCCGCTGACCTCGTCGAGGAGCGCCAGCATCGGGGCGACGGCCCCGCCGTTGACGTCCGCGTCGACGAGCAGCGTGGGGATGCCGAGGTGGGCCGCCTCGCTCGCGAGACCCACCGCCACCGTGCTGCGACCGGGCGCACCGGTGGGTCCCCAGACGGTGACGACCCGCCCGTGGCCGGGGGTGGGCGACGGGCCCGCGGCGGGCACGTCGACGTCGACGCGTGCGTCCTCCACGAGCCGCGGCAGGTCCACGACGTCGTCGACCCCCACGACGGCGGCCACGCCGAGGGCCGTGGTGCGGGCGGCGTCGACCTCGATACCACCGACGGCGACGGGGACGACCCGGCTCTCGCGCAGCCGGCGCACGACGTCGGCGTCGAGCCCCGGCAGCCGCAGCGACAGCAGGGCGACGTCGGCACCGCCGCTGGCGGCCGTCGCCAGGACGTCGGCCACGTCGACGCACCGGCGGGCGAGGCTGACGCCGGGCGCGTGCTGGAGGTCCTGGGCGACGGTGGACTCCCACGGCTCGTCGGCCGCGGCCAGCAGCACCGCGAGGGTCATGCGCCCGCGCCGGGCACCCGGACCAGGGTCACCCGTGCGCCGCCCATGGCGCCGAGCAGGTCCTCGAGCGCGGTGTCGTCGACGGCGAGCAGGACGGTGGTCGCGGTGGCGTCGCCGAGCGCGCCGCCGTCTCCGCCCACGTCGAGCACCCGGGACGCGGACGCGACGCGCCTCGCGCCGGGGGCGTCGGTGGCGGCCGCGGCGTCCTGCGCCGAGACCCAGACGTCGACGCGGTCGCCCGTGGCGAGGTCGTCGGGCAGCGCGCCCCGCTCGACCCGGACCGGCACCTCGGCCTCGACCGCGTCGGCCTGCGCGGCCAGGGCGCCGGCCGCGACGAGCTCCCCACCGGTGAGCGACCGGGTCCAGACGCGGTCGCCGAGGCCGGCCACGAAGCGGTCGGACGCCGCCCCTTCGGCGGTGACGTAGCGCGCGCCGGTGTCGTCGTCGAGGCGCACCCGCACCGCCCGCAGCTGTCCGACGTCGACGGGCTCGCCGGCGCGGACCGCTGCGCTCGTGGCCCAGACGGCGACGGTGTCGTCCGCCCGGGTGACCAGGGTCGTGACGCCGGCGACCGAGGCCGCCACCACGACGGCGCCGACGAGCACGCGCGGATCGGACCAGCGACGACGACGGAGCCGGGCCGCCCGCGGGGCGCCCGAGCTGGACTCCGGTGGGGACATGGCGGACATCTCACCCTGTTCGCGCCCGTCCGTCCAGCGGTTCTCCACAGGTGGGCGTCGCGGGGCCGACCCGTCCGTCCCTGCTGGCACACTGGCCCCATGCCGTTGGGATCCACCGAGCCTCGGTTCCTCTCGCCGATCGAGGTCGCCGAGGTGCTGAGCGTCACCGAGCGCGTCGTCCTCGGCCTGCTCCGCACCGGTGAGCTGCGCGGCATCAAGATCGGTGGCCGCGGGATCTGGCGGATCGAGGCCACCGAGCTCGAGGACTACATCCAGCGCCAGTACGCCGTCACCCGCCGCGAGTCGCGCACCGACAGCGAGGCCGAGCAGGTCTAGCTCAGGCGTGCAGACGCGGGCAGCGCACCGCGGCCACGGCGCCGAACGGCACCAGCTCGGGTCGGGCGCGTCCGTCCTCGGACCGCAGCTCGACGAAGTCCTCCCCCACCCGCACCGGCAGCCCCTCCACCCGGCTCCCGTCGCGGCGCACCACCTGGACCGCGGCACGGTCGCGCGTCAGCACCGTCCACGCGTTGGTCCAGCCCATCCGGGCGGCGACCTCGCCGCCGCGGGCCCGTGCGACCGGTGACGCGGGCGCCCCGACCACGCCGAGCACGGCGTCGAGCGCCACCACCCAGTCCACCGCGCCCGCGGACCTCAGCAGCAGCCACGTGCGGGCCACCGTGTCGACCTCGCCGTCGACCACGCCCAGCCCGTCGACGCGCAGCGCGACGGACGACCCGACGCACCGGTCGGCCCACCGCACCCGGGACCAGGCGCTGCGGGTCCGCTCGAGGATCTCGGCGTCCCGCTCGCGCTGCTCCCATGCCTCGGCCGACGACTCGAGGTCGGCGAACAGCTCGTCCCAGGCCACGGGCGACACGGTACGGCCGTCCACACCCTCGCTCCACCCCTTGACGCCGACCGCACCGGTCGCCCAGGATCCGTCTACGTATCCAAACGTCCCCAAACGTTCTCTTCGAATGCCGAGCAGCCACCATGACCCTCTCCACCCGCCGCCTCGCCGTCATCGCGGTGCTCGCCACCGGCGTCGTGCTGACGCCCTCGGTCCCGGTCCGCGTGGATCGGCTCCTCGAGGCGGGCCCGGGGCTGACCCTCGAGGTCGCCGTGGCGGACGTGCTCGTCCTCGCCGGCACGGCGGCGGCGCTGTACCTGGGCCTGTCGGCCGTGACGCTGCTGGTGCTCGACGTCGTCGCGCCGCGCTCCCGGGCGCTGCGGCTGGCCCTGCGCCTGACGCCCGAGCGGTGGCGCCGACTCGTGCTGGTCACCGCAGGCGTCGCCGTGGTGGTCGTGGGGGCGGCACCGACCGGGTCGGCCGCACCCCGCGTCGGCGCCGACCGCGACCACCCCGACCTCAGCGGCCTGCGCCTGCCCGAGCGGCCCGAGGCGCCCGAGCGCGTCGTCGCCGCACCGACCCGGACGTCCTGGGTCGAGGTGCTGCCCGGCGACTGCCTGTGGGACCTCGCCCGACAGCGGCTGCCGGCCGGCGCGTCCGACGCCGCCGTCGCCAGGTCCACCGCCGCGTGGCACCGGGCCAACCGGTCCCGGATCGGACCCGACGCCGACCTCCTCCTGCCGGGCACCCGCCTGCGGCAGCCCGCTCCCCCGCACCCCGACCCGACGACCAGGGACCACCCATGAGCACCCTCCAGATCCGACGCCTGCCCGACCTGCCCCGCCGCCACCTGGTGACGTCGGCCGACCAGTGGCAGCTGCCGCTCGAGGGGTGCCTGCCGATTCCCCCGGCCGGCCATCCGCGCCCCCAGCCGGTGCCGTCGGACCACATGGAGGCCCGGGCCCTGTCGCTCGTGCAGGTGCTCGTGGAGGTGGCCGGCGGCCACCGCCCGCTGTCGCAGCTGATCCGGTGGACGACGCCCGAGGTGCACGACCAGGTCGGTCGCCGCCTCGCCACCATCGCCCGCGCCCGGACCGAGTCCGGCCGGCGCACCACCACCACGCCCCGCTCCCGGGTCGCGTCGGTGCACGTCGGCCGTCCCCACGGCTACAGCGCCGAGGTGTCGGCCCGCGTCGTCCAGGGCCACCGCTCCCGCGCGCTCGCCCTGCGCCTGGAGCTCCAGGAGGACCGACGCGACGACGCCCGGTGGGTCTGCACGGCGGTGGTCTGGGGATAGGTGCTGGGTGCTGCCGGGGCAGTCGGCGCCCGCACCCCCGCAGCGAATGACGGCGCCCCACCCGCCGCGACCCGGCCTCGTCGCCGCACGTCGTCCGCCCCCGCAGACAGCAGAATCGGCGTATGACCGCGCTATGCGGTCATACGCCGATCCTCACCTGATCGGGTCCGGCGCCCGTCCGGCCAGGCGCGTCGGCGAAGGCGAACTGGTCTTCGTTCGTCGACGCCGGCAGCAACGCAGCCGGACGGGCGCCGGGGTCGTTCAGCGGTTGTTCTTGCGGGACTGGCGCTGGGCCTTGGCCTTCTGACGGGACTTGGACTTGGCGTTGACCTGCTGCTGGCTGCGGGCGGCGGGGTCCTCGAGCCGGACCTCGGGCTCGCCGCCGACGTCCTCGCTGGGCGCGGAGTAGCTGAGGCGCTGCTGGCGCTCGCGCTCCAGCCCCTTGGCCGAGATGTGCGGGGTGTGGTCGTGCCCCTCGTGGTCGACGTCGTCGTCGGCCGCGGCGGTCTCGGCCTCGACCTGGACGTCCAGGTTGAACAGGAAGCCGACCGACTCCTCCTGGATGCCCTCCATCATCGAGTTGAACATGTCGTAGCCCTCGCGCTGGTACTCCACGAGCGGGTCGCGCTGGGAGTAGGCGCGCAGGCCGATGCCCTCGCGGAGGTAGTCCATCTCGTAGAGGTGCTCGCGCCACTTGCGGTCCAGGACGCTCAGCACGACGCGGCGCTCGAGCTCGCGGGTGACCTGCTCGCCCAGCTCGCCCTCGCGCTTGGCGTAGGAGTCGCGGGCGTCCTTGAGCAGCGCCTCGGTGAGGATCTCGCGGGTGAGGCCGGTGCGACCGCCGTGCTCGCCCTCGAGCGTGGTCGCGTCGAGCTGCACGGGGTACAGGGTGCCGAGCGCGGTCCACAGCGCCTCGAGGTCCCACTCCTCGGGGAAGCCCTCGGTGGCGCCGGAGACGTAGGCGGTGACGACGCCCTCGACCATGGTCGAGACCCACTCGCGCAGGTCCTCGCCCTCGAGCACGCGGCGTCGCTCGGCGTAGACGACCTCGCGCTGACGGCTCATCACGTCGTCGTACTTGAGGATGTTCTTGCGGGTGTCGAAGTTCTGCGCCTCGACCTGGGCCTGCGCCGAGGCGATCGCACCGGTGACCCGCTTGTTCTCGATGGGCACGTCGTCGGGGATCTTCATGGTCTGCAGGACCCAGTCGACCCAGTCGGACTTGAACAGGCGCATCAGCTCGTCCTCGAGGGACAGGTAGAAGCGGGTCTCGCCCGGGTCGCCCTGACGGCCCGAACGACCGCGGAGCTGGTTGTCGATGCGGCGCGACTCGTGCCGCTCGGTGCCGATGACGGCCAGACCGCCGACCTCGCCGACGGCGTCGTGCTCCGCGGCGACCTGGCGCTCCATGTCCTCGACCGTGGCCGCCCAGGCGGCCTCGTACTCCTCGGACTGCTCGAGCGGGTCGAGGCCCTTCTTGCGCAGGGTGGCGTCGGCGAGGAACTCGACGTTGCCGCCGAGCATGATGTCGGTGCCTCGACCGGCCATGTTGGTGGCGACGGTGACGGCGCCCTTGTGGCCGGCCATGGCGACGATCGCGGCCTCGCGGTCGTGCTGCTTGGCGTTGAGCACCTCGTGGACGATGCCGCGCCGCTTGAGCAGCTTGGACAGCCGCTCGCTCTTCTCGACGCTCGTGGTGCCGACGAGCACGGGCTGGCCGTCCTCGTGGCGCTCGGCGATGTCGTCGACGACGGCCTCGAACTTGGCCTCCTCGGTGCGGTACACGAGGTCGGGCTGGTCGACGCGCTGCACCGGGCGGTTGGTCGGGATCGGCACGACGCCCAGCTTGTAGGTCTTGTCGAACTCCGAGGCCTCGGTGAGGGCCGTGCCGGTCATGCCCGAGAGCTTGTCGTAGAGCCGGAAGTAGTTCTGCAGCGTGATCGTGGCCAGCGTCTGGTACTCCTCGCGGATCCGGACGCCCTCCTTGGCCTCGATCGCCTGGTGCAGGCCCTCGTTGTAGCGGCGCCCGTCGAGGATGCGGCCGGTGTGCTCGTCGACGATCAGGACCTCACCGTTGATGACGACGTAGTCCTTGTCGTTCTTGAACAGCTCCTTGGCCTTGACGGCGTTGTTCAGGAAGCTGATCAGCGGCGTGTTGACCGAGTCGTAGAGGTTGTCGATGCCGAGGTGGTCCTCGACCTTGTCGATGGCCGGCTCGAGCACCGAGATGGTGCGCTTCTTCTCGTCGACCTCGTAGTCCTCGTCGCGCTCCATGGGCTTGACCAGCCCGGCGAAGACGCCGTACCACTTCACCTCGTCCTGGGTGGGGCCCGAGATGATCAGCGGCGTGCGGGCCTCGTCGATGAGGATGGAGTCGACCTCGTCGACGACGGCGAAGAAGTGGCCGCGCTGCACGCAGTCGGCGATGTCGTCGGCCATGTTGTCGCGCAGGTAGTCGAAGCCGAACTCGTTGTTGGTGCCGTAGGTGACGTCGGCGTTGTAGGACTCGCGACGCTCGGCGGGGCTCATGCTCGGCAGGATCATGCCCACGGTGAGGCCCAGGTACTGGTAGACCCGGCCCATCCACTCGGCGTGGTAGCGCGCGAGGTAGTCGTTGACCGTGATGACGTGGACGCCCTGGCCGGCGAGCGCGTTGAGGTAGCTGGGGAGGGTCGCGACGAGGGTCTTGCCCTCGCCGGTCTTCATCTCCGCGATGTTGCCGAGGTGCAGCGCGGCGCCGCCCAGGATCTGCACGTCGAAGTGGCGCTGGCCGAGCACGCGGGACGCGGCCTCGCGCACGGTGGCGAACGCCTCGGGCATGAGGTCGTCGAGGGACTCCCCCGCCTCGAGGCGGTCGCGGAACTCCTGGGTCATGCCCTGGAGCTCCTCCTCGGACATGGCCTTGTACTCGTCCTCGAGCGCGTTGACCTGCTTGCCGATGGCCTCGAGCTGGCGGAGGATCTTGCCCTCGCCCATGCGGAGGATCTTGTCGATCAGCTTCGGCACGAGTACTGACTCCCGGGTCGTCGGCCCACAGGTCCCCGTGGGCGGGCGGCACTCAGACCTGAGCGCCACCCTCCATCGTAGGCGACACCTGGGACTGCGCGGCGAGGGACGCCGCGAGGTCCCCGCGCGGCTCCACCACGACGTTGTCGAGGTCGAGCCAGCAGGCGACGTCGGCCAGCTCGAGGGCGAGCTCGCGGGCCGTCGCCGCGGGCGCGTCGGGCTCGGCGAAGGAGCCCTGCACGCGCAGCACGCGGGCCGCGCGGTCGGCCTTGAGGTCGACCCGCGCGACGAGCCGGTCGTCGAGCAGGAAGGGCAGCACGTAGTAGCCGTGGACCCGCTTGTGCGCCGGCACGTAGATCTCGATGCGGTAGTGGAACCCGAACAGGTCGTGGGTGCGGGCGCGCTCGAAGACGAGCGGGTCGAAGGGGCTGAGCAGCGCCCGGCCGCGCACCTGCCGCGGCACGGTGGCCTCGGGGTGCAGGTACGCCGGGCGCGTCCATCCCTTCACCGTGACGGGCAGCAGCTCGCCGGCGTCGACCAGCTCGTCGACCGCGACCGCCGCGAGGGCGGGGTCGAGCCGGAAGTAGTCGCGCAGGCCGATCCCGGTGGCGACGCCGTGCGCGCGCGACGCGAACCGCACCAGCCGGCGGTGCGCCTCGGCCTCGTCGGGCTCGGGAGCGGCGAGGACGGCGGGCGGCAGCACCCGCTCGGGCAGGTCGTAGAGCCGCTCGAAGGCCGCGTTGCGACGGGCCGCGGTGACCTCGCCCTTGTAGAACAGGTACTCGACAGCGCCCTTGACCACCGACCAGTTCCAACCCCAGTGGTCCGAGCGGCGCGCGCCCGCCCCCTCGGGCGCCCGGGCCGCCAGCTCACGGGCCGACAGCGGTCCTCGCGCGGCGACCTCGTCGACCACCCAGTCGAGCAGCCCGGGGTGGTCGCGGGCGGCCTGCTCCATCTGCCCCCACATCCGCGCGCCCGACCGCATCCGGAACCGCAGGTCGGGCTGGAGCCGGACGTCGACCAGCGCCGCCTCGTGCGCCCAGTACTCGAACAGCCGGCGCGGGGAGCGTCCGGCCGCGCGGTGCAGCAGCTCGCGGTCGTAGGGCCCGAGCCGGCTGAACAGCGGGACGTAGTGCGCCCGCGCGAGCACGTTGACCGAGTCGATCTGGAACAGCCCGAGCCGCTCGATCACCGCGTTGACGTGCGAGGCGCGGACCGTGCTCGGACGCCGACGACCGAACCCCTGGGCCGAGAGCGCGACACGACGCGCCTGGAGGGCCGTCAGGCGCTGCGTCACGGGCGACCGGGCGTCACGGGACGTCGAGCAGCTTCGTCCGCACGGCGTACATGACCGCCTCCATCCGCGAGTGCATCTGCAGCTTCTCGAGGATGTTGCGCACGTGGTTCTTCACGGTGTTCTCGGAGATGAACAGGGTCTTCGCGACCTCCTTGTTGTTCAGCCCCTTGGCGACGTGGCGCAGGACCTCGAGCTCGCGGTCGGTGAGCCGGGTGCCGAGCGCCTGGGTCGGGTCGGGTCGCGCCATCTGCTTGAACTCGTCGAGCAGCTTGGTGGCCATCGCCGGGCTGATCAGGGACTGGCCGGTCGACACCAGACGGATCGCCTCGGCGACCTGGTCGATCGAGCTGTCCTTGAGCAGGTAGCCCGAGGCGCCGTTCTTGACCGACTCGTAGAGGTCGGACTCCTCGTCGCTCGAGGTGAGCATGATGATCAGCGTCGACGGCGAGAGCTGCTTGATCGCCGAGCAGGTCTCCAGCCCGGACATCCCCGGCATCCGGACGTCGAGCAGGACGACGTCGGGCGCGGTGGCGGCGACGGCGGCGAGGGCGCTGCGACCGTCGGCGGCGTCCTCGACGATGAGGTCGTCCTCACCGGAGAGCACCAGCACCAGACCACGACGGAAGAGCTCCTGGTCGTCGACCAGCAGCACCCGGACGCGGTCGGCGTCGCCCACAACACCCGAATCGGAGGACATGGTCGTCATCCTCCCACTACTTCGACGCGTCCGAGGGCGGGAGTCGCCCCCGGACGCGTCGAAGCGGCCGATCAGGCCTCGGTGGGGGCCGCCGTCTGCTCCAGATGGATGACTCCGTAGTCATAGCCCTGGCGTCGGTAGACGACGCTGGGGCACCCGGTCTCGGCGGCGATGAAGAGGTAGAAGTCGTGACCGACCATCTCCATCTCGTACAGCGCCTGGTCGAGGGTCATCGGCGCCGCCTGGTGCGTCTTCTCCCGGACGACGAGCGGACCCTCGCCGAGGACCTCGACCCCGCCCTCGTGACGCACCTCGGTGCGCTCGGCGACCGCGGTGGCGGTGGCGCCGTCGGCGGGCCCCTGCTCGGCGCGCAGCGCACCGAGCAACGACTCGACCCTGCTGGTGCCGGCCACGGCCTCGCTGACCGAGACGGGCGTGTGGCGCCCGTGGTGGATGCGGCGGCGGTCGACCGCGCGACGCAGCCGCGCCTCGAGCTTGTCCATCGCGCACTCGAGCGCGCCGATCTTGTCGGCATGGCTGGCCTCGGCCCGGATCACCGGTCCGCGGGAGCGCACCGTGAGCTCGACGCGGCAGGCCCGGTCGTGCTGGCGAGGGTTGCGCTCGTGGGTGACCTCGACGTCGACGCCGATGATCTTGTTGCGGGCGTCGTACTTGTCCGCGAGCTTGTCGAGCTTGTCGTGCACGTGGTCCCGGAACTCGTCCGTGACCTCACAGTGCCTGGCCTTGACCACGATCTCCACGCGACCTCCTCGGGTACCCACCGGCACGTCGGCCGATGGCGACGAATGCTTCACATGAGGTAGACCGTAGCCCGGCACCGGTCGGAGCACCAGGCCATCGGGGGCTATCGGGCGGGGTGTCCGGATCGGGTCGCCGCGACCACCGCCACCGCCGCCGCCCGGACGTCCCGCGCCGCGAGCGCGGCCACCGCCGCGGCCGCGCTGGCGCCCGAGGTGACGACGTCGTCGACCACGACGACCGCTCGCCCCGGGGGCGGCGCCCGCCGCGCGACGAGGGCGTGGTCGAGGTTGTGCAGCCGCTCGGCCCGGGCGAGTCCGGCCTGGTCGCGCACGCCGCTTCGCTGGCGCAGGACCGGGGCGGCTCGCGCGTCGACGCCCACCTCGCGGAGCCTGCGCGCGGTGCGGCGGGCGAGGTCGGCCAGGGCGTCGTGGCCCCGCTCGCGCACGGCCGACCGGCGCGACGGCACCGGCACCAGGGCGAGCGGCCGGTCGTCACGGCAGACGTGCACGACCGCCGCGGCGAGGCACCGCGCGAGCGGGTCGCGGAGCACCAGCACCCCGTGCTCCTTGTAGCCGACGACGGCCTCACGCAGCACGCCCGCGTAGTCCCCCGCCGCGGCCACCGGCGGCGGGCCGTCGCGCACCGTGCGGGGACGCGGGACGAGCCCGGCCGCGCAGGCCTCGCAGACGGCCGGGCCGGGGCGGTCGCAACCGACGCAGGCGGTGCCGAGGACGAGGTCGGTCGCGGCATGGATCAGGCGCACGCGACCACCCTGCGTCGTCCGTGGCCCGGTCGCCAGGGGCGGACGCGGACCTGTGGACGGGGGACGTCAGCCGGGGTAGCTGGGGACGCGGAGCGGCCCACCGGCCACGCGCTGCCAGCGGCCCGAGGCGTCGCGGAGCCACAGCCGCTGGTCGCGGTCGCCGATGTAGATCGGGGTGCTCTCCGAGCCCGAGGCCAGCACCCGGTCGGCGCCCACGTCACCGAGCAGCGAGTCACCCGTCAGGGAGCCGCCGGTGACGCTCGAGCCGTCGACGCGGGCCACGTAGGACTGTGGCGACGACGTGCCGGCGCTCGCGAGCGCGACCACGCTCGTCGCCGACCGCCAGGCGACGGACCGCACCTGGCCGAGACCGGCCGAGGCCAGGGGCAGCGGCTTGACGTCGGCGATGCCGATGGGGGCGCCGTCCTCGTCGGCGACGACCGAGGCGACGTAGACGCGCTGGGCGCGGTCGGACGTGCGGGCGATGAGCACCATCCGCGAGCTGTCGGGCGACAGCTCGAACCCCTCGAGGCGGGTGTCGGCCAGGCCGCCCAGGGCGATCCGCCGCACGGCGCCCTCGGTCACCACGCTGAGCCGGCTCCCCCCGCCGACGCGGTCGGCCACCCACAACCGCTCCTCGGCGTCCCACACCGGCTTGAGCACGGCGGCCCCGAGGTAGGCGGCGGGGCCGACGAGGTCGGGCTCGGAGGCGATGTCGGCGACGACCACCCGGTCGCGCGAGCGGGGCACCACCGCGATCCTGCGCAGGCGGGGGTCGACCCGGAAGTCCGCGACGTCGGACGTGCCGCCGGCCAGACCACCGGCGAACTCGGCGGTGGTGGAGCCGTTGACGACGACGAGCGCGTCGTCGCGGATCGCGAAGACCTGGCCGACGCCGCGGCCCGCGGGCGGGTCGAGCTCGGTCCAGGCCCCGACCGGCTGGGTGCGGTCGACGCCGGCGACGTCGAGCGCGGCGCCGCCGACGTCGATGCGCACGCCGGTGATGCCCGGCACCTGGCCGAGCGTGCGGACCACCTGGGCCGAGACCAGCTCGCGCCGCCGCTGGTCCAGCGACCCCGGGTCGCCGCTGAGGTCCACCTCGGCGACGCCGTCACGACGGACCGGGACCGACCCGTCGAGGCGCATGCCATCGGGGAAGGCGGTCCGGGCGCTGCCGCCGAGCAGCCCGGACGGACCTCGGAGCAGGCGGGCGACCAGGGCCGTCGACAGCGACTCCCCCGCGGGCAGGAACACCGGGTCCTCGACCAACCGGCTGCTCGAGGCGTCCAGGAAGTACAGCGACACCGGCCGGTAGGTGGACTCGAAGAAGCGCTGCTCGATCAGCAGGCCGTCGGGCGGGTTCGCGATCCGCCACTCGCCGCCCACGCGCTCGAGCGTCCAGGTGGACTCGCGGGTGGACCCGCCGGCGCCGGCGTAGCGCCCGCGCGCGTCGAGGGTGGCGTCGACCGACAACGACAGGGTGGCCGTGGCCACGTCGGTGCCCGACTCGGACGTGGCGCGCGGGCCCCGGTAGATCGTGGCCCCGGCGTCGGGACGCCAGGTGCGGGCCGCGTCGGGGGTGAGGTACTCGGTGGCGACGTCGACGCTGACGGGGAAGGCGAGCATCGCGTCGAGGTAGCCGTAGACGACGTCGGTGGGGCTGCCGCCCGCCGGCGGCGCTGGCGGCTCGTACCGGACCGACGGGCCGGTGTCGACGACGCCGTCGTCGATCGTGTGCACGATCCCCGAGTCGGGGATCCGGACGCACCCGGCGGCGGTCAGGGCCACCAGGACGGTGGCCAGCAGGGGCCGGAGGAGCCGCGTCACCGGCCGGCCTCCAGGCGTGCGAGCTGGACGGGGACGAGCGGCAGCGGCGAGCGGACGACGTCCTCGCCCGCGCGGCGGGGCAGCGTGAGCCGGAACTGCGCGCCGCGGCCGGGCTCGCCCCACGCCTGCAGCCAGCCGCCGTGCAGGACGGCGTCCTCCTGCGAGATGGCCAGGCCGAGGCCGGTGCCGCCCCGCGTGCGCTCGCGGGCGGGGTCGGCCCGCCAGAACCGGTTGAACACCAGCTGCGCCTGGCCGGGCTCCAGGCCGATGCCGTGGTCGCGGACGGCGAGCGCGACGGCGTCGTCGGAGTGCGCGACCACCAGCTCCACCCGGGGCGACCCGCTGTAGTGGATGGCGTTGACCACCAGGTTGCGCACGATGCGCTGCACCCGGCGGACGTCGATCTCGGCGTGGGCGGGTCCGTCGCGGTTGACGACGTGCAGCTCGACGCCGTGCCGGTCGGCGAGGGACCCGTAGTACTCGACGACGCGGCGGGCGACGTCGACGAGGTCGGTCTCCTCCACCTCGAGCCGTGCCGCGCCCGCATCGAACCGGCTGATCTCGAGCAGGTCGGCGAGCAGCGCCTCGAACCGGTCGAGCTCGTTCTGCAGCAGCTCGGCCGAGCGTCCGGTGAGCGGGTCGAAGCCGTCGCGCGCGTCGAACAGGACGTCGGCGGCCATGCGGACGGTGGTCAGGGGGGTGCGCAGCTCGTGCGAGACGTCGGAGACGAAGCGGTGCTGCACCCGCGAGAGCTCCTCGAGCTGGCGGATCTGCTTCTGCAGGCTCGACGCCATCTGGTTGAACGACTGGCCCAGGCGGGCGATGTCGTCCTCGCCGCGCACGTGGATGCGCTCTTCGAGACGGCCGGCCGCGAGGCGCTCGGCGATGCGTCGTGCGAGGCGCACCGGCGTGACGACCTGGCGCGTGACCAGCCAGGCGATGCCACCCACGAGCACCAGCAGCGCGAGGCCGGCGTACAGCAGCGCGCGCGTGACGAGGCCGAGGGTGCGCTGCTGGTCGGCCATCGAGAACAGGTAGTACAGCGTGTACGACTGGTCGGTGCTCGGGAGCTGCACCTGACGGCCGACCACGACCGCCGGCTCCGAGGCGCCCTGCCCGAGCAGGTCGAGGCTGGTGTAGGTCCAGCGGATGCCCGGCGACGACGACACGGCGCTGGACAGGCGCGCCGGGATGCTCCCCGGCTCGACCTCGGCCGAGGCCCGCACGCCGGCCTCGGTCGAGGCGGTGCCGTCGGCCTCGAGGGGGCCCTGCAGCACGACCTCGTAGGAGCGCGGCGAGCCGCTGCGCGAGGTGAGGCTGTTGACCAGCTGGGTGAGCACCTGCGACTGGCCGTTGGAGTCGCTGACGACGCTCGCGTCCAGCTCCTCCTGCGCGTTGTCGAACCCGGCCCGCGCCTCGGCGACGGCCACGGTCTGGCGGCCGTCGACGAGCCCGTCGGCCACCTGCTGGAGCAGGGCCCAGCCGACCAGCACGACGACCAGCGCGCTGAGCAGCACCGTGGACAGCACGACGCGGGTCTGCAGCGACCGGCGGAGCAGGCCGACGAACGCGCGGAAGGGCCGCGCGACGACGACCAGCCACCTCATGGGGACGATGGTCTCAGGTCGCCGAGGCGCCGGCCTTGTAGCCCACGCCACGCACCGTGAGGACGATGCGTGGGTTCTCCGGGTCGTGCTCGATCTTGGACCGCAGCCGCTGCACGTGGACGTTGACCAGGCGGGTGTCCGCGGCGTGGCGGTAGCCCCACACCTGCTCCAGCAGCACCTCGCGGGTGAAGACCTGCCAGGGCTTGCGTGCCAGGCAGAGCAGGAGGTCGAACTCCAGCGGCGTCAGCGACAGCGCGGCGCCGTCGCGGACGACGCTGTGACCGGCGACGTCGATCTCGACGTCACCGATCACCAGCACCTCGGGCGCCTCGTCCTCGGTGCGACGGACCCTCGCCCGGATCCGGGCGATCAGCTCCTTGGGCTTGAACGGCTTGACGACGTAGTCGTCGGCGCCGGACTCGAGCCCGAGGACGATGTCGAGGGTGTCGCTGCGCGCCGTGAGCATGACGATCGGGACGCCGGACTCGGCGCGGATCTGCTTGCACACGTCGATGCCGTCGATGCCGGGCAGCATCAGGTCGAGCAGGACCACGTCCGGTCGGAAGGACCGGAACGCGGCCACCGCGTCGGTGCCGTTGCTGCACACCGACGTGGCGAACCCCTCACCGCCGAGGACGATGGTGAGCATCTCGGCGAGGGAGCGGTCGTCGTCGACGACCAGCACCCTCCCCGCACCGCCCGACACGTCGGCCACGCCCGCGATCAGTAGCGGTACGCGTCGGACTTGTAGGGTCCGGCGACGTCGACGCCCAGGTACTCGGCCTGCTGCTTGGACAGCTCGGTGAGCTCGACGCCCAGCGCGGCGAGGTGCAGGCGGGCGACCTCCTCGTCGAGGTGCTTGGGCAGCACGTGGACGCCCAGCGGGTACTGGTCGGCCTTGGTGAACAGCTCGATCTGCGCCAGCACCTGGTTGGTGAAGGAGTTCGACATCACGAACGAGGGGTGGCCCGTCGCGTTGCCGAGGTTGAGCAGGCGACCCTCGGACAGCACGATGACCTTCTTGCCGTCGGAGAACTCCCAGACGTCGACCTGCGGCTTGATCGTGGTGCGGGTGACGCCGGCGAAGCGCTCGAGGCCGGCCATGTCGATCTCGTTGTCGAAGTGGCCGATGTTGCCCAGGATCGCCTGGTGCTTCATCGCGCCGATCTGCTCGGCGCTCACGACGTCCTTGTTGCCCGTAGCGGTGATGATGATGTCGGCCTCGGACACGACGCTGTCGAGCGCGGCGACCTGGTACCCGTCCATCGCGGCCTGGAGCGCGCAGATGGGGTCGATCTCGGTGACGATGACGCGGGCACCCTGGCCGCGCAGCGCGTCGGCGCAACCCTTGCCGACGTCGCCGTAGCCGCAGACCACGGCGACCTTGCCGCCGATGAGGACGTCGGTGGCGCGGTTGATGCCGTCGATCAGCGAGTGGCGGCAGCCGTACTTGTTGTCGAACTTGCTCTTGGTGACCGAGTCGTTGACGTTGATCGCCGGGAACAGCAGCGTGTTGTCGCGCATGCGGTCGTAGAGGCGGAGCACGCCGGTGGTCGTCTCCTCGCTGACGCCCTTGATGGCGGCGGCGATGGTGGTCCAGCGCTGGGGGTCCTCGGTCAGGGACTGGCCCAGCACCTTGAGGACCTCCTTGAGCTCGGCGTTGTCGGTCGAGTCCGGCGGGGGCACCACGCCGGTCTTCTCGTACTCGACGCCGAGGTGGACGAGCATCGTGGCGTCGCCACCGTCGTCGAGGATCATGTTGGCGGGCTCGCCGTTCCAGCGCAGGATCTTCTCGGCGCAGTCCCAGTACTCGGCGAGGGTCTCGCCCTTCCAGGCGAACACCGGCACGCCGGCGGGCGCGTCGATGGTGCCGTCGCGACCCACGACGACGGCCGCCGCGGCCTCGTCCTGGGTGGAGAAGATGTTGCAGCTGGCCCAGCGGATCTCCGCGCCGAGGTCGGCGAGGGTCTCGATGAGCACGGCGGTCTGCACGGTCATGTGGAGCGACCCGGCGATGCGGGCGCCCTTCAGCGGCGCGGAGTCGCGGTAGCGATCGCGCATCGCCATCAGGCCGGGCATCTCGTGCTCGGCGAGCTCGATCTGGGCGCGGCCGGCGGGGGCCAGTGAGAGGTCGGCAACCTTGAAGTCCATGATCACGAGACTACCGCCGGACGCCTACACCCACGGTTCGAGCGCGGACGACCGGGGTCATGCGAGTGGCCTGCGTCACACGTCCGCGACCAGCGTCCCCAGTGCCGCGCCGAGGTACGCCGCGGCGTAGGACCCCCGCGTCAGCAGGGTCGCGTAGCGGGCCAGCTCGGACCCGCGGTCGACGGCCAGCTCCTCCACCCGCACGCCGGCGCTTCCGGCGGCCGCGCGCAGCCGGCCGAGGTCCTCGCGGACGGCCGGGTCGTCGGCGCCATCGTCCACGACGACCAGGACGGGACGCGCCGGCGACGGCACGTCATCGAACGGGTCGGCGAACAGGTCGCGGGGCGCGACCTGCTCCAGCAGCGGGACGAGGTGGTCGGCGGCGTCGGCGAGGGCCGCACGTCCGGTGGCGGCGCGCACCGACTCCGCGAGGCGGCGGGCCACGCGGGCGGCGAGCACCGACCCGCCCCACAGCAGCGGCAGGTCGTCGCCGATCGCGAGGGCGAGCTCCTTGGCGGGGTTCTGGGCGAGGTCGAGGAACGGAGACGACGACGCCGCCACCGCGTCGAGCGCGTCGGCCACCTCGTCGGCGTCCACCTCGGGCCCCAGGCCGAGGCGGCGCAGGGCGCGCAGGACGGCGACGGTGGCGGGCAGCGCGTCGCCGGTGACCACGGGCAGCACGGTGGTGTGGCGCCCGGCGGCGAGGTCGGCCAGCTCGGAGTGCTCGTCGCACGCGACCAGCAGCGTCGAGCCTCGTCGGACGGCCTCGGACACCGCGCCGAGGACGCCGGGGTCGCGCTCGCCGCCGGGCGCGAGGACCACGACGAGGTCGAGCGCCCCCGTCCAGCCGGGGAGCCGGGGTCCCGACCAGGCCACGAACGGCACCGGGCACCACGGCTCGAGCACCGCCCGGAGAAGCCGGGCATCGGGTCCCACGGCGACGACGGCGCGCGGTCGGCCGTCGGGCTCGAGGGCGAGCAGACGGACCGCCGAGGCGTCGACCTCGCGTCGCACGCGGGCGCCGGTCTCGGCGAGGCGACGCAGGACGGGGTCGATCGACGCGAGCACCTCGGGGTCGTCGAGGCGGGAGTCGTCGAACACCGGGGTCACGGGCCGACGCGCCGGGCCTCGGCGGCGACCATCACCGGCACGCCGTCGCGGACGGGGTAGGCCAGGCCGCACGCGCTGCACAGCAGCTCGCCGGCGTCCTCGTCGACGGCCGGTCTAACCCGGCAGGTGGGGCAGACCAGGATCGTCAGCAGGAGCGGCGAGAGGGTCACGGCTGGTCCCGCATCACGCGCAGGTGGCCGCCGCGGCGCGGGGGCTCGCCGTCGGGTGCGGGCGGCGCGGGACGTCGCGGCGGGGCGGCGGCCTCGCGCACCGCGTCGGCCAGCGCCTCGAGGTCGTCGTGGCTCGGCGGCCGGACGCCCTGGTCGGGGGCGAGCCGGACGACCTCCCAGCCCACGGGGGCCGAGAGCCGGGACGCGTGCTGGTCGCACAGGTCGTAGCTGTGGGGCTCGGCGTAGACGGCCAGCGGGCCCAGGACGGCGGCCTGGTCGGCATAGTTGTAGGTGAGGGTCGACACCGCCGGTCGGGTGCACGCCGTCCGGGTGCAGCGTCGGGCGATCCTCACGGTCGCAGGCTAGCCCGGGGCCCCTGACGACGGTGGTTAGGCTCACCGACGTGACCCCGACCCACCCGACGCCGCCCGGCCCGCGTCGCGGACGGATGCGCGAGCGACGGGGTCGCGGCAAGCGCGGACCGCTCACCCTGGCCGGCCCGCTGGCACCCGCCGGCACCCCCCTCCCGCTGTCGCGGCGCGAGGAGTTCGACCAGGTCGTGCTCGACGCCGTCGACCGCCTCCGCCCCCGCTGGTCCGACCGCCTCGACGCGCTCGAGATCTGCGTCGAGGACGCCCCCGACGTCGGCCCCGGCTGGACCGGCACCGAGGTCGACCTCGTCACCGTCGTCCCCGCCACCGCCGCCGGCATCGCCCGCGTCGTCGTCTACCGGATGCCGATCGTCACCCGCACCCCCTCCGGCGACCCCCTCGCCGACCTCGTCCTCTCCGAGCTGGTCGAGGAGCTCTCCCTGCTCTGGCACGAGGACCCCGACGACGTCGACCCCCGCGCCGACCTCTAGCCCCCTCTGCCCTGCCCTCGGCGTTCGGCGTTCGGGAGCCGCCGAGCGGCGCAAGACCGGGCCGACACGCCGACTCGGACCCCGATCTTGCGCCGCTCGACCACAGGTTTGCGCCACTCGACGTGAGTGCGGGCTGGCGGGGTTGCGCGGTTCTCCCTGTGCGGTCGGGAGGAGTGCACAGCCCCGGTGGGACAGGCCCAGCCGCCGAGCGGCGCAACCTCGTCGGTTACCGACGCGTAGACCGACCATCTTGCGCCGCTCGGCGGAAGACTTGCGCCGCTCGGCGGGGATCCCGTCCTTCGTCGCACCCTTCGTCGCCACCCCCGCCCACTCGCGAGCGGCGCAAGACCGGGCCGACACGCCGACGCCCACCCCGATCTTGCGCCACTCGGCCACAGGTTTGCGCCACTCGACGTGAGTGCGGGCGCCGGCGGACGGTGTTCCGGGGCGGGCCCGGTGCGGGCGGTGCGGGCGGGAGGGATGGGACGGGTGGGACGGGTGGACTCCCCCGGTGGGACAGTCCTGGCCGCCGAGCGGCGCAACCTCGTCGGTTACCGGCGCGTAGACCGACCATCTTGCGCCGCTCGGCGGAAGACTTGCGCCGCTCGACGGGGTCCCGTCCTTCGTCGCGCCCTTCGTCCCCACCCCCGCCCACTCGGCGAGCGGCGCAGGTCAGGGCAGGGGCGAGACGGAGGGCGCGTCGACGAGGGCGGGGGCGGGACGGAGGGGGACGACGGAGGTGCCGTCGTCGCCGGTGACGACGAGGGCCGCGTGGACGGGGACGTCGCCGGGGTCGAGGACGAGGACGACCGCGTCGTC
Source organism: Nocardioidaceae bacterium (assembly GCA_030655315.1). Classification (GTDB taxonomy): domain Bacteria; phylum Actinomycetota; class Actinomycetes; order Propionibacteriales; family Nocardioidaceae; genus JAURVT01. The sequence goes on along the minus strand of JAURVT010000022.1, from coordinate 904 downwards.
CGGTCGGCCCTCGAGCGCGCCGGCATCGAGCCGGACGGTGGCGCCGGGCGGCACCTGCAGGCGGCCCCGGGCCACCTGCTGCCCGCCGGCGTCGTAGCCGCGGACGGAGACGACGGCGGCGGGGGCGTCGTCGGCGCCGCTGACCTGGACGACGGCGGTCGCGTCGTCCTCCCCGGTGGGGACGGTGGCGGGCGCGACGAGCGCCGCGCGGGACGCGGGCGTGGAGGCCGTGTGGGTGACGTCGTCGCCGACCCGGCTCTGCAGACCGCCGACGACCGGCTCGGTCGAGGTGAGCCCGATCCCGAACGCCCGGGCCGACACGGCGGCGGGCAGGTCGAGGGTGGCGAGGCCCTGCGCCGGCACCTGGAGCTGCTCGGCGCCCCGCGGCGCGTAGCGGCCGTCGGGCCCGAGCACCTCGACGTCGACCGTCGCGGTGCTGTCGCCCGGGTTGGCGACGGTGAGGGTGCGGGTGTCGGCCCCGCGCACGCCGCCAGGCAACACCTGCGAGCGGGACGGCGGGGCGGCGGCCGGCACCCACTCGGTGCCGGGCTCGGCGTCGCCGGACACGGCCGCGTCGAGCAGCGCGGCACCGACCGCGCCCCGGCGCGTGACCACCTCGACCGCGACGTCGGCGGTGCCGGCGGCCAGGTCGTCGAGGGGCACCTGGACGGCGTCGCCCGGGTCGACGACGATCCCGGTGCCGTCCACGGTCTCGACGGGTCCGTCCGGGCCGAGCAGCGTCACGTCGACGACGGCGGGGCCCTCGCCCGGATTGGCGAGCACGAGCGTGCCGCTGCGCTCGGCCGTCGTGCCGGCGCCGACGAACCACCGGTCGCGGGCGGCGGCGGCGCAGGACGCGGCGGCCAGGCCACCGCCGAGCGAGGCCGGCGCGACCGCGGCGACG
>JAURVT010000014.1 GCA_030655315.1 Nocardioidaceae bacterium | reverse complement strand
CGCCGCGGACGGTCCGGCCGAGCCGCCGCCGCGGGCCCGCCGCTCGCGCCGGCAGGCCGACGTCGCGCCCCCCGAGCCGGGGGACGACGGTGCCTGAGGTGGTCGAGGTGCTGCTGCGGGGCCTGGTGGTCGTGGGCGCGTTCCTCACGCTCCCGCTGCTCGTGGGGCAGACCGAGCACAAGGTGATGGCGCACATGCAGTCGCGCGTCGGACCGATGCACGCGGGCGGGTTCCACGGCTGGGCCCAGCTGGTCGCCGACGGCGTGAAGTTCGCCCAGAAGGAGGACGTCGTCCCCGCCGCGGCCGACCGGGCCGTCTTCGCGCTCGCGCCGGGGCTCGCGCTCGTGCCGTACCTCGTGGTGATGGTGGCGATCCCGCTCGGCCCGGGCGTCGTGGGGCGCGACCTCGACACCGGACTGTTCCTCGTGCTCGCGGTGATGAGCGTCGGCGTGCTGGGGACACTGGTCGGCGGCTGGGCCAGCGCCAACAAGTACTCCCTGCTCGGCGGCATGCGCGTGGCGGCGCAGCTGATGAGCTACGAGCTGCCGTTCGTCCTCGCCGCGGCGTCGGTGGCGATGGCGGCCGGGACCCTGTCGCTCGTCGGGATCGTCGAGACGTGGCAGCCGTGGTGGCTGCTCTGGCAGCTGCCGGGGGCCGCGGTGTTCCTGGTCGCCGGGCTGGCCGAGCTGCAGCGTCCGCCGTTCGACATGCCCCTCGCCGACGCCGAGCTCGTGATGGGTCCGCTGACCGAGTACGGCGGCATGCGGTTCGCGATGTTCCTGCTCGCCGAGTACGCCGGCATCGTCGTGCTCGCCGCGCTCACCACCGTGCTGTTCCTCGGCGGCTGGCGGGGCCCGTTCGCGTCCGACACCCTCGGTGTGGTCTGGTCGTTGCTCAAGATCGCCGCCGTCGCGTTCGTCGTCGTCTGGGCCCGGGTGGCCTGGCCGCGCCTGCGCGAGGACCAGCTCAACACCCTCGCCTGGAAGGTCCTCGTGCCCGTGTGCCTCGTGCAGCTCGCGCTGACCACCGTCGTCGTGCTGGCCCTGCCGTGAGGGTCCCGGGACGCGGCCTGCTCACCGGCCTGGCGGTGACCTGGCGCGCGATGACGCGGCGCTCGGTCACCCAGCACTACCCCGAGGTCGCGCCGGACCTGCCTCCCCGCTCGCGTGGCGTGATCGCGCTGCAGGAGGAGAACTGCACCTCGTGCATGCTCTGCGCGCGCGAGTGCCCGGCCTGGTGCATCTCGATCGACTCGCACCAGGAGGTCGAGCCGGCCACCACCGAGGGCGGGCGCGACCGCAGCCACAGCGTGCTCGACTCCTTCGACATCGACTTCTCGCTGTGCATGTACTGCAGCATCTGCATCGAGGTGTGCCCCTTCGACGCCCTGCACTGGTCGCCGGAGTTCGAGTACGCCGAGACCGACATCCGCGACCTGACGCACGGGCGCGACCGGCTGCGCGAGTGGATGTGGACGGTGCCGCCGCCGCAGCCGCTCGACCCGCACGCCGTCGACCCCAAGGAGCTCGACGCGGCCCGCAAGGCGGCCGAGGCCGACGACGCGTCCGGGACCGGACCGTGAGCGCCGTCGAGGTCGTATTCCTCGTCCTCGCCGCGGTCTGCGTCTTCTCCGGCCTGCAGGCCGTCACCTGCGACCGACTCGTGCACGCGGCGCTGTGGTTCGTGCTGACGCTCGGCTCGCTCGCCGGCACCTTCCTGCTGCTGGCCGCCGAGCTGCTCGCCTGGGTGCAGGTGCTCGTCTACCTGGGGTCGGTGGTCGTGCTGCTGGTGTTCGCGCTGATGCTGACCCGAGCGCCCACCGGCTCCGGGTCGGCGACGTTCACCCGCAACCGCTGGCTCGCGGCCGTGATCGGCACCGCGACGAGCGTCGGGCTCGGGGTGCTCGGCTGGGCGGGCTTCGGCGGCCAGGAGATCGTCAGCCCGACCGTGGGCTCGCCCGAGGTGATCGGTCAGGTGCTGTTCACCGAGTGGGTGCTGCCGTTCGAGATCCTCAGCCTCGTGCTGCTCGCGGCCCTCGTCGGTGCGATCGCGCTGTCCACCGGGCAGCGGACCGTCGGCGACTCCGGCGCCGCGGACGGTGACCGCTGATGCCGCTGGCCTGGCCGCTGATCCTCTCGGCGGTGCTCTTCGGCATCGGCGTCTACGGCGTGCTCGCGCGCCGTCATGCGGTGCTCGTCCTGATCGGCGTCGAGATGATGCTCGCGGCCGTCACGCTCGACCTCGTCGCGTTCGACGCGTGGTGGGGCGAGCCGTCGCACTCGGGCCAGGTGCTCTCGCTGTTCGTCATCGCGCTCGCGGCCGCCGAGATCGGCCTCGGGCTCGCGATCGTCCTCGCGCTCTACCGCGCGACGGGCACCGCGGACGTCGACGACGTGCCGGCCCGGGAGCGCCGGTGAGCGGCGTCGCGCGGACCTCGACCGCCCGGGCGGGCGCCGCCGGCGTCGGGGCGAGCGTGGTCGTGTGGGTGGTGTCGCTCGTCGTCTGCCTGCCCCACCTCGGTGCGGGAGCGGGCCGCACGGACGTGTGGGTGCGCGGGGGCGAGCTGCTCGGCGTCGACCTCGCCACCCACGTCGACGGACCGGCCGCACCGGTCGTCCTGCTCGCGACGACGGTGGGCCTGCTCGTGCAGGTGTTCTCCACCGCGTACCTCGACGGCGACCCGCGCTACCCGTCCTACGCCGCCCTGGTCGTGCTGTTCACCCTCGCGATGTGCACGGTCGTCCTCGCCGACGACCTCCTCGTGCTCGTCGTCGGGTGGGAGGTGATGGGGATCTGCTCCTACCTGCTCATCGGCCACCACGTCGAGCTCGCGGCGGCACGCAGGGGGGCGGTCGTCGCGTTCCTCACCACCCGGGTGGGCGACCTCGGCCTGATCGTCGGCGTGCTCGCGCTCGGCGCCCACTACGACACGTTCCGGGTGAGCGAGCTGCTCGCGCGGGTCGACGGGTCCGAGCCGGTGGTCGTCGGCGCCGGGCTGCTCGTGCTCGTCGCGGTGCTGGCCAAGTCGGCCCAGCTGCCGTTCCAGGCCTGGCTCCCCGGCGCGATGCCGGGCCCGACGCCGGTCAGCGCGCTCGTCCACGCCGCGACGATGGTCGCCGCCGGCGTCTACGTCCTCGCCCGGCTCGAGCCGGTCGCGGCGGTCTCCGCGGTCGTGCCCACCGTGCTCGCGGTCGTCGCGTCGGTGACGATGCTCGTCGGCGCGCTCCTCGCGCTGGTGGCCGACGACCTCAAGCGGGTGCTCGCGTGGTCGACGGTCAGCCAGCTGGCCTACATGTTCGCCGCGGTGGCCGTCGGCGACCCGCGGGCCGCGACCGCGCACCTCGTGGCGCACGGCCTGTTCAAGGCGCTGCTGTTCCTCTCGGCGGGGGTCGTCGCGCACGCCGTCGGGTCCACGGCGCTGTCCGACGCGGGCGGCCTGCGTCGGCGCCTGCCCGTGGCCGCCTGGACGTCCGCCGTCGGGTTCGCGGCGCTCGCGGGCGTCGTCCCGACCGCGGGGTTCTTCACCAAGGACGCCGTGCTGGACGCCGCCCTCGGGGCCACCGACGGTGCGGGCCCGGTGCCCGGCTGGGTGGGTGTCCTGGTGGTGCTGGCGGGTCTGGTCACCGTCGTCGTCACGGCCGCCTACGCGCTGCGGACGTGGTGGCGCGTGTTCCTCGGACCGGTGCCCGACCTCGCGCCGGGCGCGGCTCGTCGCGACGAGCCGGTGGCCATGGCGGCCCCGCTGGTCGTGCTCGCGGTCGGGACGCTGGCGTACTCGCTGACGCAGCAGCCGCACGTCCTCACCGGGGTGGTCACCACGGTGCTGGTGGCGCTGACCGCGGCCGGGGTGGTCACCGTGCTGCGCCGCGGCGGCGACCCCGTCGGCCTGCTCGGACGGGCCGGCCCGCTGCTGCGCACCGAGGGCGGGTTCGAGCGCGCCAACGACGCGATCGGCGCGGCGGTCGGTCGCCTCGCCGACGTCGTGGTCGCCGTCGACCGCGACGTGCTCGACGTCTACCCGCGCGGGATCGCCGCGACCGCCCGGGTCTCCGCCCGGCTGTCGGACCGTGCCGTCACCGGCAACGTCCAGACCTACGCGACCGTGCTCGCGGGCGGCGTCGGCGTCGCCGTCGTCCTGCTGGCGGTGGTGCTCCGGTGAGCGCGGTCGTCGCCGCCGTCCTGCTGCCGCTGCTCGTGGGCGGCGGCCTGGTGCTGTCGGGTGGACGCGTTCCCGGCCGCGTCGCCGCCCTCGCGGGCGCCGCCACCACGGTGGTCTCGGCCGCACTCGTCGTCGCCGCCTGGGCCGCCAGCGGGCGGGGCGAGGTGGCCGGCGAGGTCGACGCCGCGTGGATCGAGGCGATCGGGGCCCGCTGGCACCTCGGCGTCGACGGGATCTCGTTCCCGTTCGTGCTGATGACGCTGCTGCTCGGGCTGCTGTGCTGCGTCAGCCTGGTCGACCACGCGCCCGCCGGCGACGGCCCGCCGTCCGCGCTGGTGGGGCTCGTGCTCGTGGTGGTCGGCGCCGCCCTCGGGGTGTTCAGCTCGCTCGACCTGCTGCTGTTCTTCGTGTTCTTCGAGCTCGCGCTCGTCCCGATGTGGTTCGTGGTCGCGCGCTGGGGCGACGGGGAGGGACGCAGCCGGGCGGCCACGCGGTTCCTCGTCTTCACCGTCACCGGGTCGGCGCTCATGCTCGCCGGCTTCATCACCGTCGGGCGGCTCGCGGGGTCGCTGCAGCTCACCGACATCGCGGTGCTGCGCGTGCTCGTCACCGGCCCGGTGGGGATGTTCGCGGCCGTCACCATCCTGCTCGGGCTCGCGGTGAAGACCCCGGTCTGGCCGCTGCACACCTGGCTGCCCGACGCGCACGGGTCGGCGCCGACGGTCGGGTCGGTGCTGCTGGCCGGGGTCTTCCTCAAGCTCGGGACCTACGGGCTGCTGCGCGTCTGGCTCGCCGTCGTGCCGCAGCAGGCCGAGGTCCTCGCCCCGGCGCTCGCGACGTTCGCGGTGGTCGGGATCGTGTGGTCCGCGCTCGCGTGCCTGCGCCAGACCGACCTCAAGCGGCTCGTCGCGTTCTCCAGCGTCGGCCACATGGGGTTCGTGGTGCTGGCCGTCGCGAGCGCCAGCCCGCTCGGCGTCTCGGCGGCCGTGCTCGGCAGCGTCGCGCACGGCGTCGTCACCGGCCTGCTGTTCTTCGTCGCGGGTGCCCTGCGCCGGCGGTACGGCGCGACGTCGTGGGAGGCGCTCGGACGGGGGCTCTGGCTGAGGACGCCGCGGACGGCCGGCGTGCTGGCGTTCGCCGCGATCGCGAGCCTGGGGCTGCCCGGCCTGGCGGTGTTCTGGGGCGAGCTGCTGACGCTGCGGGCCCTGTACGAGGTGGGCCCGGTGCTCGGTCGCCCGCTCGCGTGGACGCTCCTTGCGGTCGCGGCGCTGGGCGTCGTCCTGACGTCGGCCTACGTGGCGGCGCTGCTGCGACGCGTGCTGCAGGGCGTGCCGACCCCCGACGACCGCGACGGCGAGCTCGCCGGCAGCGACGTCCCCGTCGTCGCGGTGCTCGTCGCGGCGACCGTGGTGCTGGGGGTCGCGCCGGGGCTCGTCCTCGGGGTCGTCGAGCCCGACCTGCTCGCCGTGCTGGGCGGTGTCCGGTGATCGACTGGTCCGACGTCGTCGCCCCGCTCGTCGTCGCCGGCGGCGGCATCCTCGCGCTGCTGCTCGACGCGTTCGGCACCCGTCGGTCCTGGCGCCGCTCGGGCATCGTCTCGTTCCTCGCGCTCGTGGCCGCGCTGGTGGTGCTCCTCTCGCCCTCGCGCCCCGACGGACTGCAGCAGGCGCTCGGGGTGCTCGTGGTCGGCGGCACCCTGCTCGTCGTGCTCGCCGCGGCGGTGATGGAGCACGAGGACTCGATGCCGCCCGGGGAGCTGCACTTCCTGCTGCTCGTGTCGGCGTCCGGCGGGCTGTCGATGGTGCTCGCGCGGGACCTCGCGACCCTCGTGGTGTCGCTCGAGCTGCTCTCGCTGCCCTCGATCGCGCTGGTCGGGCTGCGGCGGGGCGATGTCGACGCGGCCCGCGGCGCGTGGACGTTCTTCGTCGTCTCCGTGGTCTCGACGGCGGTCACCCTGCTGGGCATCGCGTTCGTCTACGGCGTCAGCGGCACGCTGGTCTACGACGAGCTCGCGCTGCGGCTGTCGGCCTCGCGGGCGCCGGCCGAGGTGGTCGGTGCGGCGGTCGTGCTCACCGTCGTCGGGCTGCTGTTCAAGCTCGGCGCGGTGCCGCTGCACCTGTGGGTGCCGGGCACCTACCGCGGCGCGAGCGTGCCCGTCGCGGCCTACCTCTCGGTGGTGTCGAAGGCCGGTGCGGCCGGCGCGCTGGTGCTGCTCCTGCCCGACGCGTTCGGCCTGCAGGGGGAGTCGTGGCGGCCCGTCGTCGCCGTCGCCGCGGCGCTGACGCTCGTCGTCGGAAACCTCGGCGCCTGGGTGCAGGACGACGTCGTCGGGCTGCTCGCGTGGTCGTCGATCGCGCAGGCGGGCTTCGTGCTGGCGCCGATGGCCGTCCTGACCACGCCCGGCGTGGCCTCGGCCCCGATCCGCTACCTCGCGGTCTACGCGCTGGCGAACCTGGTCGCGTTCGGCGTCGTCGGGCTGGTCCGGCGGAGGTGGGGCGGCACGTCGATGGCCCACGTCGCGGGGCTCGTGCGCGTCGAGCCCTGGACGGGGTCCGCGCTCGTCCTGGCGCTGCTCACCCTCGCCGGCTTCCCGCCCGCAGTGATCGGGCTGGTGGCGAAGTACGTCGTCCTCGAGCCGCTGCTCGACCCCCGGTTCGGCACCCCGTACGCGTGGCTCGCGGTGGTCGTCGCGCTCAACGTGGTGGTCGGGCTGGTCTACTACCTGCGCCTGGTGGCGGTCGTCGTCGGGCCGGTCGGGCCCCGCCTCGCCGGCAGCACCGTCAGCCCGTCACCGCCGCGCGCCGTGGTCGTGGCCCGCACCGCCGTCCTCGTCCCCGCCGCGGCCCTCGTCGTCACCTCCGTCCAGCCCGACCTCCTCCTCTCCTGGATCCCCTGACGACCCCTGTCGGATTCCAGGTAGGCACGGGTTTCCGACCGGACCACGGAGAACTTCCCGGGTGTCGGTCGGTCTCCCGTGCTGAGTGGGACGGACGTGACGGGTGGGACGCGGCGTCGCGTCGGTCGCCGGCGCGGCCCCGTCCGCCCCAGGCGACACGGCAGCACCACCTGGCCCGGTGGTCCGACGGAACCACGGAGAGTTCTCCGTGGTCCGGTCGGAAACCCGTGCCTACCTGGGAATCCGACGCCCGGTCAGCGGTAGTTGACGAACTGGACGGGGAAGTCGAGGTCGGCGCCCTTGACCAGGCCCTGGACGGCCTGGAGGTCGTCGCGCTTCTTGGACGTGACGCGGAGCTCGTCGCCCTGGATCTGGACCTTGACGCCCTTGGGGCCCTCGTCGCGGATCAGCTTGGAGACCTTCTTGGCCTGCTCCTGGGTGATGCCGTCGCTGAAGGTGCAGGAGATCTTGATCTCCTTGCCCGAGGGACGGGGGTCGCCGGCGTCCAGCGACTTCAACGAGACGTCGCGCTTGATCAGCTTCTCCTTGAGCACGTCGAGCACCGCGAGCGCGCGCTCCTCGGCGTTGGCGGTGATCTCGACGCCGTCCTCGCCGCTCTTCTCGACCGAGGCGCCGGTGTTCTTGAAGTCGTAGCGGGTCGCGAGCTCCCGGGACGCCTGGTTGATCGCGTTGTCGACCTCCTGCCGGTCCAGCTTGCTGACGATGTCGAACGAGGAGTCGGCGGCCATGAGGGGTCCTCCATAGGTGGGTCGGGGTGCGTCCGGGTGTGGGCCCTGCGCTATTGTTCCTGCCTGTCGCCCACGGGCGACAACCCCCTGGCAGGTTGCCCGAGCGGCCAAAGGGAGCTGACTGTAAATCAGCCGGCACAGCCTACGCAGGTTCGAACCCTGCACCTGCCACGTCACGAGCCCGGTCCCCACCAGGACCGGGCTCGAGCCGTCTCTGCGGTCACCGTCATCCCGACCGGGTGCGTCGCCGCCTCGTCGGTCGGGCGGCGGCGCCCGCGGACCGTCGCGCGGAATGCGCGCGGGGACGCCACCGTTGGCCCAGGCATGCGTGCTTCCTTCCTCCAGTCCTACGGTGCCCCCCTCGACGTCGTGCAGGTCGGCGAGCAGCCCGACCCGGTCGTCGGACCCGACTCGGTGCTCGTGCGGGTGCGTGCCGCAGGCGTCAACCCGGTCGACTGGAAGATCGTGGCGGGGTACCTGCAGGGCGCCATGCCGCACCACCTGCCGATGGTCCCGGGCTGGGACGTCGCGGGCGTCGTCGAGGCCGTGGGTCCCGCGGTCACGACGGTGGAGGTCGGCGACCGGGTGCTCGCGTACGACCGCGAGGACCACGTGCAGCACGGCACCTTCGCCGAGCTCACCGCGGTGCCCGAGCGGGCCGTCGCCACCATCCCGGACGGCGTCGACTTCACCACCGCCGGCGCGCTGCCGCTGGCGGGCCTGACCGCGCTGCAGCTGCTCGACGCGCTCGAGGTGGGGGCGGCCGACACCGTCCTCGTCCACGCCGCCGCGGGCGGCGTGGGAGGCTTCGCGACCCAGCTCGCCCGGCTGCGCGGCGCGACCGTCGTCGGCACCGCGAGCGAGGGCAACCACGACCTCCTGCGCGAGCGCGGCGTCACCCCCGTCCTCTACGGCGACGGCCTCGTGGAGCGGGTCCGCGAGGTGGCCCCCGAGGGCGTCGACGCCGTGGTCGACCTGATCGGCGGCGACGCGCTCGCGGCGACCCCGCAGCTGCTCGCCACGGGCGGACGGGTCGCGTCGATCATCGACGCCGACGTCGTCCACGACCTGGGTGGGACCTACGTGTTCGTGCGGGGCATCGCCTCGCAGCTGCAGTCCTTGGTCGACCTGGTGGCCTCGGGCGACCTCGTCGTCGACGTCTCGCGGACCTTCGACCTCGAGCAGGCCGCCGAGGCGCTGGAGGCCAACCGCGACGGCCACACCCGCGGCAAGATCGTCGTCACGAACGGCTGACGCGCCCGGCGAGCGGCCGCCCCCTGCGCGGTCGCTCGCCGTCGTGCCCCTCAGACCACCAGGCGCTCCCGCCGGCGGGCCCCCAGCCGGTGCCCGGCCTCGACGAGCGCCAGGCCCACGCCGAGGACGGCCAGCGACACCACGCCGTACGACCACGGCAGCCCACCGGGCGTGAACGCGTCGCGCGAGCCGGCCATCGCGTCGAGCACCAGGGAGACGCCCTGGAAGCAGAAGGCCCACAGGTACGCGGCCACGTAGGCCACGACCGCGTGGTCCCGGGACGGCACGAGCAGGCCCAGCGGCAGGGCCAGCAGCACCGTGACGACGGCGATCACGGCCCGGCCTCAGTCCGTGACGCGCGAGGCGCGCCGAGCCGGGGTCAGCATCATCACGAGGGCGACCGCGGTGACCACCACGAACGCGGCGACCAGGACCTTGACGCCGGCGGGCACGTCGACGAAGAACGCCGGCAGCGCGGTGACCACGGAGAGGATGCGGGCGCCGGCCGTCAGGCGGATCGCCGACCGGTTGGCGGTGCGCCAGGCCCAGACCACCGTGACCACGGTGAGGACGCCGAGCACGGTGTCGAGCACCAGGATGCCCATCGGGGGGCCGGTCTCGCCGGGCACCTCGGTGTCCGGACCGGTGAGCAGGGACACGGCGTCCAGCAGGCCCAGCAGGCCGAAGATCCCGAGCCCGATCCTGTTGGTGGTGCTGAGCGCCTGCGCGGCGCCGGCGGTGGTGGTGGTGGTCATGAGGTCCCCCTCGGTCGGTCGCGGCGCCCCAGTGGTGCCACCGGACCACCGTCGCGCCGGACGCCCGCCCGCCGCACCGGTGCGGCCTCCCCATCGTCGGGCACCTGTCCCGGCCCGTCCAGGACCGTGATCCCGGGTCGCCGGGAGCCCGTCGGGCCCATAGTGGGGTCATGGACGACGGGGAGACTCCCGCACCGATCACGGTGGTCATCGCCGATGACCACCCCGTGGTCCGAAACGGTCTGCGTGCGCTGGTGGAGTCGCTCGGCGGGTTCGCCGTCGTCGGCGAGGCCGTCGACGGTGAGCAGGCGGTCCGCGCGGCACAGACCCTGCACCCCGACGTGGTGGTGATGGACGTGCAGATGCCCGGCGTCGACGGGCTGGAGGCCACCCGCCGGATCACCGCGGCGGCGCCGGACGTCGCGGTGCTCGTGCTGACGATGTACGAGGACGACGACGTCGTCTTCGGCGCGATGCGCGCGGGCGCCCGCGGCTACCTGCTCAAGGGCGCCGAGCAGGAGGAGATCGACCGGGCGCTGCGCGGCGTCGTCGCCGGCGAGGCGATCTTCGGACCGGGCGTCGCGTCACGCGTGCTCGGCTACTTCTCCGCGGCGCGACCGTCGGAGGCCGACCTCCCGTTCCCCGGGCTGACGCCCCGCGAGCGCGAGGTGCTCGACCACGTGGCCGCGGGCACCCGCAACGCGTCGATCGCGCAGGCGATGCACCTGTCGGGCAAGACCGTGGCCAACCACCTGTCGTCGATCTTCGCCAAGCTGGCGGTGGTCGACCGCTCGGAGGCGATCGTCCGGGCCCGTGAGCAGGGGCTCGGACGACGATGACCGAGGCGCAGGTGTCCGCCGCGGCCGCCGCGGTGTTCGCGGTCGCGTTCGCCGCCTGCGCGACGCTGCTGGCCCGGGGACGCGCGCCGCGCGTGCTCGTCGCCGGTCACGCCGCGGTCGCCGTGCTCCTCGCCGGCACGGCCGCGGCCGTGCTGCCCGCTCCGCGCCTCTCGCTCGTCCTCGCGACGTCGGCGGCGCTGGTCGTGGTCCCGCTGCTGCTCCTGCTCCACCCGGACGGCGCGCTCGCGCCCCAGGTCGGGGCGGTGGCGGCGGGGGTGGTGGTCGCCACCGGGGTGCTGGCCGTGCTCTACCCGTCGCTGTTCGTGACCTCCGGCCTCGCGGGCCTGGTCCAGTTCCTCGTCGTCGTGGTCGCCTCGTGGTGGCGGTTCGAGCGTGCGACGGGCCCGGGTGCCGAGCGGACGCGTCAGGCGGTGCTCTGGGGGGCCCTGGTGCTGGGGACCGGCCTGCTGGTCGCCGGGCACCTGACCTTCCTCGTTCCGACCCCGACCGGGTTCGCGCTCATGGCGCTCGTGCTGCTGCCGGCACCGTTCGCCCTGGTCGTCGGCACGCGGTGGCCGGACGTGGCCGACGTGCGCGGCGTCATCGCCCGCGGTGTCGTCGAGGCCGCCGCCCTCGTGATCGTCGTCGCCGTCTACGTCGGCGTGGCGTCGGGTCTCGAGGTGGTGCGGGGGAGTGCCCCCGAGGTCGGTGAGGCGGCGGTCGTGGCGGCGCTGGCCGCGCTGCTGCTCCAGCCCGCACGCGTCGCGCTCCGCGGCGTCGTCGACCGGCTGGTGTTCGGCGACCGCGAGAATCCTGTCCGGGCGGCGTCGCACGTCGGCGCCACGCTGGGCGACGACCCCGTGCTCGCGCTGCGGGCGCTGCGCGAGGCGCTGGACGTCCCGCACGCCGCGCTGCACGCCCGCGGGCGCGTGGTGGCGTCGTCCGGGGTCGCCAGCACGGCGGTGCACCGCCAGGACCTGCTCGCGGGCGACACCTCCGTCGGGCGGCTGGACGTGGGGCTGCGGCCGGGGCAGGTGCGGCTGCGCGCGCAGGACCGCACGACGCTCGACGTCCTCGCGCCCGCGCTGGCCCAGGCGCTGCTGGCGCGTGCGCTGACCGAGCAGCTGCAGGAGTCGCGCGCCGGCGTCATCGCGGCCGTCGAGGACGAGCGTCGCCGCCTGCGTCGCGACCTCCACGACGGCCTCGGCCCGACCCTCACCGGCATCGCCTTCGCCGCGGACGCCGCCCGCAACACCCAGGCCAGCGACCCGGTGCGCTCCCACGAGCTGCTCACCGCGCTGCGCCGCGACGCCGCCGACGCGATCGTCGAGGTCAGGCGGCTCGTCGAGGGGCTCCGGCCGCCCGCCGTCGACGAGCTCGGGCTCGTGGGCGCGCTGCGCCAGCAGGTGCGCGCGCTCCACGCCGCCGACGGACGTCGCCTCGACGTCCACGTCGACGCGCCGGTGCTGCCGCCCCTCCCCGCGGCCGTCGAGGTGGCCGCCTACCGGATCGTCACCGAGGCGCTCACCAACGTCGCGCGCCACGCCGGGTGCCACGACGCGACCGTCCGCCTCTCGCAGGTGGACGGCGGGCTCTGCGTCGAGGTCGTCGACGCCGGGACGGGCTCGGCCGCGCCGACCGCGGACGGCGTCGGGCTCGGGTCGATGCGCGAGCGCGCCGAGCAGGTGGGCGGCTCCTTCGCGTGCACCCCCGGCCCGGGTGGGACGCGGGTGCACGCGGTCCTGCCGCTCTGAGGGCTGCCGATACGCTGCCGACGTGGCCTACCGCGTCCTGTTCGACCGAGTGCTGAGCCGGATGGACCCCGAGCGGGCCCACGAGCAGGCGTTCGCCGCGATCGGCGCGGCCGGCCGCACCCCCGGGCTGCGGGCCGCGCTGCACGCCGCCACCGCGGTGCACGCGCCCCGTCAGGTGATGGGGCTGACGTTCCCCAACGCGTTCGGCCTCGCGGCCGGCTTCGACAAGAACGCCGCCGCGGTGCCCGGCCTGCTCGCCCTCGGGTTCGGCCACGTCGAGATCGGCACCGTGACGGGTCACCCCCAGCCGGGCAACCCCCGTCCGCGGCTGTTCCGGCTGGTCGAGGACGACGCCGTGATCAACCGGATGGGGTTCAACAACGACGGCGCGGAGGTCGTCGGACGACGGCTCGCCGCCCTGCGCGACTCCGGCCCGGCCGCCGACGCCGTCATCGGGGTCAACATCGGCAAGACCAAGCGGGTGCCGGCCGCCGACGCCGTCGCGGACTACGTGCGCAGCACCCGGCTGCTGGCCCCCCACGCGAGCTACCTCGTGGTCAACGTCTCGTCCCCGAACACCCCCGGCCTGCGCGACCTGCAGGCCACCGCCGAGCTGCGCCCGCTGCTCACCGCCGTCCGCGAGGCCGCCGACGGCGTCCGGACCACCCACCTGCCGCTGCTGGTCAAGATCGCCCCCGACCTCGCCGACGACGACGTCGACCAGGTGGCCGACCTGGCCCTCGAGCTGGGCCTGGACGGCATCAGCGCGGCCAACACCACCATCGCCCGCCCCGAGCACCTGAGGACGCCGCGCCCGACCGTCGAGGCGGCCGGCGCGGGCGGCCTGTCGGGCCCGGTGCTGGCGCCGCGGTCGGTGGAGGTGCTGCGCCGTCTGCGTGACCGGGTGGGGGCCCGGACGGCCCTGGTCTCGGTGGGCGGCGTCGTCACCGCCGACGACGCGCGCGTCCGCCTGGAGGCCGGCGCGGACCTCGTCCAGGGGTACACCGGGTTCGTCTACCAGGGCCCGCTGTGGGCCCGCAGGATCAACCGCGGGCTGGCGCGCGGCGCCGCTTCCTGACCCGATTTCGCCTGTGCTCCGGCGGCATGTATCTTTGTCGCTGGCTTGCCCCTTTAGCTCAGTCGGCAGAGCGTCTCCATGGTAAGGAGAAGGTCTACGGTTCGATTCCGTAAAGGGGCTCGGGGTCGCCGCACTCACGTGCGGCGACCCAGTGGCGGGGTAGCTCAGGTGGTTAGAGCACACGGCTCATAATCGTGGTGTCGCGGGTTCGAGTCCCGCCCCCGCTACCACCACACCGGATCCGCCACGACGGCGGCAGATCAGACCACGTCGCCCAGCCGGCGACGCACGCACCACCCAAGACCAGAGGTAGAGGTAGAGCACCGTGGCCAGCAAGAGCTCCGACGTCCGTCCGAAGATCACCATGGCCTGCACCGTGTGCAAGGAGCGGAACTACATCACCAAGAAGAACCGTCGGAACAACCCCGACCGGCTCGACATGAAGAAGTTCTGCCCGCGCTGCAGCACGCACACCGACCACCGCGAGACCCGCTGACGCAGTCCGCACTCCATGGCGTCGACGCTGCCACCTGTTGGTAGCGTCGGCGCCATGCCTGTTCCCCCCGACCTGGCCGGTCGTACGTTCGCGCCGACGGCGCCGTACGACGTCAGCGCCGCCAAGATCGCCGAGTTCTCCGCCGCGGTGGGTCAGCCCGCGGGCCCGGACGGACAGGCGCCCCCGACGTTCCCGATCGTGGTGGCCTTCGGCGCGATGACCGACCTGATGCGCGACCCCGAGGTCGGCATCAGCCTGCAGAACGTGGTCCACGCCGACCAGCGGTTCGAGATCACCCGCCCGGTCGTGCCCGGTGACGTGCTCGTCGCCGAGCTCACCGTCGACACCCTGCGCCAGCGCGGTGGCGCCGACTTCATCGGCACCCGCAGCGAGGTCACCGACGCCTCCGGCGCCCACGTCTGCACCGCCTTCGCCACCCTCGTGCACCGCGCCCCCGAGCCCACGGACCTGCCATGACCCTGACGCCCGGCGCCGACCTCGGCCCCTCCCAGTTCCCGATCACCCGCGCCGACCTCGTGCGCTACGCCGGCGCGAGCGGCGACTTCAACCCGATCCACTGGTCCGAGCGCGTGGCCACCGACGTCGGCCTGCCCGGCGTCCTCGCGCACGGCATGTTCACGATGGCCCTCGCCGGCCGCGCGCTGTCGTCCTGGCTGGGCCCGGACGACCGGCTCGTGTCCTTCGGCGTCCGGTTCTCCAAGCCGGTGGTCGTTCCCGACGACGACGCCGGCGTGGCGCTCGAGGTCACGGGCGTCGCCACCGAGGGCGAGGAGGGGCGGGTGCGCGTCGACCTCACCGTCACCGTCGCGGGCGAGAAGGTGCTGGGCCAGGCCCGTGCCGAGGTCGCCCCCGGTGCCTGACGCGCCGACGCTCGCCGACCTCACCACGCTGCGGGTCGGCGGTCCGGCCCGCTCGGTCGTGGTGGCCGAGGACGCCGAGACGCTGGTCCGCACCGTCGCCGACCTCGACGCCGCGGGCGAGCCCGTGCTCGTCGTCGGCGGTGGCAGCAACCTGCTCGTCGACGACGCGGGCTTCGCGGGCACGGTCGTGCTCGTGCGGTCGCGGGGGATCGCCGAGGAGGCCGACCTGTGCAGCGGCGCGCTCGTCGCCGTCCAGGCGGGCGAGCCGTGGGACGACCTCGTCGCGCACGCCGTCGCGCAGGGCTGGCAGGGCCTCGAGGCGCTCTCCGGCATCCCGGGCCTCGTCGGGGCCTCGCCGGTGCAGAACGTCGGGGCCTACGGCCAGGACGTCTCGCAGACGATCGCGAGCGTCCGCACCTACGACCGGCACGACCGCCGGGTGCGCACGTTCGCCGCCGCCGACTGCGACTTCGGCTACCGGCACAGCCGGTTCAAGGCCGATCCCGGCCGCTACGTCGTGCTGTCGGTCAGCTTCCAGCTGCCGCTCGGCGACCTCTCCGGTCCGGTCGCGTACGCCGAGCTCGCCCGCACCCTCGGCATCGAGGTCGGCGAGCGCGCGTCGGCCGCCGACGTCCGCGAGGCCGTGCTGGGCCTGCGTCGCGGCAAGGGGATGGTCCTGGACGAGGCCGACCACGACACGTGGAGCGCGGGATCGTTCTTCACCAACCCGGTGCTCGACGTCGACGCCGCGGCGACGCTGCCCGCCGACGCCCCCCGCTTCCCCCAGCCCGACGGCACGGTCAAGACCAGCGCGGCCTGGCTGATCGACCGGGCAGGCTTCGCACGCGGCCACGGCACCGGCCCGGCCACGCTGTCGGGCAAGCACACCCTCGCCCTCACCAACCGCGGCGGCGCCACCGCGGGCGAGCTGGTCGCCCTCGCCCGCGAGGTCCGCGACGGCGTGCGGGCGCAGTTCGGCGTCGAGCTGGTCAACGAGCCGGTCCTCGTCGGCTGCTCGCTCTGACCCTCCCCGCAGCCCCGATCCCGCAAGGCCCTGGCCTGCTCTCCCGTCCGCGACCTGATGCGTCGTGGTGGTCATCGGCGGGGGATGACCACCAGGAGGCATCAGATCGCGGACGAGAGGGGACGCGCGTCAGGTCCCGAGCAGCCGGGCCCCGAGGTCGGGGGAGTGGTCGAAGGTGGGGGTGGGCTCGGGCGGGTCGAAGGTGCCGTTGCTCGCGAGCACGACCAGGACGACGGCCGCGGCGATCCCCAGCACGAGCAGCACGGTGCCGACGACGCCGAGGACCCAGCCGGCCATCGCCATGCCGCGGCCGGTGTAGGCGCCGGCCTCGGAGCGGTCGATGAACCGGACGGCCCGGTGCCCGAACACCCAGGCCACGGGCGCCGCGAGGATCGGGAGCAGGCAGGTCATCCCGCCCACGAGCGCGACGACGCCGAGCACGAGCGCCACCACCGCGCCGGGTGCGGGCCCGGGCAGCGGTGCGCCGTACCCGGGAGGCGGGCCGTACCCCGCAGGCGGTCCGTAGCCGGGGCCCGGCCCGGGCGGGCCGGGCGGACCCCAGCCCGCGCCGCTCATGGAGAGGAGCTGAAGCCGGCGGCCAGGCCCAGGCTGACGAAGAGGATGATTGCGATGATCGTGAGCGCGAGCAGGACCGTGCCGATGATGCCGCAGATCCAACCGCCCTTCAGCTCGCCCTCGCCGGAGTAGCGGCCCGGGGACTGCTGCACCTCCTTGAGCGCGCGGCCGCCCATCACCCAGGCGAAGGGCGACGCGAACCAGGGGAGCAGGCAGAAGAAGCCGCCGACGAGGCCGACGATGCCGATCACGAGGACGGTGGTCGCGTTGGGGTGCTTGGGCGGCTGGCCGCCGTACGACGGCTGGCCGTAGGGCTGCTGCGGGTACTGCTGGCCGTACCCCTGCTGTCCGTAGCCCTGCGGGGGCGACTGTCCGTACGGCTGCTGGGGGTAGGGCTGGCCGTAGGACGGCTGGCCCTGCTGCCCGTACGAGGGCTGGCCCTGGCCGGACTGGCTCTGCTGCTCCCAGTACCCGGGGGCGGGCTCGCCGCCGGAGGAGGAGGTGCCCTGGTCGTCCTGTCCCGGGTCGCGGGGGTCGGAGGTGCTCATGGTCCTAGCCTCCCATGCCCGGGGGTCGGTGCGTCGGAGCCCGGGAGCACGTCAGCGGTCGGTGTCGGCGTCGCCGTCGTCGTCCGCTGAGGTCGCCCACGCGTCGACGCCGAGGAGCGCCGCGCGCTTGACGTCGTCGGGGGCGAACGACCCCCGCAGGGAGGACCGGGCGAGGTCGGCCAGCTCGTCGTCGGTGAAGTCCTGGCTGGCCCGGAGGATGGCGTACTGGCCGGCCAGGCGGGTGCCGAAGAGCAGCGGGTCGTCGGCGCCCAGGGCGACGGGCACGCCGGCCGCCGCCAGCTCGCGCACCGGGACCTCCTGGTAGGTCTCGTAGACGCCGAGGGCCACGTTGGACGCCGGGCAGACCTCGAGCGTCACGCCCGCCTCGAGCACGGCGTCGAGCACCGCCGGGTCCTCGATGGTGCGCACGCCGTGGCCGAGCCGGTCGGCGTGCAGGTGGGTCAGGCAGGCGAGGACGTTGTCGGGCCCGCGCAGCTCGCCCCCGTGCGGGGTGCTGGCGAGCCCGGCGTGACGGGCGATCTCGAAGGCGCGGGCGAAGTCCCGGGTGGTGCCCCGGCGCTCGTCGTTCGACAGGCCGAAGCCGACGACCCCGCGGCCGACGTACTGCGCGGCGAGGCGGGCGAGCGTCCGGGCGTCCATCGGGTGGCGGGTGCGGTTGGCGGCGACGACCACCCGCATGCCGAGGCCGGTGTCGCGCTCGGCGGCGGCGACGGCGTCGAGCACGAGGTCGGTGAACGCGGTGATGCCGCCGAACCGGGCGCCGTACCCCGACGGGTCGACCTGGATCTCGGTCCACACCGCACCGTCGGCGACGTCGTCCTCGGCCGCCTCGCGCACCAGGCGTCGGACGTCGTCCTCGGTGCGCAGCACGGAGCGGGCGACGTCGTAGAGCCGCTGGAAGCGGAACCAGCCCTTCTCGTCGGTCGCGACCAGCTCGGGCGGCCACTCCTCGATCAGGGCCGACGGCAGCGCGATCCCGTCGCGCTCGGCCAGCTCCAGCAGCGTCGCGTGGCGCATCGAGCCGGTGAAGTGGAGGTGCAGGTGGGCCTTGGGGAGCGCACGCACGGGTCTCACGCGACCATCGTCTCAGCCGGTCGCGGCCGTGCGGGAAGGACCCGGACGCGCTTGCGCGAGTCCTGAGGGCCGCCCCACCTCGGTTCGACTCCCCGCCGCGACCTCCCGTACACTTCGATGTTGGTGGATCCCCGCCCTTGATCGCCATGCCCTCCACAGGCACGACGACCGCCGGGCGGCCCGCCGTAGGGCACTAGCTCAACTGGCAGAGCATCGGTCTCCAAAACCGAAGGTTGGGGGTTCAAGTCCCTCGTGCCCTGCAGGGCAGCACCCCGGGGTGCTGCAGCAGACGAACAGCACAAGACAGCACAGCAGCAACCAGCCAGCGCAGGATCCGCAGCGATGAGAGGAAGGCGTCACCGGTGACCGACACCTCGTCCCGCACCAAGGGCGGACAGGAGCCCCGCCCCAAGCGGACGCCGCCCGTGACGTTCTACCGCCAGGTCGTCGCCGAGCTGCGCAAGGTCGTCTGGCCCACGCGCGATCAGGTCGTCACCTACTTCTTCGTGGTGCTCGTCTTCGTGCTGGTGATGATGGCGATCGTGGCGGGCCTGGACTACGGGTTCGGCCAGCTGATCTTCAAGGTCTTCGCCTGACCGATCGGTCGGGCAATCAGTCGAGTGTGAAGGTGACGGAAACCAGCGTGTCGCAGCCGTACGACGAGACCGACGTCGACCTCGAGGCCGAGGACGACGTCTTCGGTGACCCCGAGGCCGATGCCGCCGTCCGCGAGGCCGAGGAGCACGTCGCTCCCGAGGGTGCCTCCGACCTCGAGCAGGACGTCGAGATCGACGAGTACGAGCAGGGTCTGGACGCCGCCTCCGACGTCACCGAGGCCGGCACCCTGCCCGACCAGGACATCGTCGACGCGGGCGAGGACGAGCTGAGCGAGGACGCCGGCCTGGACGCCGACCTCGAGCCGGTGGTCGACGTCGAGCCCGAGGACGACGCCGTGCTGTCCTCCGACGAGGTCACCGCCGCCGACGTCGAGGCCGACCCCGAGGCCGACGCGCTCGTCGAGCAGGCCGAGTCCGACGGACCCGAGGTCGAGGCAGCCGCCGAGGCCGACGAGGAGGAGTCCCTGGCCGAGGAGGCCGAGGACGCCGCGCCGTCGGACCCCGTGCAGGAGTTCCGCGAGCGCCTGTACTCCCAGTTCGGCGACTGGTACGTCGTGCACACCTACTCCGGCATGGAGAACAGGGTCAAGGCGAACCTCGAGAACCGCACCACCTCGCTGAACATGGAGGACTACATCTTCGAGGTGGTCGTCCCCACCGAGGAGGTCGCGGAGATCAAGAACGGCCAGCGCAAGCTGGTCAAGCGCACGACGCTCCCCGGCTACGTGCTCGTCCGGATGGACCTCAACGACGAGTCGTGGGGCGCCGTCCGGCACACCCCGTCCGTCACCGGCTTCGTGGGCAACTCCCACCAGCCCGTGCCGCTGAGCCTGTCCGAGGTCGAGAGCATGCTCGCCCCCGCCGTCGAGGCCGAGGCCGCCGCCGCGGCCCCCGCCGAGAGCGGTGGCAGCAGCCAGCCGTCGGCCCCCAAGGTCGAGTTCGACGACTTCGCGGTCGGCGACTCCGTCATGGTCGTCGACGGTCCGTTCGCCACGCTCCACGCCACGATCACCGAGATCAACGTGGACGCCCAGAGGGTCAAGGCCCTCGTCGAGATCTTCGGCCGCGAGACCCCGGTGGAGCTCAGCTTCACCCAAGTCCAGCGCGCCTGAGCACCGCCCGGCTCGGCCGGGCAGCACCACCCACCAGTGGCAGGGCCGAGGCAGGCCCACCATGACCACGAGAAGGAAGAGACATGCCTCCGAAGAAGAAGATCGCCGCACTCGTCAAGGTGCAGCTGCAGGCCGGCGCCGCGACGCCCGCGCCCCCCGTCGGTACCGCCCTCGGTCCCCACGGCGTCAACATCATGGAGTTCTGCAAGGCGTACAACGCCTCGACCGAGGCCATGCGTGGCAACGTCGTCCCCGTCGAGATCACGATCTTCGAGGACCGCTCGTTCACGTTCGTCACCAAGACGCCCCCGGCCGCCGAGCTGATCAAGAAGGCCGCCGGCATCAAGAGCGGGTCGGCCACTCCGCACACCGACAAGGTCGCCAAGCTGTCCTCGGCCCAGGTCCGCGAGATCGCCGAGACCAAGCTCCCCGACCTGAACGCCAACGACGTCGACGCCGCGATGAAGATCGTCGCCGGCACCGCGCGCTCGATGGGCGTCACCGTCGAGTGACGAGCTGAGACCCAGCACCCCGGTCGTCGCCCCAGCGGCGCGGCCACGCAGCACCCCGGCTCCGGCCGGGCATCCGACCGTTAGTTCTGTGGCAGGGCACGCGCATGGCCCGACGACCACACCCTGGTGAGGAGAAACCAGACATGGCACAGCGCAGCAAGGCGTACCGCGAGGTCGCCGAGAAGATCGACCCGGACAGCTTCTACACCCCCGTGCAGGCGGTGACGATCGCCCGCGAGTCCGGCAGCAAGAAGTTCGACTCGAGCCTCGACGTCTCCATGCGTCTCGGCGTCGACCCCCGCAAGGCGGACCAGATGGTGCGCGGCACCGTCAACCTGCCCCACGGCACCGGCAAGACGGCCCGCGTCCTCGTGTTCGCCACCGGCGCCAACGCCGAGGCGGCCCTCGAGGCCGGCGCCGACTTCGTCGGCTCCGACGACATGGTCGAGAAGGTCAGCGGTGGCTGGCTCGACTTCGACGCCGTCGTCGCGACGCCCGACATGATGGGCAAGGTCGGTCGTCTCGGCCGCGTCCTCGGCCCGCGCAACCTGATGCCCAACCCCAAGACCGGCACGGTGACCCCCAACGTCGCCAAGGCCGTCTCGGACATCAAGGGCGGCAAGATCGAGTTCCGCATCGACCGCCACTCGAACCTGCACTTCCTGATCGGCAAGGCGTCGTTCAGCGTCGAGCAGCTCGCCGAGAACTACGCGGCGGCGCTCGAGGAGGTGCTGCGGCTCAAGCCGGCCAGCTCCAAGGGCCGCTACATCCGCAAGGTGACCGTGTCGACGACCATGGGCCCCGGTGTCCCCGTCGACCCGAACCGCACGCGCAACGTGGCCTCGGACGACGACGAGGCCTGAGCACCACGGCCCCGCCCGGGGCTCCCACGACGCCCCGCGACCGGTACCGGTCGCGGGGCGTCGTGCGTCCGTTGCCGGCCGACGGCCGTCCTTGGGCTCGGGCCCTACCCTGGAGCAGGGACGTCCCACACCGCGTCCCACATCGGCGCCGGAACGGCGCGCCCCAGAGTCCGCCCCCGAACCCGGGAGACCCATGAAGCTCCGCCCCACCCTCGTCGCCGGCGTCGCGGCGGCAGCCCTGACCCTCACCGCCTGCGGTGGAGGCGCCGAGGAGGCCGCCACCGACGGCACCGGATCGGTCGCGAGCGGCACCACGGCCACGCTGACCCAGGCCAACTTCGTCGACCAGGTCGGCCAGGCCCAGCGCGAGGCCCGCACCAGCCACCTCGAGATGACCATCGACGCCGGCTCGCAGCAGGTCGAGGCCGAGGGCGAGGTCGAGGTCGGCGAGTCCGGCCAGGACAGCGCGATGGCCATGGAGATGACGCTCCCCGGCGTCGGCGCGGTCGAGGTCCGTCTCGTCGACGGCACGCTCTACACGAACCTCGGTCCGCTGAGCGAGAACAAGTTCGCCACGATCGACCTCGACGACCCGAACAACCCGCTGGCCAAGTCCTTCGGCGGCGTCGTCGACCAGATGGACCCGTCGGCGAGCCTGCAGGCGCTCGAGGGCGCGATCACCAGCTTCGAGAAGGCCGGCTCCCCCCAGGAGATCGACGGCGTCGAGGCCCAGCCCTACGCGGTCGTCGTCGACACCGCCAAGGCCGGCAAGGCGGCCGGGACCGACGTGACCGGCGAGGCCGCCGGCGCGGTGCCCGCCGAGGTCACCGCCACCTTCTGGGTCGGCGAGGACAACCTGCCCCGCCGCGTGACCTCGGAGGTCAGCGGCGCCAAGGTCCAGGTCGACTTCACCAAGTGGGGCGAGGACGTCGACGTCGAGGCACCGCCCGCCTCGCAGATCACCAAGAACGACCCGTTCGCCGGGGCCCTGCCCACGCCCAGCTCCTGACGCCGCCCGGTCGCCCCTCGGTGATCGACGGGGTGGCTGTGTGGCGGTGGTGGTGGCGGGGCCGGCCGTCGACGGTGCGTCCGTCGCGTCCGGACCAGCTGGCCCAGTTGGCGGGGGAAGGGCGCAGCGAGGACGGTGCGGGGTGCCGTCGCCGGTCGTCTTGAGGCGTTGTTCCAGCATCTGGACCGTCGTCACTCTGGTCACGCCGACCGTGGCAAACGGGTGCTTCCCACGGTGTATTCACCATGGTCGGGACCTGTTTGCCACGGTCGCTGTGACGAGGGTGGCTCCAGAGGTGAGAGTGACGGACCACCTCGCCGTTGGCTCCCCGCGGCCCGCACCCGACCGTTACGGCTGCCCGCGCCGTCCTCGCTGCGCACTTCCCAGCCGCGAGCAGGCGATGATCCGCTCGCGTGCCGCATCCGTTCGTCGGGCCCGGTCGGGTGGAGGAGCGCCGTCCCGCCATCTGGACCGTCGTCACTCTGGTCACGCCGACCGTGGCAAACGGGTGCTTCCCACGGTGTATTCACCCCGGTCAGCACCTGTTTGCCACGGTCGCTGTGACGTCGGTGGCTCCAGGGGTGAGAGTGACGGCCCACCTCGCTGTCGGGTCCCGCGCGGCCCTCACCGCCCGCACCCGACCGCCGCAGCCAAGGACCCCACGATTTGGAGGGCCGGGGGAGGCGGACGTAGGCTGAGCACTGCCGAAGACCGCTGGTCGCCCGACACCCGTCGGGTCCGAAGGTCCGGAACGCTCCGGACGGCCCGCGCAGGTGACGATGCCACGCTCGACCACGTTGAGCACCCGCGCCCCGTTGCCTCTGCGCCGGGGCGTTCGTCATGTACCGGCCCTCCACGTCCTCGGCACCTCAAGAGCACGTGTGGAAGGAGACCCATGGCGCGCCCCGACAAGGTGGCTGCCGTTGCCGAGCTCGCGGAGAACTTCCGCAGCTCGGACGGAGCCGTCCTCACCGAGTACCGCGGTCTCACCGTCAAGCAGCTGCAGGACCTGCGGCGCGCCCTCGGTGAGAACGTGCAGTACGCGGTCACGAAGAACACCCTGGCCAAGATCGCCGCACGCGAGGCCGGTGTCGACGGTGTCGACGACCTGCTGACCGGTCCCACGGCGATCGCGTTCATCACCGGCGACCCCGTCGTCGTGGCCAAGAGCCTGCGCGACTTCGCCAAGGCGAACGAGCCCCTGATCATCAAGGGTGGCTACCTCGACGGTCGCGCAGTCGCGGCCGACGAGATCAACAAGATGGCCGACCTCGAGTCGCGCGAGGTCCTCCTCGCCAAGCTCGCGGGCGCCATGAAGGCCAGCCTGTCTGGCGCCGCGGCCCTGTTCCAGGCCCCGCTCTCGAACGCCGTGCGCACCATCGCGGCCCTCGAGGCGAAGGCCCAGCAGGACCCGTCGGTCATCGCAGGCGCAGGCGAGGCCCCCGCGGCCGCCGCCGGCACCGAGTCCGAGGCTCCGGCCGAGGACGACTCCGCGGCACCCGCCGAGGAGACCTCCGAGGCCAAGGCCGACGAGACCACCGAGGGCTGAACGCCCCATCCGTGACCCCCTCGGGGTCTGGTTCACCACAGAAAGGACCGCCACCATGGCGAAGCTGTCCAACGCCGAGCTCCTCGACGCGTTCAAGGAGCTCACCCTGCTCGAGCTCAGCGAGTTCGTGAAGGAGTTCGAGACCACCTTCGACGTCAAGGCTGCCGCCCCCGTGGCCGCCGCTGCCGCCGGCGGCGCTGCCCCGGCCGAGGCCGTCGAGGAGAAGGACGAGTTCGACGTCGTCCTCGAGTCCGCCGGCGACAAGAAGATCCAGGTCATCAAGGAGGTCCGTGGGCTCACCAGCCTCGGGCTGAAGGAGGCCAAGGACCTCGTCGAGGCCGCCCCCAAGGCGATCCTCGAGGGTGTCGACAAGGCCGCGGCCGAGAAGGCGAAGGAGGCCCTCGAGGCCGCCGGCGCCAGCGTCTCGGTCAAGTGACGCGCTGACCGGGCTCGTCCCGGTCGCTCCGCACTGACGCAGCACCGACAGGGCGCTCGTCCCCACCAGGGGGCGGGCGCCCTGTCGCACGTCCGGACCCCGGGGCGGGGTGCGGCGCCAACTGCAACACTGAGTTGCACTTGCGCACTACCGCGGGGTAACCTGCGCCGACCTCAAAACGGACGGACCCGGTACAGGTCGGCCGCGCAGGCCGTAACCTGCTGTTCTCGGGCTCGTTCAGTGAGGTACACCACGTCGGACCACGGGGGAGAGCCGTGTAGAGGTGGCCACCGAGCAGGCGAGGAGGGGCGTGCATGGGCGTCGAGGTGAAGGTCGAGAACCTGGCCAAGTCGTTCGGCAAGCAGCTGATCTGGGGTGACGTCTCCCTCACGCTGCCCGCCGGCGAGATCTCCGTGATGCTCGGCCCCTCGGGCACCGGCAAGTCGGTCTTCCTCAAGGCACTGATCGGGCTGCTCAAGCCCGACCGGGGCCACGTGTACATCGAGGGCGTCGACATCCCGAACTGCCGCGAGCGCGACCTCTACGAGATCCGCAAGCTCTTCGGCGTCCTGTTCCAGGACGGCGCCATGTTCGGCTCGATGAACCTGTACGACAACGTCGCGTTCCCGCTGCGCGAGCACACCCGCAAGTCCGAGTCCGAGGTCCGTCAGATCGTGATGGAGAAGATGGACATGGTCGGCCTGGTGGGCGCCGAGACCAAGCTCCCCGGCGAGATCTCCGGAGGCATGCGCAAGCGCGCCGGCCTGGCCCGCGCCCTCGTGCTCGAGCCCGAGATCATCCTGTTCGACGAGCCCGACTCGGGCCTCGACCCGGTGCGCGTCGCCTACCTGAACCAGCTGATCATCGACCTGAACGCCCAGATCGACGCCACCTTCCTGATCGTCACGCACGACATCAACACCGCGCGCACGGTGCCCGACAACATCGGCCTGCTGTTCCACCAGCACCTCGCCATGTTCGGACCGCGCGAGATGCTGCTGTCCAGCCAGGAGCCCGTCGTCGCGCAGTTCCTCAACGCCCAGCGCGTCGGTCCGATCGGCATGAGCGAGGAGAAGGACGCCGACGAGCTCGCGCAGGAGGCCTCCCAGGGCATGCCCGCGCTGCCGCCGATCCCGGCCCAGCTCGAGCCGTCCGACGGACGTCCCCGCCGCGGCCAGAAGACGCCCGGCGAGTGGTGCCGGGCCCACGGCGTCACCCCGCCGCCCGGGTCGTTCCAGGACGACGTGTCGCTCGCGCCGGGGGCCACCGCATGAGCCTGGCGACCGTCTCGCGCCCCCTGGGCACGGCCGGCAAGCTGTTCGCGTTCGCGCTCGACGTCTTCATGGGCCTGTTCCGCCGGCCCTTCCAGCTGCGCGAGTTCCTGCAGCAGTCGTGGTTCATCGCCTCGGTGACCATCATCCCGACGGCGCTCGTCGCGATCCCGTTCGGCGCGGTCATCGCGCTGCAGGTCGGCGGGCTGATCCAGCAGTTTGGCGCGCAGTCCTTCACCGGCTCGGCGGCCGTGCTCGCGATCCTGCGCGAGGCCGGTCCCATCGCCACCGCGCTGCTCATCGCCGGCGCGGCGGGCTCGGCCATCGCCGCCGACCTCGGCTCGCGCCGCATCCGCGAGGAGCTCGACGCGATGATGGTGCTGGGCATCGACCCGATCCAGCGGCTCGTCGTCCCGCGCGTCCTCGCCTGCATGATGATCGCGCTGTTCCTCAACGGCCTGGTCAGCGTCGTCGGAGTGATGGGCGGCTACGTGTTCAACGTGGTCCTGCAGGGCGGCACGCCCGGTGCCTACCTCGCCTCGTTCACCGCGCTCGCCCAGCTGCCCGACCTGTGGCAGGGCATGGTCAAGGCCGTCGTGTTCGGCCTGATCGCGGCCATCGTCGCGTCCTACAAGGGCATGACCGCCTCGGGCGGCCCCAAGGGCGTCGGCGACGCCGTCAACGAGTCGGTCGTCATCACGTTCCTGCTGCTGTTCGTCGTCAACTTCGTCATCACCGCGGTCTACATCCAGCTCGTCCCGGCGAAGGGGATGTAGTGGTGGCCACCATGGAGTCGAGCCTGCGCGCCCTCTACCGGCGTCCGCTGGACAGCCTGGACGACCTCGGGCACCAGCTGGTGTTCTACGTCAAGGCGTTCGCGGCGATGCCGCGCGCGCTGCGGGTCTACCGCCGCGAGATCCTGCGGCTGCTCGCCGAGGTGACGCTCGGCTCCGGCGCGCTGGCCGTCATCGGCGGCACCATCGGCGTCATCGCCGCGCTCAGCTTCTTCACCGGCACCGAGGTCGGCATCCAGGGCTACGCGGCCCTGGACCAGCTCGGCACCGCCGCGTTCGCGGGCTTCCTGTCGGCGTACTTCAACACCCGCGAGATCGCCCCGCTGATCGCGGGCATCGCGCTCGCCGCGACGGTCGGGTGCGGCTTCACCGCCCAGCTCGGCGCCATGCGCATCAGCGAGGAGGTCGACGCGCTCGAGGTGATGGCCATCCCGTCGCTGCCGTTCCTCGTCACCACCCGCGTCATCGCGGGGCTGGTCGCCGTGGTGCCGCTGTACGTCGTGGGCCTGCTGTCGTCGTACTTCGCCGCGCGGCTCACCGTCACCCGCCTCGAGGGGCAGAGCGCCGGCACCTACGACCACTACTTCCAGCTGTTCCTGCCGCCGGGCGACGTGCTGTGGTCGTTCGGCAAGGTGCTCGTCTTCGCCGTCGTCGTCATCATGATCCACTGCTACCACGGGTACTACGCCTCCGGTGGGCCCGCGGGCGTGGGCGTCGCGGTGGGTCACGCCGTCCGCACCTCCATCGTCGCGGTCAGCGTCGTCGACCTCCTGCTGTCGATGGCGATCTGGGGCACCACGACGACCGTCAGGCTGGCGGGCTGATGGCGACGCGGGCGAGCGACCGGCCGAGCGTGCGGCGCACCCTCGGCGTGGGATTCCTCGCGCTCATGCTGCTGCTGCTCTACCTGACCTACGCGGTCTACAACAAGAAGTTCGTGGCCGCGGACCGCGTCTCGATCGTCACCTCCAGCACCGGCCTGCAGCTGCCCAAGAACGCCGACGTCAAGATCCGCGGCATGATCGTCGGGCAGGTGCGCGACGTCCAGCCCGACGGCGACCAGGTACGGATCTCGGTGGCGATGGAGCCCGACAAGATCTCGCGGGTGCCGAGCAACGTCAGCGCGCTGCTGGTGCCGAAGACGCTGTTCGGCGAGAAGTTCGTGGCGCTGCAGATGCCCGAGCAGCCCGCCCGGGCCCTCCGCGCCGGTGACGACATCACCCAGGCGTCGGTGCCGATCGAGGTGGAGACGGTGCTGAACGACGTCTACCCGCTGCTCGAGACCGTCCAGCCCGAGGAGCTGTCCTACACGCTCAACGCCGTCGCGACGGCGCTCGACGGTCGTGGCGAGGCCATCGGCGACAACCTCGTCCGCTTCGGCGGCTACCTCGACAAGATCGAGCCGCTCACGCCGACGCTCGTCGACGACCTCGACAAGCTCGGACGCGTGTCGGACCAGTACGCCGACGTGATGCCCGAGCTCGGCGACACCCTGCGCAACGCCGTCGTCACCGGCAACACCGTGGTGGCCAAGCGGGCCCAGCTGCAGGCGTTCTTCGACGAGGGCACGAAGCTCTCCGACACCACCACCGGCTTCCTCGACGACAACGGCGACAACCTGATCGGGCTCGCCAACGAGTCGCTCCCCTCGCTCGGGATGCTCCGCGAGTACTCGCCGGTGCTGCCCTGCCTGCTCCAGGGCATCGACAAGATCACGCCCCGCATCGACAGCGTGTTCCGCGACAACCGCGTCAACATCAACCTCGAGCTGATCCCGCTGCAGGAGCAGTCGCCCGGCTACGCGGCCAACGAGACGCCGCGCGTGCCCACCGACGCCGAGGTCGAGGCCGACCCCGAGTTCCTCGGGCCCAACTGCCAGACGCTGCCGAACATCCCCTACAGCCAGGCCGACCCGGCCCCGATCCCGCCGCTGTCGGTCTACGAGGCCATCGGCCTCGGCGGCGACCACAACGGCAAGTTCGGCCGGGCGACGCCGTCGCCCGCGGCCGACCCGCTCGTCGACCTGGTCCAGCCGAGCTCGGGCACCACGCCGTCGGAGACGCAGATGCTCAAGTCGCTGCTCGCGCCCGCGATGGGCACCGACGCGGCCGACGTCAGCGACGCCGCGACGCTGTTCGCCGCACCGTTCCTGCGTGGGGCGGGGGTGACCTACGATGCCGCTCCTTGACCGGGCGAGCGCCTCGGCGCTGACCAAGCTCGTCGTGTTCATCGCGGTGACCGTGCTGGCCACGGCCCTGCTCGTGGTGACCATCGGCAACATCAGCTTCGGCGAACGCAAGACCTACCGGGCCGAGTTCGAGGACGTCACGGGCGTCGCGAAGGGCGACGACGTGCGCATCGCCGGCGTGCGCGTCGGCTCCATCACCGACGTCGAGGCGACCGACGCCGGCACCGCGGTCCTCACCTTCGAGGTCGCATCCACCTCGCCCCTCACCACCACCAACGACGTCGCCATCCGGTTCCGCAACCTGATCGGCCAGCGCTACCTGTCGATCACGCAGGGGGCCAACGGGGCGTCCACCCCGCTGGAGGAGGACGCGCTGGTCCCGATGGACCGGACCACCGAGGCGCTCGACCTCAACGTGCTCTTCGACGGGTTCAAGCCGCTGTTCAAGGGCCTGTCGCCCGACCAGACCAACCAGCTCTCCTTCGAGATCATCCAGCTCCTCCAGGGCGAGGGCGGGACCGTCCAGAGCCTCCTGGCCCGCACCTCGTCGCTCACCCAGACGATCGCCGACCGCGACGAGCTGGTGGGCGAGGTCATCACCAACCTCAACGACGTCCTCGAGACGGTGGGCGACCGTGACGAGGAGCTCGGGCGGACCATCGACACGCTGCAGCAGTTCGCCACCGGGCTGAAGGACGACCGGCAGGCGATCCTCGGCTCGCTCGACTCGGTCTCCGACCTCGCCGTCACCACCGCCGACCTCGTGGGCGAGGCCCGCGCGCCGCTGAGCGCCGACATCACCCAGCTCAACCAGCTGACGGCCGGGCTCAACACGCCCGAGAACAAGGCGACGATCGCCAAGAGCCTGCAGATCCTGCCCGAGAAGCTCAACAAGCTCGGCAACACCGCCACCACCGGCTCGCACTTCAACTTCTACCTCTGCAACATCACCGGCAGCGTCACCCTGCCGCCCATCCCGATCCTGAACCTCGAGCAGGCCGTCCCGCTCGACATCGACGCCGAGGTGCCCAACGTCCAGCGCTGCGCGAAGGGGGACGGGTCGTGAAGCCGTTCCGCGAGAGGAACCCCGCGGTGATCGGGCTGGTCAGCCTGTCGATCATCGCGCTGATGATCCTCGGCGCCTTCCGCGCCGACCGGCTGCCCGTCATCGGCGGCGGCAACACCTACTACGCCGACTTCTCCGAGGCCGGTGGGCTCAAGTCCGGCAACGAGGTGCGCCTCGCCGGCGTCGCCGTGGGGTCGGTGAAGTCGATCGCGCTCCGCGGTGACCGCGTCCGCGTCGAGCTGCTGCTCGACGAGGGCGTCGCCTTCGGCGAGCAGAGCGGGGCCGAGATCCGGGTCCGGACGCTGCTCGGCGCGATGTTCGTGGCGATCACGCCCGACGGCGACGGCCAGCTGCCCACCGAGGCGGTGATCCCGGTGGAGCGCACCGTCGCGCCGTACGACGTCGTGCAGGCCTTCTCCGGGTTGTCCGAGACCGCCGACCGGATCGACACCGACCAGCTGGCCACGGCCCTCGACACCGTCTCGGAGGTCGCCAACGGCAGCCCCGAGGAGTTCCAGGGCACCATCGCGGGCGTCTCGGCCCTGTCGCGCAAGATCGCCGCGCGGGACGAGCAGATCGGCACGCTGCTGCAGAACCTCGAGAAGGTCTCCGGCGTGCTCGCGAGCCGCAACACCGAGCTGGCCAAGCTGTTCCGCGACGGCGACGTGCTGTTCCGCGCGGTCGCCGCGCGGCGCGCGCAGATCCACGACCTCCTCGTGGCGACCCAGCAGCTCTCCACCCAGCTGCGGGGGCTCATCGCCGACACCAAGGCCGACCTCACGCCCGCGCTGAGGAACCTCGACGGCGTCGTGCAGGTGCTGCGCAAGAACCAGGACAGCCTCGACGAGTCGCTGCAGGTCTCGGGCGACTTCTACCGGCTGTTCGGCAACACCCTCTCGAACGGCCCGTGGTTCGACTCCTACATCTTCCTGCCGCCGCAGCTCGACCTCGGCCTCACCGACCAGCTCAAGGGCGTGCTCGGCGGGGTCACCGGACCGGACGGCGTCGTCGGCGGGGTCGTCGGCGGCGTCACCGGGGGCGACGGCCTCGGCGGTCTCCTCGGCGGCACGCCCGGCACCCCGGCGCCGTCCACCGCGCCCGCCCCTTCCACCGGCGGTCTCCTGGGAGGCGACCGGTGATGGCCGAGTCCCTGTCCCAGCGCCTCGCCGTCGTGCCCCGCGTGCTGTCGGTGGTCGTCGTGGTGTCGGTGCTCGTCGCCCTGGTGATCGCGTTCGTGCCGCGCAGCAGCACCCGCGAGGTCACCGTCGACTTCCCCCGCACGGTGTCGCTCTACGTCGGGTCGGACGTGCGCATCCTCGGCGTCCCCGTGGGCACCGTCGACTCCATCAGCCCCCGCGGCGACACCGTCCGGGTGACGCTCTCGTACGACGCGCAGTACAAGGTCCCGGCCGACGTGAGCGCAGCCATCGTCTCGCCGGCCATCGTGGGCGACCGCTTCGTGCAGCTCGCCCCGGCCTACACCGGCGGGCAGGTGCTCGAGGACGGCGCGGTGCTCGACGTGTCGCGGGCGCAGGTCCCCACCGAGCTCGACCAGGTGTACCAGTCGCTCGACGACCTGTCGGTGGCCCTCGGCCCCGACGGCGCCAACGCCGACGGCTCGCTCAGCGACCTCGTCGACTCCTCGGCGGCGAACCTCAGCGGCCAGGGCCAGAAGATCAACGACACGATCGAGGACTTCTCCCGGCTGAGCACCACGCTGGCCAACAACAAGGACGACCTGTTCGCGAGCATCGAGCAGATCAACGCCTTCGTGCGGATGCTCAAGCAGAACGACGACTCGGTGCGGGCGTTCAACGCGAGCCTGGCCGACGCCGCGGGCACGCTGTCGGGCGAGCGCGAGGACCTCGCGGCCACGCTCGAGCAGCTCGCCCTGGCCCTCGGCGACGTCGAGACGTTCGTCAAGACCAACCGCACCCTGCTGCGGCGCAACGTCACCGAGCTGAGCAAGATCACCGCCACCGTGGTCAAGAACCGCGAGTCGCTGGACCAGACGCTGCGCAACGCCCCGGTCGCGCTGTCCAACCTCGCGCTCACCTACAACACCAAGTACGGCACCCTCGACAACCGCGCGGCACTCCTCGACGGCCTGCTCGACGCGATCGGCAAGCCCGACCTGTCGCTCTGCGCGATCCTCGGCGAGACCGGTGAGGCCGACGACGTGTGCTCGATCCTCGGCCCGCTGCTCCCCGAGCTCGGGACCCTCGGAGGCGCCGGCGGCCTGCTGCCGCGCGTCGCGCCGTCGTCCGCGTCCGTGGGGGAGCGGTCCCAGGGGTCCGTCGAGCAGATCATGGGGGTGACGTCATGAGGCTCCGGCGCCTGGGCGCGCTCGTCGTCGGTGCGGCCGTGCTGTCGGGCTGCAGCCTGTCCCCGTACGAGCTGCCCCTGCCCGGCGGCGCCGACCTCGGCGACGACCCCTACGAGGTCACCGTGGAGTTCCGCGACGTGCTCGACCTCGTGCCCCAGAGCGCCGTCAAGGTGAACGACCTCACCGTCGGCAAGGTCCGCAGGGTCTCGCTCGACGGCTGGACCGCCAAGGTGACGCTGCAGCTGCGCCGCGACGTCGACCTGCCCGACGACGCCCAGGCCACCCTCCGCCAGACCAGCCTCCTGGGCGAGAAGTTCGTGTCGCTCGCGCCCCCCAGCGGTGGTGGCGGGGGGCGCCTCGGCGACGGCGACGTCATCCCGCTCGCGCAGAGCGGGCGCAACCCCGAGGTCGAGGAGGTGCTCAGCGCCCTGTCGATGGTCCTCAACGGCGGCGGCATCGAGAACCTCGCCACGATCACCAGCGAGCTGAACGACGCGCTGGAGGGCAACGGCCCCGAGCTCAAGCGCCTGCTCAGCGACGCCGACGACGTGATCGGCGAGCTCGACCGCAACAAGGAGGGCATCATCACCGCCCTCGAGCGCGTGAACCGGCTGGCCATCGCCACCGACAAGCAGACCGACGCCATCACGGGCGCGCTCGACGACCTGCCGCCCGCGCTGCAGACGCTCGACGCGCAGCGCGACGACCTCGTCCGGCTGCTCGAGGCCCTCACCCGGCTCAGCGACGTCGGCACCGACGTCATCGACGCGTCCCGCGACGCGACGATCGAGGACCTCAAGCGGCTGCAGCCGATCCTCGCCCGGCTGACCGAGGCCGGCGACAGCCTGCCCGGCGCCTTCTCGCTCGGCCCGACCTTCCCGTTCTCCGACGCGTTCATCGGCGACACGGTCGAGGAGGCGCGCACCCGCGAGATCGGCGACTACGCCAACCTGTCGATCAAGCTCGACCTGAACCTGCCGACCCTGCTGCAGGGCCTCGGGCTCGGCGACGGGGGCGCGGCCACCGACGGCATCCTGGAGGACCTCCGCGACCGCCTGTCGCAGCCGCTGCCCGGCACGGCCGGTGGCGACGACGGCAGCGGCGGGAGCACGCCGGCGCCCTCGGCCCGGGCCTCCTCGTCGCCCGCCCCCACCACGCCGGCGCCCGCGCCGCGCACCCAGCGGCCGTTGATCCCCGACCTGCAGCTCCCCGACCTCGCCCCGAGCGGCGGAAGTGGGGGCTCCGGTGGCGGCGGCCTGCTCACGCCGCAGGGCTGCAGCAGCGTCCTGTGCCTGCTGGGCCGGGCGAGCCCCGACGGCCAGGCGGTGGCCGACGACGTCGACGGCCTGCTGCGCGAGCGCGGTCTCGACCCGGCCCTCGCGGCCTCCTTCCTCGTCCCGGTGGTGACCCCGTGATCAGTCGTCGCGTCAAGGTGCAGCTGCTCGTCTTCCTGCTGGTCACCGCCATCGGCACCACGTTCGTGGGCGGCAAGTACGCCCAGCTGGACCGCCTGTTCGTCGACCGCACCTACCCGGTCAGCGTCAGCCTGCCCGACTCCGGCGGGTCCTTCGCGGGCGCCGAGGTCACCTACCGCGGCGTCAGCATCGGCCGGGTCGGCTCGCTCGAGCTCACCGAGACGGGCGTGGAGGCGGTCCTCGACATCGAGAAGAGCGCCCCCGAGGTGCCCGCCGACGTCACCGCCGTCGTGGCCAACAAGTCGGCCGTCGGCGAGCAGTACGTCGACCTGCAGCCGCAGTCGAGCGGTGCGCCGTACCTCGAGGGCGGGTCGTCGATCCCGCGCGACCGCACCGCCATCCCGCTCGACACCCAGACCCTGCTCGTCGACGTCAACAACCTGGTGAACTCGGTCGACAAGAGCAACCTCAAGACGGTCGTCAACGAGCTCGGCACGGCCTTCAACGGCACCGGACGCGACCTCGGTCGGATCATCGACACGTCGAACTCGTTCATCGAGACCGCCGACGACAACTTCGACATCACGGCCGAGCTGATTGGCAACTCCACCGGCGTGCTGCAGACCCAGATCGACGCCGAGGGCGACATCAAGGACTTCTCGCGCGACCTGCGCCTGCTCTCGGACACCCTGGTCTCGAGCGACGGCGACCTGCGCACGATCCTCGACGACGGCCCCCGCACCGCGTCGCAGCTGCGCCAGGTGGTGGCCGAGAACGCCGACGACCTCGGGGCCCTGATCAACGACGTGCGCACCACCAACCGCATCGTGGTCACGCGTCTCGACGGCATCCGCGGCCTGCTGATCCTCTACCCGTACGTGCTGCAGGGCGGCTGGTCGGTGGTCGCACCCGACGGCGCCGGCAACTTCGACGCCCACTTCGGCCTCGCGATCACCACGGACCCCAAGATCTGCACCGACCGCGACGGCTACCGCCCGATGCGGCCCCCGGCCGACACCTCGCCCGAGACCTTCGACCAGAAGGTCGAGTGCACGCTGCCGGCCGACACGTCGGTGCCGCGCGCGCCGAAGAACGCCGACCTGCCCGCCCCGGACCTCAACCGGTCCGACGTCGTCGGTGTCTACGATGACCAGGCACGCACCGTCGCCCCGGTCGAGGCGGTGCAGTCGCCGATGACGACACCCGACACCCGGACCTTCGGAGAGGACGCCTGGAAGTGGCTGCTGCTCGGTCCGGCGACGGCGAAGTGAGCGACCAGGACGACGCGCAGGACGTCGAGGTCGCCGAGCCGGTCGAGGAGACCCCGGCCCCGGTCGAGGAGGCCCCGGCCGAGTGGCCCGACCGTCCGCGCGCGGTGCGCCTGCTCGTCGCGGTGGCCGTGCTCGGCGTGCTGCTGGCCGCCGCCGGCCTGCTCGCCCCGCGCCTGCAGGCGCGGGCCGACGACCAGTCCGAGCGCGCCGCCGCGACGGCCGCGGCGACGCAGTTCGTCGTCGACATCAACACCTACGACGCCTCGAAGGTGCAGGAGTACCAGGAGCGCGTCGACCCGCTGCTGACCGGCGCCTACCGCAAGGAGTTCGACGCCCTGACCACCCAGGCGTTCACGCTGCTCGCGGCCCAGAAGGTGGTGAGCGACGACGCCCAGGTGACCGGCACGGCCGTCGACACCATCGACGGCGACTCCGCCACCGTCCT
This sequence comes from Nocardioidaceae bacterium, assembly GCA_030655315.1. GTDB lineage: Bacteria > Actinomycetota > Actinomycetes > Propionibacteriales > Nocardioidaceae > JAURVT01. The sequence goes on along the minus strand of JAURVT010000014.1, from coordinate 323 downwards.
GGTGGCCGCCAACTCCGCGGTCACGACCGCCGAGCAGACCACGCCGGCCGAGCGGCCGCTGCGCTGGCGGGTCGAGCTGCGCCTGAGCGGCGGGGAGTGGAAGGTCGCCCGCTACGACTCGGTCGCCAGCCAGGGCGCCGAGGGCCAGGCCGCGGTGCCGCAGGACGGCGCCTCGGGCTCCACGCCCGCGCCGTCGGCCACGCCCACGGCCCCGTCGCCCACCACCGGAGCCACGCCGTGAGCGGCACCGGCCCCGCGCCCCGCCGTCGCCGGATCGCGGGGGAGCGGTCGGGCTCCACGCCGGCCGCGCCGCCCGTCGCGCC
>JAURVT010000020.1 GCA_030655315.1 Nocardioidaceae bacterium | reverse complement strand
GTCTCGCGGGTGATGTCGTTGGGGATCTCGTCGAGCGTGTAGCCGACGGCCACCTTGGCGGCGATCTTGGCGATCGGGAAGCCCGTCGCCTTGGACGCCAGCGCCGACGACCGCGACACGCGCGGGTTCATCTCGATCACGATCAGACGGCCCGACACGGGGTCGATCGCGAACTGGATGTTGCAGCCGCCCGTGTCGACGCCGACCTCGCGGATCACGCCGATCGCGACGTCGCGCAGCCGCTGGTACTCGCGGTCGGTGAGCGTCATCGCGGGCGCGACGGTGATCGAGTCGCCGGTGTGGACGCCCATCGGGTCGAGGTTCTCGATCGAGCAGACGATCACGACGTTGTCGGCCCTGTCGCGCATCACCTCGAGCTCGTACTCCTTCCAGCCGAGGATCGACTCCTCGAGGAGCACCTCGGTGGTCGGGCTCGCCGCCAGGCCCGCGCCGGCGATGCGGCGCAGGTCGGTCTCGTCGTAGGCCAGGCCCGAGCCGACGCCGCCCATGGTGAAGGACGGGCGCACCACGACGGGGTAGCCGAGCTCGCCGGTGGCGGCCAGGCAGTCGTCCATGGTGTGGCAGATGAGCGAGCGCGCGGTCTCGGCGCCCAGCTCGTCGGGCAGCGTCGCCACGACCTTCTTGAACGACTCGCGGTTCTCGCCCTTGTCGATCGCCTCGATGGACGCGCCGATCAGCTCGACGTCGTACTTCTTCAGCACGCCGGCGGCGTCGAGGTCCATCGCGCAGTTCAGCGCCGTCTGGCCGCCGAGGGTGGCCAGCAGCGCGTCGGGGCGCTCCTTGGCGATCACCATCTCGACGAACTCCGGCGTGATCGGCTCGACGTAGGTGGCGTCGGCGAACTCGGGGTCGGTCATGATCGTGGCCGGGTTGGAGTTGACCAGGATGACGCGCAGGCCCTCCTGACGCAGCACGCGGCAGGCCTGGGTGCCCGAGTAGTCGAACTCGCAGGCCTGGCCGATGACGATCGGGCCGGACCCGATGACCAGGACCGAGGAGATGTCGGTACGCAGCGGCATCAGGCACGCTCGCTTTCGTCGGGTGTGGCGGCGTAGTCGTTGGTGCCCTCGAGGAGCCGGACGAACCGGTCGAACAGGTACGCCGAGTCGTGCGGGCCGGCCGCGGCCTCGGGGTGGTACTGGACGCTGAAGGCGGGGGCGTCCACGAGGGCGAGGCCCTCCACGACGTCGTCGTTGAGGCACAGGTGGGTGACGCGGGCCGTGCCGAACTCGGTCCGGACGGGTGCGTCGGTCGGTGCCGAGACCGCGAAGCCGTGGTTGTGCGCGGTGACCTCGACCTTGCCGGTGGTCAGGTCCATCACGGGCTGGTTGATGCCGCGGTGGCCGTACTTCAGCTTGTAGGTGTCGAACCCGAGGGCCCGACCGAACATCTGGTTGCCGAAGCAGATCCCGAAGAACGGGATCCGGCGGCGCAGCACGTCCTGCAGCAGGCTGACGGCGTCGGTCGTGGCCGCCGGGTCGCCGGGTCCGTTGGAGAAGAACACGCCGTCCGCACCGGTGGCCTCGACGTCGGCGATCGTCGCGGTGGAGGGCAGCACGTGCGTCTCGATCCCCCGCTCGGCCAGCATCCGCGGCGTGTTGGCCTTGATCCCGAGGTCGACGGCGGCGACGGTGAAGCGCTTCTCCCCCACCGCCGGCACCACGTAGGCCTCGGTGGTGGTGACCTCGGCCGCGAGGTCGGCGCCGAGCATCGACGGCGCCGCGCGCACGGTGGCGAGCAGCGCGTCGACGTCGGTCGACGTCGAGCTGATGCCCACCCGCATGGAGCCCCGCTCGCGCAGGTGCCGGGTGAGGGCGCGGGTGTCGATGCCGCTGATGCCGACGACGCCCTGGTCGGCGAGCTCCTCGGCCAGGCCGCGCGTCGCGCGCCAGCTGCTGGTCACGCGCGAGGGGTCGCGCACGACGTAGCCGGCGACCCAGATCTTTCGCGACTCCGGGTCCTCGTCGTTGACGCCGGTGTTGCCGACGTGCGGCGAGGTCATCACGACCACCTGGCGCTGGTACGACGGGTCGGTGAGCGTCTCCTGGTAGCCGGTCATGCCGGTGGAGAAGACGGCCTCGCCGACCGTCTCGCCGACGGCGCCGTAGGCCTCGCCGTGGAAGGTGCGCCCGTCCTCGAGGACGAGCACCGCGGGCGTGGTCATGCCGAGACCTCCTGGGGGACGGGCCGGCCGTCCAGCACGGTGGGACGTCCCCGCAGGAACGTCGCGACGACCCGACCCGGCAGCTCCAGGCCGGCGTACGGGGTGTTGCGGGAAAGCGAGACCGTGTCGTCGGGGTGGACGGTGCGGCTCGCGGCGGGGTCGACCAGCACCAGGTTGGCCGGCTCGCCGGCGACGACCGGACGGCCGTGGCCGCCGACGCGCCCGATCCGGGCCGGCGCGACCGACATGCGGTCGGCGACCTGCGCCCAGGTGAGGCGTCCGGTGTCGACCATCGTCTGCTGGACCACCGACAGCGCGGTCTCGAGGCCGAGCATGCCGAAGGCGGCGGCGGACCACTCGCACTCCTTGTCCTCGCTCGGGTGCGGCGCGTGGTCGGTGGCGACGCAGTCGATGGTGCCGTCGGCGAGGCCCTCGCGGACCGCCTCGACGTCGTCGGCGGTGCGCAGCGGCGGGTTGACCTTGTACAGGGGGTCGTAGGTGCGCACCAGCTCGTCGGTGAGCAGCAGGTGGTGCGGCGTCACCTCCGCGGTGACGTCCCAGCCCTTGCTCTTGGCCCATCGCACCAGCTCGACCGAGCCGCGGGTGGACAGGTGGCACACGTGCAGGCGCGACCCGACGTGGGCGGCCAGCAGCGCGTCGCGGGCGACGATCGTCTCCTCGGCCACCGCGGGCCAGCCCGTCAGGCCGAGGACGCCGGACAGCTCGCCCTCGTTCATCTGCGCCTGCTCGGTGAGGCGGGGCTCCTGCGCGTGCTGGGCGACCACGCCGTCGAAGGCCTTGACGTACTCCAGCGCCCGACGCATCAGCACCGCGTCGTGCACGCACTTGCCGTCGTCGGAGAACACCCGGACGCCGGCGGCCGACTCGGCCATGGCGCCCAGCTCGGCCAGGCGCTCGCCACCGAGCCCGACGGTGACCGCGCCCACGGGCTGGACGTCGCACCAGCCGTGCTCGCGCCCCAGGCGCCAGACCTGCTCGACGACGCCCGCGGTGTCGGCGACGGGGTCGGTGTTGGCCATCGCGTGCACGCAGGTGAACCCGCCCGCGGCGGCGGCGCGGGTGCCGGTGAGCACCGTCTCGGCGTCCTCGCGGCCGGGCTCGCGCAGGTGGGTGTGGAGGTCGACGAGGCCGGGCAGCAGCACCAGGCCGGCGGCCTCGACCACGTGGTCGTCGGGACCGGCGACGAGGTCGGTGCCGACCTCGGCCACCAGGCCGTCGACCACCAGGACGTCGGCGACGTCCTCGCCCAGCAGGCGCGCTCCGCGCACCAGGTAGCGGCTCATGACTCGGGCTCCTCGTCGGCTCGGGTGTCGCCGGCGGGTGCCCCGCCGAGCAGCAGGTACAGGACGGCCATCCGCACGGCGACGCCGTTGGTGACCTGCTCGACGATCACCGACCTCGCGGAGTCGGCCACGGTGGCGGTGATCTCCATGCCGCGGTTCATCGGTCCGGGGTGCATGACGATCGCGTGCTCGGGGAGCATCGACGTGCGGCGCTGGTCCAGGCCGTAGCGACGGCTGTACTCGCGCGCGCTGGGGAAGAACGCGGCGTTCATCCGCTCGTTCTGGACCCGCAGCATCATCACCGCGTCCGCGCGCTCGAGCGCGGGGTCCAGGTGGTAGGACGTGCGGACCGGCCAGTGCTCGATGCCGCGCGGCAGCAGCGTGGGCGGCGCGACGAGGGTGACGTCGGCGCCGAGGGTGTGGAGCAGCAGCGAGTTGGACCGCGCGACCCGGCTGTGCAGCACGTCGCCGACGATCGTCACCCGCTTGCCCGCGAGGTCGCCCAGGTGACGACGCATCGTGAACGCGTCGAGCAGCGCCTGGGTGGGGTGCTCGTGGGTGCCGTCGCCGGCGTTGACGATCGCGCTGTCAATCCAACCGGCGTCGGCGAGGCGGTGCGGCGCGCCCGAGCTCCCGTGGCGGATGACGACCGCGTCGGCCCCCATGGCCTGGAGGGTCAGCGCAGTGTCCTTGAGGCTCTCGCCCTTGGACACGCTCGAGCCCTTGGCCGAGAAGTTGATGACGTCGGCCGAGAGCCGCTTGGCAGCGGCCTCGAACGAGATGCGCGTGCGGGTCGAGTCCTCGAAGAACAGGTTGACGACCGTCCGCCCCCGCAGCGTGGGGAGCTTCTTGATCGGACGGCTGGCGATGCCCAGCAGCTCCTCGGCGGTGTCGAGCACGCGGAGCGCGTCGTCGCGCGTCAGGTCGGCGGCCGAGAGCAGGTGGCGGATCATGCCGCTCCCCCGGTGATGCGGACCTCGTCGACGCCGTCGATCTCGGCGACCCGGACCTGGACCTTCTCGGCGAGCGACGTGGGCAGGTTCTTGCCGACGAAGTCCGCGCGGATGGGCAGCTCGCGGTGACCGCGGTCGACCAGCACGGCGAGCTGGACGACGCTCGGCCGGCCGAGGTCGCCCAGGGCGTCCAGGGCGGCGCGGATCGTCCGGCCGGAGAACAGCACGTCGTCGACGAGGACGACGCGCTTGCCGTCGACGTCGCCGGGCAGGTCGGTGTGCTCCAGCGCGCGGGCGGGGTGCAGGCGCAGGTCGTCGCGGTACATCGTCACGTCGAGCGCGCCCACGGAGACCGGGTGTCCCTCGACCTCGCCCATCCGGGCGGCGATGCGGTGCGCCAGCGGCACGCCGCGGGTGGGGATCCCCAGCAGCACGAGGTCGTCGGACCCGCGGTTGCGCTCGAGGATCTCGTGGGTGATCCGGGTCAACGCCCGGGAGATGTCGGCGTCGTCGGCGACGGCGCGCGCGTCAGGGGCAGGCTCGGGAGCCACCGGCTGACCTCCTTCTCCGCCTCACGGGACGGTGGTTAAAGGATGTCTGTGTGCAGAGCCCACGCTATCCCACCCCCGGCGACGGCGGCACCCGCCCACCGGCAGGCGGACGCCCCGCTCGTCGGATTCCCAGGTAGGCACGGTCTTCCGACGGAACCATGGCGAACATCCCGTGGTCCTGTCGGGAAACCGTGCCTACCTGGGAATCCGACACGGGTTCGCGGGGACGCGCGACGACGGCGGCACCCGCCCACCGGGTGGTGGACGGGTGCCGGGGGTCGGTGCCGCGGGGCGGGTCAGCCCTCGGTGACGAAGCCCTCCTGGACGAGCCAGTCGCGGGCCACGATGGCGGGGTCCTCGCCCTCGACGTCGACCTTGGCGTTCAGGTCGAGCATCACCTCGTTGGTGAGCTTCTCGTTGATCGGCGCGAAGACGTCGGCGATCTCGGGGAACTTCTCGAGGGTGTCGGTGCGGACGACCTCGGTGAGGTTGTAGAGGGGGAAGAACTGCTTGTCGTCCTCCAGCACCCGCAGCTTGAGGCCGGGGATGCGGCCGTCGGTGGTGAACACCTCGCCGAAGTTGCAGGGCTTGCCCGCCGCCGTCGCGGTGTAGATCACGCCGGTGTCGAGGTTGGTCGCCTTGGCGATGGTGCTGTTGCTCAGCCCGTAGGTCTTGAGCATCGGCTGGAACCCGTCGTTGCGGCTGGCGAACTCGGCCTCCACGCAGAAGGTGAGCTCGTCCTTGGGCAGGTCCTTGAGCTGCGAGAGCTTGGTGATCCCGAGCTCCTCGCCCTTGGCCTCGGCGATCGCGAAGGCGTAGGTGTTGTTCATCGGGGCCGGCGGCAGCCAGGTCAGGCCGTTCTTCAGGTCGGCCTCGTACACGGCGTCGTACTGCGCCTTCTCGCCCTTGATGGGCTTGGTGTTGCCCAGGTAGTTGATCCAGCCGGTGCCGGTGTACTCCGGCGAGATGTCGACGTCGCCCTTGATGACGGCCTGCCGGACGCCGAAGCTGCCGGGCGTGTTCGACAGGTTGGTGACGTCGAACCCGGCGGTCGACAGCGCCGTGGACATCATGTTGCCGAGCACCAGCTGCTCGGTGAAGTCCTTGGCGGCCACCGTCAGCGGCTGGCCCTCGAGCTCGGGGTAGGCCTTGATGGTGCCGGGCTCGGCGGTCAGCACGGTGCCGCTGGCCGACCGCAGGCCGCAGCCCGAGGCGAGCAGCGCGCAGGCGGACAGCCCGACGAGGGTGACGACGAACCTCTTCGTGGTGGTGGTCAGACGCATCTGCTCACAGTCCCTTCGGCGCGGCGACGAGCTCGACGAGCCGTGCCAGCCAGTCGATGAACAGGGCCAGTGCTGCCACCAGGACGGCCCCGACGATCAGCGTGTTGTTCTGCTGCAGCTTGATCCCGGTCGTGATCAGGCTACCCAGGCCCCCCGCACCGGTGAAGGACGCGAGCGTCGCGACGCCCACGATCAGCACGAGGGCGGTCCGGATACCGGCCACGATGACGGTCAGGGCGAGCGGCAGCTCGACGCGCAGCAGGGTCGCCCAGCTGGACATCCCCATCCCGCGCGATGCCTCGACCAGACGCGGGTCGACGCTGTCGATGCCCGCGACCGTGTTGGCCACGATGGGCAGGGTGCCGTAGAACGTCAGCGCGACGACGGCGCCCCAGAACCCGAGGCCGAAGATGACCGCGCCGATGGCGATCAGGCCGATGGCCGGGGCGGCCTGGCCGAACCCGGCCACGATCGTGATCGGTCGGGCGAACCGGCGCATGGGCCCACGCGTGAGCAGGACGCCCAGCGGCACGGCGACGATCACGGTCAGCGCGGTCGCGACGAGGCTCAGCACGAGGTGCTGGCGGGTCGCGTCCAGGATGATGCTCGGCGAGAGCGACAGGGCCGCGGTCTCGTCGATCCGGTCGGACCCGACGTAGACCAGGCAGATGACGAACGCCGCGACGCAGAGCAGCGGCTGCCCGATCCAGCGCACCAGGCCGGGACGGTCGGTCGAGACGTTGGTCTGGGTGGCGACCTTCTGGCCGGCCTCCATGTCGAGGACGGCACTCATGAGGCGTTCCCCGCGACGGGGGTGACGGTCTCGGCGCGGTGGGCCGCGCTCTGGATGTTCTGCATCGCCTCCATGATCGTCTCGACGCGGACGACGCCCTCGTACTTGTTGCGCCGGCCGGTCACCACGACGACGCCGTGGCTGGAGGTGAGCATCTCGTCGAGCGCGTCCTGGAGCGTCGAGGCGGTGTTGACGACCTCGAGGTCCTGGTTGCGCGAGACCTGGCGCAGGAAGCCGGACTGCGACTCGAGGTCGCGGACGTCGACCCAGCGCTGTGGGCGCTCCTGGTCGTCGAGCACGATGACCCACTCGCGTCCCAGCTCGCGCGCACGGGCCGCGGCGGCCTTCTCGTCGCCGCCGATCGTGGTGACGGCGGCCTCGTGCAGCTCGACGTCGCGCACGCGGGTCAGCGTGAGCTGCTTGAGCGCGGCGCCGTGCCCGACGAAGCCCTCGACGAACTCGTTGGCCGGGTGGGCCAGGATCTGCTCGGGCGTGTCGTACTGGACGATCTCGGAGCCGACCTGCAGGATCGCGATCCGGTCGCCGAGCTTGACGGCCTCGTCGAAGTCGTGCGTGACGAAGACGATCGTCTTCTTCAGCTCCTCCTGCAGGCGCAGGAGCTCGTCCTGCAGGCGCTGGCGGGTGATCGGGTCGACGGCGCCGAAGGGCTCGTCCATCAGGAGGACGGGCGGGTCGGCGGCGAGGGCGCGGGCGACGCCGATGCGCTGCTGCTGGCCGCCGGAGAGCTGGCGGGGGTAGCGGTCGCGGTAGGTGCCGGGCTCGAGGCCGACCAGGTCGAGCAGCTCGTCCACGCGGGCGCTGACGCGCTTCTTGTCCCAGCCGAGCAGACGGGGCACGAGGGCGATGTTGTCGCCCACGGTGTAGTGCGGGAACAGGCCGGCGCCCTGGATGACGTAGCCGATCTGGCGACGCAGCTCGTCGGGGTCCTTGTGGGTGACGTCCTCGTCGCCGATCAGGATCCGGCCGCTGGTGGGCTCGATCAGGCGGTTGATCATCTTCATGGTGGTGGTCTTGCCGCAGCCCGAGGGGCCGACCAGCATGACGATCTCGCCCGCCGGGATCTCGAGCGTGACGTTGTCGACGGCAGCGGCGCTCTGGCCGGGGTAGCGCTTGGTGACGCCCTCGAGCAGGATGCGCTCGCCGTGCGTGGCCGCGGTGGACGCGGGCGTGGACGGCGTGACGGTGGTGGACTCAGACACGGATACCCCTGGAGGTGGTGAGACGGCTGACGACGGAGAGCAGGAGGTCGAGGACGACGGCGAGGATCAGGACCCCGACCGTGCCGGCGACGACGGAGTTGGTCGCGTTGGCGCCGCCCTGGCGGGAGATGCCGGAGAAGATCAGGCCACCGAGACCGGGGCCGAGGACGAAGGCGGCGATGGCCGCGATGCCCATCAGCATCTGGCCGGAGATCCGGATGCCGGTCATCACGATCGGCCAGGCGAGCGGGATCTCGAGGCGCCACAGCGTGGTGAACGGCCCCATCCCCATGCCGCGGGCGGACTCGATCAGGTTCTTGTCGACGCCGTGCAGGCCGACGATGGCGTTGCGCATGATCGGCAGGCTGCCGTAGAAGACCAGGCCGATGACCGAGGGCAGGACGCCGAGGGAGATCAGGCCGACCATGACGCCCAGGAGGGCGTAGGACGGGAGCGTGAGGCCGATGGCGCTGAACGCGTTGGCGACGCCGGAGCCGATGGGGCTGCGGTAGACCAGCACGGCGAGGGCCAGGCCGATCACGGTGGACAGGACGAGGGACTGCGCGACGAGGCTGAAGTGCTGCCAGGAGTCGCCGAGCAGGACCACCCACCGGTCTTGCACGAACTGGAAGAAGCCCATGGACTCCCCGATCTGGTCGTGAACCGGGGGCCGTGCCGAGGTGGTGCGGAGCGCTGGTGTGCCCCCGTAGGTCATGGCACGACAGGCAACCTATCGAGATTTGGCGCGTTTCGTCGCGAGTCGCGCCCAGGTCATCTGATCGTTACCTCAGCGCGAGACCGTCGGCTTGACCTCGATGAGCCGCGACAGCAGGCCCGAGACGAACCCCGGCGACTCGTCCGTCGAGAGCTCGCGGGCGAGGGCCGCGGCCTCGCTGGCGGCCACCGCGTCGGGCACGTCGTCGACCCAGAGCACCTCGAAGGTGCCGAGGCGCAGGAGGTTGCGGTCGACCCCGGGCATGCGCTCGAGGGTCCATCCGTGCGCGTGCTCGCGCAGGAGGTCGTCGATCTGCTGGGCGTGGTCCTGGACGCCCTCGACGAGGGTGATCGTGTACGCGTTGAGCGGCGGGTCGGCGGCGGCCACCCGCTCGGCGAGGGTCCCGCCCACGCCGATGCCCTGCAGCTCGCTCTCGAACAGGATGTCGAGCGCGCGCTTGCGGGCCTTGGTGCGTGCGGCCATCAGGAGCTGACGCGGCCGAGGTAGCTGCCGTCGCGGGTGTCGACCTTGACCTTCTCGCCGGTGACGATGAAGAGCGGGACCTGGATCTCGCGGCCGGTCTCGAGGGTGGCGGGCTTGGTGCCGCCGCTGGAGCGGTCGCCCTGCAGGCCCGGCTCGGTGTACTGGATCGTCAGCTCGACCGAGGCCGGGAGCTCGATGTACAGCGGGGTGCCCTCGTGGACGGCGACCATCGCCTCCTGGTTGTCGAGCAGGAAGCCCGACGCGTCGCCGACGACGGACTCCGAGATCGGCAGCTGGTCGTAGGTCTGGCTGTCCATGAAGACGTACGCCTCGCCGTCGTGGTACAGGAACTGCATGTCGCGCTTGTCGACGCTGGCGATGTCGACCTTGACGTCGGCGTTGAACGTGCGGTCGACGGTCTTGCCCGACGCGACGTTCTTGATCTTCGTGCGCACGACGGCCCCGCCCTTGCCGGGCTTGTGGTGCTGGAACCACTGGACGGTCCACAGCTGGCCGTCGAGGTTCAGCACCATGCCGTTCTTGAGGTCGTTCGTCGTGGCCATCAGCCAAGCTCCTGCAGGTCGGTGGTCGCAGCGGTCAGCACGTCCGGTGCTCCGGCCGTCACGACGAGGGTGTCTTCGATCCGCACCCCGCCCCGTCCCGTCAGGTAGACCCCGGGCTCCATGGTGGCGGTGGTGCCAGCGAGGAGTCTACCGCCGTGCTTGGGCCCGATGAACGGGTCCTCGTGGATGACCAGGCCGACGCCGTGGCCGATGCCCGTGGTGAAGCGGTCGAGCAGGCCCGCGTCGTCCAGCACCGCCCGCGCGACCGCGTCGGCCTCGGCGACCGGACGGTCCGCGACCATGGCCCGGACCCCCGCCGCCTGGGCCTTCTGCACCGCCTCGTAGGCCTCGCGCTGCCAGTCAGCCGAGCGCCCGACGACGACGGTGCGCGTGCAGTCGGCGTGGTAGCCGTCGACGCGGGCGCCGAAGTCGATCTTGAGGAGCTCGCCGGCCTCGACCGCGCGGTCCGTCGGCTGGTGGTGCGGGATCGCGCTGTGGGGGCCGCCGGCCACGATCGTGTCGAACGCGATCGCCTCCGCGCCGAGCGCGTACATCCGCCACTCCAGGTCGCGGGCGATCTCGCGCTCGGTGCGTCCGAGCAGCGGTCCCCCGTGCAGCTCGGCCAGGGCGCGGACCGAGATGTCGCAGGCGCGGCGCAGCGCGTCGATCTCGGTCTCGTCCTTGACGACCCGGAGCTCCTCGACGGCCCCGTCCAGCTTCCCGGGCCGGGCGCCCTGCGCGGTGAGCAGGTCGACGACGGCCGCGTGGTCGTCGACGCTCAGCGTGTGGGTCTCGAGCGCGACGGTGCCGGTGCCCGCGGGCAGCGACTCCACCAGGCGGGCGAGCGTCGAGCGGTCGACCACGCGCTCCACGTCGGGGGCCTCGGCCAGGCTCTGGTCGGCGTAGCGCCCGTCCGTCGCCAGCAGCGGCGGGCCGTCCGCACGCACGAGCAGCGCGGCGTTGGAGCCGGTGAACCCGGTCAGGTAGCGGACGTTGACGAGGGTCGTGACGAGGGCGGCGTCGACCTCCCGCTCGGACAGGATCGCGGCGAGCCGCGCGCGTCGCGACGCATGGGTCTCGGGCATCCCGCCACCCTAGGGGCACGCGGAGCGCGGTCGCGGGCTCCCCCCGTCGGGTCCGGGAGGGCTCGCGCGCGTGGCTAGGTGGAGATCTCGGCGTACGCGGCGGTGAGCAGGGCCGGGTCGGGGCCGGCGAGGATCGAGGGCGAGGCGAGCCCGTCGAGGACGACGAAGCGCAGCTGGTCGCCGCGGGTCTTCTTGTCGACGCGCATGGCGTCGTGCAGCTCGTTCCACTGGCCCGGGCGGTACGTGGTGGGCAGCCCGAGGAGCTCGAGGACGCCGCGGTGGCGGTCGGCGAGGTCGTGGTCGATGCGACCGGCCAGGCGGGCCAGCTGCGAGGCGAAGCACATGCCGATGGCGACCGCGGCCCCGTGCCGGAAGCCGTAGTCCTCGACCCGCTCGATGGCGTGCCCGAGGGTGTGCCCGTAGTTGAGCGCCTCGCGGCCGATGCCGCCGCCGGCGCCGGTCTCGCGCAGGTCGCCCGAGACGACCTCGGCCTTGACCCGGATGCCCCGGACGACGAGCTCGCGCAGCACGTCGCCGCGGACGTCGACGGCACCCTCGGGGTCGGACTCGACCAGGTCGAGGATCGCGGGGTCGGCGATGAACCCGCACTTGACCACCTCGGCGAGGCCGCTGCGCACCTCGTTGTCGCCGAGCGACACCAGGGTGTCGAGGTCGCACAGCACGCCGGCGGGCTCGTGGAACGCGCCGACGAGGTTCTTGCCCGCCGCGGTGTTGACGCCGGTCTTGCCGCCGACGGCCGCGTCGACCATGCCGAGCACGGTGGTGGGCACGGTGACCAGACGCACGCCGCGCAGCCAGGTGGCGGCCACGAAGCCGGCGACGTCGGTGGTCGCGCCCCCGCCGACGCCGACGACGACGTCGGAGCGGGTGAAGCCGGCCCGACCCAGCACGTCCCAGGCGAACGTCGCGACCTCGGCGTTCTTGGCGGCCTCGCCGTCGGGCACCTCGATGGCGTGCGCCTCGTAGCCGTGCGCCGCGAGGCGGTCGCGCAGGTGCGCCCCGGCGCCGGCGAGGGCTCCGGGGTGCACGACGGCGACGCGTCGCGCGTCCTCCCCGATCAGGGTCGGCAGCTCACCGAGCACCCCACGACCGACGACGACCTCGTAGGGGGCGGCCGACGCGACGCGCACGCGGTCCGGCTCGGTCGTCGTGGCGTCCATCAGGTGCCCTGCCCGTCGGTGTCCGTGGCGTCGACCAGGTCGGCGACCCGGGCCGCGACGTCCTCGGGGGCGAGGTCGTCGGTCGGGACCACGTGCGTGGCGACGGCGACGTAGTGGGGTCGTCGGGCCTCGAGCAGGGTCCTCATCTGCGAGCGTACGTTGCCGAGCAACAGCGGGCGGGCGGAGTCGAGACCGACCCGCTTCACCGCGGCCGCGACGCCGACGTCGAGCAGCACGACGGTGTGCGACCCGAGCAGCTCGCGGGTGACGGGGTCCAGAACGGCGCCGCCGCCCAGCGCGAGGACGCCGTCGTGCTCGCGGAGCGCGAGCGCGACCGCCGCGGCCTCGAGCCGGCGGAACTCGGGCTCGCCGCGGTCGACGAAGAGGTCGGCGATCGGGGCGCCCTCGGACGCCACCACGTCGGCGTCGGTGTCTCGCATGGGCGATCCCCACCTCGCCGAGAGCAGGGCGGCGACGGTGGTCTTGCCGGACCCGGGAGGACCGACCAGGACGACGCGGGGGGCCGTCACCGGACGGTCAGCGAGTCCAGGTACCCGCGCACGTTGCGACGGGTCTCGGGCACCGAGTCACCACCGAACTTCTCGAGCACGACGTCGGCGAGCACCAGGGCGACCATCGCCTCGGCGACGATCCCGGCAGCGGGCACGGCACACACGTCGGAGCGCTGGTGGTGCGCCCGCGTCTCCTCGCCCGTGGCGACGTCGACGGTGCGCAGGGCCCTCGGCACGGTGGCGATGGGCTTCATCGCGGCCCGGACGCGGAGCACCTCGCCGGTGCTCATGCCGCCCTCGGTGCCGCCGGAGCGGTCGGTCAGGCGGCGGACGTGGCCGTCCTCGCTGACGATCTCGTCGTGGGCGAGCGACCCTCGGGTGCGGGCGAGCTCGAAGCCGTCGCCGACCTCGACGCCCTTGATGGCCTGGATGCCCATGAGCGCGGCCGCGAGGCGCGCGTCGAGCCGGCGGTCCCAGTGCGCGTGGCTGCCGAGGCCCGGCGGGAGCCCGCGGACGACGACCTCGACCACGCCGCCGAGCGTGTCGCCGTCCTTGTGGGCCTGGTCGATCTCGGCGACCATCGCGGCGCTGGTGGCGGCGTCGTGGCAGCGCACCGGATCGGCGTCGAGGGCCTCGACGTCACCGCGCGACGGCACCGAGCCCGCCGGCGCCCGGACCGAGCCGAGCTCGACGACGTGGCTGAGGACGTCGACGTCGAGCGCCTGGTCGAGGAAGGCGGTCGCGACGGCGCCGAGCGCGACGCGGGCGGCGGTCTCGCGGGCGCTGGCGCGCTCCAGGATCGGGCGCGCCTCCTCGAAGCCGTACTTCTGCATGCCCGCGAGGTCGGCATGGCCGGGCCGCGGGCGGGTGAGTGGCGCGTTGCGGGCGAGCGCCGCGAGGACCTCGGGGTCGACGGGGTCGGCCGCCATCACCTGGTCCCACTTCGGCCACTCGCTGTTGCCGATGCGCATCGCGACGGGGCTGCCGAGCGTCGAGCCGTGGCGGATGCCGCCGATCACCTCGAGCGCGTCGGCTTCGAACTTCATCCGCGCGCCGCGTCCGTAGCCCAGGCGCCGACGCGCGAGCGCCTCCTGCACCTGCTTGCTGGAGACCTGCACGCCGGCGGGGAGTCCTTCGAGCACGGCCACGAGCGCAGGGCCGTGCGACTCGCCGGCGGTCAACCATCGGAGCATGGGCGCCAGTCTGTCACGGGGCTCCGGCTCCCCGGGCCGTGGCTAGGCCCACCCGACGGCCCGGCTGACGGCCGGCGTCGCGACGACGCCGAGCCAGGCGCCGAACAGCATGAAGGGCCCGAACGCGTAGCCCCGACGGTCGACGACCTTGGCGACGGACAGCAGTCCCCCGACGACCGCCCCCACCAGGAACGCCGCGTACATGCCGACGACGACCTCGGCCCAGCCCACCCAGCCGAGCGCCATGCCCAGCAGGCCGGACAGCCGCACGTCGCCGTAGCCGATGCCGCGGCGGTAGACCAGCCACATCAGCACGAACACGGCGAGCACCGCCACCCATGCGAGGCCCGCCCGCAGCAGCGACGACCAGTCGCCCGACACCGCGGCACCGCCCAGCAGGAGCAGCGCCGTCACCGGGTAGGCCGGGGCGACCAGGAGGAACGGCAGCAGCCGGGTGGTCCAGTCGACGTAGGAGAGCAGCACGCCGAGCACGCTGAGGAACGCCCACGCCGGCAGGCTCGGGTCGGGCCCGAGCACGAGCCCCACTCCCCCGGCGGCGACCGCCGCGACCACCCCGAGCCTGACGCCGAGGCCGGGACGGGAGGCCAGCTCGGCGTAGGGCACCTTGGCCGGCACCGGCGGCGCGTCCGGACGATCGGCGGCGCCGTCGCCCTGGTCCGGCGCGTCGTCGTCGGCGGGCGGGTCGTCGTCGGGGGGCGGCTCGGGCAGCCGGCGCAGCAGCCGGGGCGACAGCCAGCCACCGGCGCCGGCCACGACGGCCAGCACGAGCGCGCTGATCAGGTGGGCCGAGGACACCCGAGAACCCTAGTGCGAGGATCGGCCACCATGAGCGCCATCCACAGCCTGACCTGGGACGAGATGTCGTCCCGCACGGCCTACGCGGTGATGCGTCTGCGCGTCGACGTCTTCGTCGTCGAGCAGACCTGCCCCTATCCCGAGCTCGACGGTCGCGACCTCGAGCCCGACGCCCTCCACCTCGTCGCCACCGAGGGCGACGACGTCGTCGGGACGCTGCGCGTCCTCGCCGAGCCCGACGGCGGCTCCCGCGTCGGCCGCGTCTGCGTCGCCCGGGATGCCCGCGGCTCCGGGCTCGCCGGTCGCCTGATGGAGGCCGCGCACGAGCTCGCCGGCGCCGCGCCCACCGTCCTCGACGCCCAGGCCCACCTCCAGCACTGGTACGCACGCTTCGGCTACTCCGCCGTGTCCGAGGAGTTCCTCGAGGACGGCATCCCGCACGTGACGATGCGGCGGGCCGGCTCGCTCTGACCCTCGGGTCCGCCGCTGCCGGTCCTCGGGCGCTGCCCGGAGCGTCAGCGCCTGGCCAGCTCCTCCAGCGCCGCGACGCGGAGAGCGTCGGCGGACACCTCCGACCCCGTCATCAGCCGCACCTGGAGCGCGGCCTGGTGGGCGAGGAGGTCGAGGCCGGTGACGACGGGGACGCCGGCGGCCTCGGCCGCCGTGGCCATGGGGGTGGGCCAGGGGTCGTAGAGGACGTCGAACACCGCGCCGGCGCGGGCCACGTGCGACGACGCACGGCCGGCGACCGAGGTGCCGGGAACGGTGGAGACCAGGAGGTCGACGACGCCGTGGTGGTCGTCGGCGAGGTCGAGCACGTCGACGTCGACGCCGAGGCGGGTGCCCAGCGCCACCACCTCGCCGGCCCGGGTCACGTCGCGGACGACGACCTCGGCCCTGCGGAGCCCACCCGCGGCGAGGGCCGCGAGCACGGACGCCGCCGTGGCGCCGCCCCCGAGCAGCCGCGCGGACCGGACGTCGTGCACCCCGCGCTCGAGCAGGGCCGCGGTCACGCCGGGGACGTCGGTGTTGTCACCCACGCGCCGGCCGTCGGTGAGCACGACGGTGTTGGCGGCCCCGACCTCGGCCGCGAGCGGCGAGACGGCGTCGAGCAGGCCCAGCACCGCCCGCTTGAGCGGCATCGTGAGCGACAGGCCGCGCCACGAGCCGTCCAGGCCGTCCAGGAACGCGCCGAGCCCGTGCTCGTCCACCTCGTGGGCGGCGTACGTCCAGCCGTCCAGGCCCAGGCGCGCGTAGGCAGCGGTGTGCATCGCGGGCGACAGCGAGTGCGCCACCGGGCTGCCGAGCACGCCGCACCGGCTGGGCGGGGCATGCCCGCTCAGCACAGGTCGGACTCGCGGCAGTACGCGCGGAACTTCTCGACGTTGCGCAGGTGCTCGGAGTAGCTCGCGGTGAACACCGTCTCGCCGGTCTCGAGGTTCTGCGGCATGAAGTACAGCCAGTCGCCCTCGGCCGGGTTGAGCGCCGCCTCGATGGTGCGCTCGCCGGGCGAGCCGATCGGTCCGGGCGGCAGCCCGGCGTAGCGGTAGGTGTTGTACTGCGAGTCGACGTCGCGCTCGGCCTGCGTCGTCCACACGTCGCCCTTGCGCTGGCTGACGTAGGTGACGGTCGAGTCCATCTGCAGCGGCTGGTCCTCGGCGAGCCGGTTGTAGATGACCCGGGCGACCTTGGGCAGGTCCTCGTCGCGCTTGGCCTCGTACTCGATGATGCTCGCCACCGTGAGCGCCTCCTCGGTGGTGACGCCGAGGGCCTCGGCGCGGGCGTCGATGTCGAGCGACTGCTCCACCTCCACCGTCTTGGCGACCATCTGCGAGAGCAGCTGGGTGGCGGTGGTGTCGGGCTCGACCTCGTAGGTGGCCGGGAAGAGGTAGCCCTCGGGGTTGTCGTCGGCCACGTCGGGCAGTCCGATGGACGCCGGGTCGTCGAGCGCCGCGGTGAGCGCGTCCTCGGTGATGTCGGTCCGGGCGACGATACGCTCCACGATCTGCCCGACGCGGAACCCCTCGGGGATCGCGACGGAGACCTGCAGCAGGTTGGCCGGGTCCGACAGCTCGTCCAGGGCCCACTTGGACGACATCTTCTCGCGCAGCTCGTAGGTGCCGGGCTGGATGGCCTGCGCCCGCTCGTCGGTGTTGGCGAGCTCGATGAACGCGTCGACGCTGGCGACGACGCCCTCGGACTTCAGCGTGCGCCCGATGGCCGCGGCGCTGTCGCCCTCCTTCACCTCGACCTCGACCTGGCCGGTGCCCTGGCCGCTGTAGTCCTCGGGGCCGTTGAGCCAGCCGCTGACGACGCCCGCGCCGCGGGACACGCCCACGTAGGCCGCCACCAGCAGGGCCGCCACGACGAGCGCGACGATCGCACAGCCGAGTGGGCGCCTCGACCTCCGCTCGGCCCGGCGGCCACCACGTCGCTCGTCGTCCTTGAGGTCGAGTCCGATGCCGCTCACGCGATCACGTCCAGTGTCTCCCCGGGTGCGCGCCCGCTGGCGCGCTCGGTGTCGAGGGCGTGCTGCAGGATCACCACAGCCGCCACCTGGTCCACGACGGCTCGCCGTCGCGCCCCCTTGCGTCCCTGTGCCCGCAGCTGGTTCTCTGCGCTCACCGTCGACAACCTCTCGTCGACCAGGCGCACCGGGACGGGCGCGACGGCGCGGGCGATCTGCTCGGCATAGGACCGCACTCTACGTGCCGCCGGCCCGAGCTTCCCCGACAGCGACCTCGGCAGGCCGACGACGACCTCGCTGGCCTCGTGCTCGTGGGTGAGCACGACCAGACGCGCGATGGCCCCGTCGCCGGCCGCGACGGTCTCGACCGGGGTGGCGATCAGGCCGCTCGGGTCGCTGCGTGCGACGCCGATGCGGACGTCGCCGACGTCGACGCCGAGCCGGGTGCCGTGCCGCACGTCAGGACCGCGCCGCCAGCGCGTGCTCCACCGCGGACAGCGCCTGCGGCACCGCGCCGTTGTCGGTGCCGCCGCCCTGCGCGACGTCGGCCTTGCCGCCGCCACGCCCGCCCAGCGGCTCGAGCGCGACGCGGACGAGGTCACCGGCCGAGACGCCGGCCTCTCGGCCCGCGTCGTTGACCGCGACCACGCAGGCCGCCTTGCCGTCCTGCGTGCCGACGACCACCACGACAGCGGGGCGCTCCTGCCCGAGACGGCCGCGCAGGTCGAGCGCGAGGGTGCGGACGTCACCACCGCCCACGCCCTCGGCGTGGTGGCCGAGGAAGGTCACGCCGCCGACGTCGTGGGCCGACTCGACGAGCGAGGCACCCGACGAGAGCAGCTGGGCGGCCTTGATCCGCTCCACCTCCTTCTCGGCGACGCGCAGGCGGTCGAGCAGGTCGCGGACGCGGGCCGGCACGTCCTCGTGCTGGGTCTTGAGCATGTCGGCGAGCTGGGCCACCAGGTCGCGCTCGCGCGAGAGGTAGCCGAAGCCCTCGTAGCCGGTGACCATCTCGATCCGGCGGTTGCCCGCGCTGACCGAGCCCTCGCTGGTGAGGACCATGGTGCCGATCTGGGCGGTGCTCTCGACGTGCGTGCCACCGCAGAGCTCGCGCGACCAGGGTCCGCCGATCTCCACGACGCGCACCTTGGTGTTGTCGTAGGTCTCGCCGAAGAGCGCGACCGCGCCCCAGTCCTTGGCCTGCTCGAGCGTCATGTACTGCCAGCCGACGGGCAGGTCGGCGCGCAGCGCCTCGTTGGAGACCTGCTCGATGTCGCGCACCTGCTCAGGGCGCAGACCCGTGGTCCAGCCGAAGTCGAGGCGCAGGTAGCCGGGCCGGTTGTAGGAACCGGCCTGCAGCGCGCTCGGGCCGAGCACCTGGCGCAGCGCCGCGTGGACGACGTGGGTGCCCGAGTGCGCCTGCCGCGCGCCGGTGCGCCACTCGGGGTCGACCCGCGCGTGCAGCAGCGACGCGTCCGCCGGGAGCTCACCGTCGACGACCCGCACCTGGTGCACGACGAGGCCCTTGATCGGGCGCTGGACGTCGACGACCTCGAGCCGGCCGCCGTCGAACTCGATGATGCCGGCGTCGGCCGCCTGGCCGCCCGACTCGGCGTAGAAAGGAGTGCGGTCGAGGACGACCTCACCGACCTCGCCGTTGGCCAGCGACGGCACCGGCGCGCCCTCGCGCAGCAGCGCCAGCGGCCGCGACTCGGTCTCGAGCGTCTCGTAGGCGAGCCACTCGGTGGGACCGTGCGCGTCGAGGACGGCCCGGTAGGCGCCGGTGTCGGCGTGCTGCCCGCGCTTGCTGCGCGCGTCGGCCTTGGCCCGCTCGCGCTGCTCGGCCATCAACCCGCGGAAGCCGTCCTCGTCGACGGACAGGCCCGCCTCCGACGCCATCTCCAGCGTCAGGTCGATCGGGAAGCCGAACGTGTCGTGCAGCTGGAAGGCCTCGTCACCCGCGATCGAGACCCCGCCGGAGTCCTTCACGCGGCCCGCCGCGAGGTCGAACATCGTCGTCCCCGCCTGCAGCGTCTTGCGGAACGTCTCTTCCTCGGCGTAGGCGACGCGCGAGATCCGGTCCCAGTCGGTGATCAGGTCGGTGTAGGTCTCGCCCATCTTGTCGCGGCTGATCGGCATCAGCTCGGGCAGCGCGGGGTCGTCGTAGCCGAGCAGCCGCATCGAGCGGACCGCACGCCGAAGCAGCCGGCGCAGCACGTAGCCGCGCGCCTCGTTGCCGGGGGTGACGCCGTCGCCGATGAGCATCATCGAGCTGCGCACGTGGTCGGCGACGACCCGGAAGCGGACGTCGTCGACCGGGTCGACCCCGTACTTTCGTCCGCTGAGCGCCATCGCGCGCTCGATCACCGGGAACATCACGTCGATCTCGTACATGTTCTCGACGCCCTGCGTCATGAACGCGACGCGCTCGAGGCCCATGCCGGTGTCGATGTTCTTCTTGGGCAGCGAGCCGGAGATGTCGAAGTCCTCCTTGCTCCGCACCGCGCTGAGCTCGTCCTGCATGAACACGAGGTTCCAGAACTCGAGGTAGCGGTCCTCGGCGGAGAAGTCGCCGTCGGGGCCGTAGGCCGGCCCGCGGTCGATCAGGATCTCCGAGCACGGCCCGCCAGGACCGGGCACGCCCATCGACCAGTAGTTCTCCTTGGGCCCGAGCCGGATGATCCGGTCGTCGGGCAGACCGGTGATCGAGCGCCACAGGCCGACGGCCTCGTCGTCACCGTCGAGGACCGAGGGATAGAGCGCGGACTCCGCGAACCCGAAGCCGCCGTCGGACTGGGACTTGGTGATCAGGTCCCAGGCGAGCTCGATCGCCCGCTCCTTGAAGTAGTCGCCGAACGAGAAGTTGCCGCACATCTCGAAGAACGTGCCGTGCCGGGTGGTCTTGCCGACGTCCTCGATGTCGGGGGTGCGCACGCACTTCTGGATGCTCGTCGCGCGGTCGTACGGCGGCGTCTCCTGCCCCAGGAAGTAGGGCTTGAACGGCACCATGCCCGCGTTGACGAACAGCAGGTTGGGATCGTCCAGCAGCAGCGAGGCCGAGGGGACGGGGGTGTGCCCGGCGCGCTCGAAGTGCGCCACGAACCTCCGTCGGATCTCCGCGGTGTCCATCAGCTGCTGCCTGCTTCCCTGTGAGTGTCGTGGTGAGTGTCGTAGTCATTGTCGTGGTGCGAGTCGTGCTGGTCGGGTGGATCGATCTGGGGCGTCGAGGTGGAGAGCTCCCTCGTGTCATGGAGCGCCACCCCCATCCGCTCCCGCAAGTGCGTTTCGGCGTCGGCCCTGCCCTGGGCGACCTCGTCACGGAACATCCGCAGGCCCACGACGGCGGCGCCGACCCGGTCCTGCAGTCCCTCGACGGTGAGGAGCTCGGCGGCACGGCGGGCCCGGACGGCGGCATAGAGCCCAGCCCCGGCCCCCGCGGCGAACCACAAGGCTCTGCTCATGCCGCGACGTCCCCGCGCTGGCGGGCCTCGAACTCGCGCTTGGCCTGCCGCAGGTCGGCGCGCCGCTGCTTGCGGGCCCGCTTGACCTCGCGCCGCATCTCGAGCCGGATCCGGTGTCGCATCTCGGGCGCCAGCGCCCGCCGCAGCCCGGCGGCCAGCGAGGCTGCCTGGACGACGCCCTCGCGCAGGACCAGGTCGGCGAACAACGGGGCCGGTACGACGGGAGCGGGGGTGCGCTCGTCGACGTCCGGCGCGTCGGGGTCGTCGCGGCCGAGCATCGTGACGACGTACTCGGTCTCGTCGGTGCGGACGACGGGCTCGGCCAGCCGTCGCTCGATGGCGTCGACCTGCGCGGCGAGCGCGACAGCGTCGGCGCGGGCCGCCTCGAGGGCTGCGGTCGTCCGCGTCCGCGAGCGCACCAGGGCGACGACGAGCAGGACGACGAGCAGGAGCAGCGCGACCAGGGTCGCGAGCACGGCCCAGCCGGGCACGCTCCAGTCCTCGCTCATAGCGCGCAACCCTACCTACCGCGGATGATGCGGCGGACCCGCTCCCAGCGCTCCTTGATCGCGGCCTCGGCGCCGATCTCCTTGGGCTGGTAGTAGGTCGCGTCCGCGACGACGTCGGGCGCGTACTGCTGCTCGGCGATGCCGTAGGGCTCGTCGTGGCTGTAGGTGTAGGTCGACCCGTGGCCGAGCTTCTTGGACCCGGCGTAGTGCGCGTCGCGCAGGTGGGCCGGGACGGGCCCGACCTTGCCGGCCTGCACGTCGGCGCGCGAGGCGGCCAGCGCCATCGTGACGGCGTTGGACTTGGGCGCGACGGCCAGCGCGATCACGGCGTGGGCGAGGTTGAAGGCGGCCTCCGGCATGCCGATCAGCTGCACCGCCTGGGCCGCGGCCACCGCCGTCTGCAGGGCCGTCGGGTCGGCGAGACCGATGTCCTCCGACGCGAGGACGACCAGTCGGCGGGCGATGAAGCGGGGGTCCTCCCCCGCCTCCATCATCCGCGCCAGGTAGTGCATCGCGGCGTCGGCGTCGGACCCGCGGATCGACTTGATGAACGCGCTGGTGACGTCGTAGTGCTGGTCACCCTGGCGGTCGTAGCGCACCGCGGCCCGGTCGACGGCGGTCTCGGCGGTCTCGAGGTCGATCCGGGTGGAGCTGCGTGCGGACGCCGCGCCGGCTGCCGCCTCGAGGTAGGTCAGCGAGCGCCGGGCGTCACCGCCGGCCAGGCGCACCAGGTGGTCGAGCGCGACCTCGTCGACCTCGAAGGCCCCGGCCAGGCCGCGCTCCTCGTCGGCCAGCGCGGCGAGCATCACCGACCGCACGTCGTCGTCGGTCAGCGACTCGAGCCGCAGCAGCAGGCTGCGCGAGAGCAGCGGTGAGATCACCGAGAAGAACGGGTTCTCGGTGGTGGCGGCCACGAGGGTCACCCAGCGGTTCTCGACCCCCGGGAGCAGCGCGTCCTGCTGTGCCTTGCTGAAGCGGTGCACCTCGTCGACGAACAGCACCGTCTCGCTGCCGGTGCGCACCAGCGCGTTGCGGGCGGTGTCGATCGCCGCGCGCACGTCCTTGACGCCCGCCGAGACGGCCGAGACCTCGACGAACCGCCGCCCCGTCTGCTTGCTGAGGATCGAGGCAATCGTGGTCTTGCCGGTGCCGGGCGGGCCCCACAGGAGCAGCGACATCGACTGGTCGCCTTCGATCAGCTGCCGCAGCGGCGAACCCGGCGCCCGCAGCTGGGACTGGCCCGCGAGCTCGTCGAGGGTGCGCGGACGCATCCGCACCGCGAGCGGTGAGGAGGCGTGGCTCGCCGACGACAGCGACCCGCCTCCCCCCGGCGCAGGGGCAGGCGGGCCGGCCGCGAACAGGGCGTCAGGCTCGTCCAAACGTCCTCGTGTCCAGGTCGAACCAGGTGTCGTCGTAGCCGGGCTTGGTCACGAGGTCCTGGCTGGGGGTCGCCCCCGGGTCGGGGCTCCCGGTGTTGTCGACGCCCAGCAGGCGGGCCGTCAGCGGCTCGGTCGGGTGCTGGCCGATCTCGCCCGGGAAGTGGCAGGCGACCTTGTGGCGCGGGCCGATCTGCAGCAGCGGCGGCTCGTGCTTGGCGCAGATCTCCTGGGCGATCGGGCAGCGCGTGCGGAACCGGCAGCCCGACGGCGGGTTGATCGGGCTGGGCACGTCGCCCTCGAGGCGGATGCGCTCGCGGCGGCCACCGATGGTGGCCTGCTTGACGTCGGGCACCGCCGAGAGCAGCGCCTGCGTGTAGGGGTGGCGGGCGTGGCTGTAGATGCTCTCGCGGTCGCCGATCTCGACGATCTTGCCGAGGTACATGACGGCGACCTCGGGGCAGAAGTGCCGGACGATCGCCAGGTCGTGGGCGATGAAGAGGAACGCGATCCGGAACTCCTTCTGCAGGTCCTGCATCAGGTTGATGACCTGGGCCTGGATGGAGACGTCGAGCGCGGACACCGGCTCGTCGGCGACCATGATCTTGGGCTGCAGCGCAAGGGCCCGGGCGATGCCGATGCGCTGGCGCTGGCCGCCGGAGAACTCGTTGGGGTAGCGGTTGTAGTGCTCGGGGTTGAGACCCACGACCTCGAGCAGCTCCTGGACCCGGCTCAGCACCTGCTTCTTGGGCACCACGTTGTGGACCCGCAGCGGGTTGCCGACGATGGTGCCGACGGTGTGGCGCGGGTTGAGCGAGCTGTAGGGGTCCTGGAAGATCATCTGCACCTCGCGGCGCAGCGGCTTCATCTCCTTGTCGGTGATGGTCGCCAGGTCGTACTTGTCGAAGTGCATCGAGCCACCGGTCGGCTCGTAGAGCCGGGTGATCAACCGGCCGGTCGTCGACTTGCCGCAGCCCGACTCACCCACCAGGCCGAGCGAGCCGCCCTCGGGCACCTCGAAGGAGATGCCGTCGACGGCCTGGACGTGCCCGACCGTACGACGGATGATCCCGCTGGACTTGACCGGGAAGTACATCTTCAGGTTGCTGACCGAGAGCACCGGCTTGGCGTCGGGGTCGAGCACCGCCGCCGTGTGGGTCGTCTCGATCAGCTCGGCGAACGAGTCCTCGGTCCGCTCCTCGGCGTCGGCCAGGACCGGCGTCTCGCCGTCGACCGGCTTCTCGGTCCGCGACGTGGAGTCGGCGGTCATGTCGGGGATCGGGTCGGCCCGCGAGCTGGTCGTCATCCGGGCCTGCGGCTGCTCGTGCTCCGGGGCGTCGGGGTAGTCGGGGCCACTGGGGTAGTCGTGGGACATCAACGCTCCTCAGCGAGGTCGGGGGCGATCTCCGGCAGCACCTCGACCTGGTAGACCCGGTCGGGGTCGGCGAGGTGGCAGCGCTTCAGGTGACCGGCACCGCGGCCGCCGGGCCGCATGTCGGGCAGCCGCGTGGCGCACAAGTCACCAGGCACCTTGTCCTTGTGGATGCAGCGCGGCTCGAAGGCACAGCCGGGGGGCGGGTTGAGCAGGCTCGGCGGGGTGCCGGGGATCGGGATCATCCGGGTGTTGGGGTCGGAGGTGACGTCCGGGATGCTCGACAGCAGACCCCACGTGTAGGGCATCTCGGGGTGCGACAGGATCTCCTTGCACTTGCCGTACTCGACCGAGCGGCCGGAGTACATGACGAGCACGTCGTCGGCCACCTCGGCGATCACGCCGAGGTCGTGGGTGATCAGGATGATCGCCGAGTTGAACTCACGCTGGAGGTCCTGCAGCAGGTCGAGGATCTGGGCCTGCACCGTCACGTCGAGGGCGGTGGTCGGCTCGTCGGCGATGAGCAGCGACGGGTCGTTGATGAGGCCCATGGCGATCATCACGCGCTGGCGCATGCCGCCGGAGAACTGGTGCGGGAAGTCGTCGACGCGGCTGGCCGGCTCGGGGATGCCGACCCGGTCGAGCATCTCGACCGCCCGGCGCCGGGCCTCGCGCTTGTTGGCCGACGGGTGGTGCACCTTGTAGGCCTCGGCCAGCTGCGCGCCGACGCGGTAGAACGGGTGCAGTGCGGCGAGCGCGTCCTGGAAGATCATCGCGGCCGTGTTGCCGCGCATCTCGCGCATCTCGGCGTCGTTGAGGCCGACGACCTCGCGACCACCGACCTTGATCGAACCCGTGATCCGCGCGGTCCGGGCGTCGTGCAGGCCGAGGATCGCCATGCTGGACACCGACTTGCCCGAGCCGGACTCGCCGACGATGCCGAGCGTCTGGCCGAGCGCGACCGAGTAGCTGAGGTCGGTGACGGCCTGGACGAGTCCGTCAGCGGTGGGGAACTTCACCGTGAGGTTGGAGACCTCGAGGTAGGGCTCGGTCGTGCCGGCGGGCCCGCCGGCATCGGGGGTCTTGGACAGGGTCGTCATCCGAGCCTCACTCGCGGGTCGAGGAATCCGTAGACCAGGTCGACGATCAGGTTGGAGAACACGATGAAGAACGCTCCCACGAGGACGGTGGCGGTGATGACGGGCAGGTCGAGCGGCGAGCGGAGGGCGAAGAGGCCCCATCGCCCCATGCCGTCGATGTCGAAGATGAACTCGGTGAAGATGGTGCCGCCGAGCAGGGCGCCGAAGTCGAGACCGAAGATGGTCACGATCGGCACGATCGCCGCTCTCAGGGCGTGCTTCATCATCACCCCGCGACCGTTGAGGCCCTTGGCCTTGGCGGTGCGGATGTAGTCGTCGCCCAACGTCTCGACCATCTGGCCACGGGTGAACCGGGCATAGGTCGGTGCCGTGGCGATGCCGAGCACCAGGGCCGGTAGGAAGAGGCCCTTGATGGTGGTGAAGGGATTCTCGGTGATCGGGAAGTAGCCCGTCGCCGGGAAGATCGAGGTCTGTTGGGTCAGGTAGATCCACGCCAGCAGACAGACCAGGTAGTAGGGCACCGACGAGACGATCAGGCTGCCGCTCACCAGCATCCGGTCGCCCATCGTGCCGCGGCGGGCCGCGGCGAAGACGCCGATGACCACGCCCAGGACGAGATAGACCAGCGACCCCATGATGGCGATCAGCACCGTGGGCACGATGCGTTTCTTCAGCTCCTCGTAGACCGGCAGGCCGGTGGCGTAGGAGATGCCGAGGCAGGGCGCGTCACACGGGTAGGCGGTCGAGCCGACGGTGACCTCGCGTCCCGCGACGACGCCCTTCATGAAGGTTGCGTAGGCCTCGAGCACCGGCTTGTCGAGGCCCATGTTCTTCTCGATGGCCTCGCGGCGCTCGTCGGTGCAGCGACCACCGGCAGCCTGGCAGACCGGCTCGGCCGGGTTGCTCGGGCCGAGGTAGAAGATGATGAAGACCACGAACGACGCCAACAGGATGACGACGAACGAGGACAACAGGCGCCGTACGACGAACCCGAACATGAGCGTTCCTTCCCGACGGAGAGGCCTGCTGCGGTGTTCGCAGCATCGTAGGCCCCCTGGGCCGCCGCAGGCAGCGACCCCTGACACACAGCACTCACAGGACAAGCAGGGACAGAGGTGGTGGAGACACGCCGAGGCGGGGC
Organism: Nocardioidaceae bacterium; assembly: GCA_030655315.1. Lineage (GTDB taxonomy): Bacteria > Actinomycetota > Actinomycetes > Propionibacteriales > Nocardioidaceae > JAURVT01. The sequence continues at coordinate 8,749 of JAURVT010000020.1, read as the reverse complement.
CGGCCGGGCCGGCCCCGCCTCGGGTGTCGGGTCACGTGGTGGTCGCCGCCTCCGGCGACCACCGCGTGTCCGTCAGATCACTGGACGACGTAGATGTTCTTCCACGTCGGCATGCCGATCGTGTTGTCGATGAAGTGACCCTCGATCTTGGACCCGTGCTGCTGGGCGACACCGCCGTAGCGGGTGACGAACAGCGGCAGGTAGTTGGTCATGACGTCCTCGTCGAGGTCGCCCCAGGCGTCGGCCTGCTCGTCGACCGGGAGAGCGAGCACGTCGTCGATCTTCTGGTCGACCTCGGGCTCGTTGAAGACCGAGTAGTTGGACCCGACTCCCTCGGCCTTGAGGTTGGTGCTCTTGATGAGCGGCGGGAACCAGGAGCCACCCGACGGCCAGTCAGCGATCCAGCCGGCGGGCCGGACGTTGATGTCGGCGTCGGGGTCGGCGCGGACGGTCGAGACGTCGGCCACCGTGCTGGGCACGGGGCTGGCCTTGAAGCCGGCCTTCTCGAGCGAGGCGACGATCGCGTCCTTGACGGCGACAGCCTGCTCGTCGTCGTTGGCGTAGGGCCACTTGATCTCGAAGCCGAGCTCGCCGGCGTCGGTCAGCAGCTGCTTGGCCTTCTCGGTGTCGGTCGAGCCGACCTCGTGGTCCGGGATCGGGTTGAACTCCTTGCGGCCCGCGGTGCCCGGGGGCAGCAGCGAGTCACCAGCGGTGGCGGTCACGCCCTCGATCAGGCCACCGGCACGGTAGGTGTCCTTGTAGGGGAACGCGTAGGCCAGGGCCTGACGCACCTCGAGCTTGGTGATCTTGCGGTAGTCGGGCGCCCAGTAGGACGTCAGCGGGAAGCCGCCGACGACGAGGCGGTCGGTGGCGTCCATGTCGCGGTAGTTGGCCGAGAGCACGTCGTCGTAGGTGAGCGTGGTCTGCGAGTCACCCTGGTCGCCGAGCATGAGCTCGTCGATCTTCTCCGAGGCGGTCTGCAGGTCGAAGTTGTAGCCGTCCGGGTAGGCGGTGCGGCCCGGGTCGGTGTCGGCGTCCCACTGGTCGTTCTTGACCAGCTCGAGCGACTTCTCCGGGGTGTAGGCACCGAACTTGTAGGGGCCGGTCGACAACGGGTGCTTGGCGTAGGCCGCCGGGTCGGCAGCTGCCGCCTCGGGGATCGGACCCATGGCCGCGAACGTCAGCCAGTAGGGCAGGTCCGGGAACGGGAGCCGCGCGTGGTAGGTGATGGTGTTGCCGTCGACCGTGACGCCCTCGAAGCCGTCGAGGCCGTTCTTGCCGGTGTAGGGGCCCTCGTAGGTGTCGCCGCTGACGAGGTAGTCGTTGGAGTAGGCCGGACCCTCGGGGAACTGGGTGCGGTCCATCGAGGCAGCAGCGGAGTAGACGAAGTCCTCGGCCTTGACCGGGGTGCCGTCCTCGTACTTGATGCCGTCCTTGAGCGTGAACGTCCACTCGGTGAAGTCGTCGTTGGGCGTGCCCAGGTCGGTCGCGAGGTCGGGGATGAGGATCTGCGAACCGTCGTCGGGGTTGTAGACGTACTGCGTCAGCTGACGCGTGACGAGCCCGGTGAGGATCGAGGTCGTGTTCTGGTAGTAGGCCTCGCTCGGGTTCATCGTGTTGAGACCCGCGGCAGAGAGAACGGTGACGGTGCCACCAGGCGTAGCGCCGTCGATCTCGACGGGACCGTCGACCCGGGTGGGGTCTTGCGTGACGTTCTCCTCGTTCTTGGACTTGTCGACGTCGTCCGAGTTCGCAGTTCCGCGCGGCTCGTCGCTACCGCCGCCGTCGCCGCCACACGCAGCGAGGCCGAAGACGACGCTGACGGTGGCGAGAGCGATGACTGGTTTGGTCAACCTCATCGTGGTGTCACCCTTCTCTTTCTTTTCTCTGGGTTCTCCCGAGGCCGGGTGCGGCTCATCGGCGAGTCTTGGGGTCGAACGCGTCCCGCACGGAGTCTCCGAGCAGGTTGAGCGCCACGACCAGGATCATCACGGTCGCGACCGGGACGAACAGGTAGAGCGGGTAGGAGTCGTAGTAGTTGCGGGCGCTGTTGATCGTCTTGCCGAGCGAGGTGCCCTCGCTCAGGCCGATGCCGAGGAACGACAGCCCGGCCTCGGCGGCGACGAAGCCTGGCAGCGCCAGCGACACGGCGACGACGATCGGGGCGACCAGGTTGGGCAGCAGCTCCTTGAACAGGATCGCCCGGGTCGGTACGCCGATCACGCGGGCCGCCTGGATGAACTCCCGCTCACGGAGCGAGAGCACCTGGCCGCGGATGAGCCGGGCCAGGCCCATCCAGCCGAAGAAGACGAGCACCCCGATCAGGGCGAAGAACTGGGCCTTGCTGAGCGACTCGCTCGAGCCACCGAAGCGGCTGACCATGATCGGGGCCAGGGCGAGCGCGCCGAGCACGAACGGGAAGGAGAGGAAGAAGTCGATGATGAACGAGAGCACCGAGTCGACCCAGCCCTGGGCATAGCCGGCGACCAGGCCGAGGGACACGCCGACGATCGTGGCGACGAGCGTCGCGAGGAAGGCGACCTCGAGCGAGGTACGGAGGCCGTAGACCAGCAGGGCCAGGTTGTCGTAACCCGTCTGCGGCTCGATGCCGAGCGGGTGGTCCCAGGTGAAGGGCTCGAACGGGGGCCCGAACAGCGGGTAGCCGTCGCCCGCGGTCATCTCGCTGGGCGTCGGGGCGTTGGGGTCGTCGAGGTCCTTGTAGACCCCGAACGCCTTGGTGATGACCGGCGCGAAGAGGGCGATGAGGACGAGCAGGAGCAGGAAGAAGGCACAGACGATGGCGACCTTGTCCTTGCGCAGCCGCTCGAACGCGATCCTGGTGGGCGAGCGCCCGGTGAGCTCCTTGGCCTTCTTGCCGCGAGGCTTCTCGGGTTCTTCCTCGAAGCCGTCGAGGACCTCGGTGCCCATCGGAGTCGTCATGCCCACCTCGTCGAACCCACCGCGGCGGGTCCCGATCTGATATCGCCGTGCTCCGACCGGCAGCCCGAGCGGCAGCCGGCGCGCCCTTCGCGCCGTGGGGGACTCTATGCGCCTCCGAGCCGGACGGAGAGTACGTGACGGTAACGATTCCGTCTCGACGGGCGGCTCAGGCGGCGTGCGATAACGGACGGGTCACGAACGCACGAGAAAGGGTCGCGACTCGGTCACCGACCGGTCACGACCCCTCCTCGCGCGTCCTGCGGGTCAGTCCTGGGGCGCAAGATCCTTCGCCGGAGGCGTGTCGACGCCCGCTTCCTTGCGCTGCTGGGCCGTGATCGGCGCAGGGGCCGCGGTGAGCGGGTCGTAGCCGCCACCGGACTTCGGGAACGCGATCACGTCACGGATCGACTCGGTCCGGGCGAGGAGCGCGCAGATGCGGTCCATGCCCACGGCGATGCCGCCGTGGGGCGGCGCACCGAAGGCGAAGGCGTCGAGGAGGAAGCCGAACTTCTCCTGCGCCTCGGCCTCGTCGAGGCCCATCACCGCGAAGACCCGCTTCTGGACGTCGCTGCGGTGGATACGGATCGACCCGCCGCCGAGCTCGTTGCCGTTGCAGACGATGTCGTAGGCGTAGGCGAGCGCCGGGCCGGGGTCGGTGTCGAACGTGTCGAGGAACTGGGCCTGGGGACTGGTGAAGGCGTGGTGCACCGCCGTCCAGGCCCCGGCCCCGACGGCGACGTCGCCACTCGCGACGGCGTCGGAGCTCGGCTCGAACAGGGGCGCGTCGACGACCCAGGTGAAGGCGTAGACCGAGTCGTCGAGCAGGTCGGCGCGACGGCCGATCTCGAGGCGGGCGGCACCGAGCAGGGCGCGGCTCGACTTGGGCGCACCCGCGCCGAAGAAGACGCAGTCACCCGGCTTCGCGCCCACGTGGGCGGCCAGACCGGCCTTCTCGGCGTCGCTGAGGTTCTTGGCGACCGGGCCGCCGAGCTCGCCGTCCTCCTGCACGAGCACGTAGGCCAGACCCCTGGCGCCGCGCTGCTTGGCCCACTCCTGCCACGCGTCGAGCTTCTTGCGGGGCTGGCTCGCTCCCCCGGGCATGACCACGGCACCGACGTAGGCCGCCTGGAAGACCCGGAACGGCGTGTCCTTGAAGTAGTCGGTGCAGTCGACGAGCTCGAGACCCATCCGCAGGTCGGGCTTGTCGGAGCCGAAGCGCGCCATGGCCTCGGCGTAGGTCATCCGGGGGATCGGGCGCGGGATCTCGTGACCGACGAGGGCCCACATCGCGGCGAGCACCTCCTCCATCAGCTCGATGACGTCGTCCTGCTCGACGAAGCTCATCTCGATGTCGAGCTGGGTGAACTCCGGCTGCCGGTCGGCGCGGAAGTCCTCGTCGCGGTAGCAGCGCGCGATCTGGTAGTAGCGCTCGAGGCCGCCGACCATGAGCAGCTGCTTGAACAGCTGCGGGCTCTGCGGCAGGGCGTACCAGCTGCCCGGGGCCAGCCGTGCGGGCACCAGGAAGTCGCGGGCGCCCTCGGGGGTGCTGCGGGTCAGGGTCGGCGTCTCGACCTCGACGAACGCACGGGTGTCGAGCACGTCGCGCGCCGCCTTGTTGACCTTGCTGCGCAGGCGGATCGCCTCGCTGGGGCCGCTGCGACGCAGGTCGAGGTAGCGGTGCTTGAGGCGCGCCTCCTCCCCCACGTCGACGTGGTCGCTGATGGGGAACGGAAGGGTCGCCGAGGCGCTGAGCACCTCGACCTCGGTGGCGACGACCTCGATCGCGCCGGTCGCGAGGTTGGGGTTCTCGTTGCCCTCCTTGCGCGCGGCCACCTCGCCGACGATCTTGAGGCAGTACTCGGCGCGCAGCTGGTGGGCGACGTCCTCGTCGCGGATGACGACCTGGACGACACCGCTGGCCTCGCGCAGGTCGATGAAGGCGACCCCCCCGTGGTCACGGCGGTTGGCGACCCAGCCGGCGAGGGTGACGGTCTGGCCGACGTGCTCGGCACGCAGGGTGCCGGCGTCGTGGGTGCGGATCACTGTTGCTGCTCCTTCATGACGACCTGCGGTCGCAGGTCGTCGGTGGGTGGGGACCAGGTGTCCGGGTCCGCGGCCACCTGCTCCCCCGATCGGATGTCCCTGACCTGGGAGGTCCCGTCGTCCTGCGTGAACCAGACGTAGGGGATGCCGCGGCGCTCGGCGTACCTGATCTGCTTGCCGAACTTCTGGGCGGAGGCGGCCACCTCGCACGGCACGCCGTGGGCGCGCAGCGAGGCGGCCACGAGATCGCTCTGCGCCCGGGTCTCCTCGGTCGTCACGGCGACGAGGACTGCGCTGGGCACGGCGCGGCTGCCGGCGAGCACGCCGTCGGCGAGCAGCGGGATGAGGGAGCGCGAGACGCCGAAGGAGACGCCGACGCCGGGGTAGGTCGTCCGGCCGTCAGTCGCCAGCGCGTCGTAGCGCCCGCCGCCGCCGACGGACTTGAGCCGCTCGTAGCCGGCCATGAAGATCTCGACGACGGTGCCGGTGTAGTAGTCGAGGCCGCGCGCGATGCGGAGGTTGGCCTCGACGGTCACGGTGGCCGGTGCGCCGGCCGAGCAGCCCTCGACGACCGCGGCGAGCTCGGCCAGCCCCTCGTCGAGGAGCTCGTCCTCGACGCCCAGGGCCCGGACGCGCTCGACGAAGCTCGTGTCGCTGACGCGGATCGTGGCGAGCTCGAGGCAGCGCTGTGCCTGCTCGGACGTGGCGCCGGCGTCGCTGACGAGCAGCTCGGCGACCTTGTCTGGCGGCAGCTTGTCGAGCTTGTCGATCGTGCGGATCGCGGTCTCGAGGTCGGGCAGGCCGAGGCCGCGGTAGAAGCCCTGGATGAGCTTGCGGTTGTTGAACTGGAAGCTCACCGGCGGGATCGGCAGCGCGTCGAGCGCCTCGACCATCACCCGCATGACCTCGACGTCGTGGTGGAACGGCAGCTCGTCGCGACCGACGACGTCGACGTCGGCCTGGGTGAACTGGCGGTAGCGACCCTCCTGCGGGCGCTCGCCGCGCCAGGCCGGCTGGATCTGGAAGCGCCGGAACGGGAACTCCAGGTGCCCGGCGTGCTCGAGCACGTAGCGCGCGAACGGCACCGTGAGGTCGAAGTGGAGTCCGACGCCGGCGTCGGAGCCCGCCTGCTCCTTCTGCAGCCGCTCGAGCAGGTAGACCTCCTTGGAGGTCTCGCCCTTGCCGAGCAGGACGTCGACGGGCTCGACGGCGCGCGTCTCGATGTTGGCGAAGCCGTGCAGCTCGAAGGTGCGCGAGAGCGAGGCGATGACCTCGCGCTCGACGACGCGCGCGGACGGCAGCAGCTCGGGGAACCCGCTCAGCGGGGTGGTCTTGGTGGCCATCGGCTCAGAGACCTCGGGTGACGGGGGCCGGACCGTCGACCAGGTCCTGCAGGAAGGGGTTGGTGGCGCGCTCGCGACCGATGGACGTCTGCTCGCCGTGGCCGGGCAGCACCACGATGTCGTCGGCGAGCGGCAGCACCTTGTCGCGCAGGCTGCGCAGCATCGCGGGGTGGTCGCCGCCCGGCAGGTCGGTCCGGCCGATCGAGCCGGCGAAGAGCAGGTCGCCCGAGAACAGCAGCTCGGAGACGTCGGGCATCCCGTTGGCCTCGCCGTAGGGCGTGCGGAAGGTGACCGAGCCCTCGGTGTGTCCCGGAGTGTGGTCGACCACGAAGGTGAGGCCGGCGAGCTCGAGGCTCTGCAGGTCGCTGAGCTCGCGTACGTCGTCGGGCTCGGCGAACTCGTACCCGCCCCCGAGGAGCATCGTCGTCGTCTCGCGCGACATGCCCTGCATCGGGTCGGCCAGCAGGTGGCGGTCGCGGGGGTGGATCCACGCGGTCGCGTCGTAGGTGCCGGCGACCGGCGCGACGCACCACATGTGGTCGACGTGCCCGTGGGTGACCAGGACCGAGACCGGCTTGAGCTTGTGCTCGCGCACGACCTGCTCGATGCCCTCGGTGGAGTCCTTGCCCGGGTCGATGATGACGCACTCGCTGCCGGGTCCGGTGGCCGCCACGTAGCAGTTGGTGCCCCATGGTCCGGCGGGGAAGGCGGCGATCAGCACCACCTCAGGGTAGCGAGGTGGGGCGGGACGGGTCGCCCCGGTATCGGGCTCTTCCCTTAGGGTGGGGCACTGCCACACCGACGAAGAGGGAACGCAGTGACGAGCAGCGAATGGGGCCGCGTCGATGACGACGGCACCGTGTATGTGAAGACCAGCGACGGCGAGCGCTCGGTGGGGTCCTACCCCGCCGGAACCGCGGAGGAAGCGCTGGCGTTCTTCACCGAACGGTTCGACGCGCTCTCCTTCGAGGTGCAGCTCCTCGAGCAGCGGATCAACGCCGCCAAGCTCACGCCCGAGGAGGCCGCCGAGTCGATCAAGACCGTGCGCGCCCAGGTCACCGACGCCAACGCGGTGGGCGACCTCGCGTCGCTGGGCGGTCGCCTCGACGCGCTCGCCCCCGTGCTCGCCACGCAGCGCGAGGCGCGGCGGGCCGAGAAGGCCGAGAAGGCTGCCGAGTCCAAGGTCGCCAAGGAGTCGATCGTCGAGGAGGCCGAGAAGATCGGCTCGGGCAGCGACTGGCGCAACGGCGCCAACCGGCTGCGCGAGCTGCTCGACCAGTGGAAGGTGCTCCCCCGCATCGATCGCGCCTCCGACGACGCCTTGTGGAAGCGCTTCTCCAGCGCCCGTACGGCCTACACGAAGGCCCGCAAGGTCCACTTCGCCGAGCAGGACGAGAAGCGCGAGGGTGCTCGGGTCGTCAAGGAGCGCCTCTGCAAGGAGGCCGAGGCCCTCTCCGGCTCGACCGACTGGGGCCCGACCGCCGGCAAGTACCGCGACCTCATGCGCGACTGGAAGGCCGCCGGCCCGGCGCCCAAGGACATCGACGACGCGCTCTGGAAGCGGTTCCGCGGCGCCCAGGACGAGTTCTTCGGTGCCCGCGACGCGGCCAACGCCGCCCTCGACGCCGAGTTCGCCGCCAACGCCGAGGTCAAGGACGTCCTCATCGTCGAGGCCGAGGCCCTGCTGCCGGTCAAGGACATCGAGGCCAGCAAGAAGGCCTTCCGCGACCTCGCCGACAAGTGGGAGGCCGCCGGCAAGGTCCCCCGCGACCGGATGAAGGACCTCGAGGGCCGCATGCGCACCGTCGAGAACGCCATCCGCGCCGCCGAGGACGACCAGTGGAAGCGCTCGGACCCCGAGAAGTCCGCCCGCGCCAACGACATGGTCACCAAGCTCGAGGACGCCATCGCCAAGGTCGAGTCCGACCTCGACAAGGCCCGCGCCGCCGGCAACGACAAGAAGGTCCGCGAGCTCGAGGACAACCTCGAGTCGCGGCGGTCCTTCCTCGAGATGGCCCGACGTGCGTCGGAGGACTTCTCCGGCTGAGGTCTCGGTACGCCGTTGGTCCTTGTTGCCTTCGGGTCATTCGTGGTCGGGCTGTCCGCGCGCCTAGCATCCCGGGCCTCCCTGTCAAGGACGCCTTCGGCGCCGCTTCGCGGTCGCTGCGCGATCCTTGACAGCGAGCCTCTCCCGGGATGCTTGATGGCGCAGACAAGGGCGGGCTCCGCCGCGCCCTCGTCCAGCGCGGACAGCCCTCACCCGCACCACTGGTCACGCCTACCTGACGTTTCTCCCGGTTCTCCTACGAAACTTCTGCGCAGAACCGGGAGATTCGTCGCAGAACCTCACCTCGCGGGCTCCCCGACCCGGGCCGGCGGTGCGTCAGCCACCGAACCAGGACATCGGATCGCCCGGAACGGTG
>JAURVT010000004.1 GCA_030655315.1 Nocardioidaceae bacterium | reverse complement strand
TGGTCCGCGCGCTCGCGGTCCACAAGAAGGTCTGCGCCGCCTACCCCCGCGGTGGCGAGGGGATCGACCAGTACACGGCACCCGAGCAGTGACCGTCCCGGCGGCTGCGTCCGCGGCGCGTCCGGTGACGCCCGTGGGCATCGCCGCGGCCCTGGTCGACTCCGTCGCGTCGCGCCTCGACGGAGCCGACCCGGGTCTGCTCGCCGACCTGCTCCGGGCCAGAGCACTGCTCGCAGGGATGGACGACTACGTCGCCCGCTGCACGTCGCCGGCTTCGCCCGCACTCGAGGCACTCGAGGAGCGGACCCGGGTCGAGGCGTGGGGCGGTGGTCTCGAGCAGGAGATGCTCTCGGGCCACGTCGAGGGGCAGACCCTGAAGATGCTGGTGCACGCCACCGGGGCCACCCGGGTGCTCGAGGTGGGCATGTTCACCGGCTACTCCGCGCTCGCCATGGCCGAGGCCCTGCCGCCCGACGGCGAGGTGGTGGCCTGCGAGCTCGACCCGGACGTCGCCGCGTTCGCCCGCTCCTGCTTCGACGACGCCGCCGACGGCCAGAAGATCGACGTCCGCGTCGGCCCGGCCGCGGACACGCTGGGCGACCTCGCGGCCGAGGGCCAGGTCTTCGACGCCGTCTTCATCGACGCCGACAAGGCCGGCTACGCCGGGTACCTGCAGGCGGTGCTCGACGGCGGCCTGCTCGCCACCGGCGGGTTCGTCGCGGTCGACAACACCCTGATGCAGGGACAGCCCTGGACCACCGAGGACTCCACCGCCAACGGCGACGCCATCGCCGCGTTCAACCGTCTGGTCACCGACGACCCCCGGGTCGAGCAGGTGCTCGTCCCGCTGCGGGACGGCGTCACGCTCGTCCTGCGGGTCGACGGCCCGACCGCCACCACCCCCACCTGAGGAGAGCCGTGCTCGCCACCACCCTGCAGCCCCTGGGCGCGGAGGTCACCGGGATCGACCTGGCCGACGTGACCGACGCCGACGTCGCCGAGCTGCGCGCCCTGCTCGCCGAGGCCGGCGTCGTCGTCCTGCGCGACCAGCACCTCGACGACGACGCCTTCCTCGCCTTCCTGCGCTCGTTCGGCCCGCTCACCTTCACCACCGGCGAGACGCCGGTCGAGGGCTACCCCGACCTCAACGTGATCAGCAACGTCGGCCGGGCCGAGCCGCCGCGGAGCACCTTCCACGTCGACTCCTCGTACCTCGCCACTCCGCCGGCCTACACCGCGCTGCGCGCCGTCGAGATCCCGTCCCAGGGCGGCGAGACGGTGTTCACCAACCAGTACCGGGCGTTCGAGACGCTGCCCGACGACCTCGTCGAGCGTCTCCAGGGACGCACGATCCGGCACGTCGTCACGGGTCTCGAGCTCGGTGAGGACGACGAGACCGAGGCCGACCACCTCGTCTTCCGGCCGCACCCGCTCTCAGGGCGGACCGCGCTGTACATGTCGACGCCGAAGCGGTGCGCGTCGATCAGCGGGCTCGACGACGACGAGGCCGCGGCCACGGTGCAGCGCCTCTACGAGCACTCCACCACCGAGGACAACAGCCGCCGGCACAGCTGGGCGCCCGGCGACGTCGTGATCTGGGACAACGGGTGCGTGCTCCACCGCGGCGACCACTCCGACGTCGTGGGCGACCGCGTGATGCACCGCGGCATGGTCGCGGACTACGGGGTGGACGAGCCCGGGACGCCCGGCTCGTGAGGGACGCGGCGCGGACCGTCGGCGCGCTGGGGCTGCTGGCCCTCGCTGCGCCCGCCAACGTCGTCGCCACCGCCGTGGCGCTGACCGCGACGCCGCTCGTCCGGCGACCACCCGCGGTGGCAGCGTCGCCGCGGACGGTGCTGGTCAGTGGCGGCAAGATGACCAAGTCGCTGGCCCTCGCCCGCTCCTTCCACGCCGCCGGCCACCGCGTCGTCCTCGTCGAGAAGGCGGCCTACCGGCTGACCGGCCACCGGTTCTCCCGGGCCGTCGACGCGTTCCACACCGTCCCGGACCCGGCCGATCCCGGCTACGCCGAGGCGCTGCTGCGGATCGTGCGGGACGAGGGGGTCGACGTCTACGTGCCGGTCTGCAGCCCGGTGGCCAGCGTCTTCGACGCCCGCGCGGCCGAGGTGCTCGCCGGCCACTGCGAGGTGCTCAGCTGCACGCCCGACGAGGTCGCGATGCTCGACGACAAGTTCCGCTTCGCCGAGCACGCCGCGTCGCTGGGTCTGGCCGTGCCCGACACGCACCGCATCACCTCGCCCGACGAGGTGCTCGACTTCGACTTCACCGGCCGTCGCCGTCCGTACGTGCTCAAGAGCATCGCCTACGACCCGGTGCACCGGCTCGACCTGACCCGGCTGCCGCTGGCCGACCGCGCCGCGACCGAGCGCTTCCTCGCGACCAAGCCCATCTCGCCCGACAACCCGTGGATCCTCCAGGAGTTCGTGGCCGGGCGGGAGTACTGCACGCACGGCACCGCCCGCGACGGTGAGCTGCAGGTGTACTGCTGCTGCGCGTCGTCGGCGTTCCAGGTGAACTACGAGATGGTCGAGGACCCCGAGATCGAGCAGTGGGTGACCACGTTCGTGAAGGACCTCGGGCTGTCGGGCCAGGTGTCGTTCGACTTCATGCGGGCCGACGACGACGGCATCGCGTACGCGATCGAGTGCAACCCGCGCACCCACTCGGCGATCACCATGTTCTACGACCACCCCGGGCTGGCCGACGCCTACCTGCGGAGCGGCGGCCCCCGCGTGCTGCCCACGCCCGCGAGCCGGCCGACCTACTGGCTCTACCACGAGCTGTGGCGGGCGCTGAGCCGTCCGTCGACCGCACTCGACCGGCTTCGCGTGGTCCTGCGCGGCAAGGACGCCGTCTTCGCGATGAGCGACCCGCTGCCGTTCCTCGTCCTGCACCACGTGGAGATCCCGGCGCTGCTGCTGCGCAACCTGCGCCGGCGCGGTCGATGGAACCGGGTGGACTTCAACATCGGCAAGCTCGTCGAGCCGGCGGGGGACTGACCGGTGGCGCTGCGCGTGCTGCACCTGACCGGATCGCCCACCAGCGCGTTCTTCGACGACCTGTCGCGGCTCTACGCGAGCGACTGCCTCGCGGCGGTGCACGACCCCGACCGCTACGAGGTGGTCGTCGCGCACGTGTCGCCGGACGGACGCTGGCGGTTCCCGACCTCGCTCGCCGACACCGACCTCGTCGCGGCGCCACCGGTGATGCTCGCCGACGCCGTCGCGCACCTCCGCGCGCTGGACGTCGACCTCGCCGTGCCGCAGATGTTCTGCCTCGCCGGCATGACCCACTACCGGGCCCTGCTCGACCTGGTGGGGATCGCCTACGTCGGCAACCGTCCCGACGTGATGGCGCTGGGCGCCCACAAGGCACGGGCGCGGGCGGTCGTCGCGGCGGCGGGCGTCGACGTGCCCGAGGGCGAGACGCTGCGTCCGGGGGAGCGGCCCACGCTGGTGCCACCGGTGGTGGTGAAGCCCGTCGACGCCGACAACTCCGTGGGCGTGACACTGGTCCGTACCAGTGAGGACTACCCGGCCGCCCTGGCGGCGGCGTGGGAGCACTCGGGCGGCGCGCTCGTCGAGCGGTTCGTGGAGCTGGGCCGCGAGGTCCGGTGCGGCGTCGTCGAGCGCGACGGCGACCTGGTCTGCCTGCCGCTCGAGGAGTACGGACTCGACGCGGACACCAAGCCGGTCCGCGACGCCGACGACAAGATCCGTCGCGGTGACGACGGCGCCCTGGGGCTGATGGCCAAGGACACCCCGACCGTGTGGATCGTCGACCCGTCCGACCCGGCCACGGCGCCGGTCTGGGAGGCCGCTCGCGCGTGCCACGTCGCGCTGGGCTGTCGCGACTACAGCCTCTTCGACTTCCGGATCGACCCCGGGGGACGCCCTTGGTTCCTGGAGGCCGGGCTCTACAACTCCTTCGCGCGCCAGAGCGTCATCCCGACGATGGCGCGCGCCGCTGGAGTCGAGCTTCCCGAGCTGTTCGCGGACGCCGTCGCCGCCACCCGTCGCCGCTCCGACCGTTGACCCGTCGCTGGCTCAGCTGCCCAGGGGACGCCGAGCCAGCGACAGGAGGTCAGGACGCGGTGCCGACGACCGGGTTGAGGTCGGACGCCGCGAGGCCGCCGGGCTCGACGCCGGGCAGGAACTCGCGCCAGGTGCCGCTGATCAGCGTGGGCTGCGCGATGACGTGGGCACCGTCGGCGTAGTACGTGGTGGCGAGGGCCCGGCGCGGCTGCGTCGTGCCGTTGGGGCCGGCGGTGTGGAAGCACAGCGCGGAGTGGAACGACACCTCGCCGACGGCGAAGGGCGAGGACTCCACGGCGACGCCGCGCTGGGCCAGGCGCTCGGCGACGGCGGTGTCGTAGCTGGTGCCGACCTTGTCGAACTCGAGGTCCGCGAGGTCGTCGCGCACGTCGCGTCCACGGGCGAACGACAGCGGCCCCATCCGTCCGGGGATGGCCGACATCGGCATCCACGCGGTGACGGCCTGCACGGTGTCGAGCGGGAAGTGCTCGGCGTCGTGGTGCCACGGGGTGCGGCCACAGCCGGACTCCTTGGACAGCGCGTTGTCGTGGTAGATCCGCACGCCGTCCTCGCCCAGCAGACCGGCCGCGAGACCGCCCAGCCGGGGTGACAGCGCGACGGTGCGCATCAGGTCGTCGTGCAGCCACATCTGCTCGAGCGCGGTGAAGCGGCCCGAGACGTCGGCGCCGTGCTCGTCGACCAGCAGCTGCTCGAGCCGCTCGGCCAGACGTCGCACGACGGCCGGCGAGAGCACGCCGGGGAGCTTGACGAAGGCGTCGCGCGCGAAGTGCTCCACGGCCTCGGCCGTCAGGGGGTACGGCTCGGCCAGCTCGGCAGCCAGCTGCTCGTCCGACGCCGCCTCGACGTCGGGCAGGCCGGGTCCGTCGACCAGCTCGACGGGAGCGGCGTCGTTCGCCGCCAGGGTGACGTACCAGTCCCACCAGTCCTGGTCGTCGCCCGCCCAGTCCTGGACGATGCCGCCGTCGCGGTTCTGCTCGGGCAGCTTGTCGTTGACGGCTGCTGCGTCGCTCGGGGCTTCGGGGGTCAGAGCCACAGGAGTGCCACCTCGTGGGAGAAGTTGTAGGAACCGTCGTCGGCCCGGCAGGTGGCCAGGTAGTCCCCGAGGACGGGGGCCTGCTCCATCTCGTCGAGCGTGACGGCGTCGTCGAACGCGCAGCGTTGGAGGAAGCCCTCGGCGACGGCGCGGTCGCTGGTCCCAGTCTGGTACGTGATGCGCTGCTCCCGCACGTCGGCGCCGGCGCGGACCAGGGCGTCCCGGACCTGCTCGGCCGTCGTGTAGGGGGTGGCCTCGCGGACGCCGGCGCGGAACGCGTCGTAGAAGGCGAGGTAGTGCGAGGTGCTGACGGCCTGGGCGACCATGCCCAGCCCGCCCGGCGCCAGCGCGCTGACGAAGGCAGCCGCGGCGTCGTCGAGCTCGTCGGGCGGGATCGCGTACAGGGCGTGGGTGGCCCACACGACGTCGTAGTCGCGGGAGTCGTCGGGGAGGTCCTGCAGCGTCGAGACGATGTCGCGGCGCGGGACGAAGGGCGGGGCCAGCACGCTGCGGGCCTCGGCGACGGAGAAGGGCGAGGGGTCGAGGAGGTCGTAGAGCACCCCCGGCACCCCCTGGAGGTCGACGTACTTCTGCAGCGCGGTCGGGAACTTGCCGCTGCCGCACGCGACGTCGAGCAGCGTCCAGTTCTCGTGGGCCCGGTCGCGGAGGAGCGTGGCCCAGTCCGCGGCGAGCGTGAGCTGGTGGTAGTCCTCCGTGGCCAGCTCGTAGAAGGCCTCCATGCCGGTGCGCCCCTCCTCGCTCCAGTGCGCGAGGCTGCGGTCGGCGGTGTCTCCTGTGGTCATGCGGCTCCTGGTTCATCGGTCGGGAGCTCGTCCCCGTGGTTGTATCAAGGAGCAGGTCCCAACCTAGCCGGGTCTGCCCGGTACACCGCCTGGAGATGCGTGCGCCCCACCAGTCAGCAGCCGACGACGAGTCGCGCCGCCCTCGACGCCATCCGCGTCGTCACCGCCTCCCGCCCGCCGCTGCCGGGTCTCGACCCGGACACGTACGCGCGTGACCACGCACTGTTCGAGGCGCGGTCGGACCAGCGGGCGCTGATCACCGACTTCCTCGTCGACCGGCTGACCGGTCGGGGCGGTGGGCCGGTCTCGGTGCTGTCCGTCGGGTGCGGCGACGGGACGGTCGACGCCGCCGTCGCCCGCGCCCTGCTCGACACCGCGCCGGGTCGTGCCGTCCGCTACGTCGGGGTCGAGCCGTTCTCCGGGAGCGCGACGGCGTTCGCGGGGCGGATGGCGGCCATCGGCTCGTCCGCTCTCGACGCCGAGGTCGTCACGTCCACGTTCGACGACGCGGGACTGGTCGAGCGGTTCGACGTCGTCGTGTTCGTGCACTCGATGTACTACGTGCCCGACGTCGCGTCCACGCTCCGTCGGGCGCACGACCTGCTGCGGCCAGGTGGCGAGCTGATCGTGCTCAGCGCGCCGCGCGGCGAGCTGAACCAGCTCACCGTGGCGCTCGCGCCGCCCGTGGCCGGGCACCGGCAGTGGTTCTCCGACGACGTCGCCGACGGCTTCCTGCTGGCCGGCGTCGGCCCGGTGACGACGACCTCGATCGACGCCCGCGTCGACCTCACCGGCGCCGACGACGACGTCCTCGACTTCACCGTGCAGGCCCGTCTCGACGACGTCGTGCGGCCACTGGTCCTGGACCACCTGGCCGACGTGTCGGTGGACGACGGCGTGGTCGTGCGCCACCCGGTCGACGTCTACCGGGTCCCGCGCTGACTTGACGGTCGGCGCCTAGGTGAGGCTAGCCTTACCTCATGAGCTCGCCGCGATCCGTCCTGTCCGCCTCGATGGCCGCCGGCCTGCTGACCCTCACCGCATGCGGGGGCGGGGGTGACGGGTCCGCCCCGGCGACGACGTCGGGCGCCTGGTCCTGGAGCAACGGTGCCGGGCTCACCACCGAGCTCGACGCCCGGCCTGACACGGTCGTGGTGGACGCCTACAGCGCGGCCGCCCTGTGGCCCTACGGCGTCCGGCCCGACGCGGTCTTCGGGTACGGCCTCGAGGAGGGGGCGTCCAGCCTCGCCCTCGGCGACGCCGATCCGGACGAGATGGACGTGGTCGGGCGCGGCGGCGAGCTCGACATCGAGGCGCTGGCGGCAGCCGGGCCGGACCTGATCGTCGGCTACGGCTCGGACGAGACGGACTGGACGCAGTGGACCTGGTGGGACGACGACGTGGCGGGCAAGGTCGAGTCGATCGCCCCGTTCGCCGGCGTCGCGTTCCAGGAGGACGTCGCCGACGTCATCGGGCAGTACGCCTCGCTCGCCGAGGCGCTCGGGGCCGACGTCCACGGCGCCGAGGTCGTCCAGGCCGAGAAGGACTTCGACGCCGCCGCGGCCCGGCTCCGGGAGGTCGTGGCGGCCGAGCCCGACCTGACGGTCCTGCCGCTGAACGCCGCGGGGCTGGCCTCGGGTGCCTACGTGGGCAACGAGGCACTCGCACAGATGCGCCTGCTGACCGACCTCGGCGTCACCCTCGCCGGCCCGGACGGCGAGGCCGGGGAGGCGTGGCCCGAGATCAGCTGGGAGGTCGTCGACGACTACCCCGCGGACGTCGTGCTCGAGTATGTCGGCTCCAAGGGCGAGTTCGCCGACGCCCCCACCTACCAGGCGCTGCCCGCGGTGAAGGCCGGCCAGGTCGCGGACTGGGACGACAAGCGCCCGAGCACCTACGCCAGCTACGCGACCTGGTTGGACGAGGTGGCCGACGCCTACGAGGCGGCCGACGACGTGGCATGAGCCCGGTGCAGGGCCCGCATCTCCTCGACCAGGGGCGCTGCGGGCCCGTCCACCTGGACGCCCGGCGCGACCTGCTGCACCGGCAGCGGGAGCACCGGGCTCGCGGGGGCGCCCCAGTCCTCCAGCCAACCGCTGAGCTGGGCCGACGACACCGCGTAGACGAGCCGCCCGAGCCCCACCCAGGCGTGCGCCGCCGAGCACATCGGGCAGTGCTCGCCGGAGGTGTACGCCGTCGAGCCCGCCCACTCGTCCGCCGTCAGGTGCGCGGCCGACCAGGTGGCGATCGCCAGCTCGGGGTGCCGGGTCTGGTCGCCGTCACGGGTGCGGTTGCGGTCCTCGAAGACGACGGTGCCCGCGGCGTCGACGAGCACCGATCCGAACGGCTCGTCGCCCGCGTCGAGGGCCTCGCGGGCCAGCTCGACGCAGCGGCGCAGGTGGACGAGATCGGTGTCGCTGACGGTCACGGTCAGCGACGGTACCGGTAGGCCACCCACGAGCCGACCTGCCGGACCGTCTGCCCGAAGGTGAAGCGGTCGAGGCAGGGGTCGTCGCCGTAGCTCATGAAGTTGTGCACCGGGTCGCGCCCGGGCTGGCTGCAGGTGTCGTCGCTCTCGCGGCAGAAGAAGATGTTGTCGCCGTCGGCTTGGTACGGGGTGTCGGCGACCATGTCGCCGGGCGTCGCGCAGCCGTCCTGGAAGGTGTGGAACAGGCCGAGCCAGTGGCCCACCTCGTGGGTGGTCGTGTCACCGAGGTCGTACGGCGCGGCCGCCCCTCCGGGCAGGCTGTCGTTCAGCACGACGACGCCGTCGAGGGCGCCCTGCTTCTCGTCGGGGAAGGTGGCGTAGCCGAGCAGCCCGTCGGCGAGCCCGGTGACGTACAGGTTCAGGTCGGCCATGCCTCCCCGGTGCAGCGCGGTCTTGGCCTCCTCGTCGTCGGTGTCCTCGTAGATGCTCCAGTCGAACCAGTCGTCGTCGGCCGTGTAGTCCACGGACGCCAGCGAGAACGTGAACGGCGTGGGGGAGGAGCCGCGTGCCGTCCGTCCGGCGTAGGCGGCGCCGAGCACCTTGACCTGCTCGGCCAGCTGGGTGCGGGTGACGCCGCCGGTGCCGTCGGCGCGGGTGATGACGTGGGCCCGGACCTTGACGGTGAAGGCGCCGCGCAGTGCGGCGGAGGGCAGCCCGCGACGGTCGAGCAGCCCCTTCCTCTTCAGCACCGCGACCGCCGAGTCCAGGCGGGCGTCCATGGCCCCGGCCCGGGTGGGGCCCACGCTGTTGGGGTCGTCGCCGGGCGACCGGTGCCCGCGGTGGCCGTCCATCACCCGCGCCGCGGAGCCGGCGTCGGTGCCGCACACGGCGGCCGCCGCGCTCGCCGAGGCGGCCGTGCCGGGCACCACGGCGGCGGCGAGCATCGCGGCGAGCACGAGCGTGCGCACGCGGCGTGGACGCCGCAGGGAGGAGGACGGGCGTCGGACGGGTCGCAGCGGCACGGGATCTCCTGGGGCGAGGCGGTGGCTGGAGCCTCGACCCGCCCGGACGCGGCGTCAAGGGTGCGGGCCGAAGATCCCCCAGGTGGTGGGCTCGGGCTCAGCCGGCCGTCTGTCCCTGCACGCGCGCGGCGACGGCGTCGGCGAGCGCGCGCGGGGCGACGTCGGGCACCCAGTGGCTCACCCCGGGCAGCACCACGAAGCGGTAGTCCGCGTCGACGTGCTCGCCGCAGCGCTCGGCTCCGGCGCGGCCGAGCGCGGTGTCGGCGTCGCTCCAGACGAAGGTCGTGGGGATGCGGACGGGCGGCAGCTCGCCGAACGAGCGGTCCATGGCTCGGTACCAGGACAGCGCCGGCGTCATCGCGCCTCCGGCCATGACGGCCACGTAGGCGTCGACGTCCTCGTCGCTCGGGCCGTCGGCGAGCATCTCGCGCAGGCGGCGGGCATCGTCGCCGAGCAGCACGTGCTCGGCCTTGCCCTCGATGCGGAACAGCTGCATGTACTGCGACATCCGCTGCTGGTCGGCGTCCTCGCGCAGGGCCCAGCCGAACGCGGCGAGGTGCGGCACCGACACGGCGGTGAGCGACCGGACGAGATCGGGGTGGTGCGCGGCGAGGTACCAGGCGACGCACGCACCCCAGTCGTGCCCGACGAGGTGGATCCGCTCGTGGCCGAGCGCCGCGGCGAGCGCGACGACGTCGGCGGCCAGCTCGGGCAGCGCGTAGTCCGAGACCGAAGGTGGGCGCGCGCCGGGGGAGTAGCCGCGCTGGTCGGGCGCGACGAGGCGGAACCCGTGCGGCTCGAGCTCGCGCCGCACCCCCGCCCACGACCGCGACGTCTGCGGGAAGCCATGCAGCAGGACGACCGGCACCCCGTCCTCGGGGCCGGACTCGGTGACGTCGAGCGTGACGTCGCCCAGGTCGATGCTCCGGGTCATGTGGCGTCCTCCTCCTGCCCGGTCTGGCGTCCGGACGAGCCCGAGGCTACGTCGCCCGCGTGGCGGCGTGGCGGCGCCCGGACGTCGGGTCGGTCTCGACGGGTGAGACGTCCGGCCACGCGTCCGGGGCGGAACCACCGCAAGTCGGACCTGGTCGGGTCCGGCGGCGTGTTCACTGGGGCATGCGCCCGTCCCGCACCCCCGTCCTCGTCGCCCTCCTCTGCGGCGCCCTGGTGGCCGTCGGCTCGCCCGCCTCGGCGCAGACCCGGACGTTCGCGGACGCTCGCGGCGACGCACCGGCCACCGTCGACGTCCTCCGCACCAAGGTCACGTACACGGCCTCGTCGGTCCGCGTCGTCGTCCGGGTGCGGGACCTGCGGCGCGGCGCGTCCGGCGAGCACTACCCGTCCTCGGTCCTGATCGACACCACGACGAGGCGACGCGGCCCGGAGTTCGCGGTGTCGGCCGACGAGAACCACACCTACTTCGCCCGGATGAGGAGCTGGCGGGCCGTCGAGGACCCGTCCGACCCCAACGGCGCGCAGAGCTGCAGGTTCGCGCTGCGGTACGACACCCGCGGGAACCGCATCACCTACACCGTCCCGCGCGCCTGCCTCGGCAACCCGTCCAGGGTCCGCGTGACCATCGGCGTCTACTCCACCTTCGCCTCCGGCTCCACCGCCTCCGACCTCTCCCCCCGCAAGAGGGCGTTCCACGGGTGGGTCCGGCGCGGCTGAGGTGATTTGCGGATCTTGGCACGAGACGCGACGTTCTTCGGTTGACTGCGCGCATGCGCCTCCGCCGAGCCTCCTCGCTGCTGTCCCTGCTGCTCTCCACCGCCCTGGTGGCCGTCGGGTCGCCGGCCTCGGCCGCGACCAAGACGTTCGTCGACGCCAAGGGTGACGCACCGTTCGACGTCGACATCCGCAAGGTCAAGGTCGTGCACGGGAAGAAGGCGGTGCGGATCGTGGTGCGGGTGCAGGACCTTGTGCTGGACGAGTTTGGCCTGGCTCCTGAGTCGTCCGTCTTCATCGACACCAAGAAGAGCAAGCGAGGGCCGGAGTACATGGTCGGAACGGGTGGCTACCACGCGTACTTCTTCGCGGTGAAGAACTGGAAGTTGTTGTCCTTCCCGGACGACCCCTACGGGGACATCACGTGTGGCTGGAAGCTCGCCGAGAGCGAATCGGCCGACCTACTGACCTATCAGGTGCCTCGAAGCTGCCTTGGCAATCCGTCCCGCATCCGGGTGAGTGTGGTGATCCGCTCCTATGACCAGGACGGGAACACCGTCAGTAGTGACAAGTCCCCGGCCTATCGCAAGTTCCACGGGTGGGTCCGGCGCGGCTGACCGTCCCACCGGTCCCGCCGGCACCACCTCACATGGAAATCCGACGGAACCACGGAGAGTTCGCCGTGGTCCTGTCGGAAGACCGTGCCTACCTGGGAATCCGACACCCGGGCGCCGCGAGGGTCGTCAGCGGAGGGTGGAGAGGAGCTGGGTGGCCTCGGGGGCCTTCGCGGAAGGCGCCATCACGTCGTAGCGCGAGGCCGTGAGGGTGCGGGCGGAGCTGAAGTCGCGGCGGCCGCGGGTGGCCCACTGGGCGACGAAGCCGAGCGCGGCGCCCCAGAAGGCGCCGATCACCATCGACGTGAGCAGGACGCTGAGCCACACGACGCCGGGGGCGAACAGGCCGAGCAGGAGGCCGAGGAACAGGCCCAGCCAGGCGCCGCTCGCGGCACCGGACAGGGCGGCCCTGCCCTTGCCCATGCGACCGGTGACGACCTCGACGGTCTTCACGCCGCGCCCGACGACGGTGATGCCCTCGACGGCGAAGCCGGCGTCCGACAGGTGGTCGACGGCGCGCTCGGCCTCGGGGTAGGTGTCGAAGCTGGCGATGGTGACCTCACCGGCGGGACCGGTGGGCTGGGCGGCGGCATCGATCTCGTAGGTGCTCGACATGGTGGTCTCCTGCTCGTGATGGTCGTTGGTGTGTTCCAACTATTGAAGATCAAACTACTACGGCGACCCCCGAAGTGCAAATGGTTGGAGTAGTCTCACCATCATGGCCTCGCGAACCCCGCCGTCGTCCGCCGAGCCCACCGTCGGGGCGGCACTCGAGACGGCGCTCTCGACGCTCGTCCGCTGGGCGACGCGGGAGGAGGTCGACAAGAGCCTGCACGCCGGACGGGCCGACCTGTCGGCGACGGACGCGTGGCTGCTGGGTCGGGTGGTGGAGGTCGGTCCCGTCCGGCTGACGGACCTCGCGCGGTGGCAGTCCGTGGACAAGTCGACGATGACGACCCAGGTGCGCCGCCTCGAGGTCAAGGAGCTCGTCGAGCGTCGGACCGACGACGCCGACCGCCGCGTGGTGCTCCTGCGCGCCACCGCCAAGGGTCGTCGTCAGCACCGCGACAACACCCGTCGCGCCCAGGACGTGCTGGACGGCCTGTTCACCGACTGGAAGGACGCCGACCGCACGGAGCTCGTCCGGCTGCTCGGCATGCTCGTGAGGCAGATCGAGTCCCGCGACGCGCCCTGACGCACACTGGTCGGGCACATCCTGACGAGCACGAGGAGGCGTCGTGGGACGCTCGCTGACCATGTCGAGGCGCGACATCGACTTCTGCCTCTACGAGTGGCTGGACGTCACGTCGCTGCTGGACCGACCGCGGTTCGCCGAGCACGGACGCGAGACGCTGGACGCCGTCCTCGAGCTCAGCGAGACCCTGGCCGTCGAGCACTTCGCGCCGCTGAACCGCGACGCCGACACCCACGAGCCGTACGTCGGTGACGACGGGAGGGTGGTGACGCTGCCCGCGCTGGCCAAGGCTCTGCAGGCGTACAGCGAGTCGGGACTGCCGTCGAGCACGTTCGACGAGGGCGTCGGCGGCATGCAGCTCCCGTTCACGGTGCACCAGGCTGCCACGTCGTTCTTCCAGGCCGCGAGCATCGGCGCGTTCGCCTACCCGTTCCTCGCCCAGGGCAACGCCAACCTCGTCGCCGCGCACGGCACGCCCGAGCAGGTCGAGACGTACGCGCGGCCGATCGTCGAGGGCCGGTGGTACGGGACGATGTGCCTGTCCGAGCCGCAGGCGGGATCGTCGCTGAGCGACATCACGACCCGCGCCGAGCCCCAGGACGACGGCACCTGGCGCCTCACCGGCACCAAGATGTGGATCTCCGGCGGCGACCACGAGCTCAGCGAGAACATCGTCCACCTCGTCCTCGCGCGGACCCCGGGCGCGCCCGCGGGCGTCAAGGGCGTCTCGCTGTTCATCGTCCCCAAGGTCCTCGTCGAGGACGACGGGTCGCTGGGCGGGCGCAACGACGTCTCGCTGGTCGGCCTGAACCACAAGATGGGCTACCGCGCGACCACGAACACGCTGCTCAACTTCGGCGAGGGCGCCCACCAGCCGGGCGGACGCGCCGGCGCCGTCGGCCACCTCGTCGGGGAGGAGAACCGCGGGCTCACCTACATGTTCCACATGATGAACGAGGCGCGCGTGTCGGTCGGCGCGGGCGCGATGGCGCTCGGCTACACCGGCTTCCTGCACTCCCTGGCGTACGCCGAGGAGCGCACCCAGGGCCGTCCGGTCGGCGACAAGGACCCGGCCGCGCCGCCCGTCCCGCTCACCCGCCACGCCGACGTGCGCCGGATGCTGCTGGCGCAGAAGTCCTACGTCGAGGGCGGCCTCGGCCTGATCCTCTACTGCGCCCGCCTCGTGGACGAGGAGCAGACCGCCACCTCCGACGACGACCGCCGCCGCGCCCACGCCCTGCTCGAGCTGCTGACGCCGATCGCCAAGTCGTGGCCGTCGCAGTGGTGCGTGACCGCCAACGACCTGGCCATCCAGGTGCTCGGCGGCGCCGGCTACACGCGCGACTTCCCCGTCGAGCAGCTCTACCGCGACAACCGCCTCAACCCCATCCACGAGGGCACCCACGGCATCCAGGCCCTCGACCTCCTCGGTCGCAAGGTGCTCGGCGACGGCGGACGCGGCCTCGGTGAGCTCCTCGCGGTCGTCCGCGCCACCGTGGCCCGGGCCGAGGAGGTGGGCGGCGAGACCGCCGCCCACGGCATCGCGCTGGCGGCGGCCGTCGAGAGGCTCGAGCGGACGACGCAGCACGTCGCGGCCGCCGCGGCCGACGACGCCGAGCTCGCCCTGGCCAACGCGACGCCCTACCTCGAGGCGACCGGCCACCTCGTCGTCGCCTGGGTCTGGCTCGAGCAGGTGCTCGCCGCAGCCGGCAAGGAGGGCGCGTTCTACGACGGCAAGCGCGCCGCCGCTCGCTACTTCTACGCCTTCGAGGTCCCGAGCATCATCACCCGGCTCGACCTCGTGGCGTCGCTGGACCGGACCACCCTCGACCTCGACCCCGGGGTGCTCTGAGGACGAGTGCCACGCGGGGCCGTGGGTACGATCGCGGCCGACGGTTGACGACGACCAGACAGATCGAGGTGCGTGATGGCGGGTGGACAGGTGCTGGGGCTCCTGGCGAAGGCCGGGCCGGTGGCGGCCAAGCAGCTGCCCAAGCTCTGGCCCCTGCTGCTGGAGTCCAAGAACCGTGAGCGCCTCGTGGCCCTCGCGGGAGATCTCGCCGACGCCTCGCCGACCAAGCGGCTCCGGGCGCGACTGAGCCTGACGGCCGCCCTCGCCGAGGACGTGGCGACGGACGCGTCAAACGAGACCGATCGGGAGCGGGCCCGGGACTGGGCGAGGCGTGCCCGCAACCTCGACCGCAAGATGAACATGCCGGTGGCCGGCCGGAAGGCCAAGGCGGACCACCGCCGCTCGATCAAGCTCCAGCTCGCAGCTCTCCAGGAGGAGATGAACGAGCACCTGGACGCGGTGCGCCCGCCCGCCACACCGTCGGACGCCCCGCCGGCCTGAGGCGCGACGTCAGGCGGTGCGTCGCACCCGCAGCACGTTGTCCGCACGGGTGCCGGTCTGCCCCTCGGGGCCGGTGTGGTCGGTGGTGACGAGGTCCTCGAGGTCGACGGTCCACACCTGCGGGTCGAGCGCGAGGTCGTCCAGCAGCCGGGCGGTGGTGGGGAGCAGGTCGAACATCGGGTGGGGGCCCATCCACGACGGGCCGGACGCGTGCCCGACGATCAGCAGCGTGCCGCCGGGCGCGACCGCGTCGGCGGCGCGGCGCAGCACCGTCGTCCGGTCGAGGACCGCCTCGGGCGGGGAGTGGAAGAACGCGGCCGACACCAGGTCGTAGGTGCCGGACGGGAACGTCTCGCCCAGGTCGTGCTGCTGCCACTCGATCGACGCCGCCACGCCGGCGTCGTCCGCGTGGACGGCCGCACGTCGCAGGGCGGTGTCGGACACGTCCACCGCGGTGACCTGCCAGCCCTGCTGCGCGAGCCAGACCGCGTCGCCGCCCTCGGCGCACCCGAGGTCGAGCGCCGTGCCGGGTGTCATGCCCTCGACCTCGCGCACCATCAGGGCGTTGGCGCGCCCGGACCAGACCTGGTCGCGCTCGCCGTAGAACCCCTCCCAGTACTCCTGCGCCGGAAGGACGGCGGCGTCGTCGTGGCCAGGGGCGTGGTGGTGGGCGTCGGTCGCGTGCTGGTGGGTCATGCGGCGATCGTGCGCCGTCCTGTGCCGAGGTGCCAAGTCCCGTTGCCGTTCTGGCAACGTCCCCCTCCATCGTCGAGATACGGGTTCTGCACCAAGATCTTCGCTCCGGTGGTGCAGAAGCCGTATCTCGGCGACTCCGGGCGGGTCAGTGGGTGACGGTGACCTGGCCGCCGTCGACCTGCCAGCGGTGGTCGAGGCGGACGGTGTCGAGGAGGCGGCGGTCGTGGGAGACCAGGAGCAGGGCGCCGTCGTAGGACTCCAGGGCCTCCTCGAGCTGCTCGATGGCGGGGAGGTCGAGGTGGTTGGTGGGCTCGTCGAGGACGAGCAGGTTGACGCCGCGGGCCTGCAGCAGCGCGAGGGCGGCGCGGGTGCGCTCGCCGGGGGAGAGGCGTCCCACCAGGCTGGTCACCTGGTCGGCCTTCAGCGAGAACTTGGCGAGCAGGGTGCGCACCTCGGCCGACGTCATCTCCGGCACGACCGCCTCGAAGGCGTCGCCGAGCGGGAGGGCCTCGTCGAGCCCGGTGCGCGCCTGGTCGATCTCGCCGACGGCCACCGACGCGCCGAGCGAGGTGCGGCCCGAGTCGGGCTCGGCCCGTCCGAGGAGGAGGTCGAGGAGGGTGGTCTTGCCGGCACCGTTGGGTCCGGTGATGCCGATCCGGTCGCGCGCGTCCACCTGCAGCGACACCGGCCCGAGGACGAAGTCGCCGCGCTGCAGCGACGCGTCCGACAGCGTCGCGACCACCGAGCTCGAGCGCGGCGCCGAGCCGATCGTGAACTGCAGGGCCCACTCCTTGCGTGGCTCCTCGACCTCGTCCATCCGCTCGATCCGCGACTCCATCTGCCGCACCTTCTGGGCCTGCTTCTCCGACGACTCGGTGCTGGCCTTGCGACGGATCTTGTCGTTGTCGGGGCTCTTCTTCATCGCGTTGCGGACGCCCTGGCTGCTCCACTCGCGCTGGGTGCGGGCGCGCGAGACCAGGTCGGCCTTCTTGTCGGCGAACTCGTCGTAGGCCTCGCGGGCGTGGCGGCGCGCGACCGCCCGCTCCTCCAGGAACGCGTCGTACCCGCCGTCGTAGACCGCGACCTTGTTCTGCGCGAGGTCGAGCTCGACGATCCGGGTGACGCACCGCTCGAGGAACTCGCGATCGTGCGAGACGAGCACGACGCCATTGCGCAGCCCCCGGACGAACGTCTCGAGCCGGTCGAGCCCGGCGAGGTCGAGGTCGTTGGTGGGCTCGTCGAGCAGGACGAGGTCGAACCGGCTCAGCAGGAGGGACGCCAGCGCGGCGCGCGCCGCCTGCCCTCCCGACAGCGACGTCATCAGGGCGTCCGGTCCGACCTCGAGCCCGAGGTCGGCGAGCACCGGGACGATCCGGTCGTCGAGGTCCGAGGCGCCGCTGGCCATCCAGTGGTCGAACGCGAGGGCGTAGGCGTCGTCGGCACCCGGTGCGCCGGACCCCAG
This sequence comes from Nocardioidaceae bacterium, assembly GCA_030655315.1. GTDB lineage: Bacteria > Actinomycetota > Actinomycetes > Propionibacteriales > Nocardioidaceae > JAURVT01. The sequence goes on along the minus strand of JAURVT010000004.1, from coordinate 9,185 downwards.
CGCCTCGGCGGTCGACTCCATCGCGACGGTCGCCGCCGCGGCACCCGTCCGCCGGGCGACGTAGCCCGCGATGGTCTCGCCCGGCAGCCGCTCGTGCTCCTGCGGCAGCCACCCGACGAACGCGTCGGACGGTGCGGTGCTGACGGTGCCGCCCAGCGGTGCGACGTCGCCGGCGAGGAGCCGGAGCAGCGTCGTCTTGCCGGCGCCGTTGGCCCCCACCACGCCCACGACGTCGCCGGGAGCGATCGTCAGGTCGAGGTGCTCGAACAGGGTGCGGTGGGCGTGGCCGCCGGACAGGTCCTTGGCGACGAGGGTGGCGGACACGTCGACATCGTAGGGGCGCCGCTCACCCCGTCAGGACGCGCACCGGCTCGCCCGCGACCCAGGCGCGGACGTCCTCGACGGCCTCGCCGTAGAAGAGCCGGTAGCCGCCGTCGGTGACGTAGCCGAGGTGCGGCGCGAGGACGGTGCGGGGCGTCGACCGCAGGGGGTGGTCGACGGGCAGCGGCTCGGCGTCGAAGACGTCGAGGCCTGCACCACCCAGGTGACCGGCCTCGAGCGAGGCGACCAGCGCGGCCTCGTCGACGAGCGGTCCGCGCGAGGTGTTGACCAGCAGCGCGCCCGCCTTCATCCGGGCCAGCTCGTCCGCGCCGACGATCGCGCGCGTGCGCTCGCTCAGGCGCAGGTGCAGCGAGACGACGTCGGAGGTGGACAGCAGCTCGTCCTTGGACACCGGGTCGACCCCGAGCGACCGCGCGTGCTCGACGTCGAGGTTCTGCGACCACGCCTGCACCCGCATCTCGAACGCGAGCCCCACCCGGGCGACGCGGGTGCCGAGCCGACCGAGCCCGACCAGCCCGAGCGTCGCGCCAGCGAGGTCGACGCCGACGGTCTCCTGCCAGCGGCCGGCCTTGACGTCGGCATCGGCCCGGGCGATGTCACGCGCGACCGCGAGGATCAGCGCCCACGTCATCTCCGCCGCCGGGCCGGGCAGGCTCCGCGTGCCGCAGACCGTCACCCCCTGCGCGTGGGCGGCCGCCAGGTCGATGGACGCGTTGGCCATCCCGGTGGTGACGAGTAGGCGCAGGGCGGGCAGGCGCGCGAGCAGCTCGGCGTCGAACGGGGTGCGCTCGCGCATCGCGACCACCACGTCGGCGCCTTCGAGCGCGTCGAGGAGGTCGTCCCCCTCGAGGTGCTCGTGGACGGGCACCACCTCGGCACCGAGGGAGTCCCAGTCGCCGTACGACCGGGCGCAGCGCTGGTAGTCGTCCAGGACGACCACCCGTCGGGCCTCGGGCACGTCAGTTGACCTGCCGGCCCTGGTTCTCCCAGAAGGGCCGGCGCAGCTTGAACTTCTGCAGCTTGCCCGTGGCCGTGCGGGCCAGCTCGTCGCGGATGTCGACGCGCTTGGGGCACTTGTAGCCCGCGAGGAACTGCCGGCAGTGGTCGATCAGGTCCTTCTCGGAGACCTCGCCGGCCTCGGGGTCGAGCACGACGAGCGCGGTGACGAGCTCGCCCCACTTCTCGTCCGGGATGCCGATCACGGCGACCTCGCGCACGGCAGGGTGCTTGGCCAGGGCGTCCTCGACCTCGATGGACGAGACGTTCTCGCCGCCGGTGATGATGACGTCCTTCTTGCGGTCGGCGATGGTGAGGAACCCGTCCTCGAACGTGCCGCCGTCCCCGGTGTGGAACCAGTCGCCGGCCTGCGCGGTCTCCGTCGCCTCCGGGTTCTCCCAGTAGGACTCGAGGTTGTGGTTGGACTGCGTGAGCACCTCGCCGGTGTCGTCGGTCCGCACGCGGACGCCGATGGCCGGCGACCCGGCACGGCCCAGGCGGCGGGCGATCTCGGGGGCGTCGAGGTCGTCCCACTCCTGGCGCATCCGGTTGATGGTGACCAGCGGCGAGGTCTCGGTCAGGCCGTAGATCTGGATGAACTCCCAGCCCAGCTCCTCGCGCACCCGCTCGATCGTGCGGGTGGGCGGCGGGGCGCCGGCGACGATGATGCGCACCTGGTCGCGTCCGGGCACCTCGCCCTCCCAGGTGCGGGCGCCGTCGAGGGCTGCGCTGACGACGGCGGGGGCGGCGCACATGTAGGTGACGCCGTGCTGCTCGACGCGACGCAGGATCTCGGTGCCGTCGACCTGGCGCAGCACCACCTGCTTGACGCCCATGCCGGCGGCCGCGAAGGGCTGGCCCCAGCCGTTGGCGTGGAACATCGGCAGCGTGTGGAGGTAGACGTCGCGGTCGTCGACACCGGTGTGCCAGCCGAACGTGGTGGCGTTGAGCCACAGGTTGCGGTGGGTCAGCTGCACGCCCTTGGGATTGGCGGTGGTGCCCGACGTGTAGTTGATGGTGGCGGTCGCGGACTCGTCACCGGCCCACGGTGCGGGGTCGTCGTCGCCGCCCCACAGCTCGTCGTCGGACTCGCCGATGACGAACTTCCGCTCGCAGTCGACCTCGTCGACGAGGTGCTTGAGCGACGGGTCGACGACCAGCACCTCGGCACCGGAGTGCTCGACGATGTAGCGGATCTCGGCGACGGCGAGCCGGAAGTTGACCGGGACGAGGACCCGTCCCCAGCCCGACACGCCGAAGAACGACGTGAGCAGGCGCGAGGAGTTGTGCGACACCACGGCGACGCGCCCGCCCACCGGCACCCCGAGGTCGTCCAGCCGCGCGGCCTGCGACCTGGCCCGTCGGGCCATCTCGCCGTAGGTCGTCTCGCCCCAGGACTCCGCGGGCTGGTCGGGCTCGTCCACCGCTCCCACGCGGTCGGGATACACGGTGGCGGCGCGGTCGAGGAAGTCGCGGACGGTCAGCGGGTACTGCATGGGGCCTCCAATGGTCGTGCCCGCACGGTAACCACTCCGGGGGCGTCGCGCGCGCCACGCACGTGACAGCAGACACAATGGCCCCGACACCCAGGAGGACCACCCATGACCCAGCTGTCCACGGCGTCGCTGAGCTCGCTCGACGTCCCCGTCCCCACGTACGACCGGTCGCGGCTGACCGTCGGCGTCGTCCACCTCGGCTTCGGCGCGTTCCACCGCGCCCACCAGGCCCTGTACCTCGACCAGCTGATGTCGCAGGGAGGTGCGAGCGAATGGGCCATCTGCGGCGTCGGCCTGATGCCCGGCGACCGCCGGGTCAACGAGGTGATGCGGGCCCAGGACTGCCTCTACACGGTGGTGCTCAAGCACGCCGACGGCACCTGGGAGCCGCGCGTGGTGGGCTCGGTCGCCGAGCACCTCTTCGCGCCGGACGACCCCGAGGCGGTGCTCGCGCGCATGACGGACCCCGCCGTGCGCATCGTGTCGCTGACGATCACCGAGGGCGGGTACGAGCAGGACCCCGACACCGGCGAGTTCGCGCCGGCGTCGGAGGCCGTGCTGGCCGACCTCGAGGGAGCTGCCGCCCCGCGCTCGGCGTTCGGGTTCGTCGTCGAGGCGCTGCGCCGACGTCGTGACGCCGGCACCGAGCCGTTCACCGTGCTCTCGTGCGACAACGTGCAGGGCAACGGCGAGGTCGCGCACCGGACGTTCGTGGCCTTCGCCCGCCGGCTCGACGCCGACCTCGGCGCCTGGATCGAGGAGCACGTCACCTTCCCGAACTGCATGGTCGACCGGATCACCCCGGTCACCACCGACGAGGACCGGGCCGAGGTGACGCGTCGCTTCGGCGTCGAGGACGGCTGGCCGATCCTGGCCGAGCCGTTCGGCCAGTGGGTCGTGGAGGACGAGTTCCCGCTCGGGCGTCCCGCGCTCGAGGAGGTCGGCGTCCAGATGGTGCCCGACGTCCACCCCTACGAGCTGATGAAGCTTCGCCTGCTCAACGCCGGCCACCAGGTGCTGTCGCAGGCCGGCGCGCTGGCCGGGCACACCTACGTCCACGAGGCGGCGCAGGACGCGGTGCTGCGCCCGTACGTCCTCGACTACATGCGGCTCGAGGCGATCCCGATCCTGCCCGAGGTGCCGGGCATCGACCTGCAGGACTACACCGAGACCCTGCTCGAGCGGTTCGCCAACGCCGAGCTCGCCGACACGCTCGCGCGGGTCCGGGCCTTCTCGTCGGACCGCGTCAACACGTTCATGCTGCCCGTGGTGGTCGAGCGCGGGGCCGCCGCGGCGCCGCGTGCGGTCACGACGGTGGCCGCGTGGGCGCTGGTCTGCGAGCAGGGCGGCGAGATGGTCGACCTCAAGGAGGACCGTCTGCGCGAGGCGGGCAAGAACCTCGCCGAGGACCCGGTCGGCTTCCTGCGGGCCGCGGACGTGCCGGGCGGCCTCGCGGACGACCCGGCATTCGTCGAGGCCTACCTCGCGGCGCTCGAGTCGATCCGCGCGAACGGCATCGAGGCGACCGTCCGCGCGATCTGAGCGGCTGAGTACGTCGACGCCGCGGCTGAGCACCTGCACGGACGCGGCGTCGACGTCCCGGGGCGCATGGTCGGGTCATGGACACGACTCGACCCGGTCACGCACCCCACACCACGGCGGCGACGATGGCGGCCTGCCTGGCGCCCCTCGCGGTCTTCGCCGTCATGGTCGCCGCACCGGACGGTGCGCGCGAGCCGCTGCGCTGGCTCCTCTACGCCTCGTGCGCGGTGACGCTGGTCGCCGTGGTCCCGCGGACGCGGGTTGAGCCGGTGGTCCGCGTCCTCGGCGTCGTGGGCGCCGTCGGGTTCGGCGGCGGCGCCGCCTACCTGCACTCGCTCGCCGACGAGCCGAGCGCCATCCCCCTCGCGGGCGGCCTCGCGTTCCTGCTCGGGGGCGTGCTGCTCCTCGCGGCCGCGTGCACCGTGGCAGCCGGACGCGGTCGCCGGCCCGTCGTCCGGTAGCTCCGCACAGTCGGCTCAGCGTCCCTCAGCTCAGCGTTCTTCGGCTCGGCGTCCGTCGGCTCAGCGCGCCAGGTGCCGGCTGATCACGAGGCGCTGGATCTGATTGGTGCCCTCGAAGATCTGCATCACCTTGGTCTCGCGCATGTAGCGCTCGACCGGGAAGTCCTTGGTGTAGCCGGCGCCGCCGAGCACCTGGACGGCGTCGGCGGTGACGCGCGAAGCGTTGTCGGTGGCGACGAGCTTGGCCACCGACGCCTCACGGCCGTAGGGACGTCCGGCGTCGCGCATGCGGGCGGCGTGGAGGTAGGTCGCGCGCGCGGAGTCGACCGCCGCGGCCATGTCGGCGAGCAGGAACGCCAGGCCCTGGTGCTCGATGACCGGCTTGCCGAACGCCTCGCGCTCCTTGGCGTACGCCACAGCGACGTCGAGGGCGCCCTGCGCGACGCCGACGGCGACCGCGGCGATGCCGAGGCGGCCGGCGTCGAGGCCGGCGAGCGCGATCGGGAGGCCCTGGCCCTCGTCGCCGAGCCGCCGCCCGGCCGGGACGCGGACGCCGTCGAAGAGCATCGTCGCGGTGGTCGAGCCGGTGAGGCCCATCTTGCGCTCGGGGACGTCCGCGGTGAGCCCGGGGGAGCCGGCGGGCACGAGGAAGCACGAGATGCCGCGACCGCCGTCGTCGGAGGTGCGGGCCATCACCTTGTAGAAGTCGGCCTCGCCGCCGTGGGTGGTCCAGGCCTTGGCGCCGTCGATGACGTAGTCGTCGCCGTCGCGGACCGCGCGGGTGCGCATCGCGGCGGGGTCGGAGCCCGCATGGGCCTCGGACAGGCAGTAGGCGCCGAGCTGCTCGCCCGAGAGCATCTCGGGCAGCCACTGCTCGCGCTGCTCGTCGGTGCCCGCGGTGAACAGGCCGAAGCACGACAGGGCGTGGACGCTGACGCCCACCCCGACGCTCGCCCACGCCGACGCGATCTCCTCGAGCACCTGGAGGTAGACCTCGTAGGGCTGGTCGCCGCCGCCGAGCTCCTCGGGGTACGGAAGGCTCATCAGGCCCGCGCGGCCGAGCGTCCGGAACACCTCGCGCGGGAACGTCGCGGACGCCTCGGCCTCGTCGACGCGGGGACGCAGCTCCTTGTCGACGATCTCGCGGGTCAGCGCGATCAGGTCGTCGGACTCCTGCGTGGGCATCAGACGGGTCGCGGGCATGCCATCCTCCTCGGTACGGGATCTCGGGTCGACGGTACCAGCGACGGTAACCTGGTACCGCATCGAGAACCACGAACGGGTTGCGGAGAGGGCGAGGATGACGACGACACGACCGGACGAGCGGGCCGCGCGCGTGGTGGACGGCCTGGTCGAGATCTTCCTGGCCGAGGGATTCACCCATCTCGGCGTCGCCGAGCTCGCCCGACGCCTCAGCTGCTCCAAGTCCACGCTCTACGCCGTCGCGGCGAGCAAGGAGCAGATCGTCGTCGCGGCCGTCCGTGCCTTCTTCCGCGGCGCCACGGCCCGCGTCGAGGAGAGCGCCGCCGTCGCGGGCAGCCCGCGCGACCGCATCGAGGCCTACCTGCAGGCGATCTCGACCGAGCTGCGCCCGGCGAGCCCGGCCTTCATCGCCGACGTCGAGGGGTTCGCACCGGCCCGGGAGATCTACCGTCGCAACACCCAGGCCGCCGCGCAGCGCGTCCGCGAGCTGGTCGCCGAGGCGCAGACCGTGGGCACCTCGCTCGACGCGACGTTCGTGGGCGCGGTCGCCGGCCTGGTGATGGAGTCGGTGCAGCGCGGCGACCTCACCCGCACCACCGGGCTCGACGACTCGCAGGCCTATGCCGCCCTCACCGACCTGCTCGTCGCCGGGCTGCGCTGAGCGGCCTCCTCCGCGGGGACGACGCGCGCGGGCCCGTCTGCGCGCATGATGTGAGCGACGACACGTCATCGGTCTCGGAGAGGAACCCCCATGAGCGACGAAGAAGCAGTGGCCCGGCAGGAGCGGCTCGCGGAAGCCGCCGACGCGGTGGTGCGGGCGAGCATCGACGAGGGGCCCGGCCTGCCCGGGGTGGTGGCGGGCCTCACCGACCGGGAGGAGTCGTTCTACCTCGGCGCCGCCGGTCGCCGGAGCCTCGGCGCGGACGACCCGATGACGACCGACGCCGTGATGGCGATCTTCTCCACCACCAAGGCGATCACCGGCACCACGGTCCTGCAGCTCGTCGAGGAGGGGCGCATCGACCTCGACGCCCCCGCCAAGACGTACGCCCCCGCGCTCGGCGACGTCCAGGTGATCGAGGGGTTCGACGACGACGGGTCGCCGCGGCTGCGTCCGCCCCGCACGGACGTGACCACCAAGCAGCTGATGCTGCACACCGCCGGGTTCGGCTACGACTTCTTCGACGAGACGTACAACCGGCTCGCCACCGACCACGGGCAGCCCAGCATCGTCGCGGCGACCCGGGAGTCGCTGCGCACCCCGCTGCTGTTCGACCCGGGCGAGCAGTGGCAGTACGGCTCCAACATCGACTGGGCGGGACAGGTCGTCGAGGGCGTCACGGGCCAGAGCCTGGGGGAGGTCATGCGCACCCGCGTCTTCGAGCCGCTGGGCATGGACGACACGATGTTCGCGCTCGACGACCGCACCCGTCCGCGGCTCGCGACCATGCACCAGCGCCAGGACGACGGATCGCTGGTCCCCACCGGGTTCGTCCTGCCCGAGCCCGAGGTGCACATGGGCGGCCACGGGCTGCACTCCACCGTCGGCGACTACCTCGCCTTCATCCGGATGTGGCTGAACGACGGCCTGAGCCACTCCGGCCGGCAGGTGCTGGGCAAGGAGACCGTGCGGATGGCCGAGAAGAACCACCTCGGCGACCTCAAGGTCCAGATGCTGCCGGGCGTGATCCCGTCGTTGTCGAACGACGCCGAGTTCTTCCCCGGCCAGTCCAAGTCGTGGGCCTACACGTTCATGGTCAACGACGAGGACGCCCCCACCGGCCGTCCCGCCGGCAGCCTGGCCTGGGCGGGTCTGGCCAACCTCTACTACTGGATCGACCGGCAGCACGGCATCGGCGGGTTCTGGGGCACCCAGATCTTCCCGTTCGCCGACGCCGCGTCCGTCGGCGGCTACCTCGAGATGGAGACCGCCGTCTACGACGCCCTGGCGGCCTGAGCTCAGCCCGCGGTGAGGACGATCTTGCCGACGACCCGACCGCCCTCGACCTGACGGTGCGCCTCGCGCAGCTGCTCGGCGTCGATGGGCGAGAGGGTCGTCGTCAGGGTGCTGCGGATCCGCCCGGCCTCGACGAGGTCGGCGACCTCCTCGAGCAGCCGGTGCTGCGACAGCTGCCCGTCGCCACCCGCGATCGACCGGGTGAACATCAGCTCCCAGTGCAGGCTGAGGCTCTTGGACTTGAGGGCGGCGACGTCGAGCGTCTCGGGGTCGTCGATCGCGACGATCTCGCCGAACGGGTTGAGCACGTCGGTGTAGAGCTGCAGCTGGCCCTCGTCCTCGATGCGCGAGGTGAAGACCCAGTCGACGCCGTCGGGGGCGGCCGTCGAGAGCTGCCCGCGGAGGTCGTCCCCGCGGTGGTCGACGGTCGCGTCCGCGCCCAGGGAGGTGACCCACGCGTCGGTCTCGGGACGCGAGCTCGTCGCGACCACGTGCACGCGGGGCAGCAGGGTCTCGGCGAGCTGCAGCACCACCGACCCGACGCCTCCGCTGGCGCCGGGGACGTAGAGCGTCCCCGCGCTGTCGGCGGTGAGCCTGAGCTTGTCGAACAGGCCCTCCCACGCGGTGATCACGGTGAGGGGCAGGGCGGCGGCCTCGGCGAACGACAGGGTCGACGGCTTGCGTCCGACGATCCGCTCGTCGACGGCGTGCAGCTCGGCGTCGGTGCCCGGGCGGAGCAGGTTGCCGGCGTAGTAGACCTCGTCGCCGGGGGAGAACAGCGTGACGGCGGACCCCACCTCGACGACGAGGCCGGCCGCGTCGTAGCCCAGCACCCGCGGGCCGTCCTCCGCGTCGCCTCCCCGCCGCACCTTGGTGTCGACCGGGTTGACCGACACCGCCCGCACCTCGACGAGGAGGTCGTGCTCGCCCGGCGTCGGACGCGGGACCTCGAGGTCCTGGAGGCTGGCAGGGTCGTCGATCGGCAGGCTCCGGGTGAAGCCGACGGCGCGCATGGTCCGGGTGTCGTCGCTCATCCCCCCACCCTGCCGGGCACCCCCGCCCCGCGCACCTCCGCCCCCGCCTCGCCCTTCGTCCGCGATCTGATGCTTTGTGGGGGTTCTGAGGGTGGTTTAAGCCCCACAAGTCATCAGATCGCGGACGGGGCGGGGGGGGGGGGGGGGGGGGGGG
>JAURVT010000003.1 GCA_030655315.1 Nocardioidaceae bacterium | reverse complement strand
GACGGAAGACTACTCGTTGATGGCGGCGACGACGCCGGCGCCGACGGTGCGTCCGCCTTCACGGATGGCGAAGCGCAGCTTCTCTTCCATGGCGACGGGCACGATGAGGGTGACGTCCATGGTCACGCTGTCGCCCGGCATCACCATCTCGGTGCCCTCGGGGAGGACGCACACGCCGGTCACGTCCGTGGTGCGGAAGTAGAATTGCGGGCGGTAGTTGGTGAAGAACGGGGTGTGGCGGCCGCCCTCCTCCTTGGTGAGGATGTAGGCCTCGGCCTTGAACTTGGTGTGGGGCTTGACCGAGCCGGGCTTGCACACGACCTGGCCGCGCTCGACGTCCTCGCGCTTGGTGCCGCGCAGGAGCACGCCGACGTTGTCGCCGGCCTGGCCCTGGTCGAGGAGCTTGCGGAACATCTCGACGCCCGTGACCGTGGTGGTCTGGGTGTCGCGGATGCCGACGATCTCGACGGTCTCGCCGACCTTGACGATGCCGCGCTCGACGCGACCCGTCACCACCGTGCCGCGGCCCGAGATCGAGAACACGTCCTCGATGGGCATCAGGAACGGCTTGTCGATGGGACGCTCCGGCTGCGGGATGTAGTCGTCCACGGTCTTCATCAGGGCGATGACGGCGTCGTGGCCGACCTTGGCGTCGCCGTTGTCGAGGGCGACCTTGGCCGAACCCTTGGTGATCGGGATGTCGTCGCCGGGGAAGTCGTACTTGGAGAGGAGCTCGCGCACCTCCATCTCGACGAGCTCGAGGAGCTCCTCGTCGTCGACGAGGTCGACCTTGTTGAGGAACACGACGAGGGCCGGCACGCCGACCTGACGGGCGAGGAGGATGTGCTCGCGGGTCTGCGGCATCGGGCCGTCGGCCGCCGACACCACCAGGATCGCGCCGTCCATCTGCGCCGCGCCCGTGATCATGTTCTTCACGTAGTCGGCGTGGCCGGGGCAATCGACGTGGGCGTAGTGGCGGTTGGCGGTCTCGTACTCGACGTGGGCCGTCGAGATGGTGATGCCGCGGGCCTTCTCCTCGGGCGCCTTGTCGATCTGGTCGTAGGCCGTGAACGTCGCCCCGCCCGTCTCGGCCAGGACCTTCGTGATCGCCGCCGTCAGCGACGTCTTGCCGTGGTCCACGTGACCGATCGTGCCGATGTTGCAGTGCGGCTTCGTACGAGCGAATTTCTCTTTGGCCATCGT
>JAURVT010000019.1 GCA_030655315.1 Nocardioidaceae bacterium | reverse complement strand
GGCCGAGGCCGAGGAGATCGGGTTCCAGGGCGTGATGTCGGGGCCGCTGGTCCGCTCGTCGTACCGGGCCGGCCGGTTGTACCAGCAGGCGATGGCCGCCCGGGGGATCGAGATCGACCTCGACGTCCCCGCCCCCACCCTCGTTCCCTGATCCTGACCACCGCACGACCGAAGGAGACCCGATCATGACCACTGCTCTGGACACGTACGCCGACGCCGCACCGAGCTGGGACCACCCGGTCGTGATCGAGTCGCACATCAACGGCGTGCGGACCAAGGAGATGAACCCGAACACCCCCATCTCCTACGAGGAGATCGCCGACGACGCGATCCGCTGCTGGGAGGCCGGTGCGGGCGCGATCCACGCGCACAACACCAGCTTCGACCTGCTGGGGCAGAACGCCTACAGGGACTACATGCGCACTTGGGAGAAGGTGCTCGCCAAGCACCCCGACATCACCTGGTACCCCACCACCTGCAACAACCTGCGCCTGCTGCCCGACGAGAACGGCCTGGAGCACGTCGCCCTGCTCCACGAGGGCGGCAACGTGCGCATCGCCTGCGTCGACACGGGCCTGACGCTCTTCGCGACCGACGTCGACGACGAGGGCTACCTGAGCGGCCCGGAGTTCGGCTTCAACTACGCCCGCATCGCGAGCCAGTGGAAGATGCTGCGCGAGCGGAACATCCCGATGGTCTACGGCGTCTACGAGCCGGGCCACCTGCGGCACGCCATGCACTACGTCAACCGCGGGCTGTCGACGCCGGGCTCGATGTGGGACTTCTACCTGATCGGCGACTACGGCCTCACCGCCACCGAGCCGATCGGGACCAACGGCATGAAGCCGAGCCTCGAGAGCCTCTACTACTACCTGTGGATGATCGAGGAGGCCAAGGTCACGCACCCCTGGTACATCTCGATCTGGGGCCAGGGCGCTCTCGACGACACCGACGTCATCCGTCGGGCGATCGAGCTGGGCGGCCACGTCAAGACCGGCCTCGAGCTGTTCTACGACCCGGCCCGCAACCCCACGAACCTCGAGCTGCTCCAGCAGGTGCAGGAGATCGCGCGCGACGTCGGCCGGCCGATCGCCACCCACGACGAGGCACGCGCGCTCTACCAGCTGTCCTGACCCGCGTCCGGCAGGGCGGGGGACGGCGCCGCGCCGCCCCCGCCGTCCGGGCCGGACGAGCAGCCGCACCTCCCCGGCCAGGGGCTCGGGCAGGATCACGGGGACGTGCGGCACGCTCGGGGACGGACGGCGGCAGAAGCGCTCGAACATGGGCGCACTCCAGGCGTGCGGCGACCCCACCCCGAGATTCCCGAGATGGGGTCGCTGGCGAGGGCGGCTCGCGAGGACGTTGTACCCCGCACCGCGGCGGATCAAACCGGGACCGGCCCCCGGACGTGGACCACGGGTCCCGCCGCTAGGACAGCATCGCGGACAGGTGGCGCAGGGAGTCGTCGAGGTGGTCGTCGCCGAACACCGGGAAGGACAGGTAGGCGCGTGGTCCGGGGCCGACGTCGGACCAGTCGTGGGTGAGCGTCACCCGCGTCCGTCGCGGGCCCTCCGCGACCAGGTCGTAGCGCCACCACCAGCCGGCGAAGACGACCGCCCCGGAGTCGTCGACGTAGCCGGTGCGCCAGGCCACGGCGCGGCCCTGCTCGTAGGCGATCACCTCGTTGACGGTCTCGTAGGTGCCGTCCGGGTGGTCGGGATGGAACATCGCCATCTGGAACCGGTCGCCGGTACCCCTCAGGGGCGAGCCGTCCACCGCCTCGGCCACCCATCCCGTCCCGTCGATGCCGGCATGGCGGGACGGGTCGGTGACCACCGCGAACACGTCCTGGGTCGACGCCTCGACGGTGGTCTCGGCGCTCACGCTCTCGTCGCTCATGCCTCTACCGACCGCCCGGTGCCGCCGGACTCATCGGCCCACCGCTCCGTCCCGGCAGGCGTCAGCGTGGACGCTTGCGCCCCCGCTGGGACTTCACCTTGTTCACCGCCTCGCGGATCCGGCGCTGGTTCTCCGGCTTCTGCGCCTCGGTGTACAGCTTCCTGGCCACGCCGATCGCGGCGGCTCCTCGCAACAGCTTCATGGCACAGGTCTACCGGGTCGGGCCTGAGAGTGCCGGTCGGCCCGGGCCGGTCGTCGGACGGTTCCCCTCGTGGCGAACCCTCCCACCGGTACGCGACGACGCCCCGGCCGCGGTGCGGTCGGGGCGTCGAGGTGGTGCGGCGCTGCGGTGCTACTTGGCCAGGAAGGTGATCAGCGCGTCGTTGAACTCCTGCGCGTGCGTGGCGTTGATGCCGTGCGGGCCACCGGCGATGACCTTGAGGTCGCTGCCCGGGATCGACTCGTGGGTGCGCTTGCCCGAGACCTCGAACGGTACGACGGCGTCGGAGTCGCCGTGGATGACCAGCACGGGGATGCCGGCGTCGGCCACCTTCTGCACGTCGGGGCGGAAGTCGGTGGTGCCGAACGCGGTGATGCAGTCCAGCGTGCCCTTGGGCGACGCGAACTCCGCGATCGCCCGGTTGTACAGGCGGGTGGGCTCGGGGACGAGGGCCTCCGAGCCGTTGCCGGCGTCGAAGAAGTTCTTGGTGAAGTCCTCGAGGAACGCGATCCGGTCTCCGGTCACGCCGCCCTTGAAGCCGGCGATGGTCTCGTCGTCGAGGCCGCCGTCCGGGTTGTCGTCGGACTTGTAGAGGTACGGCGGGACGGCGGCGGCGAACACGGCCTTGGAGACGCGCTCGGTGCCGAAGGTGCCGATGTAGCGGGCGACCTCGCCGCCACCCATCGAGAAGCCGACGAGGGTGGCGCCGGTGATGTCGAGGTGCTTGAGCAGCACGTCGAGGTCGGCGGTGAAGGAGTCGTAGTCGTAGCCGTTCCAGGGCTGCGACGAGTCGCCGAAGCCGCGGCGGTCGTACGTGATGACGCGGTGGCCGGCCTCAATGAGGGCCGGGACCTGGTTCTCCCACGAGCGCCCGCTGAGGGGCCAGCCGTGGATCAGGACGACGGGGGTGCCGCTGCCGAGGTCCTCGTAGTGGAGCTCGACCGGGGTGTTGCCGTCGGTACCGACGTTGACGAAGGGCATGTGCGTTCCTCTCGGAGAGTGGATCAGGGGCTGACGGGCCGCAGGCTCAGGAGTCGAGCGAGGCGTCGAGCGTGATCTCGACGCCGGTGAGGGCCTTGCTCACGGGGCACCCGGCCTTGGCCTTCTCGGCGGCCTGGACGAAGGCGGCCTCGTCGAGGCCGTCGACCTCGCCGCGGACCGTGAGGGCGATGCCGGTGAGGCGGAAGCCGCCGTCGCTCGGGTCCGGGCCGAGCGTGACGGCCGCGGACACCTCGAGGCCCTGCGGGGTGCCGCCGGCCTCGGCCACGAACGCGGACAGCTGCATGGCGTAGCACGCCGAGTGGGCCGCGGCGATCAGCTCCTCGGGGCTGGTCGTGCCGCCGGCGTCGTCGGCCGCGCGCTTGGGGAAGGAGACGTCGTAGGTGCCGACCTTGGAGCTGCTGAGCTCGACCTGGCCGGAGCCCTGCTCGAGGGTGCCGTTCCAAGCGGTGCGGGCGTTGCGTGTGGGCATCGTTCCTCCAGAAGATTGAATGTCTTGTGTACAAGATAACAGCCGGCGACGATATGATCCAGGGGTGTCCACCCTTCCGACGTCGACCAGCCCCCACCTGGACGAGCTGCTCTGCTTCGACCTCTACGCCGCGTCCCGGGCCCTGACGTCCGTGTACCGGGTGGTGCTCGACGACCTCGACCTCACCTACCCGCAGTACCTCGTCCTCACCGTCCTGTGGTCCGACGGGGAGTCCGCGATCAAGCACCTCGCCACGACGCTCCACCTCGACCACGCCACGCTCACTCCGCTGCTGCGCCGGATGGAGGCAGCCGACCTGGTGCGGCGGCGACCCGACCCCGACGACCACCGGACGGTGCTCGTCGTCACGGGCCGGCGCGGGGACGAGCTGCGCGCCTCGGCCCCCGACGTGCAGCGGGCGATCGGCGACGCGATGGGTCTCGCCGACGACCAGGTGGCCCAGCTGCGGACGCTGGTCCGCGACCTCACGCGCAACGTCGAGCGTGCCGCTCGCGCACGCGACTGACTCGTCCGGACGACGGAGGGCACCGGCCGCCGCGCGGCGAGGGTGCGACGTCGGTGCCCAGGGCCGCGGCCGGCTCGAGGGCCGGCGCGGCGAGCCTCACCAGCGGTAGTCGAGGAACTTCCCGTCCAGGGTGATGACGACCCGGTCGCCGTCAGGGTCGGCGCGGCGCGCGAAGTCGACCTTGAAGTTGATCGCGCTCATGATCCCGTCGCCGAACTCCTCGTGGATCAGGGCCTTGAGGGCCGGTCCGTAGACGGCGAGCGCCTCCTGGAGGCGGTAGATCGTCGGGTCCTGCAGCAGGGCGGGGTCGATCGACCGGGACGGCTGCTGCAGCAGGCTCTCCACCACCGCGTCGTCGAGGTCGAGCAGCGTCCGGGCCGACTCGGCGGTGTCGGACGGGACCGGGTGCTGGCCGAGCAGCGCGGCGATCGTCCACACCAGGGGGGTGCCGAGCGACTCGGCCACCGAGGACCAGGTGAGCCCGGCCCTGATGCGGGCGGCGTCGACGAGTCGGCCGGCTTCGGTCTTGTCCATGATCGGCGTCATGACACCGTCTCCTTCTGGTGGTCGGTCGTGGTCGGACCAGTCTGGCGGGCCGACGTGGGACATGGGAGCACCTTCTCGGGGCAGCGGTGGGCGAGTGGTCGACACCGCGGCACCGTAGCGGCTGCGACCGGGAGGCAACTTCATGATAAAGTCACTTCTCCATGAAGCTTGATGAGAGGCGACACCGTGAACGCACCCTCCGCACGTCCTGCCCGGGTCCTGGTGACCGGCGCGAGCATCGCCGGGCCCGCGCTGGCGTGGGGGCTCGACCGGGCGGGCTTCGACGTCACCCTGCTCGAGCGGTCCGACCGGCAGCGCGAGGCGGGACAGAACATCGACGTCCGGGGTCTGGGGCGTGAGGTGGTCCGGAGGATGGGGCTCGAGGACGAGGTGATGGCCCGCCTGACGGGGGAGCAGGGCACCCGGTTCGTCCAGGAGTCCGGCCGGCCGTACGCGGAGTTCCCGCGCGTCGAGGGCCAGGACGGTCCCACCGCCGAGGTCGAGATCCTGCGCGGGGTGCTCGCGGGGATGCTGATGGACCGCGTCCCGGAGGGGGTCGAGGTCCGGTACGGAGACCTCGTCACCGCGGCCGAGCAGGACCCCGCGGGGGTCGACGTGCGGTTCGACGGCGGCGCGCAGGGGCGGTACGACCTCGTGCTGGTCGCCGAGGGTCGCAGCTCGCGCACCCGTCGTCTGCTGTTCGACGAGTGGACCACGTACCGCGACCGCGGCGTCAGCATCACCTACGGCACCATCGAGCGCCGCGACGGCGACACCGACTACTGGGACTGGTTCACCGGGACCGGCGGCCGCGTGGCCTCGATCCGTCCGGACGACCAGGGCACGCTGAGGGCCAGCCTGTCGTTCGCCTCCGACCCGATCGGCTTCGAGAGCCTCCCCGTCGAGTCGCAGCTGTCGATCCTGCGCGAGCGCTTCGCCGGCGCGGGCTGGCAGAGCGAGCGCATCCTGGCCGGGTTCGAGGCGCGTCCCGAGGAGTTCTACGCCCAGCGGATGAACCAGGTGGTCGTCTCGCGGTGGAGCACGGGTCGCGTCGCGCTGGTGGGTGACGCCGCCTGGGGCTCGGGCCCGACCGGGATGGGGACCACCCTGGCGCTGGTCGGCGCGCACGTCCTCACCGGCGAGCTCGCCCGCGACGTCCGGAGCGCCGGTGACTCCCCGACGGCCGCGTTCGACCGGTACGAGCGCCTGCTGCGGCGCTACGCGGACTCCGCCCAGGGCCTGCCGCCGGGCGGGGCCCGGGCGCTGCACCCGTCGTCGAGGCTGGGGGTCCGCGCGGTCCAGGCGGTGCACCGCGTCTCGGCGCTGCCGGCCCTCCAGGGCCTGGCGCAGCGGCACCTGCTCACGAGCGCCCGGCACGAGCCCGTCCTCCCGGACTACCCGTTCGCGCAGGCCGCCGAGCCGGGCTCGACGCACCGCCGGCGGTGAGGCGCCTGTCAGGATGACCCCGTGGTCGACGTGAGATCCGAGGTCCTCGAGGCGCTCCGCGGCTACGCCGTGGCCTACCACGAGTCCGCGCTGCTGCTCGCTCGCGCGCTGGGCCTGCCCACGTCGGACGGGGTCGCCCTCGGTGAGCTGGTCTACGCCGAGATCGGCGCGGCGCCGCTCTCGCCGGCCGCGCTCTCGCGACGGATCGGCCTGACCTCGGGCGCCACCAACGCGCTCGTCAACCGCCTCGAGGCGCGCGGCCTGGTCACCCGCTCCCGCGAACACGACGACCGCCGCATCGTGACCCTGCACCCCACCGCCGACGCCCACCGGCTCGCCCAGGACTTCTACGGCGAGCAGGGGGATGCCCTGCAGCGGGCCCTGGGGGACTACGACACCGACCAGCTGGTCGCGATCCGCGACTTCCTGGTCAGGTTCACGGCGATCCTCCCGCGCGCCTGAGCACGGACGTCCTCCCGCGGGCGGCGGGCTCGGTCCTCGAGGGGATCGGGGAGGATCGACCCGTCCCGCACGGAGGTCGCTACGCCCCCGAAGGCGCCGACGACCCGCTCACCTGGAGCAGGGGGGCGAGGGCGTCGAGCCGGTCGACCTCGAGGTCCGGGGCCCGGAGGTAGGCCGGCCACGGTCGGCCGTCGCGGTTGAGCCAGGCCGTCCGCAGCCCTGCCCGGGCCGCGCCGTCGAGGTCCCAGGGGTGCACCGCGACCATGACCGTGCTCGAGGGGACGGTGCCCAGGCGGGACAGCGCGTAGGCGTAGGCCTGCGGTGCCGGCTTCCAGGCGCCGGCGTCGTCGACGCTGAGCGTCTCGTGCACGTCGTCGCTGTTCGCTCGCTCCAGCAGGGTGCGCGCGGTGGACGCAGGCCCGTTGCCGAGGGTGACGAGCACGAGCCCGCGCTCGGCGAGGGCCCTCAGTCCGGGGGCGACGTCGGGATGCGGTCCGAGCCCGGCGAAGGTCGCCATCAGCTCGTCGACGCTCCGGTCGAGGTCGTCGGACGGGAGCAGGGGCTCGAGCTGGACGCGCAGGCCGCCCCGCGCGAGCTCCTCGAAGTCGCCGGGGCTCCCGGCGGCCGTCAGCGCGAACCCGTCCCGCAGCACGCAGCCGAACCAGAGCGTCGCGAGGTGCGCCGGTGCGCCGACGCGCTCGAACGCCGCTGCCATGGGACGGGTGTCCGAGATCGTCTCGTTGACGTCGAGCACCACGGCGCTGACGTCCGTGACCGGTTCGTTCCTGGGCATCGGGGTCCGTCCGTCGGGGCGCTGTCGGGCAGGGGAGGTCCCAGCCCAGCACATCGGACCAGATGGCGCCGGGCGGGCCGTGCGCCGGCGCGACTACACGTCCAGCGTGCGGACCGTCCGGGTGATGCCGGCGTCGGACCGCTCGAGGAACACGATCTGGCCGAACTCCAGGTCGAACCAGTCCTCGGTGCTCTCGGTCAGGGGCTCGGAGGCGAAGACGACGGACGTCGCCTCCTCGACGGCGCACACGTCGACGTCGTAGGACGTCTCGTAGTTCTCGAAGTTGCGGCCCGTCAGCATGTACATCGGCTCGAGGAGCATGGCGAGGGCGTAGTCGTCGGTGCCCGGGCCGGACTTCAGCAGCTCCCGCCAGTCGCCCTCGGGGTGCGTCTCGCCCTGGTGGCCCGAGCCGACGTTGACCCCGATGATCCGGTTCGGTGCGACCAGGGCCATCTTCAGCTTGGTCAGCTCGACCAGGTCGAGCTTCTCCATCGCCGCGACGAGGAGCCCGAGCATGGTCTCGAAGGCGCGCTGGACGTCGTCGTCGCCGTCGCCCTCGAGCAGGGAGAGCAGCAGCACGTAGAGGAACTCGGTGTCGGTGGTGCCCCGCATCTGCTCGAGGTAGCGGTCCTCGCAGTGCGGCAGCAGCTCGCGCTGCAGCACCCGCCAGTTTGGGAGGTCGCCGTTCTGGGCGATGATCCAGGGCGTCCCCTCGTACGAGAAGGGATGGCAGTTCTCGTCGGTGACGACGGCAGCCGCGTTGTAGTCCGCCGCCCGCACGTGGGCCAGCAGCGTGCTGGCGCGCAGGCTCGGCACCATCTTCTGGACGTTGTCGTCGTAGAACGCCGCGGTGGGGCGCCGGTAGATCAGCGGCCTGCTCGGCTCGAGCAGGTGCTCGCTCCAGGCCCCGAACCCCCAGCCGGCGAGCTGAAGCAGGGGGTGGCGCTCGGGGTCGAGCGTCTGGTTGATGAGGCTGTTGCCCGGCTCCAGGAGCAGGCTCCCCAGGGGTAGCTCAGGTCCGATGTAGGCAAGAACTCGGCACACAGGTGTTCCTCGCTGACGGTCTCGTGGTGGTCCGGGCGCGGGCGCTGGTCGCTGCACCGGCGGCCCACCCTAGGGCGCGGACCGTGGCGCGTGCTCCGCCGACGTCCGCCGCCCCGTCGGGCAGGAGGTCGCAAAAGGGGTTGGCGTCGTCGTGCCCGCGGGTGGCAGCGTGGCCGTGTGAACCCGATCCACGACGCCGTCGCCCGGGCCGCCGACCACGGCCTGCACCTGTCGTCCGACGGCGCCGTGCTGAACGACGCCGGCCTGGACTACCGCGTCGTGATGGCCGACGACGCCGACGGGAGGCGGTGGGTGCTCCGCGTCCCCCGCCGTGCGGACGTCTCGGCGGGCATGGCGGCCGAGGCCCGGATCCTCGACCTCGTCTCGCCGGCGCTGGCGGCCGGCGGTGTCGCGGTGCCCGACTGGCAGGTGCGGGAGCCCGGGCTGATCGCCTACCCTGCCCTCCCGGGCGAGCCGGGGCTGACGCTGTCCGAGGCGGGCGAGCCGGTGTGGCACCTGGACCCCGCCGACCCGGACTACGCCGTGCGCCTCGGCCGGCTGCTGGCCCGGCTGCACGCCTTGGGTGCCGACGAGGCCCGTGCCGCCGGTGTCGAGGTCCGCTCCCCGGAGGAGGTGCGCCAGGCCTGGGCCGACGACGTCGCCCGCGTGCGCGAGGCGTTCACCGTCGCGCCCGCACTGGGCGACTCCTGGCGCACCTGGCTGGACGATGACACCTGCTGGCCGCGGCGGACGGTGATGACCCACGGGGAGATCTATCCGGCGCACGTGCTGCTCGACCGGGACGGCGCGTTCACCGCGGTCCTGGACTGGACGACCGGACGGGTCGACGATCCCGCTCGCGACCTTGCCGCGCAGCACGGCGCCGCGGGCGAGGCCATGCTGCAGGCCACCCTGCGGGCCTACGAGCAGGCCGGTGGGGACGTGCACGACGGGATGGCCGCGCAGGCCCGCCGGCTGTGGGAGTCCTCCCCGATCGCGTACGCCCTCTATGCGCTCACCACCGGCGCCGAGGCGGACCTCGCCGCCGCGTCGGCGATGCTGCTCGCCGATGAGTGATGACGGCGCCGTGGACCTCCGGCTGCGCACCGTCGGACGATCGGTCGAGGACGTCGGCGCGCTCCAGTCGGTCCTGCAGGACGCCCCGGACTACGCGCGACGGGTCACCGGCGGTCCGCCGTCGCAGGACGTCGCCACGGAGGTCCTGGACGGTCTGCCCTCCGGGTTCGACCGACGCCGCAAGCACGTCTGGACCGTCACGGCCGACGACGAGCCGATCGGGTGCGTCGACGTGCTCGACGGATACCCCGACCCCGCGACCGCCTGGATCGGCCTGTTCCTGATCCGCGAGACCGACCAGGGCCGCGGGCTGGGCGGTCGCGCCTGGGACCTCGTCGAGCAGCGCATCGGCGGGTGGAGCCACGTGCGGCGGATCCATCTCGCCGTCGTCGGGACGAACGACCTGGTCCGTCCGTTCTGGGAGTCCCGCGGCTTCACCCCCACCGGCGACGTCGCCGACCACCGCCACGGCGACGTCGTCTCGACGGCCACCGTGATGGCCAAGGCGCTCCGCGTCCCCGGGCCCGAGGGCTAGACGGCAGCGGCCAGGACGTCGCGGATCGACGCCGCGGGTCGTCCGACCAGCTTCTCCAGCGCCGGGTCGGTGGCGGCGAACTCGCCGCGGCGCGAGGCCCAGAAGAGCTGGAGCAGCATCTCGGCCTGCTCCCCGGGGACGCCGCGGCCCACCAGGCCCTGCACCCACTCCTCGTCGTCCACCACGACCCGACGCACGGAGCGGCCGGACAGCTCGGAGAGCACCCGGGCGACGTCGGAGAAGTCGTGCGCGTCGGGGGCCGTCAGCGGCGGGGTGGGGCCGTCGAGCTCCGTCCCGTCGGTGAGGATCGCGGCGGTCGCCTCGGCCAGGTCGTCGTGCGTCGTCCACGAGACGGGCCCGTCCGCGGGGACACGCAGCTCGCCGGTCTCGAGCGCGCCGCCGAGCATCCGCGGCACCGTGCTCGCGTAGAACCCGTTGCGCAGCGACGTGGTCGCGACGCCCAGGGTGCGCAGGTGCTCCTCGGTGGCGGCGTGGTCGGGCATCGGCGCGAACACCGAGCTCGCGGAGGCGCCCTGGTGGCTGGTGTAGAGCACGCGGTCGGCGCCGGCGTCGCGAGCGGCGTCGGCCGCCGCGCGGTGCAGTCGCACGCCCTCCTCGCCCAGCCGGTCGCTCGAGACGAGCAGCACCTGCGTCGCGTCCTCGAAGGCGTCGGCCAGGGTCGCGGGGTCGGCGAAGTCGGCCCGCCGTACCCGGACCCCGCGGGCCGCGAGGTCGGCCGCACGATCCACGTCGCGGACGCTCACGCCGACCTGGTCGGCCGGGACGCGGGCCAGGAGGTGCTGGACGATCCGGGAGCCGAGCTGGCCGGTGGCACCGGTGATGACGATCATGGGAGGTCCTCTCGTGTTTCCATGGGAACGCTCTTGACGTTAGCACCGAATTATCGACGGCAACACCAGTGCGTTATCGTTGGACCATGACCGAGGTGGACGAGAACGTCGGACGCGGCCGGACCCAGGTGGCGATCGTGGAGGCGGCGGCGTCGCTGCTCCGCGGCGGCGGCCCGGCAGCCGTCACCACCCGGGCCGTGGCCGTCGCCGCGGGGGTGCAGCCGCCGACGATCTACCGCCTGTTCGGCGACAAGGACGGGCTGCTCGACGCGGTGGCCGAGCACGTCCTGGCCACCTACGTCGGGACCAAGGTCGCCGGTGCGCACTCCGAGGACCCGGTCGACGAGCTCGCCGCCAGCTGGCGGACCCACGTCGACTTCGGTCTGGCCAACCCCGCCGTGGCGATGCTGCTCGCCGACCCGGCGCGCGCCGCCACGTCCGCGGCGGGGGAGGCCGGGATGCGGGTCCTGCGCGAGCGCGTGCACCGGGTCGCGTCCGTCGGTCGGCTGGCGGTCGCCGAGGGCCGCGCCGTCGCGATGATCCACGCGGCCGGCACGGGCGTCGTCCTGA
The DNA here is from genome assembly GCA_030655315.1 of Nocardioidaceae bacterium. Taxonomy (GTDB): domain Bacteria; phylum Actinomycetota; class Actinomycetes; order Propionibacteriales; family Nocardioidaceae; genus JAURVT01. The sequence goes on along the minus strand of JAURVT010000019.1, from coordinate 41,694 downwards.
CGCTGCTGGCGTCTCCGCCGGACGAGCGCGACCTCGACCTCGTCGCGTCGGTCTACGACGCGCTGGCCCGCACGATCCTCACCGACGCCCCGGCCGTCGCGGCCGGTGGCCCGTCGACGGCGGCGGTGACGCTCCGCGCCGGCCTCGGCGAGGTCGCGTCCCTGAGCCCCGCCGAGCGCGCGTTGCTGGCCGACTGGCTCGACCGCATCACCGCCGACCCGCCCGCCCGTTAGCCCGCCGACGGGGTCGGACAGCCCCGGTCAGGGCCGGGCGGCGTACCCGGTGAGGCCCTGCGCGCCGGTGACCCTCAGCAGGTCCAGCCTGGACTCGTCCTCGGAACCCGGTGCCACGGTGTAGACGACGATGCGCAGGTCGGTGCCCGGTGCGGTGAGGACGTCGCAGTCGATCGCGATGGGTCCGACGCGGGTCGTCGTCACCGTCTTGGTGCTCGACCGGTGGCGGGCGACGTGGGCGCGGCGCCACCGCCGGTCGAAGTCGTCCGAGGCGTCCCGCAGCCGCGTGACGAGCGTCCGCAGGGCGTGGTCGTCGGGGTAGCGGCCGACGGCCTCGCGCAGGTCGGCCGCGAGGTCGTCCGAGAACTCCTCGGCGTGCGCGGCGTCGTAGGCGACGAGGCCAGGCGCCTCGGTGAAGTGGCGCCAGGCGACGTTGCGCTCGAGGCCCTGGTGCGTCGACGGGTCGCCGGTCAGCGCCGCCCACATCGGGTTCCACCACACGAGGTCCCTGGCCGCGGAGAACACCGCCATCGGCACGTCCCGGAGCCGGTCGAGCACGCGCTGCACCCCGGGCCCGACGTGGTGGGAGACCGTGCCGGCCGCGGGTGGTGCGACGCCGGCCGTGAGGTAGAGGTGGTCGCGCTCGCCGTCGGTCAGGCGCAGCGCTCGCGCCAGCGCGGCCAGCAGCGACGGGGACGGGTGACGGGCCCGTCCCTGCTCGAGCCGCACCAGGTACTCCACGCTGACGCCGGCCAGGCCGGCCAGCTCCTCGCGACGCAGGCCGGGGGCGCGTCGCGCCGGGCCGGGGGGCAGCCCGACCTCCGCGGGGGAGAGCCGGTCCCGCCACGACCTCAGCACCTCGGCGAGCTCCTGCATGCCACCAGCATGCCGTCACCGCGACGATCCAGCCTGGTACTGACGGGGCCTACCCTCGCCGTGGCCGGCGACCTCAGGGTGGAGCCATGACCACGACACTGATCACCGGGGCCAACCGCGGCCTCGGGCTGGAGACCACCCGCCGGCTCATCGAGGCCGGCCACACCGTCCACGCCGGGATGCGCGACCTCGCCTCGGCGGACGCCGTCCGCGAGCTCGGCGCCCACCCCGTGCAGCTCGACGTCACCGACCCCGACTCCGTCGCGGCCACCGTGGCCGGGCTGCCCGGGCTCGACGTCCTCGTCAACAACGCCGGCGTCCTCGGCAGCTCCTTCGGGGTCGACGACCTCGACGCCGACGCGATGGCGACCGTGCTCGACACCAACGTCGTCGGCGTCGTGCGCGTCACCCAGGCCGCGCTCCCCCTGCTGCGACGCTCGGACGCCGCGGTCGTCGTCAACGTCGCCTCGGGCGTGGGGTGGCCGCGCTACCTGCTCGACCCGGCCCACGACGAGCACCCGGTCCGGGCCGTCCCCTACGCGGCGTCGAAGGCGGCCGTCATCACGCTGACCGTCCAGTACGCCAAGAACCTCCCCGAGATGCGCGTCAACGCCTCGGACCCCGGGTACACCGCCACCGACTTCAACGCCCACGGCGGCCACCAGACGGTCACCGAGGGCACCGACGCCACCGTGGCCCTCGCGACCCTCGGCCCGGGCGGCCCCACCGGCGAGCTCCACGACCGCCGCGGCCGCATCGACTTCTGACCGTCGCCGGACCAGCCCTCGCGCCTCCTCCTGTCTTGATGACCGCGCCTGCGGCACGTGCCCGGGCGACACGGCCCCGCCGGCCGGTGTGCGCGATGATGGCTCGGCCGGTGCGTCCACTCGCAGGAGATCTTCGTGTCCGAGACCAGGCCTCGCGTCCTCTACGTCACCGATCTGGCCTACCAGGCCCGGGGACGTCGGTACTGCGACGAGGACATCGTCCTCACGTCCCGCCTCCGGCACCGCTTCGACCTGGCGACGTGCCACCCCGACGACGCGGCCGCCCTCATGTCGTCCTTCGACGTCGTCGTGGTCCGCAACATGGGCCCCGTCATCCACCGTCAGGCCGCCCACGCGGACTTCTGCGCGCGCGCCGTCGCAGCCGGTGCCCGGGTCTACAACGAGCTCACCGGCCGGGCGGACATGCGCGGCAAGCAGTACCTGCTCGACCTCTTCGCCCAGGACTTCCCCGTCATCCCCACCATCGAGCGCCTCGACGACGTCGACCGGCTGCCCGCCGTCCACAGCTACGTGGCCAAGCCCGAGCTCGGCGCGGACTCCGTCGGGTTGCAGGTCGTCTCGCGAGACGATCTGGCGGGCCTGGACTGGGACGGGCTGCTCGTCCAACCGCGGATCGACTTCCTGCACGAGGTGTCGTTCTTCTACGTCGACGACGCCTTCGTCCACGCCCTCTACGCGCCCGACCCCGAGCGGCGCTGGGAGCTCGTGCCCTACGAGCCGGACGAGGACGACCTGGCCTTCGCCCGGCGCTTCATCGACTGGAACACGATCACGCACGGCATCCAACGGGTCGACGCGTGCCGCACCAGGGGCGGGGACCTGCTGCTCGTCGAGCTCGAGGACCTCAACCCCTACCTGTCCCTCGACCGCCTGCCGGCCGAGGCCCAGGAGACGTTCGTCGAGGCCTTCGCCGCCGCGATCAGCAGGCTGGCCGCCACGACCGGGCGCTGATCTCGTCGGTCGGACCTCGTCGTTCCACGACGGTCCCCGGGGCCATGCGGTCGACGGCGGTCCGGTGGGCACGACTCGGCACCCGATGAGCTCGCGGACGGGTCACCGGTCGTCATGGGTTCAGGCAACGGAAGGTGACGCGCCAGAGGGAGTCACTGGCAGTGGCTGCCTCGCCGTCCGCTCCCATCTCGACGGCCACGACACAGCCGTGTCGGCCTTCCCGCCCCTGACGATCGCGTGGAGCACGGGCGCGGTGGGGACCCCACACGGAGCGTGACCGCAGCGGGCACCTCCGCCGGAGCTCCGTTCGGGGTGGGGCGCCTCTCAGCTGTGACGACCCGGCACGAGGACGCGCACGCGCCTGGTCCCATGGACGTGCTCGAGAGCCTCCTGGACCTCGGCGCGGATGTCGCCGTCGACGTCGCCTGGCACCGCTGCCGCACGCACCGCCGACGCGCGGGCTTCGTCCCGCCGGAGATCGCCGGACGGCATCGTCAACCGCTCCTGGTGTGACCGACGTCGAGGGCGTCGCCCGACTACCTGGCTGACGCAGATCGGTCAGCGGGCCTCGACGAGCGTGATCTGGTTGCCGTCGGGATCGGTCAGCACGGCGACCTGGGCGACCACCGTGCCTGCGTCGAAGCTCGCGGGAAGCCTTCGGTCGCGGATGCCGGCAACGGCAGCCGCCATGTCGGGCACCAACAGGGTCAGGAGTCCGCCCCCGGCCCGTCCGGCGTCCTCGACGACCTGGAGCACGAAGTCACCCCACCGCCACTGGGCGAGCACCGGCATCGGCCGGTCGTCGACCGGCTTGCCGAGCAAGGCCGTGTAGAAGGCCTCGGACCGGCCGAGGTCGGACGACGGGAGCGCGGCGAGGACCGCCGAGACGGACAGCTGGGAATCACTCATGCCAGGTCAGACCAGCCCGGCGTCGCGGACTCATCGGCCGCCGTCGGCCAACCGGTCGCCGGCCCGCGCGCAGAGGTCCGCGACGCGGCTCAACGACGCTGCGACCCGCGCCCGGGTCCCGGATACCGCGGGCTTGCCTCCGCCGGCTTCGGGTGGTGCCGTGGAGGCGACCGCCACCTGGCAGTCGGCCGCGTCGGGCGGGGACGAGCCGACCATCGACACCAGCCCGGTGGTCAGCTGGTGCACCAGGGAAGGCACCTGGTCCAGCGACAGCCGGAAGGTCGACACGCACGTGGACACCGATCCGTCGTCGGACCACAGGCTCAGCACGACGACCGCGTGCTCGGGGTGGCACGTCACGCGCATCGAGCGCGACGAGCCACGCTGATCGGTGAAGATCTCACCAGGCGCACGCGGGTCGGCGATCGTTCGAGTAGCCATGGACCATCATCGGCCGCGTCGGACCTCACGACAAGACCCTGCTGACGAACGCCGTCTGTCGCCAGAAGCCTCGCGGGGCGTGACCACGGCGGCACCCCCTGACGACATCCCTCCCACTCGTGCCCGCGACGACCCAGTCCCGAGGGACGTCCTGCGACCACCCCGATGAGTCAGGGGATGCGGCCCGGTCGGTACCTGTATGACCAGTCCGAGCAGAGAACCGATCTCGCGGAACGGTCGCGGCACCGACAGCCGGCAACATCCTGAGGGCATCGCAGCATGGGCAGACATCGAGGAGCGACTCGTCACCGGCGAGGGCACCTCATGGCTGAGCGTGCGCCGACCCCACGGCGGTGTCCACACCCGGCCCCTGTTCGCGGCGTGGGACGGCGAGGCGTTCGTGTTCGCGACGAAGGCATCGGCGGTCAAGACCTCCCACCTCGAGGCCGACGGGGAGGTGTCTCTGGCCATCGATCTGGGGACCGTCCACCTCGCCGTCGAGGGCACCGCACGACGAATGAGAGCGCACGGGGAGCTCGAGCGGGCATCGGCGACGATGCTCGAGGTCTACGACTGGCCGACGGAGGTGGTCGGTGAGGAGCTCGACGCACCGTACGCGGCACCGACCTCGGGCGGTCCACCGTTCCAGGCCTGGAAGATCCATCCCGCGAAGGTGATCGCGTTGCCCACCGAGGACGACTTCGAACCGACCCGGTTCATCTTCCACTGACGCTCCAGCCGGCACCGCACCTGGACGGCTGCCGGCTCGATCGTGCCCACCGTGCTGGCTGGCGAGGACCCTCACCCGGAGCGTGACCACAGCGGGAACCTGACACCAGCACCTCCAGATGCGCGGGTCGCCCGACGCACGCGTGTCCTCGGACGGGGGGGTGCCGACCTGTGCCACCTGTGGCGGACAGAAGTGTCCGCGGGTCGTCCTATCGTCGCCAGCACATCGACAGGACCGCACCTGAGGAGCAACCGTGAGCGCCACCGCCCATCTGGCATCGATCCGCGTCATCACCGCCGACATCGGGCGGCTGGTCGGCTTCTACGAGACGGTCACCGGTACGACGCGACGTGGGCGAACGACGAGTTCGCCGAGCTGCGGTGGCCGGCGTTCACCCTGGCCATCGGGAGCACCGCGACACTGGCGCTCTTCGGCGGCGACGTCGCGCAGGCCGCGGCCAACCGTGCGGTCATCGTGGAGTTCCTCGTCGACGACGTCGACGCCGACCACGAGCGCATCCAGGCCGTGATCCCCTCGGTGACCGTGGTGCAGAGGCCGACGACGATGCCCTGGGGCAACCGCTCACTTCTCCTGCGCGACCCCGACGGCAACCTCGTCAACCTCTTCACACCGCCGGCCGCAGGCCGCCGTGTCCCGGAGACGCCCTGACGAGTCCGCATCTCACGACACGCGTGCGGACATGGCGTCCCGGTCGCCGGTGCTGGGCCAGGCTCCTACGGTGGCACCATGACGTCGACCGACATCCGCTTCTACTTCGACCCGGTGTGCCCGTTCTGCTGGTTGACCAGCAAGTGGATCCGGATGGTCCAGGCCGAGCGGAGCCTCACCGTGGACTGGCGGTTCATCTCCCTACGGCTGATCAACGCGGACGTCGACTACGACGCCCACTTCCCGCCGGAGTACGAAGCCGGTCACACCGCGGGCCTGCGCCTGCTCAGGGTGGCGGCCCGCGCACGCGGCGAGCACGGGCCGGAGGCGGTCGACGTCTTGCAGGCAGGGCTCGGGCACCACATCTTCGACACGCCCCCACCCTCCGACGTCACGGACGGCGAGAACCGGGAACGGCGCGGTACCCGGGAGTTCCTCGAGCCTGTCCTGCGCGAGGCGGGCCTGCCCATCACCCTGGCCGATGCCCTCGACGACGAGTCCTGGGACGCCGCGATCCGCGCTGACGGCGAGGAGGCTCTCAGGCTGACCGGCAAGGACGTCGGCACGCCGATCATCCACTTCGAGCCTCCCGAGGGAGTGGCGTTCTTCGGCCCGGTGATCAGTCGGCTTCCCGAGCCCGAGGACGCCGGCGAGCTGTGGGACCACGTGGTGGCCCTGGCCCGGTTCCCCGGCTTCGCCGAGATGAAGCGCAGCCTGCGCGAGCAGCCGCAGCTGGTGGGATTCGGCGTGCAGCCCGGCACCGTGGGCAAGCAGGAGGACTGGCACGGCGGCAGTCGACGGCTGAGGAGTGAGCGCCGATGACCGCTTTCCGGGCACGCACCCTTCAGGGGTCCATCGCCGTCGCCGCCACGCCGGAGTCGGTCTACGACCTCGTCAGTGACGTCACCCACACGGGGGAGTGGAGCCCCGTCTGCACATCGTGCTGGTGGGACGACGAGGCCGAGGCGGGCCAGGTCGGCGCCTGGTTCACCGGACGCAACGAGCTCCCCGATCGGACCTGGGAGACGCGGTCGCAGGTCCTCGTGGCCGACCGTGGCCGCGAGTTCGCCTGGATCGTGGGAGGCAAGTTCGTTAAGTGGGGCCTCACGGTCGACTCGGACGGCGCGGGCACTCGGCTGACCGAGAGCTGGGAGTTCCTCCCGGAGGGGATGGCGATGTTCGAGGAGAAGTACGGGGACCGGTCGGCGGTCGAGATCGACGATCGCACCAGGCAGGCCCAGGACGGGATACCCCGCACCATCGCCGCGATCAAGCAGATCGCCGAGCTGGCCTGAACCGCAGCGTCAGCGAGCTGCCCGGCCCAGCACGGCGCCAGCGCGCCGACATCCTTCCTCGAGCCCGACACGGCTGTCCGGCTGAGGAGCACCGGGGCGGGATCCTGGTCCGGGACGGTGACGCGGGACCAGCTCGATCTCAGCAGACCTGTTCGGTCCGCGCTGACGTCCGGTCGTCGCTGCGTCGGGCCAGGATCGCCCCGTGAGGTCGCGGCTTGGGCTGTGCCCCAGTGCGCGTGTGGATCTCGACCATCTCGAGCCCCGCAGAGCGCAGCTCGGCGATCAACGCCTCGGCGGGCCATCGGTACGCGGTGACGATGGAGTGGTCGAAGGCTTCCACGGCGGGGCCGATGAAGAACCCGATCAGCAGCGCACCTCCAGGACGCAGCACCCGCGCGAGCTCCGAGAGCACCAGGCCGATGGTGGCGGGCGGGTGATGGATCAGCGAGTACCAGGCCAGCACTCCGCCCACGCTGTCCGAGTCGTACGGCAGAGCATCGATGCTCCCGACCTCGAACGACACCGCCGGGTACGTCTCACGAGCGTGCCGGATGAAGCCGGCCACCTGATCGATTCCGCGCGCGTCGACCCCGTGGTCGACGAGGTGGCTCGTCCAGTGCCCGGGCCCGCACCCCGCATCGACCACCGGCCCGTCGACCTCCCGAGCCCACGACGTGATGAGCTGCACGTCGGACAGGTGGGACGCGGTCGTCGACCCGAGGAGCTCGATGTACTCCTCAGCCCGGATCGAGTACGAGACCTCCACGTCGGTCGCCACGAGGACAGCCTAGGAAGGTCGTGCCCGACCCATGCTGACGACAGGTGCGTGCTCAGCCGGCTCGGCGGTACCGGACGTGCGTCGCGAGCGGCGAGTGGAGCACCTCGACGGGCGCGAAGCCGAACGCTGCGACGCCGTCGAACATGCGCTCGCCCCCGCCGAGCAGGACCGGCGCGAAGTCCAGCGTGAGCTCGTCGACGACGCCGGCGGTGAGTGCTTGACGAACCGTCGACGCGCCCCCGGCGATGTCCACGCCGTCCTCGCCCGCGGCGTCGAGCGCTCGGGCGTAGGCGACGGCGAACCCCTCGGTGACGAAGTGGAACGTCGTCCCACCCTCCATCTCGATCGACTCACGCGCGTGGTGGGTGAGCACGAACACCGGCGCGTGATACGGCGGCTCCGGCCCCCACCACCCGTCCCACGCGTCGTCCCACGCGCCGCGGATCGGCCCGAACATGTTCCGGCCCATGACGTAGGCACCCCGAGGGCGCATCAGCCACCCGTTCGCCGTGTGGTCCGCCTCGGTCGCACGGGGGTCACCGATGTGCCACAGATGCAGCTCGCCGCCACCCTTGCCCAGCGGGTGCTCTCGGCCCTGGTCCGGCCCGGCCACGAAACCGTCCAGCGAGATCGACATGTGGCAGGTGGTGAACGCTGATCGCTCCATGAAGGTATTAGACAGGTCTGCACCCGTCTGCTCATCGCCTTCGGACTCGGTGTCCATCCCCACGATCGGCTGATCGACGCGTGCGTCGCGGCGGGGACTCGGCTGCTCGGGCCCCTTGGGGGGCGGCGACGAGCCAGCGGGGACGGGGCCCGAACGGGCCGGTGACCTGGGGCTTCGGTGGAGCCGCCTGTCGGAATCGAACCGACGACCTTCTCATTACGAGTGAGACGCTCTGCCGACTGAGCTAAGGCGGCGGAGTCCGGACGAGGATCGCCCGCCGGACCGAGGGCCAACTGTATCGGGCCGGGGGCGCGGGACTGAAATCGGGCCACCCCAGGGGCGTCCGGCCCTGGTCAGGAGGGCGTGGCGGGGGGATGATCGGCGTCTCGGGACCGGCTACCGAGAGGTGACGACCGATGACGCAGGACACGGGTGCAGGACGGGCGGGCGTGGTGTCGCCACGTCCGAGCGGGACGGGGTGCGGGCCGTGCCTCGGGCTGGACGGCGGGTGGTGGTTCCACCTGCGTCGCTGCGTGGCGTGCGGCGAGGTGGGGTGCTGCGACAGCTCGCCCGGGCAGCACGCGTCGACGCACGCGAGGCAGACCGGCCACCACGTGATCGTCAGCTTCGAGCCGGGGGAGGACTGGTCCTACGACTTCGACGACGACCGGGTCGGTGCCGCGATCGCGCTGCCCCCGCCGGTGAGCCGCCCTGACGAGCAGGGTGCGCCCGCGCCCGCCGACCGGGTGCCGGCGGACTGGACGGCGCGACTGCACTGAGGTCGGTCAGTCGACGGCGGTGGAGCGGGGCGCCTGGTAGTCGAGGTCCCGGTAGTCGGGGTGGCGGGCGATCCACGCCTTGACGAACGGGCACAGGGCGAGGACGAGCACGCCCTGGGCGCGGGCGTCGTCGAGCGCGGCGCGGGCGAGCGCGCCGCCGACGCCCCGCCCCTCGAACACCGGGTCGACCTCGGTATGGGTCATGACGACGAGGTGGCCGGCGGGGATGTACTCGAGGACGCCGGCCTGCCGGTCGTCCAGGTGCGCGACCCAGCGGTGGTGGTCGGGCTCGTGCGTGACGTCCACGGTGCTCCTCATCGACGGGTGCGGTCACCGTACCGGGGCGGGGTGTCGAGCATCACCGTCTCGCGGTCGTCGGTGTCGGCCCGGCGCTGCGAGACTCCGGACATGGACAGGACCGTGGGTGCCGAGCTGGACGTGACCGTCGTGGGGGCGTGCGAGCTCGAGCTGCAGGTCGCGGTCGCGCACGTGCCCGGCGTCGAGGTGCAGGACCGGCTGTCGCTCGTGCTCGACGGCCGCGAGCTGACGCCGCGCGAGGTGACCACGCCGCACGGCGGGCGGATGCACCTCGTCGACGCGGAGCCGGGCGAGCTCCAGATCCGCTACGCCGCCACCCTGACCGGACGCGGCACCCCCGACGAGGCCGGCGGCGACGACCTGTCGGTCTACCGCCGTCCCAGCCGCTACGCGGCGTCCGACACCCTCGGCGGCTTCGCGATCAAGCAGTTCGGGGCGGTGTCCGACGAGGACCTGCTCGAGGTCGTGTCGTCCTGGGTCGGCACCCGCCTCGACTACGTGCCCGGCAGCAGTGGTCCGACGGACGGCGCGACCGACACCCTGCTGGCGGGCGCCGGCGTGTGCCGCGACTACACCCACCTCGTCGTCGCGCTGCTCCGCTCGCTGGGCGTCCCGACGCGCCTGGTCGCGGTCTACGCCCCCGGCTGCGACCCGATGGACTTCCACGCCGTCGCCGAGGCCCACGTCTCCGGCGGGTGGCACGCCGTCGACGCCACCGCGCTCGCGCCTCGCTCGACGCTGGTGCGCATCGCGACCGGACGCGACGCGGCCGACACCGCCTTCCTCGCCAACAACGGCGGCGCGATCGTGCTCGACCGCTCCGTCGTCACCGCGGTCGCCTCGTCCGGGCTGCCCGACGACGACCTCGACCAGCTGGTCCAGCTCGGCTGACCCGGGCCCTGCCGGGCCCTCAGACGTCGACCGTCAGACGCACCTGCACGACCTGCCCCAGCTCGAGCCCCTCGGCCCTGCGCACCCACGTCTTGAGCGGCACGACGTACGCGCCCTCGCGGGGCCACAGCGACGTCTCCCACGCGGTGGCGCCGATGCGGGCGGCCACGGGGACCATGCCCCAGCCGTACGTGACGACCGACGACACCGACTCGAGCGCCGCGCACTCCTCGTCGGGCACCGTGACGAAGTGCCACGGTGCCGGGCCCTTCCAGAACCAGATCTCGCCGCTGAACGCCAGCTCCACCGGCCCAGGGTAGGACGCCGGACCGACGGTGGTCAGCCCTCCGGCGGCACCGAGCGGTCGGGGACGGCCACGGGCGCCCAGGTCGTGCGGTAGCGACGCAGCGACTCCCAGGTGACGACGACGACGGCGACCGGCGGGAGGAGCAGCACCACCAGGGCGAGGGCCAGGAGCAGACCCAGCACGGGCAGCAGCACGGTGACGCCGAGCAGGGTGAGCACGGTCGCCGCACCGACCGTCGCGAGCACCGGGGCACCGAGGGGGCGGACGTCGCACGCCACCGCGCAGCACCGTGCCGCCGGCACGAGCGCCGCGCCCGCCCAACCTCCGGCGAGGAGGCTGAACAGCACCCCGGAGACGGTCAGCTGCGTGAGGGCGAGGGCCGAGCCCACCAGCAGGAGCGCGACGGCCGGGACGCTCAGTGCACGCAGGTAGGTCTTCACCAGGACGCCCCGTCGGTCGAGCGCGGACGGGCTGCCCGCACTGCCTCCTCGACGGTACGTCCGGCCCCGGCCCACCGCAGGTTCGCTCCGCCGGTTCCACCCGTCTGGTCAGGGCTGACGAGGCGCCCGACCACCTCGAGGCCGTGATGACGCGGAATCGCGAGGAACGGCCGTCGAGGAGTCTCGTCCACCTGGCCGGTAACTCGATGTTCGGGTTGGAGCGTGGCGTCCCGGCTCCGTAGTGTCGTGCACGAGCCGCCCTGGGGACCCGAGACCCCAGGGCGGCTCTATGTCGTCTCGAGGCTGCCGTGTCGAGGCTGCCGTCTCGAGGCTGTCGCCTCGAGGCCGGTCAGCGGCGGACGACGAGCCGTCCCGCCTCGTGCGCGACCCGGCCGACGGCGAGCCGCAGGTGGCGGGCGTAGCCGAGCACCAGCGCGGTGTAGCCCGGGGTGGGGCCGTGGTATCCGAAGAACCCGCGCGGCCCGGCGACCATGCGTCCGCTGCCCACGTCGAAGCGGCTCTGGTGCCACGGGCACACCAGGCACCCGTCGGCGTCGACCGTGCCGGCGCTCAGGTCGGCGAGCTGGTGGCGGCAGCGGCGGGAGACCGCGAACGCCTCGCCCGCGGGGGTGCGCCCGACGGCCCAACCACCGGCCCGGCGGACCGTGCCCGGCTCGAGGTCGACACTGGTCGTGTGGTCAGCCGGCATGGCGTGCCTCGTTCGTCGGGGGATGTCCCTCGACGCTACGTCCGTCGTCCGGGCGGGGCCGAACGCCGCGAGGTCAGGGCCGCGAGACCTCGACGCCGAGGTAGTTCTCCAGGCGACGCGTGGAGCGACGCTCGACGAGCGCGTCCTCCAGCTCGTCGACGGCCCGTAGGACGTCGTCCGGACTGCGCTCGAACCAGCGCCGCAGCGTCCGCGAGACCTGGGACGCCTGCACGACCGCCGCGTCCCCGCTGATCACGTGGCGCACCAGCACCCGGTGGTCGCCCGCCCCCGACCGAGCGAAGACCTCGTCGCCGGGGGAGGGGTGGCCGAACAGGTAGCCCTGCAGCAGGTCGACGCCGGCACCGGCCAGCAGGTCGCGCTGCTCGACGGTCTCGACGCCCTCGGCGACGACCTTCACCTCGAGCGTCCGTGCGATCGCGACGACGGCCTCCACGAGCCCTGCGCGGCGCCGGTCGCCGGGCAGCCCGGCGACGAAGTCGTGGTCGATCTTCACGACGTCGACGGGCACGTCGATGAGCCGCGAGAGCGAGGAGTAGCCGGTGCCGAAGTCGTCGATCGCGAGCTGGTGACCCCGACGCCTCAGCTCGGCCAGCCGGTGCACGAGCCCGGGGTGCACGAAGCTCTCCTCGATGATCTCGAGCCCGAGCTGCGAGGCCTCCAGGTCGTGCCGCTCGGCGGCGGACGCGAGCGTGTCGGGCAGCGTCGGGTCGTTGAGCTCGCGCGCGCTGAGGTTGACGAAGACGCGCTCGGGCGCGAGGTCGCCGAGGTCGGTCCGCCACTGCCCCAGCTGCGCGCAGGCCTGGTTGGCGATCCACGCGCCGAAGGCGGGCATCAGGCCCTGGCGCGAGGCGGCGTCGATGAACGAGCTGGCCGGGACGATCACGCCGTCCCGGTCGGTCCAGCGCATGAGCGCCTCGACGGCGACGGTGCGGTGGGGTGCCGCGGAGTCGACGATCAGCTGGTAGTGCGCGGCGAGGTGCTCGCGGTCCAGCGCGCGGGCCAGGCCCACCCGCTCGGCCTCGACCGGCACCCGGGGCAGCGGGAGGGAGAAGTCGCGGACGCTCACCGAGCCCGGGGGGCGCCCCCGAGTCTCGAACAGCGCGTGGTCGGCCTCGTCCACCAGCTCCTCGGCCGACATCGTCCCGCCGGCGACGGCGGCACCGACGTGCGCGGTGAGGTGCACCGTGCCCGCCTCGAGCATCAGCGGGGCCGCGAGCGCGCGGTGGATGCGCTCGGCGAGGCCGTGCACCACGGCGAGCCGGTCGTGCTCGTCGGCCGTGGGCAGCTGGTCGACCAGCACCACGAACTCGTCGCTGCCGAGCCGCGCGACCATGTCGCCGGTCCGCAGCAGGCCGATCAGTCGCTGGCCCACCTCGCGGAGCGCGTGGTCGCCGGCACGGTGCCCGTACATCTCGTTGACCTGGGCGAACTCGTCGAGGTCGACGAACAGCGCGGCGACGGTCGTCCCGGTCGACGGTGCCGTGGCGAGCATGTGCTCGAGACGGTCGAACAGCATCACCCGGTTGCCCAGGCCGGTGAGCGAGTCGTGGGTGCTCTGGTGCCCGAGCTGGATCTTGGCGAGCAGCGCCTCGTTGCGGTCGGACTGGACGACGAGCCGGGCCGTGGTGCCGTCGGCCAGCAGCCTCAGGACGGCGAGCTGGTCGTCGGACCAGTCGGTGGGCCGGCTGGCGCTCGCGACGAGCGCACCCCAGGCGCGCCCGCGGCTCGTCAGGGGGGCGGCGACCAGCGCGTGGACGCCGGTACCGGCGTCGAGCATCGAGACGAGGGGCCACGGCTCGAGCTCCGCACGGTCGCGGGCGACGACCACCTGGCCGGTCTCGACGGCGTCGCGGCACGGCCCCGCGCGCAGGGCCTCCTCGAGCTCGCGCGTCGCCGCCGGTGGGCGGGTGGTCGCGTGCAGGAACCGGGGGCGCTCCTCGTGCAGCACCAGCAGGTGGACGTCGTCAACGTCGAGGAGGCCGACGGCCGCGTGGCACAGCTCGGAGAGCAGCACCTCGACGGGTGAGTCCTCGGTCGTCGACGCGAGCAAGTGGGCGACCGCAGCGGTCACCGCCTGGTAGTCCATCGCAGTCCCCCTGCACGCACCTCGTCCCGGCTGAGCACAGTATGGGCCCCGCCCGGCCGGACCTGCAGGTGGTGCGTAGGTTCGTGGCGTGGCGATCGGCGCGGCCGGCCCGGATGTGGCAGCGCGGCCCGTCACTCAGGCCGGACGGCGTGTCGACGCCCGCACCACGAGGTCGGGCGTGAACAGCACCTGCTCGTGGTGGTGGCCGGGGTCGCCCGCCTCGTCGATGACCAGCTCGGCGGCCTTCGACCCGATCAGGTGACGGGGCTGGCGCACCGACGTCAGCGGGACGGTGGCCGCGGACGCGAAGTCGATGTCGTCGTAGCCGACGATGGCGAGGTCGTCCGGCACGTCGAGACCGAGGCCGACGCAGCGCTGCAGCAGGCCGAGGGCGAGCACGTCGTTGACGCACATCGCGGCCGTCGGACGCTCGCGTGCGGGGCGGGCGAGCAGCCGTGCGCCGGCGTCGCGGCCCTGCGGGACGGTGAGCGCGTCGGTGGTCAGGACGTGCAGCGCGGACGGCGGGAGCCCGGCGGCCTCGACCGCGAGCCGGGCGCCCGCGAGGCGGTCGCGCACCTGACCGATGGCCTCGGGGCCGCCGACGAACGCGATGCGCTCGTGGCCCAGCTCGAGCAGGTGCTCGGCGGCGATCCGGCCGCCGTGCACGTCGTCCACCGCGACCGAGCAGTGCGTCTCGACGTCGCGCGTGCGGTCGACGACGACCACCGGGGTGCCGCGTGCCGGCAGCTCCTCGAGCAGCGGGTGCTCGGGGTCGATCGGCGTGATGAGCACGCCCTGGACGCGCTGCTGCTCCAACCGTCCGAGGTAGGCCGCCTCGCGCTCGGGGAGGTGGTTGCTGTTGCACAGGAACAGCGACAGGTCGGCGTCCTCGGCGGCGTCCTCCATGCCGTGGGCGACGTCGGTGAAGAACGGGTTGCCGGCGTCGAGCATGACGTAGGCGAGCGTCCGGCTGCTGCCCGCGCGCAGCTGGCGCGCGGTCTCGTTGCGGACGAAGCCCAGCTCGGCCATCGCCTGCTCGACGCGCTCGCGGGTGGAGGTGCTCACCCGCTCGGGCCGGTTGAGCACGTTCGAGACGGTGCCGAGGCTGACGCCGGCCGCTGCCGCCACGTCCTTGACGCTCGCCGCGTGGCCGCTCCTGCTCACGCCTCGACGCCCCCTGACCGGTATCTCCGGGCCGACGGCCCGCTCCGCCGATCAGGGTAGACGCCGGGGGTCAGGTCGCCGGCCCGGTCCGACACCTGATCGTGACTTTCCCGAAACTCTTGACCGTTGTGGGGGCCGTCACATACCGTCCACTCTGTTGTTGTAACGTTTCAATCCGGAGGTGGACATGGCTGCGACCGCGTCGGACGCACCCGCTGGCACGCCGACCCTCGAGCTGCGCGACGTCGCGAAGTCCTTCGGTCCCGTCGTCGCCCTGAGCTCGGCGAGCCTGTCGGTCGACGCCGGCTCGATCCACGCGCTCGTGGGCGAGAACGGCGCCGGCAAGTCCACCCTGATCAAGATCGTCGCCGGGGTGCACCGCCGCGACTCCGGCGACTTCCTGCTCGACGGCATCCACGTCGACTTCGGGTCGACGTCGGACTCCAAGGCCGCGGGCATCGCCGTGATCTACCAGGAGCCGACGCTCTTCCCCGACCTCTCGGTCACCGAGAACATCTTCATGGGACGCCAGCCGCTGACCCGCGGACGCCGCGTCGACCGCGCGGCGATGCACACCGAGGCCACCGCGCTGTTCAGCCGCCTGGGCGTCGCCCTCGACCCGCGTCGCCCGGCCCAGGGGCTGTCGATCGCGGACCAGCAGATCATCGAGATCGCCAAGGCCATCTCGCTCGACGCGCGGCTGCTCATCATGGACGAGCCCACCGCCGCGCTGTCGGGCGTCGAGGTCGACCGGCTGTTCGCCGTCGCCCGCAGCCTGCGCGACGAGGGGCGGGCGCTGGTGTTCATCTCGCACCGCTTCGACGAGGTGTTCGCGCTGTGCGACACCGTCACGGTGATGCGCGACGGCGAGTACGTCGCCACCAAGCCCGTCGCCGAGACCGACGAGGACGAGATCGTCGCGCTGATGGTCGGACGCGAGGTCGGCGACCTCTTCCCCAAGACGCCCGCGACGGTCGGCGAGGTCGTCCTCGAGGTCGAGGGCCTCGACGCCGTAGGCCAGTTCCACGACGTCAGCTTCCAGGTCCGCGAGGGCGAGATCGTCGGTCTCGCCGGGCTCGTCGGGGCCGGTCGCAGCGAGATCGCCCGCGCCGTGTTCGGCGTGGACGGCTACGAGCGCGGCACGGTGACGATGCACGGCCGACCCGTCCCGCCGAGCAACCCGCGCGCGGCCATCGCGGCCGGCATGGCGTTCATCCCCGAGGACCGTCGCAAGCAGGGCCTGGTCACCGACGCGTCGGTGGCGCGCAACGTCGCCGGCGTGATCCGCGGCGGCCTCTCGCGCCTCGGCATCCTCACCGAGGGCGCCGAGAACCGTGCGGCGAGCCCGTGGGCCCAGCGCCTCGCGGTCAAGACCGGTGCGCTCGACATGAATGCCGCGACGATGTCGGGCGGCAACCAGCAGAAGGTCGTCATCGCCAAGTGGCTGGCCACGAACCCCAAGCTGCTGATCATCGACGAGCCCACCCGCGGCATCGACGTCGGCACGAAGTCCGAGGTGCACCGGCTGCTCTCCGAGCTCGCCGGCCAGGGCCTCGCGATCCTGATGATCTCGTCGGAACTGCCCGAGGTGCTCGGCATGGCCGACCGCGTGCTCGTCGTCTGCGAGGGCCGGCTCACCGCCGACATCGCCCGCGACGACGCCACCCCCGAGTCGGTCATGAGGGCCGCCACCACCAGCCTGGAGGCCCAGCGATGAGCGCGGCGCAGAGCACCGAGCCCAGCACCCCCGACGCGGTCGAGCGCCTGGTCGAGCCCAGCCGTCAGCCGCGCGGTCGACGGATCCTGACGACGGTCCTGCGCTCGCGCGAGCTCGCCATCCTCATCGTGCTGCTGCTCGTCATCGCGGCCGCGACGCTGACGACGCCGAGCTTCCTGTTCAGCTCCAACAGCTGGCGCGACCTGCTGCTGACGCCGTCGATCCTGCTGCTGCTCGCGGCGGGCCAGGCGGTCGTCGTCATCACCCGCAACGTCGACCTGTCCGTCGGGTCGGTGCTCGGGCTCACCGCGTACCTGACCGGCCGGCTCTTCATCGACACCGGCCTGCCGGTGGTCGCGGTGATCCTCGCCGGACTGGTCGTCGGGATGCTGCTCGGCCTGGTCAACGGCGTGCTCGTCGCGTTCGGCCGGGTGCCCGCGCTCGTCATCACGCTCGGCACCCTCTACATCTACCGCGGCGTCGTGCTCACCTGGGCCGGCAGCGACCGGATCAACGCCGACGACATGCCCCGCTCGTTCCTCCGCCTCGGCACCGCGTCGATCCTCAGCATCCCGGTGCTGACGATCATCGCGCTCGTGGTGCTCGTCGGGGTGGGCTACTACCTCTACTCGGCCCGCGGCGGACGCGAGCTGTACGCGATCGGCTCCGACCCCGACGCCGCCGTCCTGTACGGGCTGGACGTCCGACGCCGGGTGCTCGCCGCGTTCGCGCTGAGCGGCGCGCTGGCCGGGCTCGCGGGCGTCCTGTTCGCCGCGCGCTACGGCACCGTCAGCTCCGGCGCGGGCACCGGCATCGAGCTGCAGGCCGTCGCCGCCGTGGTCATCGGCGGGGTCGCGATCTTCGGCGGGAGCGGCACGGTCTGGGGTGCCGCCATCGGCGCCTTCCTGCTCGTCACCATCAACCGCGCCCTGCCGATCGTCGGCATCCCCGACTTCTGGCAGCGGGCCGTCGTGGGCGGGTTGATCATCGGCGCGATCGTCCTCGACCGGGTCCTGGCCAACCGCACCGCACGCAAGCTCACCGAGGCGAGGGAAGACGCATGAGCACCTACCCCGAGCACGCGCGCCCCCTGTGGCAGCGCCTGCTGGTCACCCGCGAGAGCGCGGTGATCTTCCTGCTGGTGGTCGTCGTCCTGTACTCGATCCTCAACGTGCCGTTCTTCGACGGCCCGCTGACGCTCACGTACCTGCTGCTCGACGTCGCGCCGATCCTGCTGATCGCGCTGCCGATGACGATGGTCATCGTCACCGGCGAGATCGACCTCTCGGTCGCCAGCGTCGTCGGTCTGTCGAGCGTCCTGCTCGGCGTCCTGACGCAGGCGGGCATGCCGTTCGTCGGCGCGGCCGTGGTCGCGCTCGCCGCCGGTGCGGTGTGCGGCGCGTTCAACGGATTCCTCGTCGCGTACGTCGGGCTGCCGTCGCTGGCGGTGACGATCGGCACGCTCGCGCTGTTCCGCGGCCTGGCCGTCGGCCTGCTCGGCACCACGGCGGTCACCGAGTTCCCCGAGACCTGGACCGACCTGGCCAAGGCCACCATCGGCAGCACCGGGATCCCGGTCGTCGTGATCCCGTTCCTGGTGCTCGCCGTCGGGTTCGCGGTGCTGCTGCAGTACTCCTCGTTCGGCCGCGGCATCTACGACATCGGCCTGAACGACGAGGCGGCGCGGTTCACCGGCGTCAACGTCCAGCGCTCCAAGTTCACGGTGTTCGTGCTGACCGGCCTCGTGTCGGCCTTCGCGGGCATCTTCTTCACGCTGCGCTTCGGCAGCGCCCGCGGTGACAACGCCACGGGCCTGGAGCTGCAGGTGATCGCGGCGGTCCTCCTCGGAGGCGTCTCGATCTTCGGCGGCCGCGGCAAGCTCCCCGGCGTCGTCGCCGGCGTGCTCCTGATCGGCGTCATCTCGAGCGCCCTGCGCCTGCAGGGCGTGACGGTCAACGTCATCAACATCATCATCGGGCTGCTCCTCGTGGCCTCGGTGATGTCCACCAGCGTCCTGGAGGCCGTCTCGCGACTGCGCTCCCGGTCGAACCGACGGGCCGCAGGCCCCTCACGAGCGCCAGCAGCTGGCGCCGGCACCCACGGAAGGCACACCTCATGAAGATCCAGACCAAGCGGGCCACCGCGCTCGCGGCTCTCACGCTCAGTGCGGCCATGGTCCTCACGGCCTGTGGCGGCGGCAGCGACAGCGGCTCCGGCTCCGGCGGCGAGGGCGGCGGCGGCGCCACGACCGTCACGTTCCTGCCCAAGAACCTCGGCAACCCCTACTTCGAGGCCTCCGACGCCGGCGGCAAGAAGGCCGTCGAGGAGTTCGGCGGCACGTTCGACGAGGTCGGCCCGCAGGAGGCGACCCCGGACGCGCAGGTCCAGTACATCAACACCGTCGCGCAGCAGGGCATCAACGCGCTCGTCCTGTCGGCCAACGACCCCACCGCCATCGGCGACGCCCTCGAGGAGGCGCGCAGCGCCGGCACCAAGGTCGTCACGTTCGACTCCGACACCGAGCCGCAGTTCCGCGACGTGTTCGTCAACCAGGCCAGCGCCGAGGGCATCGCCAAGAGCCAGGTCGACCTGATCGCCGAGCAGATCGGTGACGAGGGCAAGGTCGCCATCCTGTCCGCGGCCGCCAACGCGACGAACCAGAACACCTGGATCGAGCTGATGAAGAAGGACCTCGCGGCCAACCACCCGAACATCGAGCTCGTCGACACCGTCTACGGCAACGACGACGACCAGGAGTCCTTCGACAAGACCGCGGCGCTGCTGCAGTCGAACCCGGACCTCAAGGGCATCATCTCGCCCACCACGGTCGGCATCGCCGCCGCGGCGCGCTACCTGTCCGACTCGGACTTCAAGGGCAAGGTCCAGCTGACCGGGCTCGGCACGCCCAACCAGATGCGCGAGTACGTCAAGGACGGCACCGTCAAGGGCTTCGCGCTGTGGAACCCCGAGGAGCTCGGTTACCTCGCCGCGTTCACCGCGCAGGCGCTCGTCGACGGCACCATCACCGGCAAGGAGGGCGACAAGTTCACCGCCGGCGACCTCGGTGACTACACCGTCGAGGCCGACGGCGTCGTCGTCCTCGGTGAGCCCACCGTCTTCAACGCCGACAACATCGACGACTTCGACTTCTGAGTCGTCGCCCCTCTCGCGCCGGCCGGCGATCCCCCGGTCGCCGGTCGGCGCGGTCCTCCCCACCCGTTCCCCTCCCAGCCAAGGCGGTCCGTCATGCCCCGCGTCTGCTTCCAGCTGCAGGTCAAGCCCGACCGCGTCGAGGAGTACAAGCAGCGTCACGCCGCCGTCTGGCCCGAGATGCTCGCGGCCCTGGCCGACACCGGGTGGCACAACTACTCCCTGTTCCTGCGGCCCGACGGCCTGCTGATCGGCTACCTCGAGACCCCGTCGCTCGAGGACGCCCAGGCCGGCATGGCCGCGACCGACGTCAACGCGCGCTGGCAGGCCGAGATGGCCGACTTCTTCGTCGCCCTCGGCGACGACCGTCCCGACACCGGCTTCCTGCAGCTCGAGGAGGTCTTCCACCTGGAGGACCAGCTCGCGCACCACCCACGAGAAGTGATGTGAGATGACCACCACCTTCGACTCGATCAGCCACCAGCTCGAGGCGCTCGCCATCGAGGTGCCGTCCTGGGCCTACGGCAACTCGGGCACGCGCTTCAAGGTGTTCGGCAGCGCCGGCACCCCGCGCGACGTCCACGAGAAGATCGCCGACGCCGCCACCGTGCACCGCCTCACGGGCCTCGCACCGACCGTGGCGCTGCACATCCCCTGGGACGACGTGGACGACTTCGCCGCGCTCGGCACCTACGCGAAGGAGCACGGCGTCGGTCTCGGCACCGTCAACTCCAACACCTTCCAGGACGACGACTACCGGCTCGGCAGCCTCACCCATGCCGACCCGGCCGTCCGCCGCAAGGCCGTCGAGCACAACCTGCGGTGCATCGACGTGATGGACCAGACGGGGTCGCGCGACCTCAAGATCTGGCTCGCCGACGGCTCCAACTACCCCGGCCAGGCCGACATGCGCGCCCGCCAGGACTGGCTCGCCGAGAGCCTGCGCACGATCTACGACCGGCTCGGCGACGACCAGCGGCTCGTGCTCGAGTACAAGTTCTTCGAGCCGGCGTTCTACCACACCGACGTCCCCGACTGGGGCACGTCGTACGCCCACGTCAGCGCCCTGGGCCCGAAGGCGATGGTCTGCCTCGACACCGGCCACCACGCGCCGGGCACCAACATCGAGTTCATCGTCATGCAGCTGCTGCGCCTGGGCCGTCTCGGCTCGTTCGACTTCAACAGCCGCTTCTACGCCGACGACGACCTGATCGTGGGGGCGGCGGACCCGTTCCAGCTGTTCCGCATCGTCGTCGAGGTGATCCGCGGCGGCGGCTTCGGCCCGGGCAGCGACGTCGCGCTGATGCTCGACCAGTGCCACAACATCGAGGGCAAGATCCCCGGGCAGATCCGCTCGGTGCTCAACGTCCAGGAGATGACGGCCCGCGCCCTGCTGCTCGACCTCGACGCCCTCGACGCCGCCCGCACGGCCGGCGACGTGCTCGGCGCGCACGAGGTCTTCAACGACGCGTTCTACACCGACGTCCGGGCCGACCTCGCCGCGTGGCGCGAGGGACGCGGCCTGCCGGCGGACCCGGTGCGGGCCTACGCCGCGAGCGGCTACCAGCAGCAGATCGAGGCGGACCGCGTCGGCGGCTCGCAGTCAGGATGGAACTGATGACCACCCCCGCAGAGCTGATCGCGCGGTCCAACCGGCTCGGCGCCGACGCGAAGAACACCAACTACGCCGGCGGCAACACCTCGGCCAAGGGCACCGAGATCGACCCGGTCACCTCCGAGCCCGTCGAGCTGCTCTGGGTCAAGGGCTCCGGCGGAGACCTCGGCACGCTCAGGGAGCCCGGACTCGCGGTGCTCCGCCTGGACCGCCTGCGCGCGCTCGTCGACGTCTACCCGGGCGTCGAGCGCGAGGACGAGATGGTCGCCGCGTTCGACTACTGCCTGCACGGCAAGGGCGGAGCCGCGCCGTCGATCGACACCGCGATGCACGGCCTCGTGGACGCGCCGCACGTCGACCACCTGCACCCCGACTCGGGCATCGCGATCGCGACGGCCGCCGACGGGCGCGAGCTGACGCGGACGATCTTCGGCGACAAGGTGGCCTGGGTCGACTGGCGTCGTCCGGGCTTTCAGCTCGGCCTGGACATCGCCGAGATCAAGGCGAAGAACCCCGACGCGATCGGCTGCGTCCTCGGCGGGCACGGCATCACGGCATGGGGCGGGACGAGCGACGAAGCCGAGCAGGCCTCGCTCTGGATCATCGACACGGCCGCGGCGTACATCGCCGAGCACTCGAAGGCCGACCCGTTCGGGCCCGCGCTCGACGGCTACGGCGCGCTGCCCGAGATCGAGCGACGCACGAAGGCCGCGGCGCTCGTCGCGACGATCCGCTCGATCGCGTCGCAGGACCGGCCGATGGTCGGCCACTTCACCGATGCGGACGTCGTCCTGGACTTCCTCGCGTCCGCCGAGCACCCGCGGCTGGCGGCCCTGGGAACCTCCTGCCCCGATCACTTCCTGCGCACCAAGGTGAAGCCGCTCGTGCTCGACCTGCCCGTGGACGCGTCCGTCGAGGACTCGATCGCGCGCCTGCGCGAGCTGCACGTCGCCTACCGCGAGGACTACGCCGGCTACTACGACCGGCACGCGACGCCCGACAGCCCCGCGATGCGCGGCGCCGACCCGCTGGTCGTCCTGGTGCCCGGCGTCGGCATGTTCAGCTTCGGCAAGGACAAGCAGACCGCCCGCGTTGCCGGCGAGTTCTACGTCAACGCGATCAACGTGATGCGCGGCGCCGAGGGCCTGTCGACCTACGCGCCGATCGACGAGGCAGAGAAGTTCCGGATCGAGTACTGGGCGCTGGAGGAGGCCAAGCTGCAGCGGATGCCCAAGGCCAAGCCGCTCGCCACCCGCATCGCGCTGGTGACCGGCGCCGCGTCGGGGATCGGCAAGGCCATCGCGGTGAAGCTGGCCGCCGAGGGTGCCGTCGTCGCGATCGCCGACCTCGACCTCGCCAAGGCGCAGGCCGCCGCGGCCGAGATCGGCGGCACCGACGTCGCCGTCGGCGTGCAGGCCGACGTGTCCGACGAGGACCAGGTGCGCGCGGCCGTCGAGGAGACGCTGCTCGCGTTCGGCGGGCTCGACCTCGTGGTCAACAACGCCGGCCTGTCGCTGAGCAAGTCGCTGCTCGAGACCACCGTCGCGGACTGGGACCTGCAGCACGCCGTGATGGCCAAGGGCTCGTTCCTGGTGGCACGCACGGCGGCGAAGGTGCTGATCGAGCAGGGGCTCGGCGGCGACATCGTCTACATCTCCAGCAAGAACTCGGTCTTCGCCGGCCCGAACAACATCGCGTACTCCGCGGTCAAGGCCGACCAGGCCCACCAGGTGCGCCTGCTGGCCGCCGAGCTCGGCGAGCACGGCGTCAAGGTCAATGGCATCAACCCCGACGGCGTCGTCCGCGGCTCGGGCATCTTCGCCGGCGGCTGGGGCGCCAACCGCGCCAAGGTCTACGGCGTGGAGGAGAAGGACCTCGGCGCGTTCTACGCCCAGCGCACCCTGCTCAAGCGCGAGGTGCTGCCCGAGCACGTCGCCAACGGCGTGTTCGCGCTCGTCGGTCCCGACCTGACCCAGACCACCGGCCTGCACGTGCCGGTGGACTCGGGCGTGGCCGCGGCGTTCCTGCGCTGACGATGACGGGCCTCCTGCGGCTGGCGGCCGTCGACCTCGGCGCGACCAGCGGGCGCGTCATGGTCGGCACCGTCGGCGACGGCCGGCTCGAGCTCGTCGAGGTGCACCGGTTCGGCAACGGACCGGTCACCGCCGGCGACGGGTCCCTGCGCTGGGACGTCGAGCGGCTCTGGTCCGAGGTGCTCGTCGGGCTCGGCCGCGCGGGCGACGTCGCCGCCGTCGGGGTCGACTCGTGGGCCGTCGACTACGGGCTCGTGGACGCCGACGGCCGCCTGCTCGGCCGCCCGTTCAGCCATCGCGACACGCGCACCGACGGCGTGCGCGAGCGGGTGACCGCGCTGATCGGCGAGGAGCGGCTGTACGCCACCACCGGCCTGCAGCAGCTGGGCTTCAACACCATCTACCAGCTCGCCACCGAGCCGTCGTTCGACGACGTCGCGGCCGTGCTGCTGGTGCCCGACCTGCTCGGGTCGTGGCTGACCGGCCGGCGGGTCGCCGAGGCTACCAACGCCTCCACCACGCAGCTGTTCGACGTCCGCGGTCACCGGTGGGCCACCGACCTGGCCGAGGCCGTCGGCGTGCCGCCGCGCGTGCTGCCGACCGTCGTCGAGCCCGGCGAGGTGGTGGGCACCCTGCTGCCGGCCGTCGCCGACGCCACGGGGCTGCCGGCGACCACGCCGGTCGTCGCCGTGGGCTCGCACGACACCGCGTCGGCGGTCGTCGGCGTGCCGCTCGACCCGGCCGTGCCGGCGGCGTTCATCTCCTCGGGCACCTGGTCGCTGGTCGGCGTCGAGCTCGACGGTCCGGTGCTCACCGACGAGGCGCGCGAGGCCGACTTCACCAACGAGGGCGGCGTCGACCGGACCGTGCGCTTCCTGCGCAACGTCATGGGCCTGTGGGTGCTCAGCGAGACCCTGCGCGCCTGGGGACGCGACGACCTCGGCGCGCTCCTCGACGAGGCCGCTGCCGCGGTGGCCTTCGGGCCCGTCGTCGACGTCGACGGCCAGGCCTTCCTGGCCCCCGGCGACATGCCCGCCCGGATCGCGGCCGCCTGCCGCGAGACCGGGCAGACCCCACCCGAGGGGCCGGGCGCGACGGTGCGGTGCGTCCTGGAGAGCCTCGCGCTCGCGTACCGACGCACGGTCGGCCTGGCCGCGCGGCTGGGCGGGCTCGAGGTCGAGGTGGTGCACGTGGTGGGCGGCGGGTCGCAGAACGCGCTCCTCTGCCAGCTGACGGCCGACGCCTGCGGGCTGCCCGTGCTCGCCGGGCCGGTCGAGGCCGCGGCGCTCGGCAACGTCCTCGTCCAGGCCCGGGCGCTGGGTGCCGACCTGCCCGACCTGGCCGCGATGCGGGCCCTGATCGGGGCCACGCACACGCTCCGCCGCTACGAGCCGCGGGGGACCGGTCGGCAGTGGGACGAGCTGGAGTCCAGACTGGCCCGACGAGGGAAGGAGCTTCCATGAGGGTCGCCCTGATGGTCACCTGCATCAACGACGCGATGTTCCCCGGGACGGGGCAGGCCGTGGTGCGGCTGCTCCGACGCCTCGGCGTCGACGTCGAGTTCCCGGCCGGGCAGGCCTGCTGCGGCCAGCCCATGGTCAACACCGGCTACCTGGACGAGGCCGTCCCGGTGGTGCGCGGGTACGCCGACGCCTTCGCCGGGTACGACGCGATCGTCACGCCGTCGGGCTCGTGCGCGGGCTCTGCCCGGCACCAGCACGCGATCGTCGCGCGGCGCTCGGGCGACCCCGCGCTGCAGGCCGCCGTCGCCGACCTGTCCCCGAAGGTCCACGAGCTGTCGGAGTTCCTCGTCGACGTGCTCGGCGTGACCGACGTCGGCGCGTACTTCCCGCACGCCGTCACCTACCACCCGACCTGCCACTCGCTGCGGATGCTGGGCGTCGGCGACCGTCCGCTGCAGTTGCTGCGCCAGGTGCGCGGGCTGCGGCTCGTCGAGCTGCCCGGTGCGGACCAGTGCTGCGGCTTCGGCGGCACGTTCGCGGTCAAGAACGCCGACACGTCGGTGGCCATGGGCTCGGACAAGGCGCGGGAGGTGGCCGGCACGGGCGCCGAGGTGCTCGTCGCGGGCGACAACTCCTGCCTGATGCACGTCGGCGGGCTGCTCTCGCGGCAGCGCTCGCGCGTGCGCACCATGCACCTGGCCGAGATCCTGGCCGCCACCGAGGACGACCCCGCGACGCCCGACCCGGGCGCGCACCCCGTCGACGCCCGGAGGGCAGGCTGATGAGCCACACGTTCGTCGGCATGCCCGCCTTCCCCGCCGCCGCGCGCGAGGCGCTGGCCGACACCCAGCTGCGCGCCAACCTCGCGCACGCGACGTCGACCATCCGCGACAAGCGCCTCAAGGTCGTCGCCGAGGTGGACGGCTGGGAGGAGCTGCGCCTGGCCGGGGCGGCGATCAAGGACAACACCCTGATGCACCTCGACGAGCACCTCGTGATGCTCGAGGAGCAGCTGACCGCGCGCGGCGTCACGGTGCACTGGGCCAACGACGCCGCCGAGGCGTGCGCCGTCGTCGCGTCCATCGCGAAGGGCCACGGCGTCGACGAGGTGGTCAAGATCAAGTCGATGGCCACCCAGGAGATCGAGCTGAACGAGGCGCTCGAAGCCGAGGGCATCGCCGCCTGGGAGACCGACCTCGCCGAGCTGATCGTGCAGCTCGGCGACGACCTGCCCAGCCACATCCTGGTGCCCGCGATCCACCGCAACCGGGCCGAGATCCGCGAGATCTTCCGCGAGAAGATGGCGGGCGCCGGTCGTCCGGCCCCGGACGACCTGAGCGACGAGCCCGCCCGCCTGGCCGAGGCGGCCCGGCTGCACCTGCGCGAGAAGTTCCTGCGCGCCAAGGTCGCGGTCTCGGGCGCCAACTTCGCGATCGCCGACTCCGGCACGCTCGTGATCGTCGAGTCCGAGGGCAACGGGCGGATGTGCCTGACGCTGCCCGAGGTGCTCGTGTCGGTGGTGGGGATCGAGAAGATCCTGCCCACCTGGTCCGACCTCGACGTGTTCCTGCAGCTGCTGCCGCGGTCGTCCACCGGCGAGCGGATGAACCCGTACACGTCGACCTGGTCCGGGGTCACCCCCGGCGACGGGCCGCAGGAGATGCACGTCGTGCTGCTCGACAACGGCCGCACCAACGCGCTCGCCGACGAGGTGGGGCGCCAGGCGCTGCGCTGCATCCGCTGCTCGGCCTGCCTGAACGTCTGCCCGGTCTACGAGCGCACCGGCGGCCACGCGTACGGCTCGGTGTACCCGGGGCCGATCGGCGCGATCCTCAACCCGCTGCTCAAGGGCGTGGGCGTCGACGAGCAGACCGATGCGCTGCCGTACGCCTCCTCGCTGTGCGGGGCCTGCTTCGACGCCTGCCCGGTGCGGATCGACATCCCCTCGGTGCTGGTCGACCTGCGCGCGCAGGTCGTCGACGCGCACCGCGGCGGCGTCCCCAAGCCCGAGGCCGTCGCGATGAAGGGGGCCGCACTGACGCTGTCGTCGGGGTCCCGTCTCGACGCCGCCGAGCAGGTGTCCGGCCTCGCCGGCCGGTTCCTCGACCGCAAGGGGGCCAAGGGTCGTCGCGCGGGCGGTGGGCGGCACGTCATCTCCTGGCTGCCCGGTCCGGGTGGCAGGTGGACCGGGGCGCGCGACATGCCGGCGCCGCCGCGCGAGTCGTTCCGCCGCTGGTGGAAGCGCACCGGGGGCGGACGATGACCGCGCGCGACGACATCCTCGCCCGGGTGCGCGGGGCGCTGGCCCACGCCGACACGTCGCCGGTCACGGTGGCGCGCGGCTACCGCACGGACACCCGCGGCGACCTCGACCTGTTCCTCGAGCGCGTCGAGGACTACAAGGCCGTCGTCGTGCGCTGCTCGGCCGACGAGGTCGAGGCGCGGATCGCCGAGGCGCTGCCCGACGGCGCGCGCGTCGTCGTCCCGCCGGGTCTGCCGTGGCACGTGGAGGGCGCCGTCGTCGACGACGGCCTCACGTCCGCCGAGCTCGACGGCGTGGCGGCCGTCGTCACGGGCGCCACCTGCGGCATCGCCGTCACCGGCACGATCGTGCTGTCGCACGGGCCGGGGGAGGGGCGCCGCGCCGCGACCCTCGTCCCCGACCTCCACGTCTGCGTCGTGCGCGCCGACCAGGTCGTGGCCGACGTCCCCGACGCCGTCGCCGTGCTCGATCCGTCCCGCCCCCAGACCTGGATCAGCGGCCCGTCCGCCACCAGCGACATCGAGCTCGACCGCGTCGAGGGCGTCCACGGCCCCCGCACCCTCCACGTCATCGTCGCCGGCTGACGGGTCCGTCGGTTTCCCAGGTAGGCACGGTCTTCCGACGCGGGCACGGAGAACTCTCCGGGTATCCGTCGGTCCTCCGGGTGAGGTGGTGCCGGCGGGGCTGACGGGGCGGCTGGGACGGGACGGCGGCGCGTCGTCCCGCCCGTCACTCCCGCCCCACCCCACCTGGTGATCCGACGGAAACCCGGAGAGTTCTCCGGGTTCCTGTCGGAAGACCGTGCCTACCTGGGAATCCGACAGGGGGAAAGTGGTAGGCAGTTGCAACGGTCGCGCCCGGGGTGGGGGTACTGACAGGATGGCGAGCCTCACAGCACGAGGAGGCCGCCACGATGAGCGACCGCACCATGACTGGAGAATCGCCCGGCTCCGGGCAGACCGAGGAGCTGGCGCGGCCCATCACCGGGCGCCTGCTGTTCTTCTACGTGCTGGGCGACGTGCTCGGCTCGGGCATCTACGCGCTGATCGGCGTGATGGCCTTCACCGTCGGCGGGGCGTTCTGGCTGTCGTTCGTCGTCGGCGTGATGATCGCGCTGATGACCGGCTTCGCCTACGCCGAGCTGATCACCAAGTACCCGCAGGCCGCGGGCGCGTCGCTCTACGTGCACAAGGCCTTCGACCACCGTCCGACCACGTTCATCACCACCTTCTGCCTGCTGGCCGCGACGATCGCCGCGGCCGGCACGCTCGCGCGGGTGTTCGGCGGCAGCTACTTCGAGCAGTTCGTGTCGGGCGTCCCGACCTCGGTGGTCGCGGTGGCGTTCATCGTCGTGCTGTCGCTGGTGAACTTCCGCGGCATCTCGGAGTCGGTCTGGGCCAACATGGTGATGACGGTCATCGAGACCATCGGCCTCGGCCTGGTGCTGCTCGTCGGGGTGGTCGTGATCGTCAACGGCGACGCCGACTTCGCGCCGATCCTGCAGTTCGAGGGCAACCCGGTCCTCGGCGTCCTCAGCGGCGCCGTGCTCGCGTTCTTCGCGATGACGGGGTTCGAGAACGCGGCCAACGTCGCCGAGGAGACCAAGAACCCGAGCCAGGTGTTCCCCAAGGCCCTGATCGGCGGCATGGCGCTGGCCGGCGTCCTCTACGTGGTGATCGCCCTGATCGCGGCCATGGTGGCGCCGATCGACGAGCTCGCGGCCGACGGCGGCGCGGCCGGCAGCCTGCTGACCGTCGTCCAGAACGGCCCGATCCCGGTGCCCGACCAGGTGTTCTCGGCGATCGCCCTCGTCGCGGTCACCAACACCGCGCTCGTCTCGCTCGTCGCGCAGTCGCGGATCATGTACGGGATGGCGCGCCAGGGCGTCATGCCGCGGGTCTTCGCGCGGGTGCACCCGGGGCGGCGCACGCCCTGGGTCGCGATCGTCTTCACCGCGAGCCTGGTCGTGCTGCTGCTCCTGAGCGCGGACGTCGACCGCCTCGCGACCGTCACGGTCGTGTTCCTGATCGCGGTCTACGGGATGGTGTGCGCGTCGGCGCTCAAGCTGCGCGCGGCCTCCGTCGAACACGAGCACTACACGGCCCCCACGGTCCTGCTGTGGATCGGCGTGGTCGGCAACGCCGGCCTGCTCGTCTACACCGCCGTCGACGACCCGGGCGCCCTGGTCTGGTGCGCCGGCATGCTGGCCGTCGGCGTCGTCCTGTACTTCGTCAACGACCGCTTCACCGACGGCGACCCGCCGCCCGTCGACGACCCCGCCGTCCACGCCTGAGCCGAGGAGACACCATGCACGTCCTGATCGCCACCGACGGCTCCGAGCAGTCCCTGGAGGCCGCACGCTTCCTCGAGTCGGTCGTCGACCCGGCCAAGGTCACCAAGGTGACCGTCCTCGCGGTCGTCAGCCCTCTCGCCGCCGTGCCGTTCGCGTCCGACGCGGAGAAGGGCCGCGAGCCGATCGAGGAGATGTCGTTCCGCAGGACCGCCGAGCGGGCCACCGAGCACGTCGCCGTGGAGCTGCGTCGCTGGGCCCCCGAGGTCGCCACGAGCGTCGTGGGCGGCTCGCCGTCCGGCGAGATCGTCAAGGCGGCCGTGCGCGAGCAGGCCGGGCTGATCGTGGTGGCCAGCCGCAGCTCGCGCACCGAGGCCGTGCTCATGGGGTCGGTCGCCCACCGCGTGCTCAACCACGCGGACTGCCCGGTGCTGGTCTGGCGCACGCCCGCCAAGCCGCGCCGTTGAGGCCGACGAGGGTCGTCCTCGCGCCCGACTCGTTCAAGGGGTCGGCGACGTCGGTCCAGGTCGCCGAGGCCCTCGCCCGCGGATGGCGCTCGGTGCGGCCGGACGACGAGCTGGTCGTCGCGCCGATGGCCGACGGCGGGGAGGGCACGGTCGACGCGGTCGCCGCGGCGGTGCCCGGTGCGACGCCGGTGCCCGTCCGCGTGACCGGCCCGGGCGGTGACGACGTCGACACGCACTGGCTGCTGCTGCCCGACGGCTCCGCCCTGGTCGAGCTCGCCGCCTGCAGCGGGATCGCCCTGCTGGCCGAGCCCGCACCGCTGACGGCACACACCCGCGGCTTCGGGCAGGCCATCGCCGCCGCGCTCGACCACGGCGTCCCGCGGCTCCTGCTGGCCCTCGGCGGCAGCTGCTCCACCGACGGCGGCGTCGGCGCGCTCCGCGAGCTCGGTGCCCGCCCGGTCGACGCCGCGGGCGGTCCGGCCGGCGACGGGGGAGCGGGTCTGGCCGACCTCGCCGCCCTGCACCTGGACGGGCTGCGGGCGCTCCCGCCGGACGGGGTCGAGGTGCTCACCGACGTCGACAGCCCGCTGCTCGGCCCCCTCGGCGCCGCCCACGTCTTCGGGCCGCAGAAGGGCGCGACGCCGGACGACCTCGAGGTGCTCGAGGCCGCGATGGCGCGGCTCGCGGCGGTCGTCGCCGGCGAGCGGCGCGAGCCCGGCCTGGAGGACCGACCGGGCGCGGGTGCCGCGGGAGGGTCGGGCTTCGGGCTGCTGGCGTGGGGCGCGTCCCTCGTCCTCGGCGCCGACCGCGTCGCCTCGTTGAGCGGCCTCGCCGAGCGGATCGCCGCGGCCGACCTCGTCGTCACCGGCGAGGGCCGCTACGACGCGCAGTCCGCCGCGGGCAAGGTGCCGTGGCACGTGCGGGGCCTGGCCGAGGCCGCCGGGGTGCCGGTGGCCCTGGTCGCGGGCAGCGTCGACGCCGCCACGGGGCCGTTCTGGGCGGCCCGCTCGGTGCTCGACTCCGCCGGCTCGCTCGACGAGGCGATGCGTCGCCCGCTCGACCACCTGGAGCAGATCGGCGCCGACCTCGCCGCCGCCTTCGGGGCGGCTCCGCGCTGAGACCTGGCGCGCTCTAGCGTGGGGCGGTGAGCAGCCCCCGTGGAACGGTTGCAGGGCCGCTGCCCTGGGCGTTCGTCGCCGTCCTGGTCCTCGTCGCGCTGAACCTGCGGTCGCCGTTCGTCGCGGTCGCGCCGCTGGTCGACGAGCTGCGCGACGACCTGGGCGTCGGCGGAGCCGGCATGGGGCTGCTGACGACGCTGCCGGTCCTGTGCTTCGGCCTGCTCGCGCCGGTCGCGCTGCTGGCCGTCCGACGCGCGGGGGCCGAGCGCGCGGTGGTCATCTGCCTGGGCGCCGTGCTCGTCGGCGCGCTGATGCGCAGCGGCGGCGGCTACGCGCTCGCGCTCGTCGGCACGGCCGTCATCGGACTGGGCATCACCGTCGGCAACATCGTCGTGCCGGTGCTGATCCGGCGCGAGACGCCGCCGTCGCGGGTGGGGGTGGTCACCGGCGTCCACGTC
Source organism: Nocardioidaceae bacterium (assembly GCA_030655315.1). Lineage (GTDB taxonomy): Bacteria > Actinomycetota > Actinomycetes > Propionibacteriales > Nocardioidaceae > JAURVT01. The sequence continues at coordinate 10,068 of JAURVT010000019.1, read as the reverse complement.
GCCGCGATGAACCTCGGCTCGATGATCGCGACGCTGGCGACCGTCCCGTTGGCCGACGCCACGGGCTGGCGGTTCGCTCTCGGCGTCTGGAGCCTGGTCGCCGCGGTCAGCATCGTGGCGTGGTGGGCGTTCCGGAGCCACCGCGTCCGTTGGCCGCTCCCGTCGCCCGGTGCGACGGGAGCGCCACCCACCGCGGAGGGGGCGCCGATCTGGCAGCGTCCGCTCGCCTGGCTCCTCGCCCTGGCGTTCGCCGGCCAGGCGGCCTCCTACTACGCGCTCACGGCGTGGCTGCCGGCACTGCTCGCGGACGAGATCGGGCTCGGGTCGGGTGCGGCGGGCGCGGCGTCGTCGGTCTTCCAGGTCTGCGCGATCATCGGGGCGTTCGGCGTCCCGCTGCTGGCCCTGCGGCTCCCGCCGTGGGGCGCCGTCGCGACGGTCGGCGTGCTCTGGCTCGCGTTCCCGGTGCAGCTCCTCGTGGCGCCCGAGGCCTACCTGCTCGGCAGCGTGCTCGGCGGGGTGGCCCAGGGCGGCGGCTTCGCGGCGATCTTCACGATCGTCGTCCAGGTCTCGCGCACCGACCGCGAGAGCGCCCGGCTGTCGGCGTTCGTCCAGGGCGTCGGGTACGTGGTGGCCGCGCTCGCGCCGACCGTCGTCGGGGCCGTCCACGACGCCACCGACGCCTGGACCGCACCGCTGCTCGTGGTGCTCGCGACGACGGCCCTGTTCACCGTGCTGGGCACCGCCGCCGGCGTGATGCAGTCGCGCGGCGCCGCGGCCCGGTAGCGTCCACCGCGTGGACGAACCTGCGGACACCGAGCTGCCCCTCCCGGTGCACCCCGACCTGGCCCGCGACTTCTTCGAGATCAGCGACGGCGTCAGCGGGTTCCTGATGCTCTACCGCTTCGGGCTCGAGGAGATGCTCACCAAGATCAGCATCCTGCAGCAGGAGCTCGAGCACACCGGCGCGGACAGCCCGATCGAGCACGTCAACCACCGGCTCAAGCGGCCCGAGAGCATCGCCGAGAAGGCCCGCCGCCTGGGCTGCGCGCCCAGCTTCGACGACGTCCGCGCCAAGGTCTGGGACATCGCGGGCATCCGCATCGTGTGCAGCTTCGTCAGCGACGCCTACACGGTGCTGCACATGCTCGAGCGACAGCCGGACGTCACGGTCGTGCAGGTCAAGGACTACATCGCGAACCCCAAGCCGAGCGGCTACAAGAGCCTGCACCTGATCGTGGACATCCCGGTGTTCCTGTCCGAGAGCACCGAGGTGGTGCGTGTCGAGGTGCAGATCCGCACCGTGGCGATGGACTTCTGGGCGAGCCTGGAGCACAAGATCCACTACAAGTACCGCCGGGAGATCCCCCTGCGGCTGCGCGAGGAGCTCACCGGCGTCGCGGCCGCGACCGAGCGGCTCGACCAGCAGATGGAGCAGCTGCACCGCGAGTCGCGCACCGTGCCCGCGTCGCCGGACCTCCAGGCCTGAGCCCGGCCCGTCGCGCTGCTGCGGGGCCTGAGGGCGGACGCTCAGGCGGGGTCGGGGAGCGGGTAGGTGACCGCGTCGGCGACGACCCGGCGCGGGACCGTCTCGAGCTCGTCGGGCTCGGGGTCCCAGGCGCCCGGGACGATCGACCCGATGACGACCACCTCGGCACCGACCACGAGCGCGCGCACCAGCGTCTCGGCGAGGTCGCCGAAGGCGCGGACGTGGCAGACGGCGGGCTCGAGGGCGCTCCAGCGTCCGGTGCCGATCTCGGCCTGGGCGCCCACGCGGACCATCACGTCGGCGATCGGCGCGCCGGACCGCGTGGTGGAGGCGGTCGGGGCCTGGTCCACCGAGCCCCGCAGGACGTTGGTCATGACGGGACTCCTGACGTCGGCGATCGACCCTGGTCGGACCGGCCGCGTACCACCCTAGTCGCCCGGAGGCCCTCCCCGACGCGTCGAGCCGAGACCCGTCGACGGCACCGCGTCAGAGCGGGTCCAGGATGCGGCGCAGGAACTGCTGCAGCCGCGGGCTCTGCGGGTCGACGAGCACCTCACCGGGCGCACCGCGCTCCCCCACGACGCCGCCGTCGAGGAACAGCACCTGGTCGGCCACCTGCTGTGCGAACCGGATCTCGTGGGTCACCACGACCATGGTCCAGCCCTGCGAGGCGAGGTCCTTCATCACCTCGAGCACCTCGCCGACGAGCTCGGGGTCGAGCGCGGAGGTCGGCTCGTCGAACAGCATCAGCTGCGGCTTCAGCGCGAGCGCCCGGGCGATGCCGACGCGCTGCTGCTGGCCGCCGGAGAGCTGGTACGGGTGCTGCTGCGCCTTCTCGCCGAGCCCCACCTGGACGAGCAGCCGCAGCGCCTCGTCCTCCACCTCGTCGCGGGGCCGACCCTGCACCAGCAGCGGCCCCTCGGTGACGTTCTGCAGCACCGTGCGGTGCGGGAACAGGTTGTGCGCCTGGAACACCATGCCGCTCTGCGCACGCAGGCGGACGACGTCCTTCTTGGGCACCGTGCCGGCGAAGTCCACGGACACGTCGCCGATCCGCACGAGTCCGGCGTCGGGACGGTCGAGGACGTTGAGCGATCGCAGCATCGTGGTCTTGCCCGAGCCGGACGCGCCGATCAGCACGGTGACCGACCCGGGGTCGACGGTGAAGTCGATGCCCTGGAGGACCTCGTTGGACCCGAAGCTCTTGCGCAGGCCGTCGACGGCGACGAGCGGGCCGCTGGTGGGGGAGGTGCTCATCGGGCCACGTACCTGTCGAGTCGGGTCTCGAGCCGGGTCTGGACGAACGACAGCGCGAGACAGATGACCCAGTAGATCACCGCGGCCACGCCGTAGAGGGTGAAGTACTGGCCGGTGGGCGCGGCGAGCTCCTGGGCGACGCGCAGCATCTCGGTGACGATGATCGTCGAGGCAAGCGCGGTGTCCTTGACGAGCGAGATGAGGGTGTTGGACAGCGGCGGGACGGCGACGCGTGCCGCCTGCGGGAGCACGACGCGCCGCAGGGTGAGCCCGTAGCCCATCCCGATGGTCTGCGCGGCCTCCACCTGGCCCTTGGGGATCGACATGATCGCCGAGCGGATGATCTCGGCCGCGTACCCGCCGACGTTGAGGCTCAGGGCGACGGCGGCCGCGGGGAACGGCTCGAACCGGACGCCGAACTCGGGCAGCCCGTAGAAGATGATGAACAGCTGCAGCAGCAGCGGCGTGCCGCGGATGATCGAGACGTAGAACCGGCCGATCGTCGCGAGCCCCGGGATCGACGACAGCCGCATCAGGGCGACCGCGAGGGCGATCGCCAGGCCGACCGGGAAGGCGATCAGCGTCAGGGGGATGGTCCCCTTGACGAGCCCCTCGAGCATCGGGCCGATGCTCGACTGCACGAGGGGCCAGGCGGTGTCCCAGTTCACGTCGCGGCCGGACTACTTCGACACGTCGGTGCCGAAGTACTTCTCCGAGATCTTCGCGAGCGTGCCGTCGGCGCGCAGCTCGTCGAGCGCGTCGTTCACCGGGCCGACGAGGCCGGAGTCCTTGCGGAACGCGAAGACCTGGTCGCTGGTGTCGCCGGTCTGCGCGGCGACCTCGACCGAGGTGTCACCGGAGTTCTTCAGGTAGTCGAGCACCGCGAGGTTGTCGTTGACGATCGCGTCGACGCGGCCCTGCTTGACCAGCGTGACGGCCTGGACGAACCCCTCGACCGACTCGACGTCGGCGCCGGCGTCCTTGGCGACCTGGGCCCAGTTGCTGGTGGACGACTGGGCGGTGGTCTTGCCCTTGAGGTCGGCCAGGCTCGAGATCGAGGTGTCACCCTTGCGCACCAGGATGACGCCCTCGGAGACGGTGTAGGTCTTCGACAGGTCGTACAGGCCCTCGCGCTCAGGCGTGCGGGTCACCTGGTTGGCGACGACGTCCCAGCGCTCGGAGGTGAGGCCGGCGAAGATCGCGTCGAACGTCGACTCGCTGAACTCGGGCTTGACGCCCATCTTGTCGGCGACGGCGCTGATGACGTCGACGTCGTAGCCCGTGAGGTCGTTGGTGGTCGCGTCGTGGAACGTGAAGGGCGAGTAGGTGCCCTCGGTGCCGATCTTCAGCACGCCGTCGGACTGCACCTGGTCGGCGGTCGAGCCCTCGTCGGAGGAGCCGCCGCAGGCGGCGAGGACCACGGTCGCGAGCAGGAGGGCGACGAGGCTGGTGAGACGGCGGGGCATGGCGGGACCTTCGGTGGGGCGGCGGGTGTCTCTCGATGTAACCAGCGGGTGCCGCGCGGGGCTCGCCGTGTCCGCATGGCGGACGCGGTGCGCCGGACGGTCGGACCTGTGGGTCGGCGTCAGACCAGGTTCTCCACCTCGACGGGCTCGAGGTCGTCGGCGGGCTCGAAGCCCCACACCTGGGCGTAGAAGGAGAGCTCGCACTCGCGTGCGCGGACCTGGTTGTCCGGGACCCGGAACCCGTGGCCCTCGCCCTCGAACAGCACCAGCGCGACGGGGAGGCCCTTGGCGCGCAGCGCATCGGCCATCAGGTGCGCCTGCTCGGGCGGCACCACCCGGTCCTCGGTGCCCTGCAGCAGGATGAGCGGCGCCGAGAGGCCGTCGACCTGCGAGAGCGGGGAGCGCTCCTCGTAGACGGCCGCGCCCTCGGGCCACGGGGCCACGAGCCCCCACAGGTAGCGCGACTCCAGCTTGTGGGTGTCGCGTGCGAGGGCACCGAGGTCGCTGACGCCGAAGTGGCTCGCGCCGGCGGAGAAGACGTCGGTGCCCGTCATCGCCGCGAGCGTGGTGAAGCCGCCGGCGCTGCCTCCGGTGATCGCGAGCCGCGCGCCGTCCACCACGCCGGTGTCGGCGAGGTGTCGTGCCCCGCCGGCGGCGTCCTGCACGTCGACCAGGCCCCAGGTGCCCTGCAGCCGGCGCCGGTACGCGCGCCCGTAGCCCGTGGACCCGCCGTAGTTCACGTCGAGCACCGCGAACCCGCGCGAGGTCCAGAACGTGCGGGACGCGGCGTAGCCGGGCTGGCACGCGGCCGTGGGCCCGCCGTGCAGGGTGACCACGAGCGGGGGCAGCTCGCCGTCCGGCGCGACGACGTCCGGGTGCCGCGGCCGGTAGAGGAAGCCGTGCGCCTCGGCGCCGTCGGGCGTCGGCCAGTCCACCGGCTCGGGCTCCGACGCGTAGGCCGGGTCGACCGGCGGGGCGACCGCGCCCGGCACCGGCTCGGTCGTGCCGTCGACGAGGTCGATCGTCACGAGGTCGGCGGGACGGTCGGCGTGCAGCGCGCGGCCCACGGCCCGCCCGCCCCAGACGCGCAGGTCCATCACGTGGGTGAGCGGCGTGGGCACGGTGACGAGGTCGCCCGTCGCGAGGTCGAGCAGGATTACCTCGTGGGCACCGTCCACCACCCGGGTGCTCACCAGGCGGCCGTCGGGGAGGAGCCCGTAGGACGACTGGTCCTGGGTCCAGCGGGGCTGGCCGAGGTCGTGCTCGTCGGGGCGGATGTCGCGCAGCGTCGGCTCCGCGTCGGTGAGGTCGAGGACGGCGTGGTTGCTCCACCCGGACCGGTCGGTGAGGACGACCAGCCGGTCGGCGTCGAGCCACGTCGGCTGCTCCAGGGCCTCGCCGTCGCCGCCGGCCACCGCGCGCACGTCGTGCAGGTCGCCGGCCGCGTCGAGCGTGCCGACCCACAGCCAGGTGGAGTCCCAGGCCATGTCGGGGTGGTTCCACGACAGCCAGGCCAGGCGCCCGCCGTCGGGCGACAGCGCCGGGTCGGCGACGAAGTCCGGTGCGGAGCCGACGTCGGCCGTGCCGTCGGGCGCGCCCACGGGTCGGACCCGACCGGCGACGACGGGGACGCCGAGGTCGTCGTTCGGTCCGTCGAGCGAGAGCCGCACGAGCGAGGTGACCGCTTCGACCGCCGGGTCGCGCTGGTCCTCGCGGACCGCGAACGCGACGCCGCGGCCGGAGTCGAGGCGGAAGCAGCCGAAGCGCACCGCGCCACCGGTGGGCGGGGTGATCGGGTGCGGCTCCTCGCCGGGGGCGGTGCGCCACACGCGCTGCGCGGTCAGCTCGGACCAGAGGACGACGCCGTCGCGGACGCCGACGTCGCCGCCGCCGTACTCGTGCAGCCGGGTGCGGACGTCGTGGCCGGGCGGGGTGACGTCCTGCGGGACGCCGTCGGGACCCAGTCGCACCAGCGTGGTGCGTCCGGCGTCGCCCGGTCGCGACTCGGTCCAGTAGAGGGTGTCGCCGTCGACCCGGGGCGTCCGCCGCAGCGTGCTGACGGCGTAGACGTCGCGGGCCGACACCGGCGAGGGCCACGAACCGTGCGGGACGACCCGGCGCGCGGAGGTCACGGGGCTCCCGGCCCGGGGCCGGCGTCCTTCTCGATCTTCTCCCGGTCCCGCTCCGCCTTCTGCCGGTCCTTCTCGGCCCGCTGCTCGGCCTTCTCCGCCTCCCGGTCGGCCCGGTCGCGGGCCTTCTGCTCGTCCCGGGCCTCCTGCTCCTGCCGGCCGGGCGCCGAGGGGGCTGCCGCGGGGACGCCCACCGACGGTGCCGCCGACGGTGCGTCGACCGGTGCGTCGTCGGCGTCGCCCGCCGGTGCGGAGGCCTCGTCGGTGCTCGCGGTGGACGGACGCGGGGTGCTGGAGACCAGACGCGGGGTGGGGGACGCGGAGGCCGACCCGCTGCCGATCGTCGCGGCGCCCGGGCCGGTCACCGCCTCGGGGGCGGTGGTCTCGCGGACGGCGGCGGGCCCACCGTCGCCCGGCACGGAGGGGACGACCGCCAGCCAGGTGCCACCGGCCACCGCGGCCACGCCCACGGCGGCGACGGCCAGCAGCCCGGCGCGTCGTCGTCCGCGGCGCGGCGGGGGCAGGTCGGGGTGCGGCAGCGGCGACGACGTCACGACCACCGGGGTCGGTCCGGTGGCCTCCGCCTCGGTGTGACGGCTCGTGACCGCCGGACGCCGGCCGTCGTCCCAGCCGTCGAGCTCGTGGGCCACCTCGGCGGCGGTGGGGCGTCGGTCGGGGTCGTCCTGGGTGGTCGCGGAGACCAGTCGTGTCCACCGCGGCCCGAGGCTGGTGGGCACGATCGGTCCGCGGTGCACGCGGGCGACGAGCGTCTCCTCCTGCGTGCCCGGGAACGGGTGCTGCCCGGTGAGGCACTCCAGCAGCACGAGCCCGAGCGCGTAGACGTCGCTCGCGGGCTGCGCCTCGCCCCCGCGCACCTGCTCGGGACTCAGGTAGCGCGCGGTGCCGACCACCGTGCCGGGGAGGGTGTGGCCGACGGCGTCGAGCAGGCGCGAGATGCCGAAGTCGGTGAGCGTCGGGACGGGGTGGTCGCGGCCGCCGTCCACCATCACGTTGGCGGGCTTGAGGTCGCGGTGCACGATGCCGGCGGCGTGCACCACGGCGAGGGCCGGGGCGAGCCCGGCGGCGAGGCGGCGGACGGCGTCGCCCGGCAGGGGGCCATCGACGAGCAGGCGGTCGAGGGTGACGCCCTCGAGCAGCTGCATCACCAGGTAGGGGTCGCCGTCGTGGGTGCCGCTGTCGAAGATCGTCACCAGGCCCGGGTGCGCGACGCGGGCGGCGATGCGGGCCTCCTCGACCTGGCGCCGCGACGCCTCCGAGACGTCCTCGTCGGGCGCGCCCCGCACGAGCTTGACCGCGACGTCGCGGCCGAGCACCTCGTCATGGGCCCGGTGCACGTCGGCCATGCCGCCGCGTCCGAGGCGCTCGGCGAGCCGGTAGCGGCCGTCGACGAGCAGGCCGACCTGGCCCTGCTGGGTGGTCGGGTCGAGGTCGTTCACCCGCCCATTGCAGCACCCGGACCCGCACTCGGCCACCGACAGCGCCCCCGGCTGGTCCGGAGTCGGTGACACCGACGCGGCCCCTGTGGGATTCTGGCAGCCGCTGCACGACAGCAGCCATGCTCGGCGCGGGAGGACACGGACTGGTGGAGGTGTCAGGAATGGTCCCGTCCTCGACGGTCGACGACGCGCTCTGGCGCGGCCTGTCCGACCTCGGCGACCTCGTCCGCCACGGCGACGACCTGGACGACCTGTTCCTGGTGGCCGCGCGCGCCGCGATGACCGTCCCGGGCGTGGTGGAGGCCCACCTCGCCCGGATCGACTGGCAGCGGGGGGCGACGTTCGGCGTCGCGCGCTGCGACGGCGAGCACCCCGAGGGCACGGCGACCGCAGACCCCGTCGGCTTCCCCCTCGCGGACTACCCGCACGCCGCGCGCGTCGCGTTCTCGGGCCAGGGCGGCACGATGAGCCTCGCCGACCCCGCCCTCACCGAGCCCGAGCGGGCGATGATCCAGGGCGTCGGCGGGCGGAGCACCTACACGTCGCCGCTGCGGGTCGGCCCGGCCGTGTGGGGCGCGCTGGTGGTGGGGTGCGCGTCGGACGAGCCCGACCCGATGCTGGTCACGCAGTGCGACCTCGTCACGTCGTTGCTCGCGCACGGCCTCACCCGCCTCGAGCAGCTCGCGGCGCTCCACCACCTGGCGTTCACCGACCCCCTCACCGGCATCGCCAACCGCCGGGCGGCCGAGGACGTCCTCGACCGCTACATCCACGACCCGGACCTGCCAGGGGTCGCGCTGGTGCTGCTGGACGTCGACCACTTCAAGCAGGTGAACGACTCGATCGGGCACGACGGCGGCGACCAGCTGCTCACCCTCGTCGCCGACGCGCTCACGCAGGTCGCCGCACGCCTGGACGGCGGCGTCGCCGCGCGGCTCGGCGGTGACGAGTTCGCGCTCGTCGCCCGCACCGCGCGCGGGCTCGACGTGGCCGAGGTGGTCGACGCCGTCCGGGCCGCCGCCCGCACCGCCGTGCCCTCGTTCGACATCTCCACCGGGTCCGCCGTCCGCGGCGTCGAGGTGCCCGCGCTGCTGGCCGGCGACCAGGTGCGCCGGGCGCTCCTGCGCAGCGCCGACGCCGACCTGTACCGCCACAAGCAGTCCCGCCGCGCACCGTCGGCCGAGCGTGCCGCCGAGCACTGGAGCGAGCACGTCTACGACTCGCTGGCCGAGCTGACCCACGCGCTGCTCGTGACCTCGGCGGCCGCGCCAGACGTCCGCCTGCGTCTCGTCGCCGAGGCGGTCTGCGCGGTGACCGAGTCCGCGACCTGGGTGATCGGCCGCGCCGACGGCGACGGGCGACTGCGCGACGTCGGCTACGGCTTCAACCCGCTGCGCCGCTCCGACGGTCCGACCCTGCCGCTCGACTCCTACGACCTCGAGGGCTTCCCGGCCACCCGCTCGGCCCTCGACGGCTACCCCTTCTACGCCACGATCATCGAGGGCGACCCCAGCGAGCGCCGCGTCCTCGCCACCACCCCGTTCACGGCCGTCGTCGGTGCCGGTGGCCAGGACCGCGACGGCGTCGGCTGGCTCGTCGAGGTCTACGCCGACGACCTCAGCGGCGATGTCGGCTGGGTGACCTCCACGCTGCAGGTCCTCGTCACCCTCGCGCTCGGGGTCTGAGGGGCTCCGGACGCGACGATGCCCCGCCGCCCTGGACGGGACGGCGGGGCATCGGGGGAGGACTACTTCTTGAAGGCGTCCTTGACGTTCTCGCCGGCCTGCTTGGTGCTGGACTTGGCCTGGTCGGCCTTGCCCTCGGCCTTGAGCTCGTCGTTGTTGGTGACGTCGCCGACGGCCTCCTTGGCCTTGCCGGCGAGGTCCTCGGCGGTGTTCTTGATCTTGTCTCCGAGACCCATGAGGGACTCCCTTCGTGATGCCCCGTCCCCCGATGGGACGGCGTCGGTGGGGTGCGTCAGTGGACGCGTGCGGTCGAGCCGGTGGCCTTGCGGACCAGCGTCGAGCGCGAGGGGCCGTCGAGGATGACGCGGCAGGTGGCGTCGCCGTCGGGCAGTGCGGTCTGGACGTCGTCGGTGCAGGCGCGGGCGGCGGCGGCGATGCTGTCGCCGTCGGCGCGGGGGTCGAGGCGGGCGCGGATCTCGACGACCTGCTGGCGGCCGTAGGTGCGGGTCCGTCCGGAGACGGACTGGGTGGGCGTCATGGTGTCGAAGCGCTCGGCGGTGGCCGAGGCGATCGAGGTCAGGTCGACCT
>JAURVT010000018.1 GCA_030655315.1 Nocardioidaceae bacterium | reverse complement strand
GGCGACGACGTGATCTACGGCGATGCTGGTGCGGATGTGATCGACGGCGGGGCCGGTTCCGACACGATCTATGGTGGGTCTGGAGCGGATGTCCTTTTGGGTGGCGACGATACGTCCTATGACTACCTGCACGGCGAGGATGGCGACGACCAGCTGACGGCGGGCAGCGCCGGCGGGACCCTTTTGGGCGGTAATGGTAACGACAGACTGACGGCGGGTGAGGTTGGCAGTGCGGTTTACGGTGATGCCGGCGATGACATTCTGATCGGCGGCAGTGGTAACGATTATCTCGATGGCGGAGCGGGCAACGACGAGATCAGCGGCGGAGGCGGCAACGACGCGATCTTTGATCGCACGGATGGTTCGGCCTCCGGCAATGTTGCTGTTTTCCTTTCCGGTGGTGATGGCGGTGACAATTTTGGATCAATCTACACACCGATCTACATTCAGAATATTTATGAGAATGCGGTGAAGGTGACCCTGGCGGGAGATGCCGGAGATGACGTTTTCAATATTACTGCTCAGAACTACCGCCTCACCGGACCGGGAACGATCGACCTGATCGTGACCGGAGGAACCGGCAACGATACGATCAATTTCTTTGGCAATCACAACGATGTCCATGTCAACATCGATGCGGGCGACGGCAATGATACGATAATATCAGCCAACCGATTGTCCACCACCACGATCACGGCGGGCGCGGGTGTCGATACGCTGGCGATCACCTCTCCGACATCGGGGGCCGCGACAACGACCGTCACGGATTTCACCACGGGTACAGGCGGCGACCGTATCGATCTCGCCACCGTGCTCAGTGTGATCTCGACGACAGGATGGGACGGCAGTGCCAACCCGTTCGGTGCGGGCTTCCTGCAACTGGTGCAGGACGGCTCCGACACGCTGCTGCAATGGGATATCGACGGAGCCACCGGCGCAAGCGACTGGAACACACTCTACCGTCTCCAGAATACAAATGCTCAAAGCTTTACCGTCGAGAA